>CANLZY010000047.1 GCA_947495685.1 uncultured Tropicimonas sp.
AACATGGAGGCGCCTCCAGCGCGTGGACAATCTCGGCAAGTCGAGCCGCTGGCGTATCCTGCGCAAGCTCGATCACGGCCGCACGCCGGACAATCCTGATCGGCGCTTCGGGTGACGCCATTGCGGGGTCCTCGGCGCTCTTGGTCCCATCGCGGATGAAGAGAGGCGCGAAGACCGCTTCATCAACCTCAACCGCAGGCAACACGAGCTTGCCCTGCTTCGCCAACCGTCGCCAGCCCGTCAGCTGGCTCGGCATAATCTCGTAGCGCGCCGCGACACCCGACACCGTCGCGCAGGGCTCCGGGGTCTCGGCCACGGCTTGCGCCTTCACATGATCCGGCCAACGCCTCTGACCCGAGGCAAAGACTTCAACACCAAGCGCCATGAAACACGAACTCCTTGCGAACATTGCGAAACGCACTCCTTGTCTTCACATGCCTATCAACTCGCAATGACCGCCTCCGCAGGCAACGTGGGGCGGCGACAGCGCTTACGTCCATGGCGATGAGGAGAAAGACGTTCTTGCCGAGATCGATCCCGACAACTGCAATCTCCGTCATAATTCATTCCTCCTGTATTGCTTTCCCATGGAGGATGAATGGTCTGGCGCTCTTCTGGGAAGGGCGGACCATCCCATTACTTGCGAGCCCCTCCCATCGTCGCGCCTGCATTGACCATGTGCGCAGCCAGGTGAAGGTTTCTGAGCGCCGTGTATGTCGCGTTCTGGGGCAACACCAATCACCTCGGAGGTATCACCCACGGGGCCGGGCCGATGAGGATCGGCTCGTGGCGGACATGATCGAGCTGACCCGGCAGTACGGTCGCAATGGTTGCCGTCGTGTCGCTTCATTGTTGAGGGATGCGGGTTGCCCCCTTTGCGGTGTGAACACCGCCTGTCGGCAACGGGTCAGTTATGGCCGGATCGAGAGGTTGTGGCGACGTGAGGGGCTCCAAGTGCCAGGCAGGCAACCGAAGAAGGGACGGCTGTGGCTGCCCCCGTCACATGGTTTGCGATGCGAGCCACTGCCGGGCAATGGACGGATCCTGCGTCCAGCTACGGCCCGAGTATCGCAACCATGTCCTCCTCTCTGGCGTGCAAGCATGTCCTGCCGGGCTCTGGGTCGAACGACTTCGTGCACCACCGGACCGAAGACGGCAGGGCCTTCAGAACATTGAACATCCTGGATGAATACAGCCGGGAGTGTCTGGCGATCCGTGTGAAGCAAAACCTGAATTCGAAAGAAGCCATAGATGCGCTGACGGACCTGTTCATTCTGCTTCATTCTGCGCGGCGTGCCTTCTTTCATTCGCTCGGAGTTGACAATGGCTTGCGCCACTGGTTCGACCGACCATAGACCACGGCCCTGAGTTCTTTGCGGAAGCTGTCAGGAGCTGGACCAAATCCGTTGGCGCCGAGACCGCCTGCATCGAACCAGGTTCGCCTTGGGAGAATGGATATTCCGAAAACTTCAATGGTCGCATGCGGGACGAACTGCTGAACGGAGAGATATTCCACTCGCTACACGATGCGCAAATCATCATCGAAAGCTGGAGGAAACACTATAACGCCAAACGCCCCCACAGTGCCTTGGGTTACCGGCCACCTGTGCCATTGTCCTGAGGGACCAAAGACCAACCATGCACAGACTCTCAATTTGGACCACTCAAGTGGGGCCGCTCACTCTTGTATTTCGTTTGGGTCCAACTGCTCTTTCGCCGAAGAGTTCATTCTGAATTCAAGCCGTGAATCCTTCCAGCGATTTGTGTACCAACGTCTTCTGAACCTGACCTCCGGATTCTGTAGGGTGCACGAATGGCATCAGTGGCCAGCCTCTGACCCTGGGCGCGGGATGGGCGAATTCGGTCTGGAGCGTTTGAAGCGGACATCCGTTGAACGGCGATTGAACGATGACGCCTGCGCCCGACGACGCAGGCCCGAACTGTGCTCGGCTGACTGGCCCCAATAATCGATCAAGCCAGATGGCTTCGGGCTATCCGACTTGAGTTCTGCTCTCCTGCCAGGCTTTGTCCGACAGGATCTCCGCGATTGACTCTGATGGTAAGGGGCGGCTGAACAGAAAGCCCTGTACTTCCTTGCATCCATGGTTCCGAAGGAGGTCGGCCTGTTCGATTGTCTCCACACCTTCAGCGTTGGACACCATGCCCATGGATGATCCCAGTTGGATGACCGCCTCGACGATACTTCTTGCATTCGTGCTTTCGTTGAGGTCTGCCACAAACGACTTGTCGATCTTGATCTTGTCGAACGGAAAACGACGCAAGTAGCTGAGGCTTGAATAGCCGGTGCCAAAATCGTCCATGGCAATTCGCACTCCGAGGTCCTGCAACGTCGTCATTGTCTCAACCGCCTCCTCGGTATGGCTCAGCAGAACGCTTTCGGTGATCTCGATTTCCAACCGTCGTGGCTCGATTCCCGTGGAATCCAGCGCATCCTTGATGGTCTTTATCAGATCGCCCTGTCGGAACTGCAACGGCGAGACGTTGACGGCGACCGACAATTCCGGCCATTCCACGACCCTGCGGCAGGCTTCCTGAATCACCCATTCCCCTATCGGAACGATCAAGCCGGTTTCTTCGGCAAGCGAGATGAACGCATCAGGCATCACCAATCCTTGCCCCCGACGGTTCCAGCGGAGCAGTGCCTCAACGCCCGTTATTGAACCGGTCGCAAGATCAATCTGTGGCTGGAAGTACAGTACAAGCTCATTTCGTGCGATTGCGCCACGGAGATCATTTTGCACCAGCTTCCGAGCCGCCAGATTGTCGTTCATCTCCTTCTCGAAGTATCGGCAGACACCCCGGCCGTCTGCCTTCGCCCCGTATAGCGCGAGGTCCGCATGGCGTAGCAGATTCTGAGGGTCGGGAACCTGTCCGGAATGATGAATGGCGATACCGATGCTCATGCCGATCGAGACGTCGGTCCCACATAGGGCAAACGGCTCCTCAAGAAGGCCAATCAACCGCTCCGCAAGTTGCGTCGATCCATCGGGTTGAGACGCGCTCTTTTGAATGATGGCAAATTCGTCGCCACCAAGTCGTGCCAGGAAGTCCTCGTGGCGCAGGCATTCCTTCATCCTGTCGACAACCTGCTTCAGCAGCTCATCTCCGGCTTCGTGGCCAAGGATGTCGTTCACTTCCTTGAAGTGATCCAGATCCAAACAGAGCAAGGCAACAGGACGCTGTTCGCGCCGGTCGGACTCCGTCTCCTCCAGTGATTTCTTCAGCCAGTCGTTGAACAGCGAACGGTTCGGCAATGTGGTCAAGGGATCATGGCTGGCAAGGAACATGGCGCGATCAACTGCCTTCCCCAGTACTCTGAGCGGGAGTGTCCGGAGTGACAGGAAGGTCGCCGTCGCGACAAAAGATGTCAGTGCCAGCACAAGCAGCGACTGCCAAAAGACCGATATCAGGCTCACCGAGACCGCGAGTTCGCCAACCGGCATGCCCGCGTCGTGGATCGTGCTGTAGACTGTCTTGCTTGGCCAGCCGAGATCCTGCTGCCCGATATGCAGGACAACGTTGCCGGATCGATCAAAGATCGTCTGGCTGTCCGCGATGTCGGTTGTGTCGATCATTTCCTCAAGACGATGGGATTCGAACGTCCACATTTCCGGATTTCGCACAGCGAAGCGTGAGACCTGCCTGGAGTTCAGCATTGCTTCTGCATGCAGCCCGCTCTCGACGTTCTGGGACTCGTGGTGAAAATAGAGCACCGGCGGCACCACGCAGATCAGGATCGAGACCGTCAGCGCCAGGAGCGTGGTGCAGCGAACCATCCTTGGCGAGGCATCCGACGCAAGCGGTGTCGACGAGCTATTGGACCAAGGCATGGCTGCGTACTTTCAGGATCTCCTGGCCTTTGGACGAGAGGAGGAAAGAAACAAACTCTTCGGCGATCGGCGGTGTGTCTTTCGTGCTGATCACAAAAAACGACTGGGTGTGCAGAATGTTCTGAGATGGCCCGGCACCAGGCTCAGGCCGGACCCCGTCAAGCGAAAGCACCTTGAGGTTCCGGTCTTCGGTTGCGATCTGTCCCAGCGTGATCACCCCGAGCGACCCGGGCATCTGCTCCAGGGCGTCTGCATTTTCCTGATCGTTGGTTGCCACAAACATTCCCTCGCGCGCATGCGCAAGATCGACAGCCGCGTTCATCTCTTCGGACAACAACCGGAGGTAACCTGTAGCAGTTTCCGCCTTCGGTCGCAGGATCAGCCGGATCTGCGAGCCGTCCTCCCAGGTGGTCATTTCGCCGGAAAAAATCGTTGCCAGTTCGCCCGTGCTCAAACCTTGGGCTTGTGTGGTCGGCGAGGTCACCAGCGCCAAAGGCGTGGTTGCGTAAAATCTCGCACTCGCACCTTTCTCGGCGTCGTTCGGCTTGGGCAGTCGAGAGCTGACGGCAAGATCGATTGCGCCAGCGACGACCGCCTTGATTCCACCGCTGCTCCCCAAACTCGGAAGGACCGTAACTTCGACATCGGGATTCTGTTTCACGAACTCCCGACCGATGATCCTCATTCCGGCCAGGGCAGCTCCGGTTCCACCAATTCGGATCTCGGTCGCCAACGTCGGGCTCGTCATGGCGAGGGTCGCGATTGTAGCCAGACCCATTAGAAGCGTTCCAGAGCGGCGAGCAGGCATCATTGTTCCCTTCATGGCTTTCCCGGAACCTTGTAGGGGCCTTTCGCTAACGAATGCTTTCCTCGGTCAATTGGGCGCACAAAATCTGTGCACGAATGTCCGAAAAAACGGGTTCCAAAGCAGTCGATGCGGCAGCGGCTCCAGACGGCGACACCAGAAAGACCGTACTGCCCGGTTCTGGACTCAGGGGCTGCCTTGGCCCCATCGCATGGGCCAGAATAGCGGCATGAACCGTACAAGATGGCCGTTGAGCGAATGCAGGATTACGGCCGAACGGGGTCGCGCGGCCTGGCTGCAGAGCAACTCGTGAAACGCCCAATGCCTCTCGGCCGGTTACAGCTACGACCAATCGGATGTCTCCTCGCCCGGGATCTAGCGATTTCGTCTGGACGGAGCAGCGCGCTCTCGGCGTCGCGGGTCAGTGGATGCGCGACCAGGTCTTGAAGCTGCCCCAGCCGATCTGGAAGAAAACGGTGTAACGGTGATGTCGGGAAACCGTCTGGCTGTAGAACGGCCCCGAACCTTGATCTCGCCGGTGATACGCTCCCGGAACACCCCGCCGCAGATGAAATGTCGGGCCAGAATACATGCCGCGAGAAGAGTCACGCCAAAGATCACGATCTCCGTCCCCAAAACGAAGAGACCTGCTCCGAGGCTGACCGACATGGCGACAACCGGGATGATGCCGATCGCAGTCGTCCACAGGAAAGTGGACCACGGGACGGATGCCAGCCCTGCGGAATAGTTGATCAGATTGAACGAAATGATCGGGACAAGTCGCACACCGATGAGCGCAGGCCAGGTGCAGGACTCTGCCATCCGATCCAGACGACTTGCGCAGACAGCCGGCAGGAACCGCAAGATCATCGAGCGCCCCCAGACGCGGGACATCCAGAAGGCAAGACTTGCCCCCAGCATCGCACCACCCCAGACGGCAAGCCCGCCTGAAAGGGGTCCCAGCATCGCTCCGGCGGCGATTGCAATCGCCTCGGCGGGAATGGGGAATACATTGTGCGCGATCATCAACATCACGATGACGCACATCGCGTAGCCCGGTCGCGTATCCGCCGCGGCCAGGAGGTCGTGCACGAATTGTTCGATCGGCGAGGCACTGGCAACCCAGCCAAGGGCGGCGATGGCGAGGCAGACGCCTCCGATCCGCAACGCAGCCGAAGCTCTGATGCCCTGCGCCGCCGCCATGAAACCGGTGTTTGCCATGGCCGTCATCCGCCGGCCGCGATGGAGGCAAGCCGGGTCAACGCTGCCTGCATGCGCAGGATCGCGGGATCATCGGCAGGCACACCATGGGCCGACGCGACATGCGCGGGATCGTCATAGGTCAGCCATGTCTGTCCCGACCCGTCCTCGAAGAACAGGATGCGCAACGGAAGATGCAGGGCCAGTGTCTGGCTGGACTGCAGAACCGTGCCGCCGATTTTCGGGCTGCCGAAGATGACCACCGTCGTTGGCCGCAATTTCGTGCCGATACGTGCGGAGCCTTCGGAAAAATCGACAACCGCGAAAACCCTAGCACCGGCCTGATCGACGGCGGCGGTCAGACGCCCGACCGACACGTCGACGCTGGTATCGCTGGCGAGGTTGATCCGTTCGGCCAATGCCGGTGTTGTCGCGAGCCCGATCCCGAGGGCAGTTCCCAGTACATGTTGCCGTTGCATCCATTTGCTCCCTTGGCTGTGATGATGCGTAAACATGGCGCGATCCGGATCTTTCTGCTTGAGTGCTTTGGGAGGGTTTTGGGAGGATTTCCGGGTGACGGACGCGACTGGCCAACATTTCCATGTGACCTGGGTCTTTGGTCCGTTTCGACTGGACAGCGCAGCCCAGGAGTTGACGCGGGACGGATTGCCCGTCCCGATCGAGCCTCAGACCCTCAGGCTCCTTGAATTCCTGCTGAAGAACCGGGACCGTGTCGTATCGCGAGACGAGTTGGTCGAGGCCATCTGGAATGGCAAGGTCGTCACGGATTGGGCCATCTCCGGGGCCATCAAGTCCGTCCGCGGGGCCCTGGGGGACGACGCACAGCGCAAGCTGTACGTACACACGGTTCGTTCACGCGGCTTCCGCTTTGTCGGTCACGTCGCCGAGCACAAACCGCCCGTTTCCGGGATACGCCCCGAGACAGATCTGCCCTGTGTCCTGGTGCGAGAGATACGGTTGCTGTCCACCTCGGCGCAGGACGCCTACCTGGCCGATGGTATGACCGAAGATCTGATCACGGACCTCGCCCGGCTGACATCGATGCGCGTGCTGTCGCGGAACGCCTCGCGCGCGTTGTCCGACAATCCGGAGGTGTCTCGCCATGGCGTCACCCACGTCGTCGACGGCAGCCTGCGGCGGCAGGGCCAGGTTCTCCGGTTCAATGTCGCCGTCCTCGCGGCGCAGGATGATCACTCGATGTGGGCCGAACGGTTCGACTTTTCCCCCACGAGCCTGCTCGCTGCGCAGGACCAGATCAGCCTGCGCCTGGCAGGCGTGATCGATCCCGACCGTCCAAGAGACCGTGGCCGCCGCATCCGAACCGCTAGCCCTGCGGCCCACGAATCCTATCTCAAGGGGCGCTTTGCCTATTACAGATACGATCCTGCAAGCTTTGCCGAGGCGTTCGAGCATTTCAGCAACGCCACCGATCTGGACCCAGGTTTTGCCGAGGCCTATGCGCACCAGGCCTATTGTCGGACTGCCATGTTCGTGTTCGGCTGGCCCGGTGCGGACGAAACCCTCGATACGGCAGAGGCGATAGCGCGTCGCGCGATCCAGCTCGACGATACCTCGGCCTTGGCCTATGCGCGTCTGGGTTGGGTGCTGGGCTATCGCGGCCAACCGCAGGAAACCGTCGCTGCCTTCGACTCGGCAGTGATGCGTGACCGTGACAATGCCGAGGTCCATTTTGCCTACGGCGAGACAATGAACCGTCTGGCACAGCCGGAACGCGCTCTGGAAATCCTCGATCTGGCGTTCTCGAAAGACAGTTTTCATCCGCCCAGCTGGGAGTTCGCAAGGGGGCACGCTCATATCCTTCTCGGGGATGTCGATCAGGCAATCGCGCATTTCGAGGCGGTGCTCGAACGCGTGGAGCGCTTTATCCCGGCGCGCGTGCAACTCGCCCGCGCCCTTGTCGAAGCCGGGCGCCCCGAAGCCGGATCGCGGATGGTTGCAACGATCAAGCGTTTCGCTCCGAAATACGACCTCGACGCGGTGCAGAGAATGTTTCCCTATCCCATCGCCGCGGAAAACGATCGTATCCTTGACGCCTTGGCGAGCGCCGGCCTGTAGAGATCGCCCGGGTCGCTCAAATCCCTCCCATGACGGTGCCGCGCATCATGCCACCGCTTCTTGAACGGGCGGTCGAAAACCGAAGGCTCAACCTACAGGTCGACAGCACAGGCCTGGTGGCCGGGCATGATACGGCGGCTGTTCCTGACATCATCAGCGTCTCTTCCAAGAGGCCTCATGACTGAATAGTTCCTGCCAAGGAAGTCGATTTGACAGCGGCGACAGTCATGTCGCGGCGTCCACAGTCACCCAGAACGAGGACTTTCGGGGGTGACGCGACCGGAGTTCGGAAATGTAGGTTTCGTGCGGTTTGTTTCCGCCCCAGTCCGAAATCTCATTGGCGAGCGCCTCGCAGTCGATCAGATGGCGGGCGGCGTGGCGGTAGCGGCTCGAGCGTGCGGCGTTGAGCGCATAGTCGACCATCGCGCGAAGCAGGAGTGTGGCTGCAAGTGGATGCGCGGCCGACAGCATTTCAGCTGCCGGGGTCAGGATTTCATAGTAATCGCCGTCAAGTTCTCTGGCACGGAATACCACGACGCTGGCGGCCCGGCCGAAGGCCTGCCAGTTGATCAGGAACACAAGCGCTTCGTTGACATTGACGTGACGAGCCGCGTGATCGAGTGCACGTTCCTCGGCCTCGATGTCCTCGAAATCCGGCAACGCCTTCAGGTAGGCGCGCAGATCATCGGGCGACAACCCGCGCTCGAAGCTGGCCCACCGCGCGGCCTGCGCCTCGTCTTCGCGTCCCGCGGCCTCCAGGGCGCGGAACCGAACCGTCTGCCATTCGTCCGGAATCCTGCGTCGAGGGTCGGTATCGGTTGCCTCCAAGGCGTCCATGGCCTCATCGACGCGCCCGGCGTCGAGAAGCCGCTGGGCGATCCCTGCAGCAATGGCAGGAACCTTGCGCGTTGAGGCATCATGGAGCGCGATGTACCTGTCGATATCACCTGTCGCATCGGCAATGTCCAACAGGGCCATGCGGACCGTGCGCTCCCGATTCCGTTCAACGACGTCGCGAGCCCTGAAGGACCCGGCAAGGCCCAACGCGACGACTGTATCATCCTCATCCGACAGCCGGACAGGATCACGCGCGAGGGCTTCGACGACCGCCTTGAGGTGTGCCAACCCGGCCGGCCCGAGCACCGGCGCCAGTTTGGCGATCACGTCGTCATGCTGACCGTAGCCGTTGTCCTGAACCGCCGAGAGAATACGATCCGCCAGATCCTCGACATTGGGTTTTGCCGCTTCTGCGATCCGAACCAGATCATCGAGACCATCCTGAAAGACCCCGATCACGGATCCACTGGAATCGTCGCATCGGCCAAAGACTGGATCCGCGATTGCGAGAAACCGCCACATCAGGTCCAGCGCCTCCATCGGATCTTCGGGAGCCACCTTGTCGACAATGGCGCGACGCTGGGCGTCGAGATCCTTGACGAACTCCTTTCGCTTGCGCCAGCCGATATAGCTCTGGGCCCTGGCAATCGAGGTGAGCCGTTTTCGGACCTCTCGCGCGACCTCCGATGAACTGAGCGCACCCGCCAGCTCCAGTCGCAAGCGACGCTTCGCGCCCGCATTGCCGGCGCTGATTTCCATCAACAGCTCCGCCAGGCGAGGTGCCCCCAGCATTTCAAGGTTTGTTGCGTTCAGGGTTTTCTTCGAAGCCATAACCGCTGCCGTGTCTGCTGAAGCCTGCCTGCAGTCTTCGCCCCCAGGATTGGGACATGCAAGCCGAACGTGGGCATGAATCGGGCCGCATACCCTCGCCATTTTCTCTTGCGACGCCAGTCTTTCCGATCCGGCCATCATGTCTGCTCTTGTCCAGGCCGTCGGCAGATGTCGTCAGTCAGTGGCGCCTTCGATGCCTCACTGCCGTCCAGCGGCAAATGAGCGAGCTTCAGGTACGCTCTCCAATAGAAGGCAAACGACGAGTGCCGTGTCGGCCAACCATTGGAAAGTCGAGCGCCCCGGATAGGCCCCCGATGAAGCAAATTCTCGCGTTGGACACCGTCCCGTTCCGTCAAGCTCCTGCCGCCTTCGCTGCGGCCAGAGCGGTATTCGAGAGGTTCCTTCTCGCGCGCCTTGCCGTCCTTTCCGCTTTCGTCCCGGCGCGGCGACAGGATCAGATCGGACCGGACTCAAAAAACGGACCAACCCACCTGTTCAGGATGCCCGAACCAACTCCTTCGTCGACAACGCCGCCATTTGGTGGCCGCGTCTGATCGATCCAGGATGTCGTGGCCCACAGGCACTCAAGATGGTGAACCAACTCTTGTCGCCGTTGGGTTTCACCGGCGCCAAGGCGGGTGCCATTTGGTGGGCGTTCGGGGAGGCTTGCCGGAGCCCCCCCAACTTGACTTCACTCGGCAAATCCCCGCAGCCACTTGGGCTGCGAGGTCACCAGACGGCTTTCGGGCGACCTGTTTTCGTCCGAGCGGTTCAAGCCATTCCGCGTGCGGGGCGATCATTGGCAATGTTGAACTTCATGCCGTCAAGCAACTCGTTCAGATCTGGCCGGGCCGCCGGGCCGTTCGACAAGCAGACGATCTGGACCACCCCGTCCGGACGCACACAGAAAACCGCTGGTTCGGCAAATCGACGGTCGGCCTCCTGCGGAGACAGCGGGTCCGAAACATACACACCCAACGCGCGCATCTGCGGTTCTGTCAGGTCATAGCCGACACTGAAGCTCCAGGAAAATTCATCGACATCAGCCTGTGCCTTCGCCGCCGAATCTGCCGAGACGGCAAACACGTCAAAGCCGGCATCCTCCCAGTCGGACTTCAGGCCTTCAAGAATCGCGAGGTATTTCTTGCACCGACCACAGTGTTTTCCCCGATAGATCACAAGCAATGTGTAGCGATCCCGCGGGCCACCCACGTCAATCGTCCCGCCTCCCAGTTTCGGGAAGGACATCTTGGGCAACTGGCCGCCCGCGTTCGGCTTGGGGTTCGTCATCTGGAAAGCTCTCCTTGTTCGTCGTCATTTGTCTCGGCACGTCCATGGAGATCCGAGATCGCCGAGCCATCCTTGGTTGGATGTGACGATCCTTGCAACCCTTCTCTTCGGAGCGCCCCATCTTGCTCCGGGGTGGCCGCTCGCCGGCATTCACGGACGGCGTTGCAACGGCCTGTCCGGTCGACGCTCCGACCGGCGCGCCCTGCCTTATCCCCACATTCCGCGCATGCGTGCCGCCACATCAATGGGGGCCGGAGTCGGCACGGGCGCCGCCCCTACCCGTGGCGCCGGCGACCAGTACAGCTGCTCGAACTGCTCAAGCGTTGCCTTTGGAATGAACCGTGTTCGGTTGGCATAGAGGTGACGATCGCCGTTGCGGGTTTGCTGGGTTACATAGAACCGCAGCGGGATGCCCAGCGTCAGGCTGTCTTTTGCGCGGGTCATCGCGACGTAAAGCAACCGTCGCTCCTCCTCCAGTTCTGCCGTCGTCCCGGTTCCCAGATCGGAGGGAATGCAGCCATCGACGACGTTCAGCACGAAAACGGACCTCCACTCCTGCCCCTTGGCGGAATGGATGGTGGACAGGATCAGGTAATCCTCGTCCTTCAACGGCACGCCAGCCTGCCCGCTCGTTGCGTCCGGCGGATCGAGGGTCAACTCGGTCAGGAACCGTTCGCGCGACGGGTATCCGGCCGCGATCTGCTCCAGTTGCAAAAGGTCGCCGCGGCGCATGTCCGCGTCTTCGTGGATGCGGTCAAGATGGGGATCATACCAGGCACGGGCCAGGCTGATCGCATCTGGCCAGTCGGCCTTGGTCGTCAACGCGCTGACAAGTGCGGGCCAGTCGGCGTCGGCACGTGGCGGGGTGGCGACCGTTTGCAGGGCAAACACCGGGTCGGGCGAAAGATCGAGCGCATCCAGCACACGGCCCGCCGCCACCGGCCCGACGCCGGGGATGAGTTGCAGCACCCGGAAGCCCGCCACCCGGTCGCGTGGGTTCTGAGCAAACCGCAGCATGGCCAACAGGTCCTTTACATGCGCCGAGTCCAGGAACTTCAGTCCGCCGAATTTCACGAACGGAACGTTGCGACGGGTCAGTTCGACCTCGAGTTGCCCGGAATGGCTCGAGGTGCGGAACAGCACGGCCTGATCCATCAGTCGCAACCCGACTTCCCTGTCCTCCAGAACCCGGTCAACGACATACCGTGCCTGGTCGGCTTCGTTCGCCAATGTCACCAGCCGTGGCTTCTCCGCGGACTGGCGTTCGGTCCACAGGTCCTTGGTGAAACGTTCCCGCGCCTGACCGATGACCGCATTGGCCGCCGCAAGGATCGGCTGGGTTGAGCGATAATTCCGATCAAGCGTGATGACATCGGCGGGGGGCGAGAACGCCGCCGGAAAGTCGAGGATGTTTCGCACGGTCGCCGCCCGGAAAGCATAGATCGACTGCGCGTCATCACCGACCACCGTCAACCCGCGTCCCGTGGGCTTCAACGCCAACAGGATGCGGGCCTGCAGGCGGTTTGTGTCCTGATATTCGTCAATCAGAACGTGGTCCCAGGTGGCGCCGATAAAGGCCGCAAAGGCCGGATCATCCATCACCTGCGCCCAGGCCAGCAGCAGATCGTCATAGTCCATGACATTCTGCTCCTGCTTGGCCAGGACGTAAGCCCCGAACAAACGCTTCAGGTCGTCCTCCCATGCCGCACACCATGGGAAGTGGCGCTCCAGAACCTCGGACAATGGTTGCTCCGCGTTCACGGCGCGCGAATAGACGGACAGGCAGGTTCCCTTGGTTGGAAAACGGCTGTCGGTGTTCGACAGCCCCAGGCCGTGACGGCACAGGTTCATCAGATCGGCGCTGTCTTCGCGGTCATGGATGCTGAAATCCGGGTTCAACCCGATGGCCCGTGCGTGTTCGCGCAGAATTCGGGCGCCGATACCATGGAACGTGCCGGCCCAGGTCAACGCTTCCGCAGCATAGCCGGTCCCCATCGCCTGCGACGTGATCCTCTCCACTCGGCGGGTCAACTCGGTCGCAGCCCGGCGCGAAAAGGTCATGAGCAGGACACGGCGCGGATCGGCACCGTGCACCAACAGATGTGCGACCCGATGCGCCAATGTGTTGGTCTTGCCCGAACCTGCCCCGGCGATGACCAGAAGCGGCGGCGACAGGCCGTCTTTCCCAACACCATGAACAACAGCAGCGCGCTGGTTTTCGTTCAGCTTCTCAAGATAGGCGCCATTCATTCTGCTGCCCGCCGCGATTGTTTCATTGATCGCCGAGCGTAGAGCAAATCGAACATAAAGGGAACATGAAGAACCTGCCCCGTAACCGGAACACCGGAGGACCGTTTCGAGACCGGCTCGCCGTGGCCCGGGCGACGTCTAGTTCAGCCCGCCGACCTCGGTACCGAGGAAGTGTGATTTCCGGCACCCTGACACGCAAACATGACCCGTACTGGCCGCAAGACGAAAGAACCGATGCCGGCAACCGCTTGAGATCGCCCCCTGATTCTACATTTCTTGCTCGGCAGCCCTGAGCCGGCGCACACCATGAGTTTTACGACGTACGCGCTCCCCTCGCCCGAAATCGTTGCGTCTCTCCCGGGATGGAAAGCACCGCCAGAAAACCACCCTGACAGGCGCAGCCTGACGCGCCGTTGCTGAAGAACTTTCTGTTCGTGGCTCTGTCTGGCCCCTCCTTTTGGTATGCACATGGGTCAGGCCATACGGCGACTGGGTGCGTCTTTGCGCACGCGGCCATTTCTGGTATTGCTCTGGTGGATTGTTAACAGGCATCGTTCAGCCGGGGGGCGGATGAGATCAACGAACGAACCCTGTCATTGGTCGCTCTGGTGGGGCGCCGGAGGTGCCTGACCACCCTGTAGCGGCTCGGCGCCATTGTTCTCGCAAGTCGATCAATTACCCCTGATCTGTCAAGCTTTGGCCTCAATCCGGAAACAAGGTGTCGGCAGATGGAGGCCCAAATGACGACCGTGGAATTTGACGACGTATCCGCCGACTATGACCGGCAGCACCGCGAAAGTATCCGGCTGTCGGGCGAAGAGCCGGACTACTTTGCTGACTACAAGGTGCGCGACCTGGCGCGACTTGCCAGCGCTCGCAATCTCGTGGCCCCCAGCATCCTCGACTTCGGCAGCGGAATTGGGAATTCGCTTCCCGCTTTTCGCAAGTATTTCGACGCATCGGACCTGGCAACGGCCGATCCCTCGGCCGAAAGCCTGAAGCTGGCACAGGAAACGCATGGGGTCCGGGAAACACAGTTCGTGATCACGGACCAGGCGATCCCTGCCCCGGACGATGCCTTCGATATCGTGTTCGCGGCCTGCGTCTTTCACCACATCCCACCGCAAGAAGTCGTGCATTGGCTGAGTGAGTTGCGCCGCGTGACGAAACCTGGCGGACTTGCCTATATCTTTGAACACAACCCCCTCAATCCGCTGACGCGTCGGGCGGTTGCAAACTGCCCCTTTGACGAGAACGCCACCTTGATCAACGCGTCGCAATTGCGCAGATATCTTTCAGAAGCTGGCTGGATCAGGCCCCGGACAGAGTTTCACATCTTCTTTCCGGCCGCGCTGCGGGCGATGCGTTTCGCCGAACCTGCCCTGCGTCGGTGTGCATTGGGTGCCCAATATGCGGCGTTCGCAACCGCGCCATGAGTGAAACCCCATGCGAATACGCGTCCAAGGGGCGGCTTTCGGTTCAGGTGCCACGGTTTCTTGTCACCGGGGTGCTGAACACCGCCGTCGGCCTGAGCATCATTTTCGGAATGAAATTCGGGCTCGGCTCCTCGGTGGTCACAGCCAATGCCGTCGGCTATGGCGCCGGGCTGCTCCTGTCCTTTTTCCTGAACCGCAGCTGGAGCTTCTCCAGCACCGCCTCGATCAGACGCTCCTTGCCGCTGTTTATGCTGGTCGTGGCCGTGGCGTTCGCGCTCAACATCCTCGTGATCACCGGCGCATCGGCCTTGGGCGCTCCGTACGTCCTTGCGCAACTTGCCGGTGTCGTCGTCTACAGCAGTCTTGTCTTTGTGGGATCTCGCCATGTCGTATTCGTCCATCAAACCTGACAAGCCCCGGACGCCGGACATCCGGCACGCAAGGCCGTCGCTGGCCATCGTTGTGCCTTGCTACAACGAGGAGCAGATCCTTGACACGCTGTTTGCGCGCCTTGGGGCGCTTGGCGACCGTCTGATCAAGGCGGGCAAGATCAGCGCGCCGCTGGACCTTGTGCTTGTCGATGATGGATCCAGCGACGCAACCTGGGATATGATCCAGACGGCCTCCTGCGACGCGCGACTGACCGGTGTGCGGCTGTCGCGCAACCAGGGACACCAGAATGCCCTCCTCGCCGGACTCCACCATTCCGAGGCCGACATCACGGTCACCATGGATGCCGACCTGCAGGACGATCCCGACGCGATCGAAGCAATGATCGACGCCTATCAGGACGGCGCCGAGATCGTATTTGGCGTTCGCGCCTCGCGGGCCTGCGACACGGCCTTCAAGCGGGCCACGGCATTGGGGTATTATCGGCTCCTGTCAGTACTGGGTGTCGATATCATTCCCAACCACGCAGACTATCGCCTCATGGGGCGCAAGGCGCTGCACGCGTTGAACCAGTTTTCCGAACGCAACCTGTTCTTGCGCGGCGTCATCCCGCAACTCGGGTTCCGCGTCGAAACCGTCACCTATGACCGGGCACCCCGGACCGCCGGAGAAAGCAAGTACCCGCTTGGCAAGATGCTCGCGCTGGCCATCGAGGGCATCACGTCCTTCTCGGTTCGGCCACTTCGCATGATCACGCTGATCGGGTTTGTCGTGGCGGGACTGTCGCTGGTGCTGGCGGTCCGCGCGCTGCTTGCATGGATGACCGAGGACACGGTTCCCGGTTGGAGTTCGATCATCATTTCGATCTATTTCCTTGGCGGGCTGCACCTGATCGCCCTGGGGGTCATCGGCGAATACGTCGGCAAGATCTACAAGGAAACCAAGGGCCGTCCACGGTTTATCGTCGACGAGGTCACACTAAAGCAACCAAGGATGGAAACATTCGAGCCGCTTCAGGTCGTGAGGGCAGAATGACCACACAACTGTACGCCGCCACGGCCCGGGCATCGGGGGCCAGGGCGCAGGCATGGCCGATTTCGCCGATCATCGCGTTTGTCGCCGCCGTTGGATGCGTTCTGGTTCCGATCCTGTTGCACCGGTATCTTCCCATGGTCGACCTGCCAAACCACATGGCGCGGCACCGGTTGATGGCACAGCCGCTGGCGGAACTCGGAACCTACTACAGTTACGATTTCAGACTCGTCCCGAATTCGGCCGTTGATCTGATTTTGCGCCTCAGCGGATATTCCGGGGATATGGTGCGGTTTTCGCAAATGATCACTGCGCTCAACGCGACGCTGCTGATTGGGGCAACGATGGTTCTGGCCAGGGTTGCCCATGGGCGCTGGACCGTCTGGTCGACGGCATCCGGGCTTCTGGTCTTCAACGGCGTTTTCTTTTGGGGCTTTCAGAACTTCCTCTTCAGCGTTCCATTCGCACTCCTGGGGCTTGCCCTCTGGCTCTACAGCGAGCGGTGGCCGACCCCGTTTCGGGTTGCCCTGTTCATCCCGATCGCGATGGGGCTGTGCATCATGCACTTCTTTGCCTTCGGGGCCCTGGCAATTGCGGCCTTCGGACGGGAACTGCAACGCGTCCTGATCGCCGACAAGCACCGCCTGAGACAGTTTTTCGCCAGTGCGGCTCTTGGCATTCCCTTCGTGATTCCGGTGCTCTGGGTCGCATGGCTGGTGGCAAACGGCGCGAACGCGGAATCCGGCGGCATCACGATATCCAAAGAACCGGCCTTGCGCATTCTTCTGGCCTTCCGGGCGCTTGCGGTCGGGCCGGGGACAGAGGTCCTGCCCATCGCGTCACAGATCATCAATGGTGCAACACTGCTGTTGATCGGGATCTGCGGCACCACCCTGTTGCTCCGGAACGGACCACGCCTGTGTATTGCGGACTCGATGAAGGGGCCACTCGCCGCACTCCTTGTGGCAGCAGTGTTCGCGCCCCAGGCACTGAACGGGGTCGCATACGTCCATATCCGCCTGCCTGTGGTTCTGGTTCTGTGCGCGATTGCAGCCACCGATTGGCGTGGCCTGACCGGACGCTGGCCGATTGTTCTGGTTGTAGTCTTTGGCGTGGCGATGATCGCGCGGGGCGCGATGGTCGAACGCCTTGCCGCGCACCATTCCGACGAAATCCACAACCTGTCGCAGGTTCTGGAGGATCTTCCGGCGGGCGCACGCCTTCTGCCACTTCGGGCGCCTGATCTGCTGTTTGACCACCGGGGCCACGTGCAGGCCCATGCGATCATCCAGGCGAACGCCTTTGTGCCAACCTTGTTTCAAGGGGTCCATTCGATCTCGGTGCGCCCAGAATGGGTGTACCTGACCCATCCGTTCTTCAGTGCCGTCACCACGCAACACGCCCTCACGGCGATCGCAGACCCCGCGTCGGCAATTCCGAGCTACCTGCAGGACTGGCGGAAACGGTTCTCTCATGTCCTGCTGGTCGACCCGATACCAGCGCCGGAGTTGAACGCACTGGGCGTGGTCCCGATCTCGACAAGCGGACGGTTCGGTCTGTTCAAAATCCCGTCCACAGACTGACAACAGGTCACAACGCCACTGTCCGAGGACACTCCCTGAACAGGGCAAGGTCGGGAAAAGCCCGTTTTCCGCCCCATCGCGACCGACGAGCCTTGCCCAGCCGCCGGACCACGGCATAGTGTCCACCACGTTTTGAAAGGACTTCCCCAATGGCTGTCGGTGCTTTTCCTGCTCATGTGGCGTTCAAGGAGGGGATGCGGCTCAACCGCCTCATCTCTGCCGTGCTCAATCACGAGGACCTTTTCCTGCGCGTCCGCGACAGCCACGAAGGCGCGCCCACAACCGATTGGACCCGTGAGCGCACGGAAATCCAGTCCGCCACGGCAGCGTCCAATCCCACGTTCTACGATGTCGGCCGCAACGGAAAGCCGATTGGCCAATTCACCCTGGCGTTCGGGAAAAAGAGCAACGTGGTGTCCGAGTGGTCATGGTCCGACGATGTCGAGGGGGCGGAGGCGCTCATGATCCAGCTAGCAGAGCTGTAGAGGACAGCCTGCCTGCCACGACGCCCCGCACCGGTGCAGACGGACGGATCAGGAGATCCTCGGCGCAGCCTTTTCCTCGGGCGAGGCGCTATCGTCGTTCCACGTGATCCGGATGTCCAACCGACAGTTGCTGCCGTTTCGGTTTCCCCGAACCCGCAAGGTCAGAAGCCCGTCAGGTTCCAGCGTGATCTCGTTTTCGTCGTCGCCCAAGGTCAGACGGCCCTTGCCGACACCCTTGGTAACAGCCTCCAGCAATGTCGTGATGGTCTTGCGGGACTGCAGCGACTCGTGCCGAAATTCACCGTCATTTTTCATGCAGTACCATGCTCCCAGGTTTTTTCCGGCCGGGTTGAAGTGTTTCACGCGCGGGTCGCCCGAGCTGACCCCCACCGCGTCGCCGCCTTGAAACGCCACCGTCGCACCTGCGCCGGTACCCGGCAACCCCTCGCGGCGGCGAGACGCGCGGTCGAACAGATCGCCGATTTTCCATCCCGTCTGGCATGAGCAGACAGACATGACCCGATCTGGCTGGCCACCATCGTGCGATCAAGAAACCCGGCGTCAGGCCGCCCGGGTCCTGAGAGAACATGTCGCAGCGATCGGTGGTGGATCAGCCCCTGAAAACAGCCTGCCCGGCAGCGAAAAGGGCATCAAAATCAATCCGCCCCGAAACTTCGAAGACCGCGACGCCGTCCAGCGCCGCCAGGTAACCGGCCGGATTGGGCAGTTCCGCCGTGCGCAGGAACACACCGTCAGGCCCTTGATAGAACGGTCCCGGGCTTTTCATGATCGCCGACAGCAGGTCTGGACGGTCTGCCAGCGAAACGGGCCGAATCTCGGTGGCGGCATCGGACTCCCGGGACCAGTTCAGCACCCAGAAATGCGTCAGGGGTGCATCGTAGCGGACCCTCCCCGCGCCATAGATCTGCCCGATGAACAAGTCGTGCTTTTCTTCGAGGTCCCACACCCCCTGGATGGGGAGCGCCGCCACTTCGGCCCGCCGTTCGTCACTCAACATCGACGCCAGCCGCGGGTTGTGCAGGATGGTCCCCGGGTTGATCCGGGGGAGTTTCGGAATGCCAAGCGCATCGGGCGGTGTGCCAGCGCGCACCAACAGCCTGTCGTTGCTGACATAGGACGTGCCCTCGATATCGAGCATCCGCAGGACAGCGGTCGATTTTCCACCGCCGGACACTCCGGCGATGGCAAGGGTCCGGCGGCCATCCGTCAGCGCCGCCGCGTGGCAGATCTGCCATCCGTTCCGTTGGCAGGTGTTCAGGATCTGGGTGTTGACGAAGTTGATCACCTGATTGGGGTTCTGCGCACAGGGTCCGAAGGCAACCGCCCGATCCGACGCTTGCAGGAACGTGACCCCGGTCCGCAGCTTGTGCACCAGCCGTCCGTCGCCAAGATCGAGGATCGCGTCCTTGCGCCCGGTCTTGCCCGGCTCCCGGTCCCATATGATCCAGTCCGGCTCCGGATCGAGTCGCTGACCATCGAGAACCTCGACAACGATGTCCACCGGGCCTGGCCCCGCCAGGGCATCGTCGAAATACATCTCCAGTTCCGTCCGCAGGGCGCCGGTGCATTCCAATCGGACACGCAGATGACCGACCCGCAGATAGATCGGCACCACGCCAACCAAGGGGGAAAGGTCAAGGCGCTCCAGGACGTCTCGCGTCGTTGTCAGGCTCATGCGGTCACCCTTGCAATCACGTGGTCTGTCAGCAATCCCGCCGCATCGAGACCGCATCCGTCCTTCACGCCGCGAAAGCCCCCAAACGCCGATACTTCAAACACGATCGGGCCGTTATCGGTCAGCGCAACGTCCACGGTCGTGAAGTCGAGGCCAAACGGCGCCTGTGCGCGGCAAGCCATCTCGACGAGCGCCGCATCCGGCTCGAAAGCCGCGTATTTCCCACCCGAATGGATGGTCGTGTTCCAGGTGCCACTCTGCGAGACCCGGGCATATGTGCACAGGTACGCCCCGCCGAGGAAGACCATGCCCAGATCCTGCCCCGAGAGATCAATCTTCTGCTGAATGTACATCACCGGGTTGTCCGCAGCGAAACCGGCAATCTGGTCCGCCGCAGCGGGATCGCTCCCCTCAATTAGGGTCATCCCACGGGCCTTTGTCGAATAGAGCGGCTTGAACACCGCGGTCCCGAAATCTCGTGCCGCCTGAAGCGCGGCCTGCGGGCACTCGGTGATCCGCGTCGCAGGCATCGGCACCCCGGCCGCTGCGAGGGACACCGTGCAGGCCAATCGATCGATCAACCGCAAGACGGCTTCGGGTCGGCTGAAGATCTTAACGCCCCGCGCCTCCGCCAGCCGCAGCATTTCCAACCGGTCCAGAACATGCGGAGAGTAGACCTCGGAGATCTTCTTGATCATCATCCCGTCGAGGCTGCACAGGTCGACACCCTCGTACATCAACGAGCCCGCCGACAGGTCGAGCGTCACCCGCCCCATGTCGATGACCAGCCGAAACCCGGTGCGGGCCTCGACAGCATCGGCCAGTGCCTCGGTCGACCATTTCCCCGGAATGCCGACAACCCCGATCCTTGGTTCAGTCACTGAACAACTCCCTGATCGGCAATTTGAACCGGTTCTCACGCCCTGCCGGGCACGTCAGAGCCTGCTCCAACAAGAAACGGGACCGCTGGAACATGAGCCGCGCATGTGCCTTGTCATAGATGTATCGGGTCGATGTGGCAAAGGACCGTGCAAGCCCGAGCGCCAGCCGATATTCGAACGTCCGATCCTTTTGAGCACGGGCGAACTTTGCCGACATCGCGTGGAAATCGCACACCACATCCGCAATCCGCCGACGGATCGGACCGTCCTGCACCTGCAATCGGTAGTTGGACACCATGAAGACCGATACGTCCTGCACATAGTCCATGTAGCGCGACCGGTGCAGGTCGACAAAGCGGATCTTCTGCTCGACCGGGTCGTAGATCACGTTGTCCAGGTTGAAATCGCCGTGAATATGGACCGAGAACGGTGCCGACAGCGCCTTTTCCCGCCGATGCGCCCTGGCGACCAGATCGTCGAACCCTTCGATCTCGCAGGCGCCCAGTCGCATTGCCCCGGGCCCAAATTCAGGGTGGATGCGGCGCACGTCGTTCATTCGGCCGGCCAGTTGCCGCATGGACGCCATGTCAGCCGGTTCGTCTGTGCGCGTGCTTTTCCAGATATCGCGAAGCGTCGTCGACAACGACTTCAGGGCTTCCTTCACCTGTGCGTCGCTCTCGTTCAGCAGGATATGTTCGAAAGTGTGGCCGGGAAGGTATTCGATCAGCAGGGCCGCCGATTGACCGCGTTTTTCATAGGACAGGATCTTGGGCGCCAACCCCGGATAGATCGAGTGCCAGCTCTTCATCCCGGCACGTTCCTCGCGCACTTTCTGGAGGGTTCCGTCCTTGAACACCGCATCGACTGCTCCGCCAGTGTCCTCCCGCGAGCGAACCGCCGAGATCGCGCTGCCCGAGCGAGTCTCGGCCATCGGTTCAAGCTCGAGAGCCTCCGGGGGGATATCGGAGCCTGACAGGACACTGCGCAGGGTGAAATATCTTTCAAACTGGACCGATTGGCCAATGCTGGCCGACAGGATCGCCTCGCTGATGCCTTGAAGCGCGTCGCCCATTCGGTGGATCTCGTTGGCCACCAGCAAGCTGTTGGCAAGGTCCTCGGTATGTCTGGATTTTCGCATGTCACGCGTATAGGTGCGGAAAAGTCGATCGTAGAGATCGTCGAGCCGCACCTTGGTCTCGCCGATCCTGATCGCCTGGGCGCTTTCGCTGGCCTGAATCGCCGGCAGGATCAGGGCGACTGCGGCCCGCACCTGTTTGATCACCTTCGAGTAGGCTTCCGGCCGAAGCAGGTCCTTCAGGTGCACGTCTTCGGCATGAAGCAGGCTGCGTCGGGCAAGACGACTGATCAGGTCCAGGTTCCGACCGACCATGTCCATGTTCTGAAGCAGGAGCTTGCGGGCGGCGGTGACCTTCTTGGCCGACAGCCCGCGTTGACTGGCTGCGTGGACGCGCGACCACAGGTTGTCGGTGTACCCTGCCCTCTGGATCACCTTCTGCGCCGCGCCCGTTTCTGGTGCGTCGAAGTAGTCCTGCAGCCCGGCCAATTGCCCGTCCAGCTCTGCGCAAAGGAAATGAAGGTTCTCTTCGATTGCGCGTGGCAGCTCAGCCATCGAACACGCCCAGATAGAGCGGCGCGGCGGCATTCAGCAGGCACGCCGCAAAGGCCGGCCGGAAGAGCGCCGCGTCGTCGATCGGCGAAGCCCAGACCGTGTCGATCTGAGACGGATCCGGATCATGGCCCATGCGCGCCACGTAGTCGCGCGGCACATCGCAGGCAATGAGCATTTCGATCTGATGGCGCATGCCGGACGCCTTTGGCTTGAAAACCTCGGCCACGTGCAGCCGCCGCCCCACAGTGACATCCGCCCCGATTTCTTCCTGGCATTCCCGCGCAAGCCCGGTCTGCATGGTTTCTCCTGGCTCTTGTTTGCCGCCGGGCAAGGTCAGGCAAATCTCAGCCCCCTGCTTTTGCTTCACCTGCACCAGAAGCCTCCCCTCCCGGAAGATCACCGCCCGGACTGTCGGGCGTATTGGGTCGAGAAAACGGGTCATCGGCGTGTTCAATCGGTGATAGAGGTCAAGCGGACAGGGTCGTGACGGCACCTGCCAGTCAGAGAGGTCGAAAGTGTCAGACCTGCAGGTATCCCGCAACGGAGAATTCCAAGTTGCGTCGCGGCGTGCACGGCAATGGCCTTGCCCACGATCGATGTCCGTGTTCGGCCGGAAGAAGTCAGCCAGCACGCGCTGTGACGGGCGCGCCCAAACGGGAGAACACCTGCAATGACCAGAGATCTGTTGCTGCTGCGGCGTGGAAAACCCGTCAAGGATTGGGATGGGCCGGACCGGAACCGCCCGCTGAGCGACCGCGGGAAGCGGCAGGTTCAGCGCATCGGGGCCTGGCTTGCCGAGAACGTTAAAGTGCCCGAACACGTCGTGACATCATGCGGCGAACGGGCGGAGGTTTCGGCCCAGAAGGCGCTCAAGGCCGCCGGTGTCGGCGCACGTGGCGTGCAACGCGACGCGCGGCTCGACGATGCCATCAAGGCGGTGCCACTGGAGGTTCTTCGGGATCTTGGGGCGGAACAGGGCAGGACAATGCTGGTGCTGAACGGCAAGGCGCTGCGCCGCCTGCTCGCTTACCTGTTGCCCGGAAAGGCTCCAAAAACCTCGGCAGGAACATTGGTGCATCTGCACCTTCCGGATGATTGGTCGGCCCTCGCATCCGGCTGCGCGCGGCTGCAGGAAGTCGTCCATCCCAAGGACTTGCCCGCTGGGTTTCCCTTTGACGGTCCCGACGGCCGTGAGTGGCGGGACCGTCCAGCCTATTATTATACCCAGTCAGCGGTCTTGCCATATCGCCAAGGGCAGACCCGGACAGAATTTCTGTTGATCAGTTCGAGCAAGCGCAATCACTGGGTCGTGCCGAAAGGCATCCACGACCCCGGATATACCGCACAGGAATCCGCCGCCCGGGAGGCCGAGGAAGAGGCGGGCATTCTGGGCGAAGTCTCGTCCGGTCCGATCGGTGTCTTTGAGCTGTTCAAATGGGGTGCGTCGTGCCGCGTCACGGTCTATCCCATGAAGGTCACGACGATCCTCGACGCACCCGAATGGGAAGAAAGCCATCGCAGCCGCACATGGGTCTCGCGAGATCAGGCGATCGAGCGGCTGAAGCACGAAGGCCTGCGGGACATCGTTGCCGGGTTTGTGGCGAGCCCCCTGCCCTGACCCGAATTCACATCTGGCACCGGCACCGCAGCTGACCGTGCATCGGGTTTGCGGGACGACTCATCCGTCAGGGGAATATCCGGTGACCACACCGAACGCATCCGGACCGGGTTGCCATATCGCGTCTGAGACTCGTTGTATCAAACGCCACAAGGGGCACGTTCCAGGAACATGCAAAGGACGGCGCGCTTGGGCCTGAGCCCCTGCCCCTAATGATCCACGTCCCCAACCGAGCCGAATTTGCCTTCTGCCCATTTGGAGAAGCGCAGGACCGGGTAGCAATACAAGAAGTAGAAGAGCGCAATGAGGCAGTAGATGAACATGATGTCGCCGGGCATTCTCATGATCGCGACCTCGCCCTGACGGGTCAGTTCCGAAATGCCGATCACCGACAGCACCGCGGTGCTTTTGATCACGATCACATAGACGCTCGCCATCGGAGGGATCGTCAGCTTCAGGGCCTGGGGGATCACGACATATCGGTAGGTCTGTGACCGGGTCATGCCCACCGACCGCGCCGCCTCGCTCTGCCCGTTGGGCACGGCAAATATGGCGGACGCGACGATCTCGGTGACATAGCTGGAGGTGTAGAGCGACAACGATACGACCGCAGCCGTGTACCCATCAAATTGAAGCCACGAGATCCCAAGCGACGGCAGGACAAAGAAGATGATATAGAGCTGCACCAGATAGGGCGACCCACGCAGCAAGTGCAGATAGCCGTTGATCAGCTTTTCGAGGACGAAATAGCCAAGCGTCTTGGCAACGCCGAGGCAAAAACCGAGGATCGACCCGAGCAGGATGGCCAGGATCGAGATCTGAAAGGTCATCCAGAGACCTTTGACCAAGGACGGCCACAGGGCCTGCACGATGCCGATTTTGTCGATGATCGAGTCCATCTGCCCGCCCCCTAGTTCGCACGCCAGGCTTTGCCGCCCAGCTTGTTTTGCAGCATTCCCGAGACCACCAGCATGATTGCGTAGATCATCAGATAGCAGACCGCGGTGGTGACATAGCTTTCGGTTGCGATCACCGTTTCCGAGAACATCTTCAGCCCCGCCCCCATCAGTTCGAACACCGCGATGATCGACAGCAGCGACGTGTCCTTGATCAGCACCGCCGTCTGGCCCAGCATGGGAGGCATCACATTTGCAACCGCCTGCGGCAGGGTCACGTTGACCAGGGTCTGGCGCGGGGTCATGCCGACCGACAGGGCGCCTTCGATCTGCCCCGGATTGACCGAGGTGATCCCGGCCCGGATGATCTCGGCAAAATAGGGCGATGTGTGGATGGTCAGCGCCAGGATACCGGTCTGTTTTTCATCGAGAAGGTTTCCGATCGGCAGTACGGCGGGCAGCCCATAATAAACGAGATAGATCTGGATCAGCAGCGGCGTGGACCGGATGAACTGGATGTAGCCGGCTACCGGTCGCCAGATCAGCGGGTTCTTCGAGAGACGCCCCAAAGCCACGAGCGTTCCGAAAATCAACGACAGAACCAGGCAGACGGCCGAAATCCACATCGTCTGACCGATGCCGGCCAGAAAGACCTCAGCGTAATTTCCGACAATTCGGAAGTTGAAGTAATGCTGAAGCCATTCCATGTGGTTCTCACCCCAATTGAAACGCCCTGTTCAATCAGGGCTGGTGTGCAGACAGTCGTGTCGTGAGGGATCAACAGAGTTCGGCCAGGGCGCACATGACGCCCCGGCCGTGGTCAGCTTACTTGTGATCGGCTTCCCACGCGGTGGAGTTCCACCAGTAGTCAAGCTGCGCATCCAGGCGACCGTCTGCATGGATCAGGCGGACATAATTGTCGAGCGCCAGCAAAAGGTGCATGGAATCGGGACGCGTTGCGAAGCCGAGCGGCTCCTGGGCGATCTCGCCCTCCAGCACTTTCAGCCCTTCGATGGAGCTCATGAAGCCCGCGATCGTGGCCTTGTCCGACAGGCCGGCACTTGCACGACCGGAAACAACGGCCTGAACCGCCTGCGCCGTGCCACCCGCGAACTCTTTCAGCTCGGCTTCGGGCAGCTTCTTGCGCGCGGTTTCAGCCCAGGACGAGGCCTGGGTTGCGGCGACGGAAACGTCTGCGCTGTTCAGCTCCTGCCAATTGGTAAACGGGGCGTCTGCCGGCGCGAAGGCAATGGTTTCCGAATAGAAAACCGGCTCGGTGAACACGATCTGCATGTGCCGCTTGGCGGTCGGGGTCATGTCGGCGGCGATGAAATCGGCCTTGCCCGAAGACAGCGCCGGGATCAGGCCCTTCCAGTCATAGTCCTGGATGATCAGTTCGACTTCCATGTCGGCCGCCATCATGCGGGCCAGTTCCACCGCGAGGCCGGTGCGATCACCGTCCTTGTTGATAAAGCTGACCGGCGGCCCCTGGGTCTGCACCGCAATGGTCATTTCGCCGGTACGTACGATCTTTTCCATTGTCGTTTCGGCCCACAATGCCGTGGCCGACGCGGCAAGCCATGCGCCGCCTGCAGCGCCGATGATAAGTGTTTTCAGTTTCATTATTTTTCTCCCTGTTGGTTGGTTCGTATCGTCACAGTATCTGTCGTAGAAAATCCTGGGCCCGGTCGGACTGCGGGTTGTCGAAAAAGTTGTTGGGGGTGTTTTCCTCGATGACCCTGCCCTCGTCCATGAAGATCACCCTGTCCGCGGCTTCGCGGGCAAACCCCATCTCGTGGGTGACCACGGCCATCGTCATGCCGTCCGCAGCCAGTTGGCGCATCAGTTCGAGCACCCCCCCGACGGTTTCCGGATCAAGCGCCGAGGTTGCCTCGTCAAACAGCATCACCTTGGGTTTCATCGCCAGCGAGCGCGCAATCGCAACCCGCTGCTGCTGTCCGCCGGACAACATCGAGGGATAGTTGTTGCCGCGATCCGGAATGCCGACCTTTGCCAGCAGATCATTGGCAATTTCCTCGGCTTCTTCACGGGTGCGTTTCGCAACGATCACCTGCGGCATCACGATGTTTTCAAGTGCCGTCTTGTGCTGAAACAGGTTGAAGTGCTGGAAGACCATGCCAACCTTGGCCCGCAGCTTGTTGATGTCGGTCTTCTTGTCGGTGACCTCGACGCCGTCGATCACGATCTTCCCGGAATCGACCTCCTGCAACCCGTTGAGAGAGCGCAACAAAGTCGACTTTCCGGACCCCGACGGGCCAATGACAACAACGACTTCGCCGCTATCGACGTGGTTCGACACGTTGTCGAGGGCGCGAACAGGTTCGGGGCGCGACTTCAGATGATACGTCTTGCTGACCGCATCTATCATGATCATCGGCTCACTCATGCCGTTCGTCCTTCCTGGCCGGTCAACCGGCCGCTGAAGCAGAAATCGACTGGCCCTGCCATTGTGGCATGCCCCCGATCATCCAGTGTGATGTCGACGGACCCCGCCGCCATTTGAACCCGCGCGCGTCGGCTCTCGGTCAGGCCCAGCAACCGGGCAGCCTGAAGCGTTACGCAGGCCCCCGATCCGCACGCAGTCGTCAGAATGCCCGGCCTTTCGTAAACCGAGAGCAAAAAGGTTTCGGCGTCCACGACCTGCGCGACGCCGACGTTAACCTTTTCAGGAAACATCGGATCAGTCTGTATCGGATGCGCCAAGGTCGCAACATCCAATGCACTCAGGTCATCGACAAAAAACACGATATGCGGGTTGCCGATGTTCAACGCCACGCCGTTCTTCAATGGACCGTTCGCGACCGGAACCCTTGTTGTGTCAACCTTTTTTGCAAGTGGAATTGACGCCCAATCCGTTGTTATCTTGCCCATTTCGACGCTGACGTGCCGGTCTCCCAAACGTTTGCACCGCAGCGGACCCACCGCCGTTTCCAACAGGATGGCATCGCGTCCCGTCTCTTCCAGCATCAGCCAGCCGAAACACCGCGTGGCGTTTCCGCAGGCCGCGACTTCCATGCCGTCGATATTCAGGATCCGCATGAAGGCATAGGCGCCAGCGGCTGCCCCGGCCGTGGTCGGAGGCTCCAGTACCAGCAATTGGTCCGCGCCAACGCCGCGCCCGACATCGCAGATATGGACAATCTCGTCGGTCGTTGGCCGGTAGGGCTCGCTGCGTCCATCAACGATCACAAAGTGATTTTGCAGGCCCTGCATCTTGACGAAAAACCGGCCAGTGGGCGGTGAAATGGTGTGGATGATAACTCCAGTCAAATTGGCGGGCTTGGATCCGTTGGCCGCAAACGGCCCCTGATTGCCCCTTGATGACATTGGAAACGCGATGATCTCCGAGACGCTGCAAGGCTCACACATGAATTCCGAATGGTCAACTTGCTGTTGTACGCTCCCCCGGTCTCCGCTCGACATGAGCCACCACCGCCCCCTTTTTGAGCGACGTTGGGAGTTTGTCTGTTGCGGATGCCAGTTCCCCGCGCGTAACGGTGTTCGAAGATGGAGCTCTCGATCTGTTCGCCGGCCATGCGTTCGTACATGAACTGGGTCCAGTACGACGTCCAACTGACCAGAACCTTTCCGGTTTCCGAGAACACGCGCAAACGCTGCTGGCCGGAAAAGAGGTTGCGAGGATGCCGGGCCGACCGCTGCGATGAAAACTTCAGGCCATACGTGCGGCCAAGGACAAGACGGCCCTGAACCTTGAGTTCGCCGTCCTTGACGCCGATGCATTCCACCGGTCCCGGAGGATTGATGGCCACGCGGCCACTCCCGGCCATCGACGTCTTCCAGTTCACCCACCCGTCCCCCACCCAGAGGCTGGCAAGAAACGGATCACGGCTGACGCCCAAATTGACCGACCCCTCGGAGGCCCAGTAGATTCCGGGTTCCAGGATCCAGCGGTCGCCCTGCGCCACATCACAGATGTGATAGCCGGTCAATGACGGTTGCAGCAGGATCGTCCCCTTGCCGGGATTATGGGGCCGATACGCCCCTCCCTGGAAAAGACCGACCGAAACAGGTTGCCCATGCGGGCAACCGGGGGGTGAAATCAATTTTGCCGCGCATGTTCGACAATGCGCCGCGCGCGGCGCGAACGGTCTCGTCATCCAACGTCATGACGACCTGTCGCATTCCTTCGACCTCTCGGGTAACGAATTCAGCCATCGTTCCGGTCCTCGTATCGTTCCTTGGAAACCGGCCCCATGACACCCCCTCATCCCATTGCACCTCTCGTTCCCACAGCACATCGAGCGGAGTTGGATTCAGTCCGGATTTTCCTCGCAACGGATCGTCCAGCGTCACGATCACGAACAGGATCACCCCGAGGAAAAAGGAGGTGATCGCACCGACAAGGAACTGCGTTCGTGGCCTTATCTTGAGCATGCACAGCAACAGGACATTGATGATCGCGCCCATCAGACCCGCGTACCACAGTACGTTCGGAATCTCGGTCACCCCCGGACAGACGTTGTTGTCGGGCCGATGAGAAATCCCTGAACCCAGACATCACGCCCATATGTACAATGATCTCGCCTTCGGTCCTGGGCTCGTATTTCGCCAGCCTCTGCCGCATGGCATCGGCACGGTTGCCGCCCCCTGTCGTTGCTGTCAATCGTCAGGCATCGCGACGCTTGATAACCTCAAGGGAAAGATCGTCGATATCGGGAACCCGACCACTGCCCGGCGTGGAGCGATCGACCGTCTTCTTCAGGCGCTCGACCTGCCGGACGACCACATTGGCAAAGTTCGCACGTTGTCCGGATCCGCCGTGATCAGCAAAATCTGTTCGGGACGGATCGATGCCACGATCGTCGTCTTCGGGCATCCGAATTCGGCCATTCGAGAAACGACCGAGATCTGTGACCTTGCCCTGATACCGATTGCCGGACCTAGGATCGATGCATTGCTGGCGTCAAACCCGGACTTTTCCAGGTATGTCATTCCTGCAGCGACCTAGCTTGGAATGACGCTCCTGAGCGGCCCCACTTGAGTGGTCCAATCTGAAAGTTAGTGCATGGTTGGTCGTTGGTCCATCGGGACGATG
>CANLZY010000048.1 GCA_947495685.1 uncultured Tropicimonas sp.
GGATCACACCCGCTCAAAAACTGAAGTTGGCCGGGTAAATTCTACGACCAAACCCCGTTAAAAACGGGGGGATTACCGGGTGCCCATGAGCACTCAGGCGGTCCTTCGATGCGCGGGACACTGGCGTCAATTTCTTGGTGGATGCTTTCATCGTCTTTCCTCAACCTTCAATCCTGCCTCAATTGCCTTTTGGGTAAGGTGATCGCCTCGGTAGTGGGAAGCCATCTGGCTCAGGTAGCTCCAGCCGCCCAGATAGTTGGCGAACCGGTCCAACTCGCCCATTTCGACACCCGTTTCGATGGCCCAATCAACAAGGTGTTGGATCCAAGCAGATCGAAGGGCATGGGGGTGTAATCGTTTGAGTTTAAGATGTTGCCCGAGTTGGGCGACAACACCTGCCACGACCTGGCGCGAGATTGGCTCACCCAGTGATCTGCCACCGACGGTTAGAAACAAAAATGGCGATCCGGTTTGAGAGGCGACTTCATCCCCCACGTTGAAGCTGTACTCGTCAATCCGATCTGAGACCAAATCGATCATCGGGATTCTACGATCTGCGGTCTTTGCGTTGGGCTCCCGTGGCCTTGGATCCTCCGGGTCATCGGGACGCCGCATGAGATCAAGGATTCCGAGACTTGTGTCGACGTCGCTGGCTTTCAGTTGTCGAAGCTCTCCTTGCCGCAACCCACACAGCACGAGAACGGTCACAATTGCCCAATTACGAAGACGGCTTGCCTCACCCGACCAGATTTCGCTTGGATCTCCGTAGATTACAAACTTCACGACCTCGGACAAGTCCGTCGCAGAGATTCGACCTCGTATGCGGGACGATCTCATCAGGGATTGGCGCGCCCTAATGTTCTCGAGCATGGCCTTCCGTTTCCCTGAGAGGCGCTTTCGATCTCCTGCCGTACAGGTATTCGCTTCTCCGAAGCGCGCGACAAGATCGACATACTGTGCCACTGCAGCAATACGCCGGTTCTTCACTCCGGTTGTAACGGAGTCGTTCTTGGTGAACGTTTGAATCCTGCGAGAGGTAGTGACCTTGGGGTCGTTCAGAGAGCGAAGACGCTTGCTCTTGATCCCACAACCTTCGACAATCCTGTCAATCTCTTCAGGTGAAAGATAGCTCCCAGCTTCTAACCTGCGCTCAAGATCGTTTAGACCCTCGTAGGTTAGGATCTGATCAAGGTGAAGGATGTCGCGGGCGGTAGTCTCCATCGTCGAGGAAGCGGCGTTTCGGGCCCGCATGTTGAGCATTAGACAGGTGGGATAGTGAGCGGGAACCCCGTACTCTTCAAAAACGGTCGGGAATCGCTCTCCGTCCGGTCTCACATGAATTCGAACGTGTGAAAAGTTCCTATAGTTGGCAGACATTGCGGTAGCATTCTCCTATTGCCTGGAGATAAGGCAAAAAATAACCCTCACTCCATTGAAGAGTAAGGGTTTTTTTCTTAGAAACTTCCGATATTTTTACATATCGGCTAAAACGGGATTTCGTCGTCAATGTCGCCGCCACCGGCCGGGGCTCCGCCACCGGTCTGGCCGCCGCCGTAGTTGCCGCCTCCGCCACCGCCACCGCTGCCGTATCCGCGGTCATCGTATCCGCGATCACCGCCGCCGGCATCACCGCCGCCGCCACCACCACCACCGCTCCGGCCATCCAGCATCACGAGCGTGGAGCCAAAGGGGCGCAGGACGACTTCGGTGGAATACCGATCCTGCCCGGACTGGTCCTGCCACTTGCGCGTTTCAAGCTGGCCCTCGACGTAGATCTTGGAGCCCTTGCGCAGATACTGCTCGGCCACCCGCACCAGCGGTTCGGACATGATGGCAACCGAATGCCATTCGGTGCGCTCGCGGCGCTCGCCGCTGTTCTTGTCCTTCCACGTTTCGGATGTGGCGATCCGCAGGTTGCACACCTTGCCGCCGTTCTGGAAGGTGCGCACCTCAGGGTCACGACCCAGATTGCCCACCAGGATCACCTTGTTTACCGATCCCGCCATTCGGCTGTCTCCTGTTTCTGGATGCATATGAGCATCGATTCCGGTTTGAGGCCGGACGCTACACGAAGCGGAGCGCGGGCAAAACACGGAAATCCGCCGATCTGACGATGCGAAGCTGGCAAGAGACCGCTTTTTCCCTATACTGGTCGCCAACGAGAAACGGTGTGGGACAGGACAGATGTACAGGCTGTTCGGGACGAGTGCGATTGCAGCCGTTGTGGTTGCCACCATTGTGAGCGGACCGGCCAGCATGGCTGTGGCCGACACGTCCGTGTCGTCCAAGGCCCGCACCAAGATCTTTGCCTCCCAGACCCGGCTGCTCGACAAGCGTGCCTCCAAGCAATACTCGGATTCGGCTCGCCTGCGTCCGCCGTCGACCAAGGCGTCGGTCAGCACCATGTCGGTGCCCGACTATCGCGGACGGTACAAGGGCCCCTACCTTCAGGTGGCCCGGGATGCGGCCCGCAAACATGGGATACCAGAGGACCTGTTCCTGCGACTTGTGCAGCAGGAGAGCGGCTGGAAGATCAAGGCCAAGTCCCACAAGGGAGCAATCGGGTTGGCGCAGCTGATGCCGGGCACGGCTGCCAATCTGGGGGTGAACCCCCACGATCCAAAGCAGAACCTCGACGGTGGCGCGAAATACCTGCGGCAGATGTATGATCGCTACGACAGTTGGCGACTGGCGCTGGCCGCGTACAACGCTGGGCCGGGGGCGGTCGACAAATACGGCGGCGTGCCGCCCTACCGCGAAACAAAGCGTTACGTGCGCAAGATCTGGGGCAGCTAGACACCCCTGTTTATTTCTGACAAATACACTCGGAATTAAAGCTTCCGGTGATCGGCCATGTTCGTGAGCCGGGCACTTGCCATTCCGAGGGTGTCAGGATGCCATTCACACACGTCAAACGGAACGGGCCGACGTTGTTGGCCTTGGTCGCGGTGTCGGCCTTCGGGGCTGCCGTGCCGGCATCGGCGGACCCCGCCATTGGCACGCTGGAGGACCTCGGGCAGGCGTTGTTCTTTGACACCAACCTGTCACGCAATCGCACCCAGGCCTGCGCGACATGTCACGACCCATCCTTTGGCTTTGTCGACCCACGGTCCAGCGAAGCGGGACGGGCGGTGTCGCTGGGCGATGACGGCCGTTCGTTCGGGGACCGCAACGCCCCCACCGCAGCGTATGCAATGCTGTCGCCCGATTTTGGGTTCGACGCAGACGCGGGTCTGTGGAAGGGCGGTCAGTTTCTGGATGGACGCGAGGCCGATCTGGGCGGGCAGGCCGGTGGGCCGCCGCTGAATCCGATCGAGATGGGCATGCCGGACAAGGCGTCCGTGGTCGCCCGCCTGACGGAAAACCCGGACTATGTGACCGCGATGCAGGCCCTGTTTTCGGACGATCTGTTCGCCGATACGGATGCCGCCTTTGATGCGATGACCCAGGCGATTGCCGCCTTTGAGCGAACCCCGGAGTTTGCCCCGTTCGACTCCCGGTATGATCGGTATCTGCGCGGTCAGGCGGTGTTCACCGATCAGGAGGAGCTTGGCCGGGTGCTGTTCTTTTCGGAGCAGTTCACCAATTGCAACATTTGCCATCAACTGGGCCAGACGGCGGTGGACCCACGCGAACCGTTTACCACCTACGAGTTTCACAACATCGGCGTGCCCGAAAACCGCGCCCTGCGCCAGTTGAACGGTGTACCGGAGGGCTTTGTCGACACCGGATTGCTGATGAACCCGGCGGTGGACGACCCGGACCAGGCCGGAAAGTTCAAGGTTCCGACGCTGCGAAATGTCGCCGTCACGGGGCCATACATGCACAACGGGGTCTTCGAGGACCTGCGCACTGTCGTGCTGTTTTATGACATGTACAATTCCCGGTCTGCAGCGCGGCAGATCAACCCGGAAACAGGCGCCCCCTGGGGGCCGCCCGAGGTCTCAGGGACGCTCTCGCTGCATGATCTGGAGCACGGCCCGGCGTTGGATGACCTTCGGGTTGATGCCATCGTGGCATTCCTCAGAACGCTGACGGATGCGCGATACGAGCATTTGCTGCAGGACTGATCGCGACCATCAGGACAGGTCAGATCGCCCTGCCCAAAGGCGAAGGAACGTCAGCTTTTGCGCACGGCGCGGGCCCAGAGGGCAAACAGAACCAGCGACAAGACAACGTTTACGTTGGCGAATGTCAGCCCCATGATCGAATAGTTGATCTCGTCGCACATCACGGTGGCCACACCGAAATCGGTGCTGAGCAAGTCAGATCCCGACAATTTCGTCAGGTCCTGCCCGCCGGTGCAACTGCTGGGCCCGGCCCAGAACTTGCGCTCCACGCCGCTGTGATAGATCCCAAGCCCGACGTTTACCAACGCGGCCAAGGCGCCCATCTGGGGCAGGAACTTGCCCGGAATGACCAGCGCCAGCAGCGCGAGCACGCCCATCACGGCAAAGGGATAGCGTTGCAGCAGGCACAGGTGACAGGGCAGGATCGCCAGCACGTATTGATAGAAGAATGCGCCGCCGAGGCTCAGGACACAGCCAGCCAGAACCAGCAAAAGCAGTTGGGTGCGAGTCATATGTATTTCACCAGGTAGAAGCTGCCGATCAGCAAGGTCAGAAAGAGCAGCAGCAAGATCCCGAGCCGACGCTCGATGAAGTAGCGGATCGGCTCGCCGTATTTCCACAGCAATCCGGCCACGAGGAAGAAGCGGCCCCCACGGGCGATGATCGAGGTCACCATGAAGGTCCAGAACGGCAGGCCCGTCCACCCCGACATGATGGTAATGACCTTGTAGGGAAACGGCGTCAGCCCGGCGACCAGAACCGCCCAGAAGCCGAAATCGTTGAAGCGTTCGTTGAAGGCCTCGATCTGTTCGGTCTTGCCGAGGCTTTCGAGAATCGGCTGGCCGATCTGTTCAAAGGCAAAGGCGCCAATCGCGTATCCCAGCATCCCGCCCAGCACCGAGGCCACCATTGCCACGGCGGCAATCCGAAAAGCGCGGTGTGGCGCGGCGATGATCATAGGGATCATCAGCACGTCGGGCGGGATGGGAAAGAACGAGCTTTCAACAAACGCCACCGCCGCCAGAGCCCACAGGGCGTGTTTTCCGGCTGCAAGTCGCAGCGTCCAATCATAAAGTGATCTTAGCAATGGGGTTGTCCTGTCGTGTCTGACGTGCAGACATCACGCACAGGCCGTGGGGTCAAGCGGAGGATTGGTGATGAAATGGCAGGGGCGGCGCGGAAGCCGCAATATCGAGGACCGCCGTCGCAGCACTGGCAGCGCGCGTGCGGCCGGCGGAGTTGGTGGCGTCGGAGTGCTGTTGATTTTGGCAATAGGCTGGTTTTTGGGCATCGATCCATCATTTCTGCTTCAATCGACGGGGTCTCAGGCAACCCAGGGGGGCAACCGTGCGCCCTCGGCGCAGGACGAGGCTGCGGCGCAATTTGTCTCGGTGGTGCTGGCCGACACCGAGGAGGTCTGGGGGAGCATCTTTGCGAACCAGGTCGGCTCACCCTACGATCCGCCAGTTCTGGTGCTGTTTTCCGGGGTGACGCAATCGCCCTGCGGCAATGCCTCGGGCGCGACAGGACCGTTCTATTGCCCGGTTGATCAACGAGCCTATCTGGACACGGCGTTCTTTTCAGAACTGCAAAACCGGTTTGGCGCCGAGGGGGATTTTGCGGCGGCCTATGTCGTGGCGCACGAGATTGCCCACCATGTTCAGAACGAGTTGGGCATTCTGGGTCAGGCAAACCGGCTGCGGGCGCAGGTGGGGCAGGCGGAGTCGAACCAGATTTCGGTCCGGATCGAGTTGCAGGCCGATTGTTACTCGGGAATCTGGGCCCGGCACGCGCAGGCACAACTTGGCACGCTGGAACGCGGCGACATCCAGGAGGCACTGAATGCCGCCAGAGAGATCGGCGATGACACGCTCCAGCGCGATGCGGGCAGGGTGCCACGCCCCCACACCTTTACTCATGGGACGTCGGAACAGCGGCAGCGCTGGTTCGCGACCGGGTACAAATCGGGCGAGCTTGGCGTCTGCGACACTTTCGGCACCAACCGGCTCTGACAGGCCGCCAAACCCCCGTTGCGGGGGCTTTTCGGTCTTTCCCGGTTGCAATCTGGCGTCCAAGACGCTCATAGGAGCGCACGGTGGCCGATGCACGAACGGAGAAAAATGTCATGACAGTCCTGATTTCCGGCGCCGGCATTGCCGGCCTGACCCTTGGGCTTTCGCTGCACCAGGTGGGTGTGCCGTTTCGGATCATCGAAGCCATCGCAGAGCTGCGCCCGCTGGGGTTCGGGATCAACCTGCAACCGCATGCGGTGCGGGAACTCTATGACCTGGGGCTGAAGGACCGGCTGGACCGGGTCGGGTTGCGCACCGAAAAGACGACCTATTTCAATAACCGCGGACAAGAAGTTTGGTCCGAACCGCGCGGGATCGAGGCCGGGTATCTGTATCCGCAGTATTCGATCCACCGTGGTGGGTTGCAGATGATGCTGCACGAGACCCTGTTGGAACGCTGCGGGCCCGGCGCCATCCTTGCCGGTGCCAAGGTAAGTGAATGGAGCGAAACCAGCAACGGGCTGGAGGTGGTTCTGACCGACCGTCAGTATGGGTACGAGCTTGACCGGCTGCGGGGATCGGTTCTGGTGGCGTGCGACGGGGTGAATTCGCACACCCGCGAAGTGCTGTTTCCGGAGGCTGGAAAGCCGAACTGGCGGCGCACGATGATGTGGCGCGGTGTGACCCACGGGCCGCGGTTCCTGGGCGGGCGGACGATGACGATCTCGGGCCGGATGGGAAAGAAGTTCGTCGCCTATCCCATTGCCGACAGGGGAAAAACCCAGAACATCATTCATTGGATTGCCGACCTGGAGGTAGCGCCCGACCGGGATTGGGACAACCAGGGCTGGAGCCGTCGCGGCAGCATCGACGACGTGTTGCCCAGTTTCGAGGGCTGGAAGTTCGACTGGCTGGATATCCCCGCGCTGATTGCCGGAACCGAAGCCGTGTGGGAATGGCCGATTGTCGACCGTGATCCGCTGGACAGCTGGACCCGGGGCCGTGTTGCGATCCTGGGCGATGCGGCGCACCCGATGTATCCCATCGGGTCGAACGGCGCGTCGCAGGGGATCCTGGATGCCCGCGTGATGGCGCACGAACTTCAGGCCCTCGGCGAGAACGGCCATGCGCTGCAACGCTTCGATGAAGTGCGGCGCGAGGCGGTGAACGCGATCATGGTCGCAAACCGCACGCAGGGGCCGGACGCCGTGCTCGACGCAGTTGCACTGAATTCGCCCAACGGGTTCGACGATATCGACGCTGCCATGCCAGTGGCGGAGCGGCGCGGCTATTCCGACCGCTACAAGGCCGCGACCGGCCTGACGGTGGACGAGATCAACGCACAACCCTCGATCATCGGTCGTTTCGAGGCCTGACATGGCGGCGCGCGGGCCCAGGGGCAGGGCGATTGCCAGCCTCGGCCGTCTTGTCGAGGCCGGTGCGCGTGGCCTTGCCTTTGCGGGCGGTACGATACTGCTGGCGTTGTCGCTTATGACCGTGGCCTCGATTCTTGGCCGTGCCCTGGACGGATTCGGACTGACGGCGGTGCCCGGTGACTACGAGATGGTGGCTAACGGCTGCGCCATCGCGGTGTTTTTCTTCCTGCCCTGGTGCCAGTTGAAACGCGGCCATGTGACCGTCGATATCCTGACCGGGGCCTTTCCGCCGCGGGTTCAGGCCGTGTTCGGGCTGATCGGAGATGTTCTGATCACATTTGTCTCGGCTGTGATCCTGCGACAGCTCTGGTTCGGTTTTGGCGAGAAGTTTCCCTATGGCTCCGACGCGCTGCGGGATGCGTTGGGGATGGGTTACAAACCGTTCTACCCCGAAACAACCTACGAGTTGCAGGTGCCGGTCTGGATTCTCTATGGCGTGGCGCTGGCAGGGGCCGTGATGATGGTTCTGGTCGGCCTGTATACGATCGCGCGTGCCTGGGGATGGGTCCGGGACGGGCAGGAGGGCACGTCATGACCGGATTGCCGCTGGCGCTGGCTGCCGTGGCCGCGATGCTGGGGGCTGTGTTCCTGCGAATACCGATTGCGCTGGCGATGGGGATGACGGGTTTCCTTGGTACCTGGTATGTGATCGGCAGCCCTGCCGGCCCGTTGGCGCAGATGAAGACGCTGACCTACGAGACCTTTTCCAACCAGGGCCTGGCCATCGTGCCGCTGTTCCTGCTGATGGGGCAGATCGCCACCCGCACGGGCATGTCGGCGGCACTGTTCCGTGCGGCCTCGGATTGGCTGGGGCACAAGCGGGGCGGTATCGCGATGGCCTCGGTCGGAGCCTGCGCCGGGTTCGGGGCCATTTGCGGCAGTTCGTTGGCGACGGCTTCGACGATGGGGCAGGTGGCCCTGCCAGAGATGCGTCAGCGCGGCTATTCCGACGCCCTGGCAACCGGCGTTCTGGCAGCGGGCGGCACACTGGGTATCCTGATCCCGCCCTCCGTGATCCTGGTGATCTATGCCATCCTGGCCGAACAGAACATCGTCAAGATGTTCATGGCCGCCCTCGTTCCCGGCGTTCTGGCAGCCCTTGGCTACATGCTGACCGTGGCGATCTATGTCCGAATTCGCCCCGAGGCAGGGCCGGTTGCGCCGCGCCGTCCCTGGTCCGACCGCTGGGGCACGCTGGCGGCGACCTGGCCGGTGATTGCGATCTTTGGCCTGACGATGGGGGGAATCGTCGGCGATTGGGATTGGTCCCGCCCCGGCGATCAGGCCCTGTTCACCCCGAACGAGGCAGCGGCCTTCGGCACCACGGCCACTGCACTGTATGGTGTGCTGGTGCGGCGGTTGTCGCTGTCGGGGCTGCTCGAGTCCTTTTTGGAGACCGCCAAGGCCACCGGCATGATCTTCTTCATCCTTCTCGGGGCCGAGATCTTCAAGGGGTTCCTCGCCCTGACCCGCGCGCCGGACCAACTGGCCGAGTGGGTCGTGGCGCAGGGCTATGCGCCCCTGGTGGTGCTGGTGGCGATGCTGGCCTGTTACCTGCTGTTCGGTTGCGTGATGGAAAGCCTGTCGATGATCCTGTTGACGGTGCCGATCTTCTTGCCGGTGATCGAGGCGCTGGATTTCGGCATGACGGCGGAACACACGGCGATCTGGTTCGGTATTCTGGCCCTGATCGTGGTCGAGGTCGGATTGATCACACCGCCGGTAGGCATGAACCTGTTCATCATCAACGGCGTGGCACCGGACATCCGCATTGGGCAGACCTATGCGGGCGTGCTGCCGTTCGTGGTTTCAGACCTGATCCGGGTCGCGCTGCTGGTGGCCTTTCCGGCGATCACGCTGTGGCTGGTCGGGGTCGCGACCTGACCGGGAACCTTGACGCAACAGGGCATAACAACCTGCAAAATATTTGCTTGGTCAATCTTGTGGAAGCCGCCGTCGGCGGCTAGACAGTCCTCCGGTGGCCCGAGTGGCGGAATGGTAGACGCAGGGGATTCAAAATCCCCCGTCCTAACGGGCGTGAGAGTTCGAATCTCTCCTCGGGCACCAACAATTTCAATTGTTTACGGTCGGCAATTCTTGGGGTCCAATACAAAACTGTGACCGACTCCCACCGGTGACTCCCATATCAGCTTTCGGAGCGCTGAAGGTGCGCGGTGCTGGACGGTTGCTTTCGGCTCGCTCCCTTTCGGCATTTGGCTACCGTCTCAGGGCTTTGCCCGTCACGGCTTGAATCTCCGCATCCAAACGACCGGCTTGGGCACGTTCAACGCATGCTCGTGTTCGAAGATCATCGAGGTCGTACTTCGTCGCGTCATCATCGCTTTCCATGGCTTGTGCAGTGAGTGCTTTTCGCCAGGCTCGACTCAGTTGCAAAAAGCGCCTGCTTCGCAAGGCTCCCCTTTCCCCGGACGGATTCATCCCAGGGCTTCTGTGATAGGGATGCCAAGGGCGGTGTAGCCGTTCATAGAGGTGAACAAACTGTTAGTTCACTCAGGGTGTCAAATTCGGAAAAATGGTCTGTTCGTGGTTCCTCGCGGCCAATCCTGCGGGAGATGAGCAATGAACTGGGCGATCGGTCCGCCCCCGTGTCTACTCAGTAGACAGCCTGCACGATCGGCGGTCCGCGCCCTGGTGCACAGCCTGACCGTTCGCTAGGGCACCCCCAGACCCCGAGCGCCGCTGAGGCGCCGCGCGGGAGGTGCGCCGCACTCCCACACCCGCGCGGGGCCTTCAGCCGGACCAGAGCCCGCGCTACCCCTCTGGACTCCCCGGGCAAAGACCGCGCGCCACCTTTCCCTGCAGACCTCCGGCCGCCTTCAGCATGACTATGGGGGCAACTCTTCGCAGGCTCGCCCCCATGGAGCGCGGTCCAGGCGTCTTCCGACGGACCCGGGGTTCGGTTCTGCCCGCCCCAGAGCCCCCCTGCGCCCGGAGACGGCGTTCCGCACCCGTCTGCGAACCTCTTCCCGCTCCCGGGGAGGCCGTTGAGCACGCCCTCCCGAACCCACCCAAGCTGTCCCGATGACGCAGGATCGAGACGCAGGAAACGAGAGTGGAGATCGGGCGGGGTTCCGACACCTTCGTGCGCGCGTCGAGTGTCGCGCACGAAGATGCGGTCCCCGCTGAGAGACACAGGGGGAGCGAGATCGGGAGGGGCAGCGATTGTCCCAAGAGGAGCGCATCATGCTCGACACTACTCCTTCCCCCGAGACCGAAACCCTGACCTGGCAGACTGCACTCGCCGTCGGCGACGTCGTCTCCTATCGCTTCCCCGTGGCCGAAGATGACGGCACGGCGAAGCCCAAGGTCCGGCCCTGCCTCGTGCTGGACCTCGTAACCGCCGCTGGTGCGTCTTACGCGCGGCTCGCCTACGGCACGACATCGCCGACCACCGCCAATTATCGTTCCGTGATCCCGGTTCGGTCGCCGAAGGCGCTCCGCTCCGCGGGGCTTCATCGCCCAACCGGTTCGCGGGGGCCCGCCGCCTCTTCGTTTCGATCAACGCGAAAGGCTTTGTTCCCAGCGGTCCGGCCGGAACGCCGGTGCTTGGACGGCTCGACGGCAAGGCCTTCGAGCGGATGAACGAGGTCCGGGCCCGCATCCACGCCGAGCGCGACATCGCCGCAGACCGCCGCGCCTGCCGGAAAGGCCGAAACCGCGCACCACGCCCCTTTGTCGTGGAGCACCGCCACGCCCGTCGGATCACCCGCAGCCAGGAGGCCTCGTGATGGGCGATCTGCACCCCGAGACATTCGAGCAGAAAATCGTGTGTGCCGTCGGCCGTGCGCGCGTGGCGGAGCGGTCAATCAGCAAGAACCTGATCCCGCATCTTGCTCCGACACGTCGAACCAGCGCGAAGATCATTGGAAAGAATCTGACGCCTCACCTGCTGTTCAGCTCGGGGACTCTGCTCGACGTCGAGATGCTTGTCATGAGGGCCGAATCCAAGGCAGAAGAGGGCACGGTCAAGGTCTGGCATGAGAAGGAATGGGCGAGCCCGATCGAGGGTCTCCTTTCGGAGCCTTGGTGCGAGTTGGACCGAAACGCCGAGGCAACCGGAAGCGCACGGAGATGGAGAAGCGGATTCTCGAAGGTCCCAGGGATCCCTGGCGGCCATCCCGCTACGGCCCGATGCGAGAGGTCATCCTGACCGCCAATCACGAGTATTTCGAACAGACCGAGGACAGTTCCACACTGTTCGACGACGCGGCACGGCAGAACAGGGAAGAGGCGTTCAAGGATCTCGCCGTCGGCTGGCTGAAGGAGGAGTTCGGCGATGACGTCATCTACGCGCGTGCCGACCGGGATGAAACGGCATTCCATATCCACGCCGTGATCATGCCCCGCACCGAAATAGACCGTAGTAGCTGGGTGCGGGGCCAGAAGCGAAAGGCGGCATGGCGCAAGGCCAGGGACGCGGGCGATCCGCTTCCGAAGAAGCGCTATCACAAGAAGACACGGATCTGGCGGGAGGAACAGGAGGTCCGGTTGGCCGCCAAACGGGCGGAGAACCTCGGCGTGGCGGCGAGAAACGAAAGGGACCGCACGGCCCTGGACGAGCGAACCCAAGGTGTCGAACGGCGCGAGAATGCCGCGCTGGTGAAGGAAAAAGAGGCCGAGGCTATCCTGGAGATGGCCGGGAGTGTCGCCAATGGCGGCTTCGCCGCTTGTCCCGAGCCGGAAGAGACCGCACCGAAACGGCGCAGGAAGGCATGGCGCCTGTTTCGAGGCGCGTTCGATGCGATGCGGACACGGGCAGAGCAAGAAGCGACAGACAGGCTGGCGGAGGAGTTCGCCGCAGTCAAAGCGGCTAAGACCGCTATCGGGAAGATATTGAAGCAACTTCCGACCAGTCTGAGAACCACCATTGCAGGCCATGTCAAACAGTTGATCGGCCAAACCGAACGCGTGGAACGACAGATGTCGCCCGAGGGCCAATGCGCAGACCGAACGCCAAAGCGTCTCCCGGAAAAAAATGACCTGGAACCGAAAAAGTTCCGATTTTCATTTCCGCGAGCCGATAGATGGCACGATCTCCTCTTTGAGACAGCAGAACGGTCCCGACCAGGAAGCTGATCCACCGACCCCGAAACGCCAACAAGGAGATTTCCAATGGCAAAACAATTTACTGACTTCACCCCGGCCGAAATGGTCGTCCTCAACAAGACGCTCGCCATCGGCGGCAAACGCGCGCGGAAACAGATGACCGAGGAAACCAAATGAAACAATGCGATCCGCGCGAGTATTCTGGGCGTCATCGAAAAAGCCGAGGACGAGGCACAGTTGGCCTGGCTCTTCGAACAGCCCATGTCCGCTGGATCCAAATCCAATCGAGAACGGATTGCCACGCATCCCCGGTACATCTCACTGCAGGAGTGGAAGGCAGGCACACAACTTGGCAAAATCGATCGCTCCGACGGCTGATAGACCCCGAGGACGGCGTCGAGGCGGCGCCACCAGACAACCGAAAAGCGCAGGCGACATCGCCCGCGCTTTTCCTTTTAAGCAATCGGTGTGTTCCTCTCCAGCACACGGCAAAACGGCTCTCTGCGGACCTTCGCTACGGAAAACACAAGCGCCCGGTTCGTGGACTTTCCAGACCTTTGACCAACAGGTCCGAACGAGCGTGAACGGCCCAATCCAGGCATTCTCTGGTTTCGTTTGGCGCGTCCGCTTCGATGGTTCTTCCAGATGCGAAAGCCCTCAGTTGCTATGTTTGTGCCGGCTCGGAGAAAGCGACCCAGTCGATTCTGGCCCCTGATAGACAGAGAAAAGCTGCCAGGAATCCCGTGGAGCCGAAACCAACCCGGCAATCAACGGTCTGCGGTTCGTGCATCGGCGGCGAAGGATGGCGGAATCGCCAACCAAAATCGACGCATCCACGCAAAGGTGGCTCTTTTCGGCAACGTTTTTGGTTCATGACCCGCTACAGCGGACCCGACTTCGCATTGGCGGGAAATGGTAAAGACGCAGCAGAGTTTGTGGAGATATCGAGAAGATGTCGTGAATCCTGTGGTTCCAAAACGCAAGTAGGAGGTCTTCAGACAGAGGGGCATTCAGGCGCTGCGCGGGATCGACCTCATGCTGACCTCGGCGGCTCAGGACCCCGTCAGACGCGCGACAGGCTGAAACCGATCCGAAAGGGAAATTGCATGTGTCCGACCCAGAGAAAGACGCTTTCTGCCAAGCGCTCCGGCCGATCCGTACTGGATCGGACGCGGACAGGTCTGACCATGCGGGCCGCTGGTCCTCGAGCGCTACAACGGCTTGGATCAGCGCTGGTGCTGGCTGCCGGTCTACCCACCTTGGCAATGGCGCAGGCCGAGACGACCGGGGCCGTGCAAGAAGAGCGACCCGAATACTTCACCGACCAGCCGGGTGTCTTTCCCGCGCTCAGTGCCCTGATCAAGCTCCCGCCAGACTTCCGTCTGAGGTATCCTGATGCGCCGGTCCCCCCGGAGGGGGAAGTCGAATACAATCGGGTCTTTCCGCTTGGCGCCAGAGGCGCGCTTGAACGCGGCTACGCCTTGCCACGTGCGTTCGGCCTTTCCATCATTGGCGTAGAGAATACCGGCAAGCAGAAAATCACCGACCTCAACATCGCGCTCGGCATCGACGTGGTTCCGCCCGAGGGCACCGACCTCAAGGGCCTGTCGTTCGTCGATGTGGATTCACTGAGTGTCACGCGGAGCCCGCAGATCAAGGCAGATCTCTGGGTGCTTCCGTTCCTCAATGTCTATGGCGTTCTGGGCAGGGTCAAGGGATCGACCGATCTCAAGGTCAACGCCGATCTTGACCAGACAACACCCGTCTGCCGGCCGAACCCGATCCCGGTTCTTCCGCCGATCTGCATCGGCGAGAATCTCGGCGGACAGCACACGATCGAATTCTCGCCGGACGTGGACGCCACCACGGCAACGCTCGGCGTCACGGGCGTCTACGCCGCCGGGAACTGGTTTGGTAGCGCGACGGTGAACGGCACCCTGACGGTTTCCTCCAAGGACAAATCGGACGTCAAGTCCTGGGGCGGCGGCCTGCGGTTCGGACGTCGATGGGTTTTTGGCGATGGCAACCTCTTCGCGCCGTTCGCCGGGGTCACCTACACCGATGTGGACACACGCATGACAGGCACGGCTGTCCTCAAGGATGCCCTGTCCGATGGCCGGGACCTGACCACCCGCTTCGATGTGCACGTCGAGAACGAGGACAAGTGGCAGGGCGTGCTGGGCTTCAATGTCGGCTTCAACAACGGCTTCAGCCTTGCTGCCGAATACAACCGGGCCGGGGAAAGCAACCGCACCGTAGTATCGCTCGAACGGCGCTTCTGATCATGCGGCGGCGCGGAGTTCGGGAGGAAGGTCGATGCAATCGTTGCACGGCTATTCACGAGGTTTGCCGATACCTTGTTTCGCTCTTCGTCGTCACGTTCTTGCACATGGTGCCGTCAGCCGAGGCCCAGGTGGACGGGATCGCGGATCCGATCGAGGCCATTGAGGATCTCGAGGTTTCGACACAGGGATTCCGGGAGGGATCGGTCGTTGTGGCCCCGATCCCGTTCCGAAACGAGACCATCGGGACCGGGCTGGCCCTTGGCGGAGGCTATGTCTTCCGCTTCGAGGGCAGTGAGCAGTCCTCCTTCTTTGCGCTTGGTGCCTTCAAGACGGAGAATGAAAGCCTCGGCGGCGGGGCCTCGGTCTTCCTGAGCCTCCCGGGCGACCGCTTCCGCATCCAGGGTTTGGCCGGCACCGCCGATCTCAACTACAAGGTACGCGTCGGCCAGCGGCTTGTGGACGTGAGACAGGAGACGCCAATCCTGCGGTTCGGTGGCGAGGTCCGTCTCTGGCCGAAGCTCTATGTTGGTCTGCGGTTGACCCTGCTTGACGTCAAGCTGGGCACGTCGGTCGGCGAACGCCTGCTCGATCATATCGATCTCTACCGGGAGAGGAGCGTTCGTATCACCATGCCAGAGTTGATGTTTTCCTATGAGAATGTCGATGATGACCTCTATCCGCGTTCGGGGGTGAAGGCGAGTTTTTCGGCGTCGCGAGTGCAGGTGGATGGAACCCGAAACGGCGACTTCAACAAGGCCTTTGCCAAGGTGAACCACTATGTTCCCATCGGAGAGCGTGATGTCATCGCCAGCGAACTGACAGTGTGCAAGGGCGACAGGGGAACCCCCTTCTATCTCCAATGCTCCCTCGGCGGAACGGACTCCCTGAGGGGCTTCTCGCCGACCGAGTTCTTCTCGCCGGAACTTGCCTCGCTGCAAACCGAGTACCGGGGGCGGCTTTCCGACCGTTGGGGCTATGTCGCCTTCGCCGGGGCCGGAACATTGGACGGTCGTCTCATCGAACGGGACGAGGACGTCTTTGCCTCTGGCGGCGCCGGCATCCGGTTTCGGGTCTCGAAGAAGTTTCCGGTCGACTTCTCGATCGACTTTGCCCGGACCAGTCTCGGCACGAGTTCGGTCACGGCCTTTGTCGGTCAGAGTTTCTGACGCCACCGCCGTCTGGCCTCCTCCAATACATGCGCGCCCGGAGCTGTTCCGGGATCTCGATCCCGGTGGTGAAGCCGTGCTTCTGGCGATGGCTGTTTGTCAGGCTTTCTCGGTGGCATCAGGATTGCCCTCATCGGCGGTCCTGGCGGTCAGGTACGTTCTTCGATACTCCGACGGAGACGTGCCGTGGCTATTTCCAAAAGCACGCGTGAAATGCGATGTCGCAGAGTAGCCGACTGTCTCCGCGATCGTGTCGATTTTCAGGGCGGAGTCCTGCAACATTTGTCTTGCGCGTTGCATCCGCCGTTCAAGCACGAGGTCTCGATAGACGAACCCACGCTCGGCCAGGCGGCGCTGAAGGGTCCGGGCGCTGAGCGATAGAGAGTTGGCGACACATCCGAGGCTGGTATCTCCGCCGACAACCTGCCGGTCTACGGCACTGGACACAGCACCAAGAAGATCGGTCGGCAGGTCTTTCGCCATCCGACGAACTTCCGTGGAAGCGACTTCGTCAGAACGCATCGGTCGAGGCGGTGGAGCCGGATTATCCAACTGCCCCCGATCCAGAACGAGCGCGATACGGTCTTCACCAGAGAGGATGGGGGCACAGAAGGCATCTTCGTAGTCCTGACGGCTCGGCCCCAACGCATAGTTCGTCTCCAGCCGTTTGGGAGCCCAATCGTCGCCAAGATACCCGCGGATTACCCCTTCGATCAGCCTCAGTGTCATATCCCCTGCCTGGCGGAACCCGGGCATATCCTGGAAGTCATTCTCGTAGCCGACCGAAAGCTCGTCTCCGGCAAGCTTCAGATACAGGTGGCTGCCACTTTCGTAGCACGGGAGCGTTTTCTGAAACCGCTTCAGGGCTGCGAGCAAAGTGGGAGCCGACATGACAAATTCGCCCATCGCGCCATATTCTGCCATATCCAGACCCTTGGCTGAATGAAGGCCGAAGGACCTGTGCCCCAATACAATTGCGGCATCCCGGTAGAGTCCGATGATGTCCCGCATCGGAACGACGGCATCGGGCTCATCCAGCAGGGGTTTGGGAATGCCGCGCTGGTCCAGCACGTGTTCCAACCCGTCATCCCCCGCATGCTCGACAATCAGTTCTGCGAGCATGAGGAGGTCGCGGACCCTGCCATATCCGGCGGTCATCCCGGAAGTCTCCCGGACCCCGTCCGACACCGCGTCGGGTGTTGAGCGCCGCACAAAAGGCTCCACCTGCAGGACGCTTTGGTTCCCGTCATCTTCATGAAACTCGCTTCCCTATCACGCCGCCACCGCCGGGATTCTGGCGGCGAAGGAACACGGCATTCCGAGCACCACCGAGCTTTCCATTTGCGATGGTTTTCCTGATCCTGTCCTCAGAAACCGCTCGGGACTATCGTAACCGAAAAAAGCATATCCGTCGAACTGCGTTTCCCAAAGCCCCACCGCAGTTACCATTTTACGCCAAAATCCGCAGTCCCACCAACTGGCCCGGCAAAACGGTTGAGTGGGTCCGCGCGGGCATCCTACCGTCACAGAAGCGGTCCCGTCGGAACGGTCGTCGTGGCCTTGTGATCGGCATAATCGCGCCCTCCAATTTCAATAACCAAGGGGTTTCAAGACGTTGACTGGGGCTCCTGAGAGTTTGACGTCCATGCCGGACAGCCGCAATCGGTTCCGACCGGATATCGTCGCCGGCCTCACTGCCGCCGCCGTTGTTCTGCCCAAGGCCATGGCCTATGCGAGCGTTGCGGGCCTCCCCGTGAGCGTGGGGCTCTACACGGCCTTCGTTCCCCTCATCATCTATGCCTTGCTGGGCACATCACGCGTTCTGAACGTCACCTCGACCTCGACCCTCGCCATTCTCGTGGCAACTCAGCTGGCCGTCGCGGTGCCCGATGGCGACCCGGGAACGCTGATCGCGGCGACGGCGACCCTGACGATCCTCACCGGGGTGTTGCTGGTGGCCGCCTTCCTCCTGCGGCTCGGTTTCGTTGCGAACTTCATATCGCTGCCGGTGCTGACGGGATTCAAGGCCGGTATCGGGCTGGTGATCATCCTTGACCAGGTGCCCAAGCTGTTTGGCCTTCACATCGAGAAACAGGGTTTCTTCCTCGACATCATCGCCATCCTGCGACATCTCTCCGAGACCCATCCGGTCACGCTCATAGTGGCGCTGGCCGCGATGCTTGCATTGATCGTGGCCGAACGGCTCAAGCCCCATTCTCCGGCGCCTTTGGTCGTGGTCGCCCTGAGCATCGCGATCTGCTGGCTCTTCGGACTGCCGGACCGTGGGGTGGCTGTCGTCGGGCATATCCCGCGTGGCCTCCCGGCCCTGACCCTGCCGGATCCGGAACTTGTCATGGCCCTGCTGCCCGGTGCCATCGGGATCGCGCTCATGAGTTTCACCGAAACCATCGCCGCCGGGCGCGCCTTTGCCGACAAGACGGACCCGCCAATCCGCCCCGGTCGCGAGCTGCTTGCCACGGGGGTGGCCAATATCGGTGGCGGCTTCTTCGGCGCAATGCCGGGCGGCGGCGGCACGTCCCAAACAGGCGTCGTCCGCGCGGTCGGTGGCCGCACGCAGGTCGCCTCGCTGGTGTGCGCCGCAGCGGCGCTCGCCACCATGCTGGCGCTGGCCGGCCCGCTGGGCCTCCTGCCCAAGGCCGTTCTGGCCGCAATCGTCATCGTCTACTCGGTCGGGCTGATCGAGCCGGCGGAGTTTCGGTCGATCCGGCATGTCCGCAGTCTCGAATTCGTCTGGGCTGTCGCGGCCTTTCTCGGCGTGCTGATCTTCGGTACGCTCCAGGGGATCGTCGTCGCCGTCGTGCTGTCCTTTCTCGGGCTGTCGCGGCAGGATACCTATCCTCGGGTCCACATCCTCGGCCGGCGGCGCGATACGGGCCTGATCGGCCCCGTGATCCCGGGCGGCCCCGAGTTGGAGACCTTCGATGGGCTCCTGATCGTCCGGCCGGAGGGCCGGCTCTTTTTCGGCAATGCCCAGGGGGTCGGGGACCGGGTCCGCGACCTTGCCGCGGCTCAATCGCCCGGCACTGTCCTGCTCGATCTGAGCCGCGTTTTCGACATCGAATACTCCGCGACGAAGATGCTGATGGATGGGGCCGAAAGCGTGGTGGCCGATGGCGTCACGATCTGGATCTCGGGGATGAACCCGGATGTGGAGGCCTGCATGCGCGCCTACGGTTTCTCGGGGACGCTCGCCGAGGAGAATGTCTTCGTCAATGTCCGGACAGCTCTGGATCACTATCTCGAAAGGACCACGACAGACGACGTTACGGGCGTGCCGTGACTCGCCCGATCATGTGAAAAGGGAGGAACATCATGGCAAAGAAAAAGACCAAGCCGAAGCGCGAGGCACCCCAAGCTGCCGCGCCCACGGCTCCCGGGCTGAGCAAGAAGGAACGCAACAAGCTCTATGAGGCGGAACTCCGGCGCCTTCAGGTCGAGATTTCGCACCTGCAGAGCTGGGTGAAGGAGACCGGCGCACGGATTGTGATCGTCTTCGAAGGCCGCGATGCGGCGGGCAAGGGCGGCGTCATCAAGCGCCTGACCGAACGGGTGAGCCCGCGTGTCTTCCGGGTCGTGGCCTTGCCGGCGCCGAGTGATCGCGAGAAGTCGCAGATGTATTTCCAGCGCTACCTTGCGCAGATGCCGGCGGCGGGCGAGGTCGTGATCTTCGACCGCTCCTGGTACAACCGCCCCGGCGTCGAGCGGGTCATGGGCTTCACGCCCGAGGACCAGGTGCAGCGCTTCCTCGAGATCGCTCCCCATATCGAGGCGCTCATCCAGGAGAACGGCATCCTGCTGCTGAAATACTTCCTCGATGTCAGCATGAAGGAACAGGAACGCCGGTTCCGACAGCGCATCGACGATCCGGTCCGGCAATGGAAGTTGAGCCCGATGGATATCGAATCCTACCGCCGGTGGTGGGACTACACGCAGGCCTATACCGAGATGATCGCCAGGACACATACGGCGCAGGCGCCGTGGAACATCGTGCCATCGGATGACAAGAAATCGGCCCGGATCAACTGCATCTCGCATATCTTGTCAGCCATCCCCTACGACAAGAGCGCCTTCGATGCGCCCGACCTTGGCAAGCGACAGCGAAGACCCAGCGGGGCTGAGGCCGGGATCGCGGATGGCGATGTGATACCCGATCTCTTTCCCGCGCCGGGTTGATCCGGTGCGCAAGCGTCCTGGAGCGCGCCGGACCTCGCAGCGGGCCGCAACCTGCCATGAGGTTCGCGCGAATTTGGCACGAAATGGTAAGCCCGCCGCCCAGATCGGCCTGTAGGGTCCCGTCAAGTCCGGCCGGGCGCCGCCGTCCAAGGCGCAGCAAGCGCCGGCAGATCGGGATATGTGAAATGGTGACGTTGCCAGGGGCAGCGGGCGCAATCGTGACAACAGGACAAGCAAAAGATGAAGACCTTCCTGGCATTTCTTGTGGCCGCCTTCGTGGTGGTGTTCAGCTGGTATCTCGCCGCCGACCGGCATACCCCCTTCACCTCCAACGCGCGCGTCCGCGCCTATGTTTCGCCGGTTGTCCCGGAAGTGTCGGGAACGGTGATCGAGGTTGCCGCCGAGAACGGTGTCATCATGGCGGCCGGCAGTACGCTGGTGCGGATCGACGACCGGCCCTTCGAGATCGAGCGACAGCGGGCCTCTGCCAATCTCAAGCTGGCGATGCAGGATGTCGGCGCACAGAGCGCCGATGTCGAGCGTGCGCAGGCCGATCTGGCCCGGGCGCATGCCGATCTGGAAAACGCCCGGATCCAGACCGCGCGTGTCTTTGAGCTGGAAAAGAAAGGGCTCGTGGCGTTGACCCGAGCGGACTCCGCGCGGACCAAGCTCGCCAATGCGGTAACGGCGGTCGACGCGTCGCAGGCCAACCTGACCGCCGTGCAGGAGCGGCTGGGGGATCTGGGCGAGGACAATGCGAATGTACAGGCCGCCCTGGCCTCGCTCGCTTCGGCCGATCTGAACCTGGAGCGCACGACCCTCTATGCGCCGTCCAACGGGGCCATCGTGGGGCTGGATGTCTCCGAAGGGGTCTATGCCAAGGCGGGCCAGACACTGATGACATTTGTCGATACCGACGATGTGTGGATCGAGGCCTATTTCACCGAAAACAATCTTGGCCGCATGTCGCTGGGTGACCGTGCCGAGGTCGCCCTCGATATCCATCCCGGACGGGTTCTCGACGGCAGGGTTCACAGCTTCAGCGGTGGGGTGTCCATCGGTTCGACAGATCGGGCCGGTGAGATGCAATCCGTGCCCAGAACGACCGGTTGGATGCGCGATCCGCAGCGCTTCCCCGTCCGGATCATCCTGCCCGGCTACCGGGTCGAGACCGATGATGACGACGTGCTGATGCAGTTCAACGGCCAGGCCGACCTTGTCGTCTATACCGGCAGCAACGCGCTCCTGAACACGCTCGGCGCCGCCTGGATCCGTCTGAATTCCTGGATCTCCTATGTCTACTGAGGTCAGGGCGAGCCCGTTCCGGCTCGCCTTCGGCGCGGCCGGCGTGTTCGTGGTCGGCATGCTCTGGGCCTGGCCGCTCGCCTATCTGGGCGCGGTCTTCGCGGCCTTGCTTCTACAGGCCCCAGCAGCGGTCAAACCCAAGGCCGGCATCGGCCTGGTCGTGATATCCATCGCCCTTATGACATTGTCCTTGTTGCTGTTCCGGTTTCTGCTGCCCTATCCGGCGCTGTTCATGACGATGGTCCTGTGCTGCGTGGCGCTGTTCCTGCATCTGGCGGCGAAGGGGGCTCCGGCCATTCTCGTGATCCTCGGTCTGCTCGCCAGTCTGCTCGTGCCCTTCCTGCAACTGGAATCGGAAGATGTCGCGATAAAGGTCGCCACCTGGGTGTCCGCCAATCTCGCCATTGGGCTTGCAGCGTCCTGGATCGCCTTCGCCCTGTTTCCGAGCCCTGATGCCGCGCCTCCGACGCCGCAAACACAGCGCGATCCAGCGCATGTTCGACGATCCACGATCCGCATGCTGCTTGTCGCCTTGCCATTCACCGCGGCCTTCTTCCTGATCGGGGGCGGCGCGGCGCTGACCTTGATCTATGTGTCAATCCTTGCCCAGCAACTCGCCAGCGCTGGCAGTGATAGCCCGAAGATCGCGCTTGGCCTTCTCGCGGCAAATGTGCTGGGTGGCGCGGCGGCACTCATTGCCTATGAACTCGTGGTGATCGCGCCCAACGTCATTGTCATGGCCCTTGCGACCCTGATCCTTGCCTGCGCCTTTTCCCTCGCCGTCGCCTCGAACAGCAAGCTCGCGCCACTCGCCGGCTCGGCCATGATTGCCGCCCTCGTGATCTTCGGCAGCACAATGGCGCCCTTCGGTGATGACGCCCACGTCAAGATGATGGACCGGATCGGGGAGATCGCACTTGCGGTGATCTATACGCTTGCCATTTTTGCAATTGTCGACGCCGTTCTGCCAAAGACAGACGACGCACTGTCGTAGGCCCCAAAGAACCCGCGTGGTTGATCGGATGGGCACCCGCATCGTTTGCGGTGACGCTCCGGGATTTGATCAGAATGGCATGTTCACGGTCAGGAAGGCGCTGCCGCCTTCGGTCCGGTTGTCGCCCCCGACCTCCCAGTAGCCTCGCAGGTTGGTGAAGAGAGGGCGCCCGCCGAGATCGAACGTGTAGCCGATTTGCGGACCAATGCCGTAAGTGCTTGATCTGAAATCGCCAAGCAACTCCGATTGCCCGGTGTCATCTGTGATTTGCTGATAGGCGAAACCGTTGAGACCAAGATGGAGCTGCTCCGTCACATGCCGGGACATCCCAAGGTCCAGATGCGCGTCTATCCCGTTGCGATACCCGGTGTCCGGGTTCTCGAAATTATAGGTGAACCCGCCCGTCGCAGAGAAGTCCCAACCGGTTTCGGGATTGAAATAGGTATAGGCCCCGCCGAGATCGAGCGCGGCGTGGCCAATGCCGACATTGGAGAGGCGCGTGGCATCGTAATCGCCCACCGGGATCGCACCGGTAACATAGGCCATCCAGTTGTGGACGCCGTTGTTCCAGAAGATCTGGGCTGTCGGGAAAAGATCGCCGACCCCGCCGACACTCTCGGATGCACCGCCACTCACCGGTCCGATCGTGGCATCCACCGAGACGTCGTTCCAGCCGGCGAAGAACGCAAGCGAGAAGCTCGGCCGCCCTCCGAGGATCTCCATGTCCGGCGTATAGGCCGGAACGATGAACTGCCCGAAGAAATCGGTCTCCAACCCCAGGTGGACCTGCCCGCCGGATTCCAGTTCCCGGCCCCGCCCGGCGTCTCCGGAATAATAGTATGACAGGAAGGTCACCGACCAGCCCGGCTCGGGCGCGATTGCGGCAAAGCTTCCGTATTGGCCGGGCAACCAGAAACCTACGCCGCCCTCGTCCGCATTGGCCGGCAAGCGGGCGAGCGTGATGGCCACGAGGGCTGTCGTCGTCAGCCTGTAGTTCATGTTTCCAACCTCGAGATGCGCAGGACGCCGGCCTTGCGACCGAACATGCAGGATGCATTGAAATACAGATACCCGCGAAACAGATCCGAGGATTGTCCATTTCACGCCAAAATGGGCGTCTTCACAGAGCCGTCTGGAGAAAGTGGTGCAGCGGGCGGTACTGTAATGACACCGGGGCCCTCAGGGGCGAAAACAGCCGAAAGCCCACATGCGGGCGTTTTCGTGTATAGTGGGGCAGGCCTTCAGGGAGACATGCAATGTACGCTCGAGTGACGAATTACAAGATGAAGCCAGGCTCCAGGGAGGCCGCCAGCGAAGTAATGGAAGGGCTTCGCGAACAGATCCTGGCACTGCCGGGCATCGTCAGGTTCATCAACGTGATGAAGGATGACGGCACCGGCGTTGTTATTGCGCTGTCGACCAACCAGACGATGGACGAAGAGTCCGCTGCTCGCGTGCAGCACCTCTGGTCGAATTTCATGGAGTTTCTGGAATACCCGCCCGAGCGCGGCGATTTCCACGTCGTGGCTGACTGGACGGCATAGACGACACGGCAAATCACCCCGCGACCAGAGCGGAATCAACGTTTCTGGTCGGGGGCCATTTCGACACTGGTGACAGCGCCCGGCCGGTGCCTGGCATGTTCCGCCTGCGGAGCCGCGTCCCGGGTGCGCATACGAAGCAGTGTATAGGCCGCGAAAGCTGCCATGAGGGCGGACAGGAACCACATCAGGGCGCTCTCTCCGAAGGCCAGAGTAATGGCCGAACTCGCGAGCGGCCCCACCACGCCCCCCACGGAATAGACGAACAGCAAGCTGACAGCTGTGGAGCCGATATAGACCGGCACGGTCCGGTCCATCGCATGGGCCGTGAGCAGCGAGTAGAGCGGCAACAGGGTGCCGCCCAGCAGCATGCCGATCCCGAGGGCCCCCAACTCCACGATGGGTCCCATTTCCCGCATGAGAACCGATCCCTCGCGTGCGCTCAGGATCGCAATTGCTGCAAGGGTCGCAGCCAGCACAAGCGAGGCGCCCGCAATGACCGTGCGGCGGTCCATTCGGTCGGATGCGCTGCCGAGGGGATACTGGAAGAAGATCCGGCCGGCATAGGTCGCCGCGATCCCGATGGCGATGACTGTTGGCGACGCGCCCATGACCGACACCTGATAGGGCAACACGAAGAGCACGATCGTGACGATCAACCCGTTGAGGAACGCGCCGATGAAGGCCGTTGGCGAGAGGACATAGGTCGCCCGGATACGCACCGAGGCGCGGTTCTCCGTGGGTTTCGGGTCGGTGCGGGTCGTGGCGATCACCATGATGGCGATGCAGAACAGGGCGGAGATCGCCGGAAAGGAGCTTGCAACCCTGTCCGAATAGACGATGACGAAGATCTGGCTTGCGACGGAACAGACCCCCAGGACGATGGAGTAGACCGAGAGCACGCGCCCGCGGGAAGTCGCCTCCGCGGAGTCGTTGATCCAGGCATCCGCGATTGCGTAGAGGCCGGCCGTTGCAAGGCCAGTGAGGAAGCGGGACACCATCGTCACCGGGATGCTTTCGGTCTCGGCGAGCACAAGGGTCGTGAGCGTGCACAAGGCAGCGGCCGCGGTGAACGCCCGGATATGCCCGATCCTTGCCAGCGGCCGGGCGATCCAGAAACACCCGACAAGAAAGCCCAGCGAATAGCTTGACGCAACGGCCGACGCGTCCTCCTGAGAGCCACCAAAAGCAGCGATATCAAGCGCAACCAACGTCCCGAGCGCGGCGGCGGCAATATGGATTGCGCCAACAGCAACGAACAGAGCTTGCAACGACAGGAGGTGCTTGTTCATGAGTAAGAGCCCTTGTTCTTTTGCGAAGCTTGCCGTGCCACCACCATCGCAGGCAATCCTATCCTGCCTTTCAGCTGTTCGCCTATGGTTTCGAGTCGTTTTTCATGTCGATTGCAGGGCACGCGTGTTCGGTGCATGGCCACGCTGGGTCTGCATGCGGCCCGACACATTTTCTCAGGCATATGGCAGGAAGGTGTTTTGGGGACGTTGGCTCAATTCGAAACACGACGCCAGAAAAGCCACCAGTATCGACAATCCATTGCAGAGTTGAGCTTGAAGTTCCGATCCTCTTTGTTCTGTCCAAATCGGTTTGAGATCATACCGCTCGAAATCGAGACCTTCGACAAATCCTCGTAGTATGGCGGCTTACCGCCCTTTGTTCCCGATGCAGCGCGCCGGACTTTCGGGAACTGACGGGTCTTCATCGCCGTTCGCTACACTTTCGCCGAATTACCGCTTTGGCAGGCAAGCTCGCTCTGGCTCCATCCCACGATCATCGGAGCTGAAGCTGTGCCGTTGGTGCTGCTTTCCGAACTCGAACGCCCCACGCTACCTAAGATATTGAAAATAAGTTATTATAAGAACGGGCGATCTCGGTGGCATCAGGCCCCCGCAACCAGTTGTGTTTGCGAACCAGCCGCTGGCCCGATCTATGATGTGGACGCTCGATCCGCTGGAGTTTCTTGAGGAGCAGACCGCACCAGACGAATGCTACGAGTGGCGAGTAGTAGACGAGCGAGCTCCAAGTTTCCTGAGGTTAAGTTATATTTATAACAGTGTATTGCGCATCTATCCTAAAGCGTTAACCCCTGTGCTTTCGAGCCGACTTCGTTCGGATTCGGACTGTAGCCGGACGTCAAACTGGCCTTCTCTTGCGCTGCTTTGGGTCGTGTGTGGTGAGCTACTCCCCAATCGTTGGACGGGATCTGGCGCGTTCTAAGCTACTCTCTGCTCTTGCTGATCGGGTTTGATGGTGCCATTTC
>CANLZY010000049.1 GCA_947495685.1 uncultured Tropicimonas sp.
TGGGTCTCTTGATCGTCATCTATGGTCCTCCGCTTCCTAATCATAGGGGCGGACCACTTCATTGGGGGAGGCTCAAACTCATTCAGCCTTTCAACCTACGGCTCTATCCTGCGGCATCCGATGGCTCTGCCAAATTCAAGCTTTGTTACGCGGGGTTCCTGAACGGTTGTTTTGACGAGGCAACGCTACCGAAGACAACGGGCAAAGCTATCAAGGTCAATCTGCATGGCGAAAATCCCCCCGCATCGGTCGGTTTGTTCACATTCTTGTCGGAAAAGAACCAAATTCAATTCCAGCTTCAGTCTGGAAATGGATCTACGGTTGGCGCCGGAGCCTTGCTACCGATGGAATAGGCTCGACCTTTTGGCACGGGTTTCGAAGACCATGGGTGTACGCGCGTCATGGCTTCGAATCCCTTGCCTGTGCGGAGGTGCCAACGGCCAGATCGTTAGGGATCTTGGGCCAACTCGGAGAATGCCACGCTCAAAGAGTTTTGCCGCGCGGCCGTTTTGGCTCCATCATTCCGGGAAAGAGCCCTAGTGCCGCGCGCCTTCCACCCCTGGGGTCTACTTCATCTTGCCTCTGAGCGGGTGGTCGGAGCGGAAGTTGTCGCGGATGCACCCTCCGAAGCACTCGTTTCGCGGGCGATCTCCAAAATCCTCGGCGAAGTCATTGCCCAACGGAAAAAATGGCGAACCAGTCGGAAAAACAAGTGGCGGCAAAGCCCGTCCACAAGACACCGAAGCAGCCGCTGACCCAAAGACGGCATCGTCCGCGCTATTTCAGTTCGCGCACGGTGCGGCAAAGGGCTGGATTTGCATTTCGAACGGCGAAAACGGTCGATATTGCCGGTTCTGTCGGGCGATCGAATATCAATGCCTTACGGTGGTCAAAAACCCCGGCAAAACAATTGGGGGTTTGGCAGGATTTTGCCCAGTCCCAGAAAGCCGCCGTTGTTGCAGACCGCAGCATCGGCGATTCCGGGCTCTTCCCAGCTATTCGCTGCACCGATCACGAGTGGCCGCTTCGGGCTCGAACTTTCTCACATGTGTCACTGCACGTAGGATACGCGCAAGCTTTGAGAGTGGCTTCAATGCGAAGTGACCTGAGACCGCGGTCGCGTTCGGTCGCTTACTCCATCAATGAAGACCTCAGCTTTCTAACAGATTCTTGTCCCAAGCGTATTTCGACGGACCTGGAGAGCCGTTTTGCAATCTCCTATGCTCACTACTTGTGAGCTTGTGAGCTTGTGAGCTTGTGCGGATGCCGGGCCAGCAAAAACTTGTCAAAAACAGTTTTGTCCCGCGGCAACCACACAATGTCCTGTCTGTGACCAACCAAACAGGAGTATTTCAAATGGCACAGAAAGCAGCATTCACAGATAAGCAGGTCAAAGCGGCCGGTCTCGCCCTTCGTCAGCGGGGGATTGAGCCGGCGCCCGGCAGCTTGCGCCGGGAGCTGGGAGAACGAGGGTATCCCACGACAATGTGGAATACCTGGCTCAAGTATAGGGATGGCGAAGAAATGCAGGCCTTCCCTCTCGATTTTCCGGGTGTTTGCACCGCAAAGACCGAGCAGATGACCAACGCCCGGCAGGGGTTTCAGAACAGTGTAGCCTGTTTGATCGCGCAGGCGTGTAGTGAGACGGCCAAGCCTCTTCACCAACAAATCGAGGCCCTCAAATCCGGGTTGTCTGTTGTGATCGGCGAAAGGGATAGCTTCGCTGAGATGGCCGACGGCCTTTCAGACGAAGTTATGCAATTGACCGATGAGAACGCGAAACTTCGTTCCGTCGCCCTGGGGGAGAAGCGCGGGGGGCTGATCCTGCTATGACTCCCGATATGGGTTCGTGCCGGTCGTCGGGACCTGCCGGGCACCCCCACAATTTGCTGGGGTTGCTCTGGTGCCTTACTGCATTCTCAACCCTCCCGAGAATCGTTGGAACCGCCGCCGCTCCCGAGCCCGATCTCCCGGGAACGAGCTTCTGACTGGTTCTTTTGAGAAGCCGTTCTTCGAAGAACACCATCGATCTCTGCGAGCATTCTTGCGCCGTCTTTCGGTGAGAGCATCGAGGCAAACCGACGAGCGATGGCTCCAACCTGGAGTGCCATGCCCACGGTTGAACTCATCGCATCCCGGGCCGCTGTGATCTCCTCGCGAGCAGCCGCCAACCCCGATTTTCGAGACCTCTCTTGCAACCTGGCCAACCTTTTGGCGATCCGAGCGCCGAGCCTTGTCGCGGAGGAAGCAGCCGGTGATATTCTTCGCAACAACGAATTGGCTCGCTTTCTGTCTGCATTTTGTCCGCGACAGATTGTGGGGCTGCCCACTACATTTTCAACGACCAGTTCGCCGTCGACCAGACCCTCGATCGTCGCAATCAGCGCGTCCGCTTTCTGTTCCCTTTGAATTGCAGTCTTTTCACGATCCTTCAGCGATCTGGCGAGTGCTTCGTTCGCAATCCGGAGCTCCTCGGCGCTCTGGCGGCTACGTTCCGCATGAGCCAGCAACCGATCGGCATCCTGGGTCTTTTTTGAAACTCCCGCCTTCATTGTCGCGATCACTTTTCCTTCTTCCTGACGGATTTCGGCAAGCTCCCTCGATCCCTCCAGAACAGTTTTTTGCGCCTTCATTATTTGTTTCCGATCCGTCTGGATTTGCTTCTGGCGCTCGTGATCCCGGGCTCTCTCTGAAGCGGATCGTTTCGACATGATGTATTCGCTTCGCGACAACCTCTCGTGTCTCGGCCCCAGTCGAAGCAACCCGGCATCGTGGAACACTGCTTCATGAAAATCATCTTGCCAGACCCGCATCGCAGCGCAGTATGCGGCATTTCCAACTTTGTTCGCGTCGGATTTGCCAAGTCGATTTCGGTTTTTCGATACAGACTCGTTCTTTGCGGATCGCCCTGCATGAAGATGATCAACACGCGCCCTGATACTATCGAGCGCGTAGAAATGTGCATGCAAAAATTCCTCATCACGATGCACGATCCCCATCATCATCTGTCCGCCGAGAGCCTCAATTCTTTCCTTCTCGTGTTGCATTGAAGCCCGAAGAATTTTCATGGAGTTTTCTCGCTCTTCGGGATCTCTCAGAACGTCATCCGTTCGGACGGGCAGGCTCACAACACACGTATAGAGACTGGCTGAATCGTTGCGCAGCTTTCGTTTTCCATTGACGGTTTTTCCGGACTTGTCCCGTCGTTTTGCCGGCGTCTTTACACATGCTGCTTGTGCATGCGCTGCCCGGAGAGCAGATACACTGGCGACCTCTCCAGGGATGATTTCTAAGGATTCTCCGCCGCGCTTCACATGCAGCGATGCCGCTTCAATACGTTCAGCTTCATCAATAACCTCATCGGCAGTCCAGGCCCGGTCTCCATTCTTCTTCTTTGCCCCATTTCCATCGCCGCGCCGGGGAGATCCTTTTACTGAATAGACTTCGACATGCGCGAATTGATAACCTTCCATTATATAAACCCTCCAGAATTTCCTATCTGGAGAGGAGTTAGGAAAGCTGATTTCAGAACCAAAATAGTTGCCTGAGAAAGTCGTAGAGACCGACTATGTGTATCGCTGCCCCTGGCAGACCCAGCTATCGCTGTCGATACACGTCGGCTCGCCGAGGGCTCCAGCGCGGAGAGCGCGATGAGATGCTTGCCGCCAATCTCCTCGACCTCTTTGGGCCGCCGTCGGCGGGAGCAAAGAGGGGCGCATCTCGCCGAAACGCCCCTCTCTGCACTCTCCCTTTCTGTCGTCTTCCGACGGAGTCAGGGGACATTCTGCAAGTCCCCCGACACCCCCTCGCGCCCGGAGAAGAAGATATCGCTCTCCTTCCCCAAACCCCTTCCATCTCGCCGTCCGGCGGGTCGAGAAGGCGATTCCTCTCGACGCTCTCCCCAGCTAGGGGGCCGGAAAAAATCTGTCAGCGGCACGGCTTCGAACCGAACGGCTGGTCCCAATTCCGCCGCGGCGGAATGACTGAAAGTGATGGGCGAGTTTCCGGAGCCAACCGGGATGATCGGGCCAGAGAGGTTGTTGCTGGGCGTCTCTTTTGATCGTGCACGCGCGCGCATGACGCGCACGATCAAGTGAGACGCTTACGCAACTCGAAGATCAGCGGGTCGGATCAACTTCAAAGGAAAATCATATGCTTGATCAAAGACCACTCGGAACCAAATCGGCCACATGGCGGAACCATCTCTCCGTCGGCGACGTTCTTCTTTACGGCTTCCCTTTGCTCGACGGCAACGATGAGGAGCCGCCGGTCTTGCGTCCTTGCATTGTCACCGGCTTTACCCGCGTGGGTAGCTATCGCTGTGTCGTGCTGGCTCCGGGATTTCTTCCCGGATCCCGCCAAAGGGGCTACGAGGTTCACGTCCGCAGTGCGACGGAGATGACGGGGACAGGCTTGCGGAAGCCAACGAGTTTCGATCTCAACCGCCGTCTGCCGATTTCCCTGGGGACTGCGCGCTTTCCCACGATTTCCGGGCAGAAATCGCCTGTCCTCGGCCATCTGCCCGAACGGATGATGGAACGCCTTCACGCTGTGCGGGCTCGCATTCAGGCAGAACGCGACATCGCAGCGGCGAAACGCGCAGAGCAGTTCGAACGTCAACGCGACCCCGCAGACCAGCGCCGTCGATACTCACGGTTTCTGAAACAACCGGTGCTGACGCAGTCAAACCGCAAGTCAGCAAGGCTTCGCGGTTGATCCTGCAGCATCCCGGATCGATCCGGGGTGTCGTCCAAACGACCGGGCGAAACGACCATCTCCTTTCTGTTTGCTGGCTGGAACACCCCGCAACCCCAGGCGTTTCGCCCGGTCATCCTCTCCGTCTTCATCTTCAATTCGGTCGCCCGTCGAGCCGGCGGCGACCACTTCACGCAAGGATTCTCATATGCACCCGAAAACAAATGCCGCCTTCCCGACTCGCGTCGCAGGAAGCAACAATTACAAATTCGTCGTCTTTCAACAGCCGCTGCCGGCGACCGATTTCGAACGCGCCGAAGACATGGCTGCGGATGGCATAGGTCAAGCCCGGCGGGCCATCGAATTGCTCAGGGAACTGCCGGGCAATCTCGTCAAACCGTTCGAGCCAACACTGACGATCCTTCGCAGGTCCGTAGACAAGCGCCGGATCCTGAACGACAGCTTCCGGGAAAACGCCGCCGCCGTCCTTCATCGCCTGGAACACACAAACGCCAACGATCAGATTAGCAGTCAGATCGAGGTGATCTCACGAGATCTGAGGGATGCGCTGGATACATCGCATCGCGTGACAGACCTCCTCGAGGCCGAGCGAGATATCGGTTGGCATCGGCGAATTGGAAGGGAATAGCCCAGTCACTTTGTTTCCTGTTAATTCAGTCTCTTAATCGAACCGGCAGAGAAAACTCGTCCGGTTCGTTACCAGGATTGGAGCAAAGACAGAATGTCTTTTGTGTCGCCAAAGACGGCGTCGCTCAAACGCAGGAAACCAAAAAATGTCTCTCCCCAGTTCAACCCAATCCTGCGAGTCCCTCCGACTTCGCGCTGCGAATGATAACGGCGACGGTCCCAACGAAATCTCCGTCGCCGTCTCCGATCTCGTTGTGCTGCTCGGTCGCGCCTACGCCATACGAGTTCGTCCGGACCGACGCCACTCGTCGCCCCTCAATTGAAAACGGAGATTTCCATATGCCTTCTTTCGAAAGCCCCACAAACGACCTGCGGGTGGCGGTCTACGCCCGCTACTCGTCGGACCTGCAGAACCAGACCTCGATCGAATCTCAGCTTTTGATGTGCGAGCAATATGTAGAGCGCCAGGGATGGAACATCGTGCAGGTCTATGCCGATGAATCTCGCAGTGGGCGCACAGAAGAGCGGCCGGAATTCCAGAAGATGCTCCAGGACTCGCGGGCGAACCGGTTCGATATCGTGCTCGTCCACTGTGTCGACCGGTTGACGCGGAATGTCGTCATTGGTCTTCAGGCTTTCGAGATTTTCGCATACTCGAACATCCGCCTTCACTCGGTGAATGAAGGCCGCCAGAACTTTCTCAACGTCATGCTGAACGCCCTCGGCGCTCAGATGTTCGCGGAGAAAATCGGGGTCCATACCCGCGCCGGGATTGCCCGTGCGCTGACGAAAGACAGCCGTCTCCACAGCGTCGCCTATGGCTATCGCAAGCTTGATACCGTGACCGGTTTGAATCGGGAGATCGACCCTGAGACAGCGCCCATCGTGCGACGGATATTCAGGATGGCTGCGGACGGTATCTCCGCTTACGACATTGCCCGGCAGTTGAACCGCGAAGGCATTCCGGGGTCGCAGGGCGGCGCTTGGGATGCGGCAACTTTGCGTGGCGGAGCGAAGCTCGGGAACGGCTTGCTGCGCAAGACGATCTACGCAGGCACCGTGACCTACGGCCGAACCGAAATCAGGCTCGATCCCGAGTTCGGTCTTCGTCGCGTTGCTGGTTCCGAAGAGAACATCGTCACCGCCGAGATCCCGGAACTGGCGATTGTCCCGAAGGAGTTGTTCGACCGGGTGCAAAAGCGCCTCAAGGAGGTCGGAGACAAAGCCACCAAGGCTGACAACCCGCGCGCGGCACATCGCAAGAAATACCTCCTGTCCGGGCTGCTGAAATGCGACTGCTGTGACCGGGATTGCATCAAGGTCTCGAAGAACCGCTACGGCTGTTCGGGCTACCGGAACGGGAGCTGTGATAACGCGGCGACCATCCGCCAGGATGAGATCGAAGAGCGTGTCTTCGCGGCGTTGCGCGCGTCTTTCGTCACCCCCGAGTTGGAAAGCGCCTTCGAGGCGGCTGTTCTGGCGGAAATGGCCAACGATCCGGCCGAAGATGGCAAGGCGTTGGTCAAACGGCTGCGAAAGGCCCGCAAATCCCTGACCCGCAAACGCAACAACCTGATCACGGCCCTTGAAGAGGGCGAGGGCTTCGCCGCGGTCCGGGAACGGATGGAGACACTCGAGCAGGACATTGCAGAAATCTCCGATCAACTCGAAACCGCCGAAACGGAGCTGGCCGAAGCCCAGGCGCCGCCACCCGATATCCGGGGAGCTTACGGCACCGCCGTCGAGCGGATCAACGCGCTTCTCTCCGACCCCGACCTGGTGCACCAGGCTCATGAAGCCCTTGCGATACTGATCCGGGAGGTCAGGCTCCGAAGCGATGAAACAGCATCAAACGGCATGAAGGCCGAGATCCTAACGGATCTCGGTCAAGTTCTTTTGGCCGCAGGGAACAGGAAATTCCCACCCGCAAAACGATTTATCGTGCTCGCACGCCAACTGACGGTAAGACATTGGTCCGAGAGGCAATGGCGAGGCGAGCCGAGTTCACCAGCCGCACAATCCTGAATTGGGGGAACAAGAACAGTATCGAATGGCACTGGATCAAACCGTACATACCGCGCTCATCCAAGGCTTCAACCGAAGCCTCCAGGACGAGCCGTTGCAAGAGGATTTGTCGGGCAAACTGGCGAACGCCTGACGAAAACCGGCGCACTCGCGATTCGATGTCAACAGGTCAGGTCACGCTTGTTGCTGAACGACCAAGCGCCAGCAGAAGCGTTTCGAACGCCAGCGCCAAACGAGGGCCCCCGACTCGACGCGCGCCCAATCCGAAGCCGATGATTTCCAAACCCGGGGCTTCTCGGTGCGCACGCGGGACCGAAGGGCGGCAGGTCACTGCAGGAAGCCGATCACCTCGTGACGGCTGACCAAATGGCAGTAGATCATGTTGATCACTTCCAATTCATGGCGATGCAGCGCTTCTGTGGCTGCGGCACAGCAGTCTTCCACCACCACGGCGTTGAAGCTCTCGCCTGCCAGGCTCCGGACACTGGAGGAGATACACCGATCCGTGAAGATTCCGGCCACGATCACGTTCCGGATTCCGATGTTGTGCAGGATCATGCGGAGGGTGGTACCGGTCAGTGCGCTGTCGGTTGTCTTGGTGACAACGATCTCGTCGTCCCGAGGGCCAACGGCCTCCACGATCTGACTGTCCTCACGGTCTTTCGGCAGCAACAGGTAGGTGAAGCCGGGCTTTTTCTGGCTGAGCGAGCGGTCTCTGCCATCCTCCTTCAGGCAGGCAATACGGGCATGGATGACCTCGATGCCGTTGTCGCGCCCCAAATCCTGGAGAGCCGGCGTGTTGGGGATCACGGTCTCGTGCATGCGGTCCAAGAACGGGGGGCAGCGTCTGGCCTCGACCGGGTGCTCGGGGACTTCCAGGTAGGTGTTCTGGATGTCTATGACCAACAGGGCGGTCTCGGTGGCCTTCAGGACGATGTCCTCCGGCGCGTCCAAGGTCTCGTAGTAAAAGGAACGAAAGGCAGTCCTCCAGGTCATATTCAGGTTTCCTCGCTTGGAGCTGTGTCTCTCAGGCCGCCTTGCCAGCCACCCAATGCCCCGGCGCGATCTCGTGCAGCGTATGCCGCAGGATCGTCTCCCCGACCGGTCGGATGGGAGAGCCAACTGCGCCCTCGCGCGGAAGCACCGGCGGACGCTTGCGGGTTGGATCGGGGATCGGCACTGCGGACAAAAGCCGCCGTGTGTAGGCATGTTGCGGGTCGCGCAGGACCTGATTTCGCGTTCCAGTCTCGACAATCTGGCCCAGGTTCATCACCGCCACACGGTCGGCCACTTGGTCGATCATTGCCATGTCGTGGGAGATGAAGAGATAGGCAAGCCCTTCCTCTTCCTGCTACTCGCGCAGCAGCTCCAGCACCTGCGCCTGTACCGAAACATCAAGCGCAGAGACGCTTTCGTCGGCGACGATGGCCGTGGGGCGTAGCGCCAGAGCACGGGCAATGCAGATACGCTGACGCTGGCCGCCGGAAAACTCGTGTGGATAGCGGTCGATCTCTTCGGCCAAGAGACCGACCCGGCGAAACAGCCATTCGACCTTGTCCTGCAACTCCAACCCGTAGGCCATGCCGTGTACGACCGGCGGTTCGGCAACCTGCCGTCCCACGGTCATTCGGGAGTCAAGCGACGCCCCCGGATCCTGAAACACCATCCGGACGTTCCGTCGGATCGGTTTGAGCGCGCGCGGGCTGAGGCCAGCCATCTGCTGACCTTCGATCCGGATACCGCCGTCAAATGGTACAAGCCCCATCAACGCCTTGCCGATCGTGGACCTTCCACACCCGGATTCACCCACGAGTGCCAGTGTCTCGCCGGGGGCGATGCGGAAATCGACCCCCTCCAAGGCGTGAAGGCGCTCGGTCACCCGGTTCAGAAGGCCGCCGCGCATCGGGAACCGCACGCTGAGGTCTTCCACGTTCACCGTATCGCGGGGTCGGTCGGCGGCTGGCCGGGTCGGCGCGTCGTCAATGCGCGGGACAGCGTCCAGCAATTGCTGCGCATAGGGCGTCTGTGGCGTGGCGAACAGCGTCCTGATGACGACCGTTGCGCATAACGATCACCCGTTGCGCCATCTTCGCAACCACGCCCATGTCATGCGTAATCATCACGACCGTCGTGCCATGTTCGCGTTGCAGAACCCGGATCAGTTACAGAACCTCGCCCTGCACGGTCACGTCGAGCGCGGTCGTGGGCGCGTCGGCGACCCCGATCTCGGGATTGCAGGCCAGCGCCATGGCAATCATCACCCGCTGCTGCATCCCTCCGGACAATTCGTGCGGGTATTGTTTCGACCTGTTCTCGGCCTCGGTGATCCGGACGTCTTTCAAGAGGGCCAGCGCACGGGCGGGCGCGTCGGCCCCCGAACACACCTTGTGTTCAAGTAGAACCTCCCGCAACCGAGTGCCGATGGTCATCACCGGGTTCAGCGAGGTCATCGGTTCCTGAAAGATCATCGAGATCCGGTTGGCCCGGATGCGACGCATGGCCTGGTCGTTCAAATTGGCCAGTTCAGTCCCATCCGAAAGGCGGATCGTTCCGCTGGTTTTGCGCGCCATGAGTTGGGGCAGCAGCCCCATGATGGCCAGCACCGTCATCGACTTGCCCGAACCGCTTTCGCCGGCAAGGCACAAGGTTCCGCCGCGATGGAGCGTGAAGCCGAGATTTTCGACCACGGTTTTTGCGCCGTCGGGGGGGGCAACCTGGATCGTCAGCCCCTCGACGGTGAGGACCGGGCGCGGCGTCTCTCCGCACCCGGATGGATCTGAGTGCCCCGTCATTCGAACACGGCCCGTGGCAGGTAGAACGAGACGATCCAATTGGGCATGTCCACGATCTCCGATATCCTAAGGTCTCCGCATCCCGAACAGAGCGTGTAGGCTTCCATCGGGCTCGGCTTCCGGGGCGCCCAGATCAGATCGATCATCCCCGACAGCGCATCGCGTGCGCCGCTCATCAGGTCCGGTCCGATCCCCCTGGTGACTTCGTACCCCTTGGTGTCGAGGTGCCGCGTCACCGGTCCCGGCGTGGTGAACCGGGGGAAATTCAGCGGAGTGTCCTTGATCAGGTCTATGGTCAGCGCCCCGTTCATCGGGCTTTCGATCGCGGTGCCGCAGACCTCGCCGTCGCCCTGTGCGGCGTGGGTGTCGCCGACCGAGAACAGGGCGCCCGCGACCTCTACCGGCAGGTAAAGGGTGGTGCCTGCCGCAAGGTCGCGGATATCGAGGTTTCCGCCCACCCGCCGCGGCGGACCAACCGAGTGCAGGCCGGGTTCCGCAGGGGCGAGGCCGATGGTGCCGGCAAAGGGTTTGAGCGGGACCTCTGCAATATCGCAATAGAGAGCCGAGGCCATGCTCGACGAGTCATAGGACCAGATGTTGAGCGCGGGGTCCTCGAACTGGTCGGCCAGAAGTCCAAAGCCCGGGATATTGGCCGTCCACCCCCAACCGGAGGGGGTGAATGCGTCGATCTGCACTTTCAGGATATTCCCCCGGCTCGGCGCCATCGACATGGATCGGCCCGGTGACAGGGTTGATCTTATCGAAGGAGAGCGCGTCGAGATCGGTCGTCGTGCTGTTGGCCGAGAGTTGCCCGCCCGAGCTGTCGAGGCATTCAAAGAATACGCTCTCGCCCGGGGCCACGGTGGCGGTGGGTGGGATCGAATGACCCCACCCGAAGTGGTGATGACGACCGTGGATCGTGTGATTGCACATCGTTGCTGAACACATAGTCGTAGTTGACGGGAACGTGGACGGATCGACAAGGATCTCGTTGGGTCCGCCGCATTTGGCCGAGCGCATGGTGTAGCGCTGCTCGTTGAACACGGGCACCCAGGGCGCGTCTTCCATGATGGCGAGGTAGATCTCGCGCCACTTGGCTTCGCGTTCGGTCGCCATGGCCGGGTCGGTCATCGCGTCGGTGGCAACGGCCTTGGCATCCAGCTCCTCGTTGCAATGCCACGACCAGGTCCAACCACCCTGTACCGCGCCATCGCAGCCCAGGATCGGGCCGTAGAAGTTTGACGGGTCGGGGAAGTCGGCGATCCAGGCCATGCCGCCCGACCAGATCATCGGTGCCTGATCCGGCTCGCCACCGGCGGCGATGACGTTGGCCTGGGCAAGGTTGCGGATCTCGGCGGTGATGCCTATCGCCGCGAGGTCCTGCTGGAACGACTGCGCGATGCGCGGGTTGGGATCGGTGTTGTACGCGAAAAGCTCGGTGTCGAACCCGTCCGGGAAGCCGGCTTCGGCCAGCAGCGCCTTGGCGGCGTCGGGATCGAACGGATGGCCTTCGTAATCCGGCGCGTAGCCCGGCATGGTAGGCGGCAGCGGCTGGTTGGCGGGCACGGCGCGGCCATTGATGATGCGCACGGCGCGATCCTTGTTGATCGCCATGTTCACCGCCTGGCGCACCGTCACATTTCGACGGGGCCATCTTGACGTTCATGGAGATGTAGACGGTGTGGAGTTGGTCGCCCTCGATCACGAAGTCCTTGAAGGCGGGATCTCTTGTGACTTCAAGGAACTTGGCCGGCGGAATTCCATCGCCCGGAATATCGGCCTGGCCTTTCTGGAGCCGCAGCGGGGCGACGATCGGCTCAAGCCCGATCTCGAAGGTGAGCTGGTCGAGCTTGGGCATGCCGGTGTGCCAGTAGTCCATGTTGCGCTCGAAGGTGAGCGACTGACCGAGCGTCCAGTCGGACAGCTTGAAGGCACCCGTCCCCACGGGATGCTTGCCAAAATCGAGGCCCAGTCCTCGACTGCCGCCTTGTGCACGATGGAGGGAAAGTTGATTTCCATGACGTGCAGGAAGGTGGCGTCCGGGCGGGAAAGCTTGATCTCGACCGTATAGGGGTCGATCACCGTCACGCCCGAAAGGCTCGTGGCCTCGGCAGAGGCCATCGCGGCATATCCGTCAATGGAGCCGAAAACCCTGCGCCCGGGCTTTGGGTTTCGGGGTTGGTCCCTCGGTCGAGGGAGGATTTCACATCCTCGGCGATCAACTCGCGGCCATTGTGGAACTTGACCCCTTCGCGCAGCTTATAGGTACAGATCGTGTAGTCCTCTGCGAGGTCCTTGTTGGGGATCGTCGTGCCGGGCTCGTAGTCCATCAACCCGTCGAACAGGGACTTGATCACCGACCCGTTCTGCCAAGCGCACCCGATGGCCGGATCGAGTGTGGAGACGTCATCCTTGTAGGTGACGATCATCGAGCCGTCCTGCTTGGCCTCGGTGAAGTCCTGTGCCTGCGCGGCGCCGAGCGCCACGCCTAGCGCAAGGGCGCTGATCATCAATGTCCTTGTCATGGTCGTTTGTCGCCTGTTGGCAATTGGTGTCATTTGAGTTTGATCTGCGGGTCCACCCGCGGCGCGACGAGGTCGGCAATCAGGTTGCCGAGGACGAGGAAGCAGGCGGATACAAGCGTGACGCCCATGATGATCGGGATGTCGATGCGCTGGATCGCCTGCCAGGCCAGCTGCCCGATGCCGGGCCAGCCGAACACGCTTTCGACCACGACGCTGCCGGACATGAACAGGCCGATGTCGATGCCGATCATGGCGATGATGGGAAGGATCGGGTTGGGCCCCACGCGGCACAGGATGATCCGCATCCGGCCAAGCCCCTTGGCTCGTGCAGTACGCACGCAATCCTGCGCCAGCACGTCGATCATCGATGACCGCATCATGCGGCTGTACCAGCCGGTGCCGAGCAGGCCGATGGTCACCGCCGGAAGCACGATTTGGGCGAAGGTGCCGTAGCCGCCGATCGGGAACCAGCTCAGCTGCACCGCAAAGACGTACAGCAGCAGGATGCCCACCACGAATTGCGGGGCCGAGATCGTCACGAAGGAGAAGATCATCAGCGACTGATCGATGATCGAGTTCCGCTTGAGCGCCGCAACCGCGCCGATCGTGAGGCCGACGATCAGTTCCACGACGATGGCGGCCAGCATCGGAAGCAGCGTCGCCGGCATCTGCGCTGCTATCAACTCGGAGACTGGGTGCAGCAGGTTGCCGAGATAGCGGAGATACTGGATGTGGAATGGCCGGTCGAGCCCGATCTGGCGCGGATGTTGGCAACGGTCTCGGCGGCTGCACACCCACGCCAAGGTAGCTGAGCGTGGCTTCGAGCAGCACCGTGGTCGAGATGCCAAGCGTGCCGAAGACGATGATCGAAAAGACCAGGTGCGGAAAGATGTGCCGGGTTGGGATGGGAAGGGTCGACGAGCCCATGGCCCGCTGCACGTCGATGAATTCGCGCTGGGCGAGGCTGCGGGTCTCGGTGAAGATCACCCGCGCCATCTGGACCCAGTTCATCATGCCAATGACCAGCGCGACGATCAGCAGGGAGGGTTTGAAGATGGCCGCCAGCACGATCGCCAGCAGCAACGCCGGGAAGGCCATCATGAGATCGGTGATGCGCATCAGGACGCCACCGATCCAGCCACCGAAATACCCCGCAGTGATCCCCACGGTCGCGCCAAGCACCATGGCGATGCCGTTGGCCAGTACGCCGATGATGCGCGATGTCTGGGTGCCGAGGATCAGGGGCGAAAACAGATCGCTCCCAAGAAGATCGGTGCCAAGCCAGAAACGGGAAGGCGGCAGAAAAGGTCCGCCTTCCGGGCTCAACCCGTCAAACATCTGGTTGTTCGGATCATAGGGCATGATCCACGGCGTGAAGATCGCCGCGCTCACGATGATCACGATCCCGGTCAGGCCGATGGCCGACTGGGGGCGGCGCAGCAGTTCGCGCAGCGCCCAGGTCGCGTTCCGTCGTTCGGGGGCTTGCGAATGGCGGGCGGTCACGTCGCTCACGATTGCCGCCTCGCAAGATGGTCGTCCGGTCTGTCGAGCAAGGCCGCAGCCGCATCCTCCAGCGGCAACCGTTCGGTCATTGCAAAGGCCCGAAGGCGCTTCGGAGCAGCCAACTCGTTGATCCCATCCCGTTGCATCAGCAGTACAACGGCCTGGATCAACACGTGGCGAAGCCCGGTACGCCGGACGGTTTCCACCTCGCGCGCGACCTGTCGCTGCCGCTCGGCGCATTTTGCGGTTGCCACGACGAGGGTCGAATAGACCAGGCCCGGCGCCGCCAGCGACAGGAAAGCATCGACGATCTGTTGCAACGCCCAGGAAAGCCGGCCGGGGCATTCGGATCGGATCAGCCCGATCATCGGGATCGGCGCGGAGCCAGGTTCCCACGGGGATCTGCACATCGTGCACCATGTTGATGTCGAAAGAGAGAATGGGAGCCTCTCGCAGAGCCTGCCCGGCCAGTGGGCGGCGGCCGTGACGCCAAGTGCCGCCAGACGCGCCGCCAGTTGCGTGCGCACGCTTTCGGCTGGATGCAGGATGACGGCGGAACGGCAGGCGAAGTTGAACTCCAGCGCAACACTCATGACACGCTCCTCAGATTGGGTTTGCGATCGACTGGTGTCACCGCCAGGGTCGTCAGATAGGGGGCTGGCGAGACAACTTGACCTGTGTTCGAAAGGATCCGGAACGCCCCGCCATCGGCCACGGCAAGCCGCGGGATGAGGCTGGTGTGGCGGGTGATCGGGTTGATCTCGATCCGGCCAAGCACCGTGTCACGGGCGCGTCCGGCGACGGAAGAAAACACGGCATGCGGCTCGTCCGTCCCGGTTTCCTCCAGCCCGGCGACAAGCAGCGCGACGGCGGCATAGGCCGTGGCAAAGAAACTGGACGCCCGGTATTGCGGGCCAACGCGCCCGGCGATCCTTGCCCGGAACGCCATTGGCTCGGGGTCGCCCAGGGTTTCGAACCATGGGCCGATCGACAACATGCCTTCCGCCGCCCCCCCCCCCCCAAAAAAGGGCGTCGAGGTCCGCCTCGGTCCGGTTGACGCTGATGACAAGCGGCTGTTGCGATGCCTCTGACAGGCACGACAAGGCTTGCATGAAGGCTTGGTTCGACGGCCCGATCGGGCTGTCCATAACCAGATCCGGCACGCAGGATTCGATGTCGGCGACAAGCCGCGCGCAATCCGTGTCACCCAACGGCAGGTAAGGTTCACCGACGATCTCCACACCGTGCCGGGCAAGTTGTTGGCGGGCGACGCGCAATGTCTCCCAGCCCCAGACATGGTTGGACCCGGCAAGAAACGCCTAACGGGCGCCTCGATCCAGAACGTGGTCGATCAACGGCAACAGGGGCTGGTTCGGGCAGGCCCCGAGATACACGACATGGTCATTGCATTCGAACCCTTCATAAGGGCAGGGGGACCACAGAAGTGCTCTCTGCCGTTCGAGCGCCGGGATCATATCCTTGCGCGACCAGGACGTGATCCCGGCGACGATAAGACGCAATCCATCTTGCCGGATCATTTCCCCACCAACTGTTCGTAGCGCGACGGGATGCCCTCGGGGTCGCCATGAACGCAATGTCCAAGGCCGCACAACCAAGGGCCGCGTAGGGCCCAATTGCCGATGGTGATTTCTTTAGGCATTTTGACCGGAGAATGGCTGTATGCACCCCGGCAAGGTGTGTGCGGCCTGTTTGCATCTGACCAGGAGTGTGACGCTCGAATTTCGCCCGCACGCCCACGAAATGGGGGACGACACGAATCACCGGGCGGTTTGGGAACTGGGACGTTTCGTGGCTTCAGATTGTTCCACAGCGAAAGGCAGGGGTCGGGCACCTGGCCACATTCGCCGATTCAGCACAGCGGTTTCAGGATTCGATCACACGACACAGTATGGGCTGGACCGGGCGGTCGCAGTCACGTGGCCCAGTTTGAAGGCTCGCGCATTGTCGACCATCGGCACACTGGCTTTGGGCGAGGGCACTGACACCGTCCATGTCAGGGGAATGCCTACGCTCAGCGCCAATCCCTAGACCTGCGACGGCGCTGCAAGGTCATCTTGTCAAACTGCAAGATCCAGCGTCTCAAAGGGTTCGAGGTCGAGTGTCGGATCGACGAGGCCCAATCCAACGTTGCCAGACATGGTCCAGTTGCCATCCTGCAAGAAAGCGGCGAGGCTCCCAGCAACATCGCGAAGTGGATTGGGATTCACGTCTACTTCCAGCACTCCATTTCCGCCCGCCGCCGCAAGAAGATTGGCGGAGGCGTGAAGGCCGACGGCGCCGCCCAGGAAGTGGGGACAAAAGACCCGACCTGCATGAAGCACATCCCGTGCAACCGCCATGCATCCGGTGAAACCGCCCCACTTGGCAATGTCTGGTTGGAAGAACGTGAACTGAGCATGCTCGACAGCTTTGGAGAATGCGTCGAATCCGGCGATGTTCTCGCCTCCCGCGAGGGGGTGGTGCATCCGTTCCTTCAAGTCTTCCCAGTCCCTGCTGGGAGCATCGGCAAGAATTGGTTCTTCGATCCATCCGATTGGGCTATCCGCGAGGGAGGCTGAGAAACGAACTGCCTCCTCGACAGTCCAGGCCTGATTGGCATCGACGTACAGGACTTCGTCCGGCTGCAGGCAGTCGAGGCACTGATGCACGGTCACCACGTCGCGTTCCAGATTGAAACCGACCTTGAGTTTGAAACGTTTGAAGCCGGCCTGTCGGCATTCGACGATTGTCTCGGAAGCTGTCCCGATATGGATGCCGCTGGCATAGGCCGGCACGGAATCCGGCGCCTTGTGATTGAGCATGTGTCGCACCGTGATGCCGAGATGTCGTGCATAGAGGTCGTGCATTGCCTGGTCGATACCGGCAATCACCTGGCGAAACGGTCCCCATTCTCCGCATTGCAGCGCCCGCACATGCGTCGTTCTCTCCAGGTGAAAGAATGCGTCCGAGGGTGACTTGAAACACTTTCCGAGGATGAGGTCCGAGATGTCCTCGATCAGCAAGCGGGCCCGGTGTTCGGCTCCGGCGGCCGGCCAGTTGGCAAAGACCTCCCCCCAGCCGAAGCTGCCGTCCGCTGCCTCCAGCCGGACAAAGACCGCCGGACGGTCGAACATCGTTCCGAAGGACGTGGCCACAGGCGTGTCGACCCGATAACGAAATACCGCAACACGAATGGACCGCAGGCGAATTTCCGGAAAGACAATCATGATGGCTGAGTTTCCCTTCCAGGCGGCGCGACCGGTATGCGGCCTGTACCGCTGGCCGCGACCTACCAGTGCCTCAATCTTGGATTATTCTACGATGCAACACCCGGAATACGCCACACTCGAATGGGTCGACTGGCTCAACACTCGCCGATTGCGGGAGGCCGTCGGACACATCCCGCCAGCAGAAGCCGAGGGGAACTTCTTCGCCGTTCTGGAAAGATCAGACATGGCCGCGCAACAAAGAAAGATCAGCCTCCGACAAGCCCGGCGCGGTTCATTTGTCCCATTTTTGCGACGACAACGAGGGACACGGCAGTCTGACATGGATTCAACGAGTTTCGGGATGATTTTCCTGCGTGATCGGTGACCTCGCTGCCATGGCGCGGCACACTTTCACAGAAACAGGCAATCCAGGTGAACAAAAAAGGCAAATCGCCATTGAGGCCTCACGTCATCGTGTGTGCGATTGCTCGCATCAGGGCAAAGCGACGCCCTGCCATTCCTGACGGGCGCCGCACCGGTTACCCTATTCGCTCAACCGCGCCACGCTACGCGCCCGGTTTGGCGAATGCGCGAGTGTGGTTCGGTAGGCTTCGGCGGCTGCATCCGGTTGATCGACCTCCAGGAGCATGTCGCCCAGTAGTTCACGGGCCGGGAGGACATGTCCTGGCGTGACCGGGCTTTTCCCGATCTTGTCTTCCATATCGGCGGCTTTCGTCTGGTGGGCAACGGCCAGGGCGTCATTGCCCTCGGCCAGTTCGATCCATGCCTCGACGCTCAGGATCTGAGCTTCGGTCAGCGTCGCCCAGTACTCCTGACCGCGCGTCTGCATCACACCACGCAGGGACTGCAATTCCTCGACTGTCGTACGCGCGATTTCCACGTTCCCGCTCCGTGCGGCACCAAGACCCTTTGCGAACCAACGCATCGCGACGGTCTGCGGGAAGTTGTCCCACGGGATCGCGGGGTGCATGTCCGGCGACAAGGCCGCCGCATCGGCCCATTTCTCCTGTTCCAGAAGCACACGGACCGGAGAGGCGGCCAGTGCATAGGCACCGCCGAAGCCGGGCTGATGGGCCTCGATCGCCAGCATTTCTGCCACCAACAATTCCGCCGTCTCGGGCTCTCCCAACTGGAGCTGTCCGTAAACCATGTAGTCGACCGCATGAGCGTAGTGGTTCTGGATCATGTCGCCCGAGGCCAGCAGAGCGGCTTCGGCAGAACGGCGGTTGAGGTCGATGGATTTGGCCCAGTCACCGGTGCGGGTGAAGATGTGAGCGGGCATGTGCAGCGCATGTGCCGCGTCAGGTGCTGCCTTGTCGTAGATCTCTGCATAGGGCAGCCCGCGCGCCTTCAGTGGTGGGTTGTCGAACGCGTGAATCGCGTAGTGGATCACTCCGGGATGGTCCGGTGCCCTTTCGTGCAAGCTGTCGAGCAGATCGCCCACGGCCGCTTTCACATCCGTCCCGGCCGGTCCTCTCGGCGCAGTGGCGAGCCGCCCCAGGGCAGCGAAGGCTCCGGCATCGATGCTGTCGGTGTTGGCGGCAAAGGCGCCCTCCTGAGCCGCCGCCCATGCGGCGATCCGGGCCGGGTAGCCGTCATGTCCGGAAGCGTAGAACGCAGCGGCGGCCTCCGCGAGCGCCTGTTCGAGGTCGTTCCCTGGCGTTTTTCCCGCCAATCGCTCTGCCGCCGCCTTCCCGCGTGCGTCTTCCTCTGCCGTGGGTCCGCCGGGCCAGAGCGGATGGAAATTCGCCATGGCGACGCCCCACTCGGCCATGGCGCACTCCGGGTCTGCCTCGGCGGCGGTTGTGAAGGCGGCCTCTGCCGCAATGTACATCATGTTGTGCAGATGGGTCAGGCCCTGGTCGACCGCCGCGTCGGCCTCCGGCGAACAGGTCGTCGGCAAACCGGCCCCGGATACGGCGCCCGAAGTCGGGGCCGCAAGAGCGATAAAAAGCATTGCTGACAGAGCCGGGGGGCGTTTGATTGAATATCTCATCCTTGAACTCCCTTGATTGGAAAATGCATGGGTATTGCAGTTCATCGGACACCGAAGGCCTCATCCGGGTCTTGAAAGCCTTCTGAAACCTGTCTGAAATTTGTGGTGTCGCGGCGTTTCCCTCGCACGCCTGCATTCGCAAATTGCCGCAAAATGCCGTATGGTCAGGTCTGCAGGAGGCAAGACCGCCATGATGCAGCACCGCGCTGCCGACAATGTTGAGAAACTCCGCCTTGGTGTGACGGACTACCTGTGGCGCGACGGGCAATTGCAGGATGTGCGGGGACGACCGGTTCCCTTGAGGGCCAAGTCGCTCAGCATGTTCGCCGTGCTGCTTGCCGAACGAGGGCAAGTTCTCAGCAAGGATCGGCTGTCCGATCTTGTCTGGCCGGGAAGTGTGGCGACTGACGAAAGCATCGCGAGATGCATCTCGGATATCCGCAAGGTTCTGAACGACGACACCCACAAGATTGTGCAGACCTTCCCCAAACAGGGTTATCGGCTCCATGTCGCGGAAGTTCCGGGAGATGATCCGGCGCCGCCGCGCCCAGGGCGCTTCGCCATTGTTGGGCTGGCCGGGCTATTTGCCATCGCAGCGTCGGTATTTGGGTGGATGATCTTGGATTCGGGTGGTGATGAGGTGGCTGTCGCATCGCAGCCGATCCTGCGGGAAGCGGTGGCCATCCTTCCTCTCGAAGCGAAGGACGAGGCCGACCGCTTCCTGGCTGCGGGCCTGTCCGACGATCTGGAGATCCATCTGGCAGAAATATCCGGGATCAAGATGATCTCGCAAACCCAATCCTCAGCCATCGCGGCCACGTCAGAAAACACCATCGAAATGGCCCGTTCGCTGGGCGCGCGTTACCTCGTACACGGCAGCGTCCGCAACAGCGGCGACGAGATCGCACTGTCGCTGCGCCTGATCAACGGGTCGGACGGAGCGACGCTCTGGGCCGATCGCTACGAGGGGTCCCGGTCAGGCCTGATGGGCTTTCGCGACACGCTTCCCGATGCGCTCGTCGAGGCCATGTCCATCGAGCTTAACGCCCGTGACCGACGCCGGCTCGCGATGCAGGACACAGCCGACCCGATTGCCTTCGAGGAGGTTCTGCATGCGCGACGGGAACTCGGAAAATTCACCTACGAGGGCAGTCTTGCCGCTGAACGCCACCTGCGCCGCGCCATCGCGCGGGATCCCGACTATGCCCGCGCTTATGCAGATCTGGCTGCCGCCTTTGCAATCCGGATGGAGAATGACTGGATCGTCATCTCCAGCGCGGATACCGACAAGGGGTTCTTTTTCGCAGAAAGAGCCCTCGAACTCGACCCGGATCTCTGGTTCGCACATTACGCCATGGGGAGGCTGCATTCGGTCGCCGAGGGCGGTGACATCGAAGCTGCGTTCAGCCATCTACGGGAGGCCATGGCGCTGCAACCGGCCAACGACGACCCTCGCGTCTATTTCGCGATCGCGAGGGCGCTTTCAGGCAGGCTTGAGGAAGCGGCCGCGATTTTCGAGAGCGTGATGGCAACCCACCCGCAGCCACCGTTCTGGTATCATCTCGGGCAGGCAAATGTCCTCTTCCACCAGAAGCGCTACAAAGAAGCGGAGCGTGTCATGTCTTCGTGTCTGAAACAGATGCCCAACAGCCCGTACTGCCTGCGGATCCAGATCGCCATCCTGGCCCGCCTCGGGCGATTGGAGGATGCCGCGTGGATGCTCGAAGAATACGCGATCCTAGGGCATGACACCACGTTGGACGGTCTCATGAAAAGCGCAATCGAGACCGATCCGGCGCTGTGGGCGCATCTGCGGCAATCCTATGAACTGGCCGGGATCGAGTGAGTGGGCGCCTGTCGCTCCTTTGGCCATCGCTCTGAAAACGGCTGAGACGGGCGTGGACCAAGGGCCGATGATGTCTTGAACGTCGACCCACGTTCCAAAACGGGGGCGGAATCTGGATCAAGTTCGCATCAAGGCACACGACGGCCAATACCTCGGTCGCATCAGAGCTTCCTCCGCCTGTGTCAGACCCGTCGAACGCGGCCCTGTAGGACCGGTGTTCATATCCCCGACCGTCGCCTGCTATCGCAGATGAGGTGCTTGGACAGCGTGCGCCCCTCTCGGGCATCTTGCCGATGCCCTGCCGGTCTACGGGACTGCGGGGTCCCATGATGAACTTGTCCGATAGTGCTTCCATCCATTCCCTAGAGCGGACGACGCCATCAATCCATGGGATCAGACACCTCGTCTGCGTCAGCTGTCCCCAATGCGACACTGGATCTCGGATCATCTTTCAGACCGCGTCGTCGAACGGCCCTTTTTCCTGCATCTCACGCAAAAGAACGGAAAGCGGTCTGGGAAGCTGGAACGGTGTTTTCTCCCCCAGACCCGCAACAGATTGGGACCGGAGCGTTTCTTCCCACGAAACGGATTTCTTGGTTTTCCTCGCTGCGTTTGGCGACGGATCAGGAGAAAATCGTACCACCATTAATGTCTACGCTGGCGCCGGTGATGAAGGACGCTTCGTCGGATGCCAAAAAAGCCACCAAGTCCGCAACCTCTTCTGCTGTGCCTTCGCGCTTCATCACACTGGAGTCAGAGATTTTGGCACGAACGTCCCGCTTGGTGAAGATGTTGTGAAAATCTGTATCGATCAGGCCTGGACACACAGCGTTGACGCGGATCCTCGGGCCAAGTTCCTTTGCCATGCCGCGCGCCATTGCCATGATCGCGCCCTTTGCCGTTCCATAGGCAATGGCGCCATGCCCCCCCCCGTCGCGACCGGCCTGCGAGGCGAGCAGTGTGACCGATCCACCTTCGGTCATAAAGGGGAGCGCCGCGCGGACAAGAAGCATGGCAGACGTTACATTCACATCGAACACTGCCCGCCAATGCTCAAGAGTCGTTTCCGGCAGTGTCTTTCGAGCCAGGATTCCGCCGGTATTGGGAACAACGATATCGATCTTGCCCCACTCGGCGACAGCTCTTTCGGCCAACGCCTGAACCGCTTCGGGGTGTGTCATGTCACCTTGCATCGAAAACGCTCGACCTCCGTCGGCGGTGATCTGTTCGACCACGCGTTTTGCGCCATCGGCACTTTCCAGATAATTGACAGCCAGCGCACAGCCCTCTCGAGCCAACCTCAAGGCGCAGGCGCGTCCGATATCCCGTCCGCCTCCGGTGACAACGGCGACTTTGCCTTCGAGCTTCATGTGGGCCTCCTTGGCTTCGGGACAAACAGGTTCGTACTTCACCCATGCGTGCATCCGGGGACTGCCTCGCAGATCCGCAGGAACGGTGGAAGAAAACACTGCTGCGTTCAAAAGAACAACCGCTGCTTGCCTGTGTGGGCTCAACACTTCCTGTCATCATGCCGGAATGGCGAACAAAACTCGTTGATCCGCATCGGAAGCACGTGCTTGCAGATCAGAAAAATAACAAATATTGACAAATAATGCTCCCACACGTAGGCCTCATGAGTGACCACACGAAGATGGCAAAGGGAGGCAAGCCGTGACCGTTTTGGACGAAGGAACCCGCAGTCAGTTGATGCAGGTCAGCACGGCGACACTTACGACAGCGCTGTTCAAGCGTGGTTTTCGAAACGTATTCCTTCAGGGTCTCCATCGGCTCTCCCCGGGAGGCAACATGGTCGGCGAGGCCTATACGCTGCGGTATATCCCGGCCCGGGAAGACCTTGACGTGCTGGACTCCTTTGCCGACCGCTCGAACCCGCAGCGCAAAGGGGTGGAGGAATGCCCGGAAGGCGCGGTATTTGTCATCGATTCACGTGGTGATGCGAGCGCGGCCTCGGCCGGTTGCATTCTTGCCGCGCGGCTGCAAGCCCGAGGGTGTCGTGGCATCGTTACGGATGGCGGCTTCCGCGACACGCCTGAAATTGCCTCCCTGGGGTTGCCAGCCTTTCACTCGCGGCCAAGTGCACCAACCAACCTGACCAAGCACCATGCCATAGCGATCAACGATCCGATCGGCTGTGGCGGCGTGTCTGTCTTTCCGGGAGATGTGATGGTCGCCGACAACGAAGGTGTCGTCTGTATTCCTAGGCATCTCGTGGAGGAGGTGGCCGGCGAGGTGGTGGAGATGACCCAGTTCGAGGATTTCGTCCTCGAAAGGGTAAAGAATGGAGCGTCGATCTTTGGCCTCTATCCACCGACAGATCCCGAGACGATGAGCCGGTTCGCCGAGTGGAAAAAAACTCGAAACGCGTAGTCATCGACTGCAGGTTCCTCCTGCGTTTGTTGTGAGGCAGGCCGAGTCTCCGTTCTACGGCTGGTCGGCCGCAAATGCTCGTTTGCTTCGGGACAGGCGAGTGGACGTTCGTTTTGTCTGTCGCCTGGCGGGGCATGCCCAATCCTGGGGACACGGCCGGCTTTTTCCGGAAACGGCGGTTTGCGAGTTTTTCGATCATCCGAAGCACGCCGGTTGCGCCTCTGCACATGCTTGATCGGCCCCAAAACAGAACTCGAAGCGTTCTGCCCACAGCGAGAAGCCCCGCCGCTGGAACAGAGGTCAAACGCTCCCCAGAAGAGAGAGATGCCATGAAGATCACCGATGCCAAAGTTTTCCTGGGCGGCCCCGGAAAGAACTATGTCACGCTCAAGATCATGACCGATCAAGGTGTCTATGGCCTCGGTGACGGAACCCTCAACAATCGCGAGGCTCTGACGGCAACCTATCTGCAGGATTATATCGTCCCGAACCTGATCGGAATGGACCCGCGCAACAGCGAAGACATCTGGCAGTTCTTCTATCGCGGCGCCTATTTCCGACGGGGGCCGATCGCGATGGCGGCCTTTGGCGCGGTCGACATGGCGCTGTGGGACATAAAGGGCAAGTTGGCAGGCATGCCGCTCTATCAGCTCTTTGGCGGCAAGAGCCGTGCGGGCGCGATGGTCTATGCGCACGCGACCGGGGCAGATCTCGAAGACCTGATGGACTCGATCTCCTACTACGTGGAACAGGGCTACCGAGCGGTCCGCGTGCAATGTGGGATCCCGGGCATGCCAAGCGCGAGCTATGGCGTTTCCGAGACCAAGGGAGACGTGGAGAATTACATCACCGATTTCAGTGGCGTTCGTCCCAAGGTCGAGATCTGGGACACCGACCGATACATGCGTTACATGCCCGGCGCGCTGGCCGAGATCCGCGCGGGGTTCGGTCCCGACCTGAAGATCCTGCACGACGTTCACCACCGTCTTACACCACGGGAAGCTGCCGAATTTGCCAAGGAGGTCGAACCGGTGCGCCTGTTCTGGCTCGAAGACCCAACGCCGGCAGAGGATCAGGAAGCGCTGAGGCTCTTGCGCCAGCACTCGACTGTGCCAATCGCCATCGGCGAGGTTTTCAACTCGATCTGGGATTGCAACAAACTGATCGAGAACGAGTTGATCGACTTCATCCGCGTTGCGGTCACATATGCCGGCGGCATCACGCATACGAAGCGTATCGTCGATCTTGCCGGACTGCACCACGTGCGAACCGGATTTCACGGCGCGCCGAGCCACTCGCCGCTCTGCATGGCCGCGCAGGCGCATCTGAACGCCTGGGCTCCGAACTTCGGCATCCAGGAATATCTGGTGCTTGGCACACCCGAATGCGATGCGCTGTTCCCCTCGGAGCACCGAATGGAGAACGGCCTGTTCTTCGTCAGCGACGCCCCCGGCCTTGGTGTCGATTTCATTGAGGCAGAGGCAAAAAAATACAGTTTCAAGCCTGGTAGCCACCCGGTGGTTCGCCTCCAAGACGGAACGCTGTGGAACTACTGAAGGCAATCCCTCGTTTTCAGCTGGGTCTGGGTCTTGTCAGAAGAGCTGGGATTGGGGAAGGGCAGGGTGCCGGCGAGCGTTGGCGCGTGGGTAAACGCAGTCCGTTCACGTATTTCAAGACGAGCCCAGAGATCATTCGCCTGTCGGGTATGCTGTTTGTCCGGTTCCCGCTTACGCTCCGAAACGGGGAGGATATCTTGCAAGAGCGTGGCATCAGCGTCAGCCACCAAACCGTCCGGTTCCGGCGACACAGGTTCGAACCGATGTTCGCCGCCGTCTGCGGTTCCGTCTTCAACCATTTCAACGTGTGGCGCAGCCTCTCCATGGGGTGCCCAATCTGACTGGTCCGGTTTGATTGTTAGTGCATGACCGGCCTTGGTTCCATCTGGATGATTGTCTCGGG
>CANLZY010000050.1 GCA_947495685.1 uncultured Tropicimonas sp.
CCCGGAATCAGCCAGAATCACACCCCAATACCCACACAAACCACAGACTCACCCAATCCAAAAAACTCATCGACTCAAATCAAAACAGAGAACGAACTGGAGACCAGAGCTTCGATCCACCCAACTGCAAGGCCCGACACCCTATCCGCCCAGGGTGCCTCACCAGATGATCTTCAACACGTCAGCCCAACGACCATGGAGAACGGATACCCCACGACGAACTGGAGGCCCTCCGACTAGGTCCTGAACCGGCGGAGATCGTCGGTGACCGGGCGCGACAAGATCTCGGTTTGGCATGCTCCCAAAGCCGGGCCTCCGGGTCGATCACCGATATTCCCCGATGCGGCGATCCACTGCAAGCTGCCGCTCTGGCAGCCCGCCGGGATGGTACGGCAGGGCGTTCTGGAACCGCTGGACCTGATACCACACCCGGAGCCGCCCCAAGGCGGGGTGCGCTGCCTCAAAGCCTTCGGCGAGCGCATCATGGCGCGAGCCGCCGACCGTCAGACCGCCGAAACCTATATCTGCATCGCTTTCCTGAACCGCTTCACCGCCCAAGCCACAGCCACAGCCACAGCCGAGATCGTTCTCGTGGCGTCACATCAGCAGGGAAAGGGGAGATCACCCATCTGGGGTGAGTTGTTCAGCAATGGCGATCAAGAGGAAGGATCGCAAATACGTCAATTGCAACGGAGCGTGGCATTTCTCAGATTTCTTCAGTCGCCTTCAGAAGAGCAGGTTGGGCAAGAACAAGGCCAGGATCGGGAATAGGGTCAGCAAGACGATCGCGAAGAGGTGGATCAACCAATAGGGAACCGTGGCAATCGCCACGCGACCGAGGCTCACCTCGTTGTTCGTCAAAGCCGTCAGAACGGAGAGGTTCAGCCCCACCGGGGGCGTCACCTGGCCGATCTCGATCACGATGGTAATGACAACACCGATCCAGATCGGGTCGAAGCCCAGTCCCGTCAGCAGCGGAAACACCACCGGCAGGGTCATGATCATCAGGGACAGGCCATCAAAGAAGCATCCCAGCAACAGATAGATCAGCACGACGATCAGGAGCACCGAATAGGCCCCGAGACCACAGTCAGCGACGGTCTCCAGGATCTGTTGCGGCACGCCAAGAATGCTCACGGATTTCGCGAGGATCGTCGCGCCAAGCACCAGGAAGCCGACCGAAGCGAAGAGCAGCGCCGAGTGATAGATCGCGTCGAGCAACTTGCGGAACGTCAAGTCACCCCAGATCGAGGTGAGCACGATTGCGAAGACCACCCCGAGTCCGGCCGATTCTGTGGGCGTTGCCAGCCCGCCGATGATACTTCCGACGACCGCCGCGATGAGTGCAAGGATTGGCCAGAGATGACGGAACCCGGCAATGATCTCGAAAAGCGACGCATGGCTTTCGTCACGAGGGGCAAGGGACGGGTCACGGGCGCATCGGACCAGCAGGTAGGCCATGAAGAGGCTGCCCACCATCAGACCCGGCACGATGCCCGCAGCGAAGAGCCGGCCAATGGAGGTTTCCGTCAGCGCGCCGTAGATAAGGAATGAAAGGCTCGGTGGGATCAACAACCCAAGCGTCCCCCCTCCGGCAAGGCTGCCGACGACCATGTCCTTGTTGTAGCCCCGCTTCGTCATTTCCGGATAGGCAACAGACCCCACGGCCGCCGCAGTGGACAGACTTGAGCCACTGACCGCCCCAAAAATGGTACAAACGGCAATATTGGTGTGCAGCAACCCGCCCGGTACGCGGCGGAACATCGGCGAAAAGGCCGTGTAGGCGCGTTCGCTGACGCCGCTGCGCAGCAGAATTTCACCAAGCAGGATGAAGACCGGAACGGCACTGAGCGTGAAGGAGTTGAAGACGTTCCAGATTGCATCCACGGCCAGCGAGGTGGCGCCGTTGGAAAAAACCTGCAGGATCACGAGGCCGGTCAGCCCTAGGGCGGCTCCAAGCGCCATGCCGGTGCCCGCGGTCGCAACGAGGCCGCCAATCAGGGTTGTCCAGAACATCAGGTCGTCGTCTCGCTTTGATCGGTAAAGCCAGGCCGCTTTTCTTCTTTCTCTTCAGGCAGAAGGCCAAACAGCCGGGCCAAGAGGATCGCCATGGTCAAAGAGATCGTCACTGGCATCACTGCCATCCACGGATAGAGCAGCAGGCGCGAGGTCTGGGTCTTCAGGTTGCGGTCATAGGCGAACTCGAACCATGGAACGATTTCGATCATCAGCCAGCCGAAGAAAACGAGGCTCAAGAAAAGCCCGACAGCCTTCAGCACCAGAAGCCAGACGCCGCCAGCCGCATTGACCAGAAGCGCGACCCGAACATGTTGGGCGCGCAGGGTGACCATGGGCAGCGCCAGCAGGAGCGAGACGCTCAGCAATAGGCCGACGACTTCTTCGGTCACATGCAGCGGTGTGCCGAGCTTTCGCATCACGACGCTGGTCGAGATAATGCAGACAATGGCCGCGATCCCAAGAGATCCTGCGATGGCGCAGGCGAGCGCGAGCCCGCGCAAGACCTGCGCCACCAGAAAACCGAATGATCGGGCCATCGGCTCTGTCTCGCCTAGCGACCGAGCGCTTCCAGAACGCGCTCACGGTAGCCCTCTGCGTTGCCGCCAGCTTCCTCGGCGAGTTCAGCCCAGACCTCGGTCACAGCGTCGACGAATTGGGCGCGGTCCGCTTCGGGGAAGTCCTCGCCCCAGGTAAGCCCCTGGGCGACCAGTTCTTCGCGCGCCTTCATCTCGCGATCCAGATCGTCGTCATATTGGTTGGTGCGGTTCCAAAGGTCGTCAGCAGCCTTCGTGACCGCTGTCTTGAACGACTCGTCGGCGGCCTCCCAACGGTCCGATGCGACGCCGATCACGTAAGGTCCGGATGCCATCGGGTAGAGGAAGGAGGCGTTTTTCGACACTTCCTGCAACGAGACGGTGTGGGCGTACAGCGCCGGGTAGAGCGCGCAATCCACGACGCCGGTCTTCATCGCCACGTAGAGTTCTTCCTGCGGGATGATCTGGGCCGAAACGCCAAGGCGCGTGAAGGTCTCAACCTGGTCCCGGGCCCAGACGCGCAATTTCTTCGACTTGAGGTCTTCAAGCGTGTTGACGGGCTCGTCACCGCAGAAAACCGAGACCATGAGCATCGGAATCGCAACATAGCCGACCGAGGACACACCCCATTCGGTGAATTCTTCCTCGTAGATCTCCTTGACCACGGGGATTGCTTTCTCGAAGTCCTCGATCGAGCCGATCGTCCCCTGAACGACAACCGAACTGAGCGCCGGAGCGTCGCGACCGAGATAGTTTGCCCACATGAGGCTCATCTCGACAGCGCCCTTGGGAAGGAAACGCAGCGTATCGGTGTTGGGCAAGCCCAGCGACCCGCCGCTGTAGAGCTTAAGCTCGTGCTCTCCACCAAGCGCTTCGTTCGCCTCGGATACGAACCGCTCCAGTTCCGCGGACTCAGGACGGGTCTCCGGCAGGAAGTTGTTCACGCGCCACTCTTCAGCCACCGCTGGTGACACAGACAGAGCAAACCCCATGGCAAGGCTACCGATCAGGTGTTTCATCTTGTTACCTCCTGGACCTCAGTCCCTTTTGTTGGAAACTTCCGGATAGTCGCCCGGTTGTGGATCTACCTGTTGTTGTATTCACTGCGCCGGGAATGCGAAAGCGCACAGTCGCGATTTCTTCCATACTACGGGCCGAAATCCTCGTTTGTCACCGCGTACGATCCTGGCTGCCTTGCACAAGGCAGCCAGGAAAGGTCGATTGACGAGCCGGAGAATGAAGCGCAGCATCTGCGGCACTCGGTGTCCATGCCAGGGAGTTCATGAATGGGAATCAGGATCAAACCAAGATCGTTCGGCCCGATCAGTGTCCGGTCCAACGGTGATGGGGCGCTACTCTACGCTGAGCAACACGAAGAGTTCGGTGCCGTTCCGCCACACGGAACACCTGTCGACCTTCTCTTGGCGTCTTTGGGCGCCTGCATCGCGAAGTCACTGGAGATTGTTGCCGACCAACGTGGGCAGCGACTTACACCGTTCTCGGTTGAAGTGGCCGGAAAGAAAGCGACTGACCTTCCCAACCGACTGGGTTCAGTCGATATCCGCGTCATTGGACAACTGACAGACGATGCCGATCTGTCGGCCGAGCTGCTTGGGCAAGCGAAGTCGATCTGCACGATCAGCAATACTCTCAATTGCGCGATTTCACTTGAACTTGACAGGTCGAGATGACGAAGTTCTCCGGACCGTGGTTTCAATAGTCCACGGAGAACGACAAACACCGGCCATTGGAAAGCTGCATCGCGGACAGGTGTGGTTCATTCGACGGCGACTCTGCACCGTTCCCGTTCTTTGCTTCTCGTGAAGCGAGAAACACTTTTCACAAGCGCAAAAATCGACAGGCAGGGCGATTTGCCGCCCTTTGTGGCCTCCGGCTTGAAAGCTTGCCATGCGGACTTGGCCAACGTTCCCACGACGCATCCCGACTGGCCGCTCCAGGCGCAAGGCGATCATTGGCAAACTTCGAACGACCGACCGCGTTGCGGGCTTTCCGGTTGTTTTCCCATTCGCAGTCTGTGATCGCATAGGTTTTCTTGCACTACTACGCGCCGCCATGCTTCGAACCGTGGGTTTGCAGTCGGTCCGACCAAGAAATTGCTAGGCCATTTTAATGGATTCCACTCATCACGTCATCGGCGATCCCTTGAACACTTTGGCGCAGCCAGATGTGAGCGGGGTCGTTTGTGCTGCGTTGGTGCCAAGCCATGTAGATAGTGACAGGCTCGGTATCCACGGGGAGCGGCGCCATCATCAGATCACTTGACGCACCAAGCATCATGAATTCCAGTTCGGTAGAGATCAGGTCGGTTCCCTTCAGGAATGCCGGGATCGCCCCGAAATTCGGAACCGAGATCATCGCCTTTCGGATCCCGGACTTGTCGACCCCCCTCAACGCCCTGAGGGACGAGCCACCATCGGGAAACTGAACCGCAAGGTGATTTGCCGTGCAGTATTCATCCCAAGTCCCGGGCGGTCCCCGCATTGCACCATCGAAGAAACACATCATCCTCGCCGTAAGGATGGGCTTTTGGATGATGTCCGACGCTTCGGGGGGGAACGGCGTCAAAGCGAGATCGCACCTGTCGTTTCGCATCATCTCCGTCGTGGGGTGGCCAGACGGAATGAACTCGAGATTCACCTGCAGGCCCTCGGACAACACTTCCCTGACAAGGCGCGGGAAGATCAGGTCGCGCTGAATGTCGTTCGCCGCCACGACGAACCGCATGACTTCCTGAGACGGGTCGAAATCGCGTCGATGGGTCAGTTCCCTCATCCCGTCCAGGACTGACTGGACCGGTCGTCGAAGGGTGAGCGCGACGTCCGTCGGCACAAGCCTGTGGCCGGACCGGATGAACAACGGGTCCTTGAAAAGACTCCTGAGCCTGCCAAGCGAATGGCTCACCGTCGATTGGGTAACGCCCAATCGGACAGCCGCGCCGGTCGCGGAACCCTCTTGGAGGACCACGAGAAATGTTCTCAGCAGCTTGCCGTCGATCGACGTAAAATCGATTTCATTCATAGGCAATATCGATAGCTATCGATGGACGCGGTGTCTACGCGGCGTTAACTGTTTCAAGGATAGTCACGCGAATGCCCGCTTTGTGCTTCAGGTATCTTTAATCATTACATCGGTTCTCTCGGCTGCGCGTGCCAACGCTTGGGGAGGATTTGTCCATGAAGATACGCTCGCGAAGCTGGCTCCTGGGTGGGGTTTGCGCCACGGCGGCCCTGCTGATCTGCGGAACGGCCATCGCCCAGGTGGTTCCCACCGAAGACGCAGCCAAGGGGACTTTTCCGGAACGCCCGTTCTCACCCTATGCAAACAGATCCTTCCCCTCCCGCCCGCTTTGGGGCGAGACGCATCTGCACACCGGCTTGTCGCTGGACGCCGGCGCATTTGGGAACATCCTCGGACCAGACGATGCGTGGCGCTTTGCAAAGGGCGAGCAGATCGTTTCCTCGTCCGGACAGCCGGTCAAGTTGAGCCGCCCGCTGGACTGGATGGTGCTGACCGACCACACCGACCTGATGGGATTTGCGCCCGACCTGCAGGCGGGCAAGCCAGAGATCCTCGCGGATCCAAAGGGGCGGGAATGGTACGAGGGCTACAGCCAGGGCGGGGAGGCCGCAGGCAAGTCTGCTTTTGACCTGATCACGAACTTCTCCCAGATGACGCTGCCCGAGGCGATCGTGAAAGCCTACAGCCCCGGCTCGGATGCCTTTTCCTTTGTCTGGGAAGATATCGTGAAAGCCGCCGAACGGCACAACGATCCCGGCAGGTTCTCGGCCTTTATCGGGTTCGAGTGGACCTCCGTTCCCAAGGGGTTCAACCTGCACCGCAACGTAATGCTGCGCGATGGAGCCATGCGGGCGCTTCAGGTCGTCCCTCCCGTCACGCAGCCACCAATGGGCGATACAAATCCCTTGTCGCTCTACCAATGGCTCGAGGAATATCAAGACAAGACGGGTGGCCGCGCGGTTGCGTTTTCGCACAACGGGAACCTGTCCAATGGCTGGCTGTTCCCAACCGAAGGCACGTATCACGGTGGCATCGTCGACAAGAACTACGTGACCCAGCGCGCCAAGTGGGAACCGCATTACGAGATCACCCAGATCAAGGGCGATGGCGAGGCCCATCCCTCCCTCAGCCCCGATGATGCTTTCGCGGACTACGAGACCTGGGATGTCGGCAATCTCGACCTGACAGAACTCAAGACCCCCGAGATGCTGAAGGGCGAGTATGCCCGCGAGGCATTGAAGCAGGGTCTGGCGCTTGAGGCCAGGTTCGGGATCAACCCCTACAAGTTCGGATTGGGCGGGGCGACGGACAGCCATACCGGCCTGACGACCGCCGAGGAGGAGAATTTCTTCAGCAAGTCCGTCAGTGTCGAGCCGTCGCCGACCCGGATCGAACATCCCTTCATTGCCAGCGATCTGGGCAAGATCGAGGGGCACAAGCTGGTCGCGTCGGGGTACACGGCGGTCTGGGCGCAAGAGAACACGCGTGAAGCGATTTTCGATGCCTTCAAACGACGCGAAACCTATGCCACGACAGGGCCCCGGATCGGCCTGCGTTTCTTTGGTGGCTGGACCTTCACGGATGACGACCTGCGCACCCGGTCTCCCGCCGAGACGGGCTATGGCAAGGGCGTGCCGATGGGTGGTGACCTTCGCCCACGCGAAGGGGACGGCGCCCCGACCTTCCTGGTCCTGGCATTGCGTGACCCGATCGGCGCCAACCTCGACCGCATGCAGATCGTGAAAGGCTGGATGGAGGCCGACGGCGCGTTGCAGGAGAAGGTCTATGACATTGCCTGGTCAGGCGAGCGTGAACCGGATGGCGACGGCAATCTGCCCGAGGTTGGAAGTACCGTTGATCTGGAAACCGCCAGCTGGACGAATACCATCGGTGCCTCTGAACTGGCGACGGTATGGACCGATCCCGATTTCGAACCCGGCGAACGCGCATTCTACTATGTGCGCGCACTCGAAATTCCAACGCCACGTTGGGTCGTCTACGACAAGATCCGGTTCGGCATCGACCTACCGGAAGAGGCCCAGCTGATCCACCAGGAGCGCGCGTACTCGTCGCCCATCTGGTACACGCCGGTCGAATGATCGGTTCGGGTTTTCAAGCCTACAAACAGAAGCCTACGCCCTGAATGCTTGTTGCGGAGTCAACAGGGTGCACCACAACAAGGAGGATTCGCATGCTAAGAAGCTTTGGAATTACAGGGGCGGCCATGGCGGTTGCCCTGTCTGCCGGACTCGCGTCCGCGCAGGAGATCGCGACGATGGCGATGACAACGGAGATACCGGAGGGCATCACGACCCCGGACAACATCCATACCCGGGTGGGAGAATTGAACTTCTTTGACGGCGTGCCCGACGTCGAGTCGGCGCAGAAGGTCTACAACCTGCTGGACTTCACCCACGCCTACCAGACGTTTCTCGACGGCACGAAGATCGCCTCCATGGATGCCATCCGAAAGGGCATTCTCGAGTTCGGACCTGCTAACACGACGGCAGTTCTGTTTGAAGGGCTGATGGACTCCAAGTCCCTGTTCCTCACCGCCAACACAACCAGCGTCTACATGTTCTCGTGGCTGGAGATGAGCGATGAGCCGATGGTCATCGAAACGCCGCCCAACGTTCTGGGGTTCATCAACGATCACTGGTTCCGCTATGTCACCGACTTCGGAAACCTTGGACCGGATGAAGGCAAGGGCGGTAAGTTCCTCGTGCTGCCACCCGGCTACGAGGGCGACGTTCCCGAAGGCTACCACGTCGCTCCGACCAACACCTACGGCAACTGGGTGATTTGGCGCGGCTATCAGAAAGACGGGACCACTGACGATGCGGTGAACAACACCAAGGAGAAATTCCGCATCTATCCGCTCTCTCAGGCAGAAAATCCGCCCGAGATGACCTTCGTTGACGCCTCCGGAAAGCTCTTCAACACGATCCACAGAATGGACGTGAACATCTTCGACGAGATCAACGACGTTGTTCAAGCCGAACCCCTGATGGGCGAGAACCCCGAGCTTCTTGGCCACCTTGCAGCGATCGGCATCGTGAAAGGGCAGGAATTCGCCCCCGACGAGCGGATGCAGGCGATCCTCGAGGCTGCCGCAAGCGCCGGATCGGTCACCGTCAAGACCGTGATCTCGAAACCGCGGGACGAGCGCTTCTACTGGTATCCCGGCGAGAGCAACTGGCTGACGGCCTTCCCGGGCGGTGCCTATACCTGGGAGCTGGATGGGGTGACCTTGCAGGACATTCGCGCCGCGTTCCACTTCTACGCGACGGGGATCACGCCCGCGATGGCGCTCAAGGCCGTCGGCAAAGGATCGCAGTACGCCTTCACCTATCTCGATTCCAACGGCAATCCGCTCGATGGGTCCAAGACCTACAAGGTGAATGTGCCGAAAGACCCACCTGCCGAGGATTTCTGGTCGTTCACCCTCTATGACAACCAGACACGCTCCATGTTGCAGACCGATGCCCAGTTCCCGGCGATCGGAAGCAATGACACGGATGTCGTCCAGAACGAGGATGGGTCCTTCGACATCTACTTTGCGCCTGAGGCTCCGGACGGCAAGGAGAGCAACTGGGTGCAGACGGTTCCCGGCAAGGGCTGGAACACGATCTTCCGGCTCTATGGCCCGCTTGAGCCCTGGTTCGACCAGACCTGGCGCCCGGGTGAGATCGAGTTGGTCAACTTCGCGCGCTTCGGCGACGACATGGCAATGCCCGGCAAGGAGACGACCGAGGAGATTTCCCTGCGGATCACCGTCGATGGCCGTGTTGCTGTCTATGGTGTGCAGTTCGAAACCGCCTCGACAGCGATCCTCCCAGGTTCCGAAGGCACGCTTGAAGCGATTGCCAGAATGATGGAGGCATTGCCTGAACTCAAGGTCGCGGTTGTGGGACACACCGACAATGTCGGCGGCTACGAGACCAATCTCGACCTGTCGAGGAGCCGCGCAGACTCCGTCGTTGCCGAACTCATCGGCACTTACGGTATCGATGAGGCCCGCCTCTTCGCAGCCGGGGCAAGTTTCCTCTCGCCTGTGGCCAACAACGAAACCGAGGACGGCCGCGCACTCAACCGCAGGGTCGAGCTTGTTCGGGTCCCATAAGCCCAAGGTAGTGGAGCGCATTGTCCGAACGATGCGCTCCATCTCCCGAATTCGGGCAATCGACACCTCGGAAACCTTGCGGTCGACCAGATCCGTCCAGTGTATGCATTTGAACTGGAAACAAGGCGACGATATCGCAGCCCGTACGGAAGTCGGCTTGCCGAGTGATCAGGCTTCATCCATGCCGACCGCCCCCGCATCTTGTCGCTTCCGGACACGACCCAAGAACTGAAATCAGCCGATCCGGCATGTCTTTCGACACAGGCTTCTTGTGCCAGTGTTGCTTTCACAAAACGCAGTTGAAATCGCCGTCCGATCCTTCAGATCGCTCAGGCCCTTTGCTCGCTACCTGAAGCAGCCACGCCATGTTCTTCGGGAGTTGGGTGGAGTTCTGATGACCGTCAGTTCGGGCGATCTGACGAGTCGCTCGAGGCACCCTTCTTCGGATCAAGCACCAATGCGCGCGCAAATTGCGCGAAGAGCGCGACGAAAACACCGACGCCGACGAAGATGTAGAACACAGTGAACAGTTTGCCGAACGCCGTGGCCGGACTGAAATCCCCCAACCCCACCGTCGACATGATCGTGACCGAGAAATACAGGCTGTCGAGCCACGACCACCCTTCGACCGCGCGATAGAAGGTCGTGCCGGACAGCAGGATCAGGATGGCAACTGCAAGCCCGGCACGAAAGGTCTCGTCTGACCAGGAACGGTGAATCGCTTTCAGGAAGCGCAGAATGGTCAAGGCGAAAGGTATCATAATCTCACATGATGCTTTTGAACGGCTGACTGTTCCTCAGGGGCGGACCCGGTATCAAACCGACTGGATTCTGGGCATCGATGATACGGGCAACTGGACCATAATCCGTTGTCCGCCCGCAGGTCGGGCCGATGCAAACGGGAAAAACAAACTACACGGCTATTCGGCCTCACTTGTCAGGGCGCTCAGTCGAGCGTGTTCTTGTATATTACGCCGTCCTTCATGATGACATCGAAGTTCTTCTCGGGGTTGCCAACAAGATCGAGGTCCTCCAGCGGATTGCCGTTGATCAGGATCAGGTCGGCATAGGCGCCCTCTTCGATCACACCAAGCGGACCCATGGGATAGGGCGTGAGTTTGCCCGCAAGGTTCAGAAGCTCCGCATTGTCACAGGTCGCCATTTTGAGCGCCTCGTAGGGTGTGAACCAGCGCTGGAGTTTTGCGAGCTGTGCGCCCTGCCGTTTGGCAAGATCGGCACTGAACAGCGTGTCGGTGCCGAAGGCGATCTTCACACCCAGTTCCTTGGCAGTGCGGTAGACAAAATCGGTGCCATCCGTGACAAACTTGTATTTCGCTTTCTGGAAGTCGTTCAGGGCCGGTGCGTCCTGGTCATCCATGAACGGCTGCATGCTGAGCCAGACGTCGTTGTCGACGAAACGCTGCAGGGTTTCGCGCGTCGACATGTGACCATGCTCGACGCTCTTGACCCCCGCGTCGATGGAGTGGTTCACGGCCTCGTCGTTGATGGCATGGGTCAGGACGTACGTGCCCCAATTATCGGCCTGCTCGACCGCAGCTTCCAATTCCGCTTTGGTGAACTGCTTGACGTGGATCGGATCGTAGCTCGACGTGACACCGCCGCCGGCCATGAGCTTGATCTGTGTCGCGCCCTGCATCAGGTTTTCGCGGACGCGCTTGAGCACGTCGGGGACACCGTCAGCGATATAGAACATGTCGGAGGTTTCGAAGGGGTTGAGCTTGTCCGGCGTGGCAGGAACGTCCTTCGTCGTCCGGAAATCCATGTGACCGGCGGTTTGCGAGATCGCTGGCCCCGAGGGAAAGACTCTTGGCCCTTCAATCAGGCCCTCATCAGTGGCGCGTGCAATGTCGAACATCGGCCCGGCGGTGTCGCGCACCGTGGTGAAGCCGCGATAGAGCGTGTCGCGTTGCGCAGCGGCAGTCTGGAGGTTCCAGTAACCCTCGTTGGTTGCCATGAGTTGGGCAATCGTCGCCGTCGCAAACACACCATGCCAGTGCGCGTCGATCAGGCCGGGCATCAGCACATGTCCGTCGGCTTGGATGATGGTGGCGAATTCGGGCGGTTCCAGATCCGCCCCGATGCGGGAGATCATGTTTCCTGCGATAAAAACGTCTTGACCCTCAAGAAGCTCGGGAGAACAACCTGTAAAAATGCTGGCGCCCTTGATCAGAACGGCATTCGGTACCTCATCCGCTCCGTCATCCTGACCGATCGCGCCAGTTGCCGTAACGGCGACCGAAGCCGCCAAAGCGAGAATGGCTGCTGCGATATCTCTTTGAGTCATAACTTAATCCTCCAGAGTATTTCTTAAACAAGGTTGTCTTTCATCGTCGAGTCGAAACTGCGCCATGGTTCGTTCCCAAACCGGGATGCTCAAGCGGATCGCGGGTCAGGGGATCTGGCCCAAGGAGCCGGAACGAAGGTTCCTCAAATGCTTGAGCCAAAATCGCAAGGCACGTGAATGGCCGGCATGTCACCACAATGGAACTGGGACATTTCAGGAGCCGAAGACACATCTCTGGCACATCAGATCCAACAGTCCGGGCGGTGAACATCGTTGCGTTTGAAAACACACTTCGGGAGCATCGCCAATATCGCCCACCGGGGATATCCCGATCAAGTAACAACAATGTCCAATTCGTCCGGGAGGTATGGGAATGCGAAAAGATCACCGCCGTGACCGGGCGACCCTCGCCGACTTTCTCCAGAATGAATTAAAGCGTGGCCCACGCCGGTTCGACGGACATCACCGGGTCGATCACGATCCAGCCAGTCTCACCGCTCACGAAGGTGATGTCGGACAAATCAATGCCCCGCACTTGATAGAACCCGGGCGACCCTCCTAGTGCCCATTGTTCTGGTCCAGCCGGGACATCCGCCGCAACGAGGGGTGGATGTTGTCGAATTCCTCGACGGGCTCCAGACCAACGAAGCGCGCCTTGTCCCATGCGACATGACCGGCATCGGCCATGATCTGCTTCTTGGGCATCTCGGCAATCAACACGCGTTTCCGCTCGTCAAGATGCTCGGTGTCCGAAAATGGCACTGTGGCGCGATCCTCGTCCAGAATCGCTTGCGCATGCGCGGAGGGCGCCTTGCCCTTTGAATGGAAGTGTCCTTCGAGCACGGGGGCCTCCTGAGCAAGGGCCCCGGCATCGTCCAGCAGGATGTTGCCCGAGACTGCAAAAGCTGTGCCGAAGGTCGGGATGGTCTTCAGGAAATTGCGCCGGGTGGTCTTGGCATCTGCTCCGAACGTTCTGGCAGACAGTGCATTTTCAGTCAGAATTGTCCTGTGAATGGAAAATGGGCCCTCGACGACCAAGTTGGGAAAGGCGCCCGGCCACACAAAGTCCCACGCACTATCGGACCCATGACTTGCTCACCTGATCAACTTCCGCGATGTTTGTCGGCGCGGTGCGCCACGGTCTGTGTCGATGCGTCGTGAGGGGCGAACATGACACGATTGAAGCGGATTTCCAGAGTCCAGAAAGAGACGCTTTGCCGGTTTGGGTGGCTCGCGACCCGCAGTACGGATTTCCAGGAAGAACTCCTGAGCGTCGGTGTGTGCTGAAGGAACTTGCGCCGGGAGACGTGTTGTATCGGCGCGGCAGAACCACAACCCACGCCTAAGGACTCGTCCAGGGTCAGATCAACGTGCACCTTACCGCCAGCAACAACGAAGAGTTGGTCTATCCCTTTTCCGTGCCCGGGCGGTAGTACGGGCTGGCCGAAGTTGTTGGCAGCGAGCCGCCTTCGGAACAACAATTGCTGGCACGACGTCTCTGGCGGTCTGCTTCTCGACTCAGGATTTGCTGGGGTTCCTGGATGCCGAGCCGAAACGTTACCGAGACATCATCGCGCATGAATTTGCACTAAGACAGGGCATCCAGGAGACGGTGTGCGACCTTGTCACCAGTGATGGTCTGGAACTGGTTGCCCGGAGGCTGGTGCGGATGATGGAATTCGAAGGCACGGATACCATGACCCCGCTGAACATCTCGCAGTTCGACTTTGCGGTTGCACTCGGAGTCTCGGTGCCGACCGTGCAAAGGGCCTTTCGGGAACTCAAGAAATACCGCGCAATCGAAACGTCTTACGGAAAGGTCGCTGTACGAGATCTGGACCGGCTGAAGGACTTCGTTCTTTCTTTTTCGGGATGAGCGCCCGAGAGTACTGTCGATCAACGACGAGGTTGAAAAACAACCCGGACGTAGCGTCGGTCCAATTGCACCAGATTTCGTGATCGAGCCCCAAGGTGAGCCTGCTGCGCTCCGAAGCGGACCAGACCTGCAGTGGTGTCTCTCTCTTCTGAGTGCCTTTGGAAAGTCGACGGGATCGCCGTCGAAGAGACGCCCTCTTTTCTGCACCTACGGGTTCACGGTCGTCCCACGTTGCTCGATCATCGTTCGGCGGGCAGATTTTTCGATCGATTCATGCTGGCGGTACCCTCACAGCCAACTGCCATGAAATTCCCTTTGAATGGTGATTCACGCACTCGAAACCAAAAGGCCATGTCAGTCAGACGGGTTTGCAACGAGGACTTCCCAATGATGCCTGAGGACCTGCTGCCAATTGTCGTCGGCTTTCAGGCCGGAGGCGGATTCTCCCATCAGATAGGCCACCATGATGCGGCCCCGGGCGCGGGCGTCGAGCTCCGGGAAACCGGCTTCCCGAAACATCCATTCGGCGAAGCCAAAACGACGGTGCAGGGTTCTTTGATAGACCTCTTGAACTGAGGAGTCAGATTTGGACCAGACAGCGATCGCATGGTCGGGTTCTGCGGCTCCCTCTTCGATCACCTGGTGCATGAGGCGGTAGATCCGCTCCCCCGGGTCCCCGTCGTATTCCTGTGCATCCCGGATGATGTGATCGGTTTGCTCGTGCTCCCAGAAATCGAGCACCGCATCCAGAAGATCCTGTACCTTTTTGAAATGCCAATAAAAGCTCCCACTGGTGACCCCAAGCCGTTCGGCCAGCACGACAACCTTGATGCCACTGATCCCCTTCTCGAACAGGATCTCAAGGGCACCGTGGACCCAGTCCTCCCGTCCGAGACGGCGTTTCTCCACACTCTCCATAGACACCTCTATTGACACAAAGAACCGATTCGGCCCATAGATAAGTCTATGGAAACCCGAACTCGCTCGTTCTAACAACTTGTCCGAGCAAGATCACGCTTCCGCGCGCCCCTCAAGTGGGCGCCAAGATCGGTTCGCGAGGGCTCCACATGGAAAACTGGGAGGAAGTGATGAAACGGCTTGGTCAAAGGAAATGGCAGACCGCATTGCTCGGTCTTGTCTGCGCTGCACTGATGATGCCGATGACGAACGCAAGTGCCCAGGAACGGCCGGACGCAATGCCGACCGGGCGCATGCCGGTTGCGATCCAGGACGGTGTCTATCCGGCGAGCTATTTCCCCAATACCGAGATTCTCGGCGACAACGAGATGCGCGTCACCGCACTCGGTACCGGTATGCCAAACCAGACAAAGGCGGCGGTCTCGATCTCGTTCCTTGTCGAGCTTGGCAATGGCGACAAGTTCCTGTTCGACATCGGCATGGGCTCCATGGGAAATCTGTTCTCCCTGCGGCCAGACTTTTCCAAATTGGACAAGGTGTTCTTCAGCCATTTGCATGTCGACCATGTGGGCGACTTCATGGGGCTGCACATCGGAAGTTGGTTGTCCGGGCGCTATGAGCCGCTGAAAATTTTCGGCCCCTCCGGTGCTACGCCCGAAATGGGCACCAGGGCTTTCGTCGAGAACATGAAGGCCGCCTATGAGTGGGACCTGCAGGGGCGTGCCGGCGCCTTGCCGGACGATGGAGCCAAGCTGGAAGTCACCGAGTTCGACTACATGCAGGAAAACGAGGTTGTGTACGAAGAAAACGGCGTCGTTGTCCGCTCCTGGCCTGCCATCCACAGCCTGGATGGATCCGTCAGCTACTCACTGGAGTGGAATGGACTGAAATACGTCTTTGGCGGCGATACCTACCCCAACAGTTGGTACATCAAATACGCTGAAGGCGCGGATCTCGCTTCGCACGAAGCCTTCCTTCCACCCGATCTTCTGGCAACCTATTTCGGTTGGGATCTCACTCAGGCCACATATGTCTCAACTCGTGTTCACACCGAACCGGCGGCCTTTGGCAAAGTCATGGACGCCGTGAAACCTCGCCATGCGCTTGGCTATCACTCTGTACTCAGCCCGGAAAACTATCAGGCGATCCTTGAGGGAATCCGCACAACCTACGATGGAAATCTCACGCTTGCGCGCGACCTGACCGTGGTAAACGTGACCAAGGATCAGATCGTCGTCAGGGATGCTGCGGTAGACGATTTTGTCTTCCCGCCGAGCGTTACACAGGCCTACATCGAGGCGCCGCGCTCAGAGGAAAAGGAACCGTCAGACAAGGTTCTGGCCGGCAAATGGGAGGGCTACACGCCCCCGCCGATGCCGGACAAAAAATAGCACCGATCATCCGGCCTCTCTCGATTGGCCTATGGCTGCGCGGGGAGGCTAGCCGCAGCACGGCAGGCCTCCCCGCTCCTTTGTCCAACCGGATGTGAGCGGCTGCTGATCGGCAAGCCAGCGCCCGTTTCCCACGTTGGGATTCTACTGAACTCCACCAGAAAACGGGCCACCTGATCGGCCCCACATTCTACACGGACGAGCAATTGGCACCGCCAGTCAGCGGCAGGAAGGACCCATGAGACCGACAAATACCCATGGCGTGATCGCGACGATTTGCATACCAACCCTGCTCGCGCCAAAGGCGAACCGGGCCGAGGACCTTGGGAAGCAGCTCTCCAACCCTGTGACATCGTTGATCTCCGTCCCGTTCCAGCCCACCCGGGACGGCGGCCACGGGTCTGAGGATCGAAGCCAGACGACGCTCAATGTTCAACCGGTGCCCCCTTTCGCGCTGACCGAAGATATCAACCTGATCACCCGGATCACCTTACCCCACAAGTGGCAGGACAATATCTCCGCCGATCCGGCCCTCAACGTCGGCGAAAAGGGCGGCGGAATCACGGGTATTGTCCTTTCCCAGCCGGCGAATTGGACGATCGGCGATGCCCACCCGCCAGGTGCGGTCGACCTGCGGAGCAGCCCAGTCTGAAATCGCATCATGGCCCGGCCAACCACCACAAGTGAACTTCGTGCATTCGGGCATCTAACCTGCCACTATACGATAACATGCTGAAAGGAAAGAACATGCGCTTGATACTCGCCGCCGCCCTCGCCACCCTTGGCACGCCCCTGGTCGCACAGACGGCTCTCCTGACGGCTTCGCCCATTCCGGAGGGCGCCGAAACCCGCTTCTGCTATTATGCCGGCCTTGCCTACTCGGAGCGTTCCTATCTCTTGTTGGGCGGCAACAATCAGGCCGCCCAAGTCACCGGAGGCGCAGCCACTGCTGGAAATGCAGCGATGCACTCCGGTGGACAGATCCGCACCGCCAGCGAGCAGAAGCCATTGGAATGCGTGTCTGGTGACGATGGCGTCTTGCGCTGGCAGGCGGTCGCCACCCTGCAGATCAGCAAGTAACGGCGCGCCGCCGTCGCGGCAGCCATTGGGGGCCTCCACGTGATCCGACATTTTGCCAGATGCGCGGCGGTTCTGATCGGCCGATTGTGCCTCTCTCTGAGCATTCTCCTCCTTGGCGTTCCGGCCTCGGCGGATTGGGTGAATCTTGGCGGCGCAGAAGTTGCCCCCAACATCGCCGAAATCCATGTCGACGACGACGGCGTGAGGATCGTGCTGGAGGTCTTTGTCGAGGACATCGATATCTTCTCGGATCTCGTTCCATCCGAATGGTGGGCGTCGACAAATGCCTCGCCGGCTCCGGAGGAAGAGCGGTTCGCCCGGTTTGCAACCGAAGGAATTTCGTTGCGGACCGGTGAAGGCACAATCCTTCCCGTGGAGGCGATCACGGTCGAGCGGCGGTTGCGCGTGGACCGGTCATCGCCGATGGCAGGCAAGATCGATCCGTATTCGGGCCGGCCGATGCCGAAGGCGCCCGAGGACCCGCGGGTGCTCTATACCGAGCTTTTCTATCCTTTCGGCGAAACCCGCCCCGAGACCCTGACAATCTCTCCACCACACGACGAGGACGGAACGGCGACCGTCAACATCGGGGTGATCGCCTTTCACGGATCCGTGCCGGTGATAGATTTCCGCTACCTGTCAGCCACTGCCACGCTGCACCTCGACTGGGCAGACCCGTGGTATACCCGCTTCGACAATCCCAACCTCACCCGCCACCACAAGTACCCGCGCATGACCTTCCTTTACGCAGACCCGCACGAGATCCGGCACGAGGCGCTGGTGCGGGTGCGGGATGCCATGGCGCTGGTTGGACATGATGTGGACGGCGACACGCTCGACACCGACCAGGCGCAGGCGCTCAGCGAGGCCGCTGCCTTGGAGATTGGTCAGCGCACGCCCATGACAATAGAGGGCACGACCGTAAAAGCCGATTTCGACCGCGCCGCTTTCATGCGGATCGGCATGCGTGGGCTGGAATTCCTGCAACCGGACGAAACCGTCGACATCGACGCCGATATTCTGGGCTTGATCTGGTCCGCCCCCACCGACGGCCTTCCGCAGCAGGCGACGCTCGAATGGACATGGTTCGATGGGCGCGCACCCGACGTTGCCGGACATGCGGTCGATGCTGCCGGCCCGTTCCTGTTTCCGCTGTCCCCCGACGATCCCGTCGTGACATGGACCAACCACTTCAAGACCAATCCCTATCCGGACCTTGCCGAGGTCGAAGTGGTCCGGAATGAATCGTCATCGCGAATGCTCTTCGCCCTTGGGGGTATGGCTGCCCTCGGTCTGGGTTTCGCAGCTGTCTCGCTGGCGCGTGCAGGACACAATAGGCGCCGGAATGCCCTGATCGGAGGGGCCGTCGCGCTCGTTGCGATGGTGGCGATCCCGGTACTTCAGCAACGGCAGGGCACGCGTGTTCCGGAGCTCGACCCGGAGAAACTGACCACTCTCACCAGCGACATCCTGAACAACGTCTACCGGGCTTTCGACTTCCGCACCGAGGACCAGGTCTATGATCGCCTTGCCCTGACGCTCGACGGCACCGTGTTGGAGCAGGTCTATCTCGACCAGCGATCCTCGCTCCGGATCGAACGGGCCGGTGGGACCGAGGCCCGCGTCGAGGCGCTGGAGGTAAGCAACGTCGAGCCGCTCGACGGCGCTGCTCCCGGAACGCTGCGCCTACGGGCCAACTGGGTCGTGCGGGGCACCGTCGGCCACTGGGGCCATGTCCACAGCCGGACCAACGCCTACGAGGCAGACCTCGTTCTGGCACCGGTCGATGGCGCATGGAAGGTCCGCGGCTTCGACGTGATCTCGCAGGAGCGGTTGATGTGAGCATCGAGATCCGCGGCCTTGGCTTCACACATCCGAACAACGCCGCAGGGCTTCATCTGCCGGAGTTGACCATCGAGGAGGGTCAGACGCTGGCCGTCATCGGCCCGAGCGGCAGCGGCAAGACCACCTTCCTCAATCTGCTGTCGGGGCTTCTGCGCCCGGATCGCGGCACGGTTCGCGTGAATGGCATCGCGGTCGAAGGTCTGAGCCGTCGCGCTGCACAAGCCTTCCGCGCTCGGTCCGTGGGATACATCTTCCAGGACTTCGGATTGCTGGATTACCTGAGCGCGGGCGACAATATCCTCCACCCGTTTCGCATTGCCCCCGGACGGCGGGTCACGCCGGAGGCCCGTGCGAGAGCCGAAGCCCTGGCCGAAACCCTTGGCATCACCAGCCGCCTGTCGCACCGTCCGGCGCAGCTTTCTCATGGCGAAAAGCAACGGGTCGCAATCTGCCGCGCGGTGGTCACCGATCCCGCAGTTCTGCTGGCAGACGAACCCACCGGCAACCTTGATCCGGAGACCGCAGGTCGGATCATGGATCACCTCTTCGCAGAACGCGAACGGCTCGGGGCAACCCTCATCATGGTCACGCACGATCATGGCTTGCTCGACCGGTTCGACCGCGTGCTGGATCTCCGCGAGATGTGGGGCGCGCGGGCATGAATGGCATCGCCTATCTCGCCCTGCGCCATGTCCGCTATCACTGGCTGCGCAGCCTGACGCTTGTGGCGGTGATGGCCACGCTGATCTCGATCCCACTCCTGGCCGAAGTGCTGAGCCGCGCCGCCGAGACCCGCATGATGGCCCGCGCGGAGGCAACGCCTCTGGTCTATGGCGCCGCTGGCGCGCCGCTCGACCTGACGCTCTCGGCGGCCTATTTCCGCGGCAATGTCGAGATGCCGGTCTCGATGAAAGACTACGATTGGCTGATCGACAGCCGGATGGCAGATCTTGCCCCCATTCACATCGCCGGAACCGCGCGCGGTTTCCCCATCGTCGGCACGGACATCGAGTATTTTCGCCTGCGCGGGTTGACCGCCGCGGAGGGGCGCTTGCCTGTGGCCGTCGGCGAGGTTGCGCTTGGAGCCGAAGCGGCCCGAACGCTTGGCGTTGCGGTTGGCGACCAGATAACCAGCGATGTCGAACAGGTCTTCGACCTCGCTGGGGCCTATCCGGTCGGGATGGTGATCAGCGGCATCCTCGCCGCCACGGACACGGCCGATGACCGCGCGATACTCACCGATCTGAAAACAGGCTGGATCGTCTATGGGCTCGGGCACGGCCACCAAGAACTGACCCGCCAGACCAATTCCAGCCTGCTCTTGAAGACCGAGAGTGGCGAGGCGCTCACCGCGAATGCCAGCCTGCCCACCTTCGAGGCAATTTCGGCCGACCAGCTGTCCGAGTTCCATTTCCACGGCGCGCCCGAGACGTTCCCGCTCTCGGCCGTGCTGGTTTTTCCGTTCGACGAGAAAGCCTCTGCCCTGCTGTGTGGGCGCGTTGAGGAGCGAAAGGCACCACTCCAGATCCTGCGCGCTACCGATCAGATCCGCGGGTTGATGGACAATGTGCTTCAGGTGAAAGCCGTCCTCCAGGGTGTGATGCTGGCCGTCGGGCTCGCCGCCGGTCTTGCCATCGCCCTCGTCATCTGGCTCTCGGTCCAGATGCGCCAGCGCGAATTCGACATATCCCGCCGCCTCGGGGCCGGCCCCGGCCTGCCCGCGGCCTTGGTCTCGTGCGAGCTGGTGATGCTACTGGCTCTCGCTCTCGCTATCAGCCTTTCAATCGTCTGGTCTGCGTCGCGTCTGAAGGACCAGATTGCGCTTCTGTGGTTTTAGGATGAACACGATGAAATACTTCACCATCCTCATGCTCCTGCTGGCGGTCTGCGCGTTGCCTGCACAGGCCGAGCCCACCCGGACGGTCGCTGCTGTCAATGCGCCGCTGGCCTATATCGCGTCCGTTCTTGGCGGCGAAGCGGTGGAGGTCGTGTATCCGATACCGCCCGACATCGACCCGGCCTATTGGCAACCCTCAGCGGAAGAAATCCTGCGCTACCAGCAGGCTGATCTCATCCTGCTGAATGGCGCTGGCTATGCGGGATGGACAAAGACGGCGCTCCTGCCGCGCGCGCGGCTGGTCGACACAACCGCGTCGGTTCAGGATCGACTGATCCTGGCCAAAGCCGATGCAATCACCCACAAACACGGTCCCGAAGGGGATCACACCCACGACGGAGCCTATGCCTTCACCACCTGGCTCGACCCGGACATCGCCACGGCACAGGTCGCAGCGGTCGCGGACGCCATGGCCCAACGCTGGCCGGACATGGCGCCCGGGATGGCGGATCGCATCGAAAGCCTCGACGCGGAACTTGCAGCCCTGGACGCGGCGTTCACGCAGTTTTTCTCGGATGTTGCCGGCCGAGAGATCTTCGCGTCCCATCCTGTCTATCAGTACCTTGACCGCGCCTATTCCGGCGACATCTTGGCGTTGCATTGGGAACCGGACGAGGACCCCGGCGCCCCGGAATGGGAAGCCCTGGAACAAGCGCTTGATCAGGACAGAGATCCGCTCATGCTCTGGGAAAACACGCCGATTGCAGAAACCCGTGCCCGTGCAAAAGCCCTCGGGATCGACATCACCGTCCTGAGCCCGATGGCCAATGCGATGCCCTTCACGAACCTGTTCGAAAACCTGGCAAGACAAGTGGCTGGTCGGTAGGTCGCTGTGTCAGTCCAGATAGTGCGAGTTGTAGGGCGGCGTTTTGTGCAAGAAACGCGGCAAAACCTTTCTGGCTTGTTGCGAGAGCGCACTTAGGGAGGTGCGAACGGGCGTATGTCTGTTTTCGGGATAACATGAGGTTGCAGGCGCAACCGCTGCGAACGGCCAAGCAAAGCCGATTTTGTTGAAAGACTCTTCCTTGATCGCGGAACAGTTCGCTGTTTCGATTCCTGTTTTGGACGGGAGTTCTGGCGATGTTGGGACCGCAGTCAGCAGCGCTGCTTTGTGAGGTTTCGCTGGAAGATCACATCCCTCAGGATCACCTGCCATGGTCGATTGACCGGTTCGTCGATCTGAGCGGCATCCGCGCGCATTTGGTGGATTTTTCAACCATACAGGCCGCCCGTCAGTCGATCCTGACCTGCTGATCCGGATTTTTCTGGTGGGGTATTGCTTTGGCATCCGGTCCGAGCGCCATTTGTGCGAAGAGGTGCAATTGAACCTTGCGTAGCGGTGGTTTTGTCCCCTCGATCTGACGGACCGCATCCCCGACCATTCAACATTCTTGAAAAATCGCCAGGGCCGCTTTCCCGAGAGTGGCCTGTTGCGCCGTGTCTTCGGGACAGCCGGTGCGTGATGCATGGAAGAAGGTATTGTTGGCGGTCGAGGCCTTTCCGTGGATGCCTGCCTGATCGTTGCGGGTGTCCAAAGACAGACTTCCAGCAATCCAGATGACTGGGCGGCCCGCGAGTGCGATCCGAACGATGCACCACGGGCGGTGCGTGAATATCTCGACACCCTTGACGAAACCTTCGGTGCTGCCACTACGGTCAAGCCCATGTTCACCGGCCACGCCGCCCCCGCCAGCCAGTGGACAGCGGCGCCCAAGGGTCCGGCTTTGCGCGCCCATTTAGACAATAACCTGATTGATACGGATCACGGAATTATTGTCGACGCAAACGCCAACGGCTCGAACAAAGCCGCCGACGTCGGCGCCATGGGCAAGATGATCGACCGGACCGAAGAACTCCTTGGCCTGAGGCCGGGTTGGGTGGTCGCTGATGCCCCGTATCGGTCTTCTGACAACAGATCTGGCTGACGCTGAAGCGGTGAATCCTCCCGTTCATCCCTGTGTTTGACAAAAGCGAATGCAAGGAAGGGGTTCGGCCTCGATCCGATTTTTCGTAAGGCGCTGAAAAAGAGAGAGATATCTGCCCTGAGAGAAAAGAAATGCTGCACACGGGGCGAGACCATTCTGATCCCTGGCGAACCGCTTCTGGCTAGAAAGTGCGAAAACACCAAACAACAAAGGCCGATTGTATGAACTGCCCATTAAAAAACAAACCCAATCATCGGCAAGAAAAAGCCTCGCCCGAGAGTCCTTTGACGCCACACCGAGTACTCTGTTGCCGGAGGGCGACTGAAGCTGATCAGCCTCGGCCAAACGAAAGATGACACGTTGTTTCATCGTGATACGGTCGTGCTGGCAGGGAGATGGGCAGGATGAGTGTTTCGGCGGTGGATCTCGGGTGGTGGCAATGGGCGGGCGGCGGCGACGCCGGTGACCTGGGGCAGATGTGGCACATCCACACGGGTGAGCGCCTGGTGCATCGCGGGCCCATTGATCCAGCGCAACGCGCCTCGCTCGGGGCGGATCTGCACGCGGACCTGCGGGAGGCCGCGACGCTGCACCGGTTCGACTACCTGCACGAAGAGCTCGACTACCCGCTGATCCTTTCCGTAACACCCGATTTCTCCCGACTGGAGCTGGATCACACCGCTTCGGCGGCGCTGTGGCGCGCGGAGGTGGGGGCCGCGGAGCATTTCCCGCGCTACGGCGCCTTCTGTCGGGTCGATGACGCGGCGCTGGAGGCATTCCGGATCTGGCCTTCGGAGCGTCGGCAGGGCGACGGGCAGGGGCGGCTGATCCTGCATGGCGGATGGTTCAACGGATGCTGGCAGGCCGGGCTGAAACGCTCGACCTGGACCTTCTCGCAGGACGTGGTGCAATGGGCGTTCGAAACACGACGCTCGGGACCTGTGGACCCCGCACCGCCGCCCCTGGCGCCGCTCGATGCGGTGCCGCAGCGGTGGGAAAAGAAGGTCTATCGCGGCGACGCGAAGATAGTTCCGGGTACGGACCTCGTTTACTCCAACGCACGGTTCTCCAGGCGCCACCCGGACTCGGACAACCGATTCAGAAGACCTACGCCGGACGAGGCGTGGAAGAACTACGGCATCGATCTTTCCAGGACCACCTATTTCGTCTCCGGCCGAAACGAGTTTGCTGAACTCCTAAACTTCGAAGACAGGGCGGAGTTCCGCCTACGCACCCTCGAGCGGTTCTTTCTCGACATTCCGATTCTCAAGACAGCGGATATCGAATCGCTGATGGATCGCTTTCATTTCGGCATTCCAGAGGTTTGGGAGAAAGACGAGGATTTCAGAGATCGCTTGAGGTGTGCAACGCGTGCGACACCGGGAGCGGAGGCAGGACCCGTGAATGGTTTCGTGCACTCGCCGATCTCAAACCGGGGTTTCGGGAGAGAACCGTTCAGCTATTGGGCGGATCTTGGCGATGGAGAACGGTTTTGGCCAATTGGCGCGATCCGAAAGGTCGTGCCCGATTTCCCGTCCTTTATGCACCCACTCTATGCCGAGTATTTCGATTACGGCTGGGGGTACCAAGTCGGGCAACACAAGCCGCGCTTTGGAGCTACGTCGAAATGTGGTGCCTTCCACACCTTCACACCGGAGACTTGCCGCCTGCTCTGGCGGGATGTCGCCACCGTTTTGGCATTGTTTCCTGTCTCGGAAACCGTCGGCGACCGGATTCCGCCCGACGGGAAGGGGCCTCCCCAGAGCGAAGCGCAAAATACCGAAGCCGTATATCTTTCCGACTGGTTCTGGATCGGGAATTTCTACCCGGATCTGCATCGAAGACTTGAGACCTACGTGCCCGACGACGGCGCGACATGGCCGACAAGCTACGGCCCGATGCAAGATTGCTGGGGGTATCTGGATTTCCATACGATCCCCCGCGAACCGGGGAAGTTCGACCTCAAGACCGACAAATACCGCTTCAACCACATGACCATTGAAGGGTGGAGCGGGTGATACCGCGGGAGCCCACCTTGGTCGTGGGTGAAGTTTTGTCATTTGCGACGATGCGGTGGACGGACACCTGTGGTGAAGACAAGAACGGGATCACTGGACCGCCCCCATCGAGTGGTCCGGGTTGATTGTTAGTGCATGGTCGGTCTCTGGTCTGGTTGGAATCGTGCCTTTGCTGCTGTTAGTGGCCCAGTTCCGGCTTGTGGACCGGGAACTATCCGCCGCTCAAGCTGGCCTTCTGAGAATTCTGACAGCAAGGCCCAGCGTCGCAAGGGGTGCCCAAGCATGGGGCGAACATGCGGGCCTGGCGGCGGGCAAATGCTTCAAAAGGCAGTTTGCAGACAGGCAGATATGGCCAAAACGATAGGTAAGAGGATCGGGTCGTTGATTGAGAGGTGCCTAAATCACCAGTCAATGCGGGTCCAGATTTCTGGCTAGAGACTACCGCTTCCTGAGACTGCCAAGGCACTCCTCTACTTATGGGTGACGTGGTCGGACCTATCCGCCGTTTCATGCCGACATATGCAGAGGTGGCTCGGTTTGTCTGAACAGATTCCGGGCGTTTTCTAAGTGGATTTCCGCCTCGGTTACGCCGCCGCCGCTTTGGGCATCGGCTGGTTGAAGTAGGCCTGA
>CANLZY010000051.1 GCA_947495685.1 uncultured Tropicimonas sp.
TCGGACACCTTCATCCACGTCCATGACACCGGACTGGCCGACATGATCACCGTCCGCATCTCGGGAGACATCGCCGTGAACCACGGCGACACAATCTACCTCACACCCCAACTCGACCAGATCCACAAGTTCGACAAACAAGGCCTCGCGATACGATGAGACTGTTTCCCCCGGCGATTCCCGTCGACGGTTTCCGAAGCGTGGACATCCTTCCTTGACCTTTCCGAGACAGAACAACCAGGGCTGAAGCGGCGACCGGGAAATGCGTTGGACCTCGACAAAGAGTAGAACAATGACGACGACACTCACGATGCCAGACCCGACGATTCAGACCCACCGCCTGGGTGGAGAAGACGTCCAGGAAATCACATTGTGCAACAAGGCTGGCGCGCGGGCATCCATCCTTTCGTGGGGGGCGGTCCTGTGGGACCTTCAAATGCCGCTCAAGGACGGGTCGTTGCGTCGTGTCGTGCTCGGTTACGCCGATGTCGCCGACTACGAGGCCAACGCCTCGTACCTCGGGGCCGTCGTCGGGCGGGTCTGCAACCGGATTGCGCATGGGCGGTTCTCGCTGGACGGGACGTCGTATCAACTGCCGGTCAACGGGGATGGCGACGTGCATCTGCACGGCGGGATCAAGGGCTTCACGCGCAGGAACTGGTCGGTTCGGGACGTTGGCCCCGGTTTTGTTGTTCTGTCCCTGGTCTCTCCGAATGGGGATGAGGGGTATCCGGGGGAGGTCTCGGTAACCTGCCGCTACGAGTTGACCGAGGACAACGCCCTGCGAATGGACATACAGGGGTCCACCGATGCGCCGACCTTGCTGAACATGACCAACCACAGCTATTTCACGCTTGCCGACGGTGCCTCTGCGGCGCAGCACTGGCTCGAGGTCACTTCGGAGTTCCACACCCCCGCCGCGTCAAACCAGATCCCCACCGGCGAGGTGCTGTCCAGCGATGACACGCCGTACAACTTCCGGTCCGAGCGGCGGATCGGTAGCGACTACGAGATCAACTTCGTCCTGAAGGGGACACGCGGGACGGTGCGGCCTGTCGCCAGAGTGCTCTCGCCCGACCGGGACATGGAAATGGTGGTATCGACGGATCAACCCGGGCTGCTGTTCTACACGGGTGCCGGGCTACCGGTGGCCGTTGGCCTGGACGGGCAGAAACACGGTCCGAGCATGGGGTTCTGCCTTGAGGCCGCCGGCTTCGCGGATTCGATCAACCGGCCGCAATTCCCATCGCCCATCCTTCGCCCGGGCGAGACCTATCGCAACACCTGCGAATACAGATTCACGGCGCTCTGACGCCTCACGCACAGCCCGCGCGTTGCGGGTAACGACCAAACGGAGAAGACAATGAACCGTCTTGAAGGAAAATCGGCCCTGATCACTGGCGCAGCCCGTGGCATCGGAAGGGGCTTTGCAGAAGCATATGTCCGCGAAGGCGCAACGGTCGCCATCGGCGACATCAACATGGCAGCAGCAGAGGCGACTGCGCGTGAGATCGGCGAGGGCACCTATGCGGTGGAGCTCGACGTCACGAAACAGGACAGCATCGACGCCGCCATCGCCGCAATTGTCGAAAAGGTCGGCAAGCTGGACATCCTCGTCAACAACGCGGCGCTGTTCGATGCCGACAACATCGTCGACATCACCCGCGAAAGCTATGAGAAGCTCTATTCGGTCAATGTGGCAGGCACGCTCTTTACCCTGCAAGCGGCCGCACGGCAGATGATCAAGCAGGGCCATGGCGGCAAGATCATCAACATGGCCTCCCAGGCCGGGCGTCGCGGCGAGAGTCTCGTCGCGATCTATTGCTCGACCAAGGCTGCGGTGATTTCGATCACGCAATCGGCGGGGCTCAACCTGATCGAGCATGGCATCAACGTGAACGCCATCGCCCCCGGCGTTGTTGCGGGCGAGCATTGGGTCGGTGTGGATGCGAAATTCGCCAAGCTCGAAGGCAAGAAACCCGGCCAGAAACGGGCCGAAGTCGAGGCCAGCGTGCCGGCAGGGCGCTTTGCGACCCCCGAAGACATGGCCGGCATGGCGATCTTCCTCGCCTCCTCCGAATCCGACTACATCCTGTCACAGACCTACAACGTCGATGGCGGGCAGTGGATGAGCTGATGAAACTGACCTCACAAACGCTTTCGCAACTCGACGCGCGCATCGCGGTGCCGAGCTACGACCGTTCCGGGCTGAAGCCCGGCATCCTGCATATCGGGCTGGGCAACTTCCACCGCGCCCATCAGGGCTTCTACCTGAACCGGCTGCTCAATGCGGGCAGCTCGCTGGATTGGGGAATCCTCGGGGCAGGGGTGATGCCGACGGATGCCGCCATGCGTGCCGACCTCGAAGCCCAGGACTGGCTCTACTCGGTCACGGAACAGGGCGCAGGCACGGAAGCCGTGCACGTCTCTGGCCTGATGACGGGTTTCCTGCCGGTCGAAGATGGCCACGGCCCGATCATCGCAGCCATGAAGAACCCCGATGTCCGGATCGTTTCACTGACCGTGACCGAGGGTGGGTACTATGTCAGCGCCGAAACCGGCGGCTTCAACCCGAACAGCCCTGACATTCTCGCCGATATCGCCAATCCCGAGCACCCCAAGACCGTCTTTGGTGCCATCGTGGCCGGGTTGCGGGGGCGCCGCGACGCTGGGATGGTGCCGTTCACGGTCATGTCCTGCGACAACCTTCCTCACAACGGGAATGTCACCCGCTCTGCCGTGGTCGGCGTTGCGCGTGGGCAGGAGGCAGGGCTCGCCGATTGGATCGACGAGAATGTTGCCTTTCCCAACGCGATGGTCGACCGGATCACGCCCGCGACGACGCCGGAGCGGGCGGCTGGCCTGGCCGGAGAATACGGTCTGGAAGACGCGAGACCGGTCTTCTGCGAGCCTTTCCTGCAATGGGTGCTGGAGGACAAGTTCACGGCCGGTCGGCCCGCCTATGAAGAGGTCGGGGTGCAGATCGTCGAGGACGTGACGCCCTACGAACATATGAAGATCCGCATGCTGAACGGTGGGCACGCGATCATTGCCTATCCGTCCGCACTTCTTGGGCTGACATTCGCCCATGAAGCGATGGCCGATCCACTGGTTTCGGCCTTCTTCGACAAGGTCGAGAAGGAAGAGATCTATCCTGTGGTCGAGCCGGTTCCGGGGGCGACCCAGCCGGAATACCATGCGGCCTTGCGGGAACGCTTCGCCAACCCGGCCATTCGCGACACGATAGACCGGCTTTGCTTTGACGGTTTCAACCGCCAGCCGAAATTCATCGTCCCCTCCGTGGCCGAGAACCTCGCGCAGGGCCGTGCCGTCACTGGTCTGGCCCTGGAGAGCGCCCTGTGGTGTCGGTACTGTTATGGCGAGGGTGAACAGCACCAGCCGATCGCCGCGAACGATCCGTCCTGGGCACGCCTCACCGCCTGTGCTCGCGACGCCCGTGTCCGACCCGACGCCTGGCTGGAGATGCGGGACGTTTATGGTGAGGTCGGTCAATCCTCGGTGTTCAGGGAGGCCTTCGCTGCGGCCTTGGACGACCTGTGGAACAACGGATGCGCGGCCACGTTGCAGGCGTATCTCGACACGTAACCTTTCGCCGCCGGGACCGTCCGGCGGCCCAAACTCGAAAGATGGAACCAGACCCATGAAAGCAGTTGTTTACGACGCGTTGGGATCCGTCGTTTTTTCTGACATCGATGTTCCGAAGCCGGCGGCAGACGAGGTGCTGCTTCGTGTCAAGGCAAGCGGCGTTTGCCACACCGATATCGACGTCTTGCATGGCCGTTACGGGACCCCCGACTTCCCGCTTGTGCCCGGGCATGAATATGCCGGCGTGGTTGAGCAGGTAGGCGAGAACGTGGCCGATTTTGCGGTGGGCGACCGGGTCGTCGTCGATCCGAACCTGAGCTGTGGCCACTGCCGGGCCTGCCGCAAGGGGTTGGCAAACCTCTGCGAAACGCTTGGGGCCTATGGCGTGTCGGTGAATGGCGGATTTGCCGAGTACAGTGTCGTCAAGGCCGAAAACCTCGTGGCCATCGGTGACATGCCATTCGACATGGCGGCGCTTGCCGAGCCGATGGGCTGTGTGCTCAATGGCGTCGGAGTGATCGGCACAGAAGGTGTCGAACGGGCGCTGGTTATCGGTGCCGGACCGATCGGCCTCCTGATGGCGATGGCGTTGAAGACCCGCGGCGTGGCAGAAATCGGTCTCGCCGATATTGCGCCCCATCGGTTGGAACTGGCCGAGTCTTTCGGTTTCACGCCGTATGCCTCCGGCTCGGCGGAACTTGCCGCGCTCGAACACCAGATGGATCTCAGCGTGGACGCGACCGGTGTACCGGCCGTGGCCGCCACCTTGCCGGGCTATACTGCCAATGGCGGCAAGGTGCTCTATTTCGGCGTCTGCCCGCCGGAGGCCCGCATCGAGATCTCGCCCTTCGAGGTGTTTCGTCGCCAATTGACGCTCGCTGGCGCCCACTCGCTGAACCACAACATCGCGGATGCCATCGCGGCGCTGCGGGACACCGGCCCTGATGTCACGCGCCTCGTTTCTCATCGTCTTCCGCTTGAAGAGATCCCCAAGGTCCTGACGAAGCAGGGACCGGAAGGAACACTCAAGGTTCAGGCCGTTTGACAACTTGGGAGCCGGTCGCGTTTCGACCGGCTCCCAGGAACTCCGGGGGCAACATGTCGAGTGTGATTGGCCGGGCAATCCCGTCAGGATCGCGCTGTCCGTTCCGGGGCGTGCCTGGCACCCCGACAGGGAGACAGGTCGGGAAACCGGCCGCAAGAGATGGGAAATCCGATGGCTGACCGAATTGCGGACGCGCTTGCCACTGTTGGAGCATCGTTGGCCGGGATCGATCCCGCCGACGTGGCCAAAGCCTGTGGCTTGATCGCTGCGGCAAGAACCGTCGGGGTTTATGGCTGCGGTCGCGAAGGCTACCAGATGCGCGGCTTCGCGATGAGGCTGTTTCACCTCGGTCTGGCGGTTGGCTATGTCGGCGACACCACGATGCCTCCGCTCGGCGAGGGTGACCTTCTGGTCGTGACGTCCGGCCCGGGCGATCTTGTGACGGTAAATGCCCACATCGCCACAGCGCGCAAGGCCGGGGCATCGGTTGTCCTGGTCACCGCAGAGCCCGGCTCGTCGGAGGCCTCGGCCTCGGATCTGGTTCTCGTGGTTCCAGCGATGACCATGGCCAGCGATTCCAGATCCGACGAAAGCAGCATCCTCCCGATGGGGTCTGTCTACGAAGGGGCCTTGTTCTTTCTGTTCGAGTGGATGGTGGCGGATCTCAAGGGGCTGACCGGCGAGACCGCCCAGAGCATGCGTGCCCGGCATACCAATATGGAGTGACGCCCCGCGGCGTCCAAGATCGAGCAATTCCGCTGTCTCTCGAATGCCTGACAGCCGGGACAGCCTTGCTGATACAGCACTTCGCTCATCGCCGGATCGGCGGTTTCAATGCTTCGCTCCCCAGGTCCATGTCCCTCGTTGTAGATGCCTGTCCGGCCATTCCGAACATGGGATACGCTGCGGCGGAAGGGCCGGTTTCCTCCACGCGCCAAGATCGCCGAAACCTTCCATGAACCTCGCGACGATCCCGACCAGGAACATCCGCTCCTTGCACGCCCCGGGTGGCCGAAGAAATGCGCCGGAACGCAACGAGACGCCTGCAGTCGGGACGGGCAGCAATCGACGGCACCACCTCTATCCGATGCGGATAACCGAGACGGGATTGGTGACCGGCCAACGCCTGACATGCAGGATCGTCTGGACTTAACCAAACCAGTCCATGCCGCCGTGGCTTCACAGGATGTTAGGCCGAATCCCGTAGGCAGACTCGATCTTTCCGAATGGTGGGCCCGATATGTTGCGCAATCGTCTTTCAAGCCTCTCGACCCGGTTCTATGCTATCGTCGTCCTGTCGATTGCCCTGACCGCAATCCTGTCCCAGGTGTTGCTCTCACTGTCCGTCGACAATGCCTACAAAATGCGTAACCTGCATCTCGCCGATGTCTCGGAGTCCGCGGTCAGCGTGCTTCTGGATCTTCAGGCGCAGGTCGAGGATGGCAAACTCACGCTCGAGGACGCCAAGGCCGAGGGGCAGCGGATCCTCCTGGCGATGCGCTACGGCGAGACCGGTTATTTTTTCGCCTATGACGGGGATCACATCGCAAAGGTGCATCCGACAAAACCGGAATGGATCGGGAAAGACAAATCCGACGTTGTGGATGTCGACGGGGTTCGGATTGTCGAAGAAATGGTCCGGATCGCCAAAACGCAGGGCAAGGGGGCGCTGACCTATCACTTCACCAAGCCCGAATCGACTGTCCCCGAAGAAAAGATTAGCTACGTAGTCTGGTTCGAACCCTGGGAATGGATGGTCGGAACCGGCTCTTATGTGGAAGACATCGAAGCAGACCTTGCTGTTCTTCAGCGCACGTCTCTTGTCGCCATGGGGATCAGCCTCCTGGTATTGCTGGTTGCCTCGGTGTTTCTCGTTCGCAGCATCATCGGCCCGCTGCAGGCGATCGTGGAACGCATGCGGGCCATGCGCGAGGATGACCTCACCTCTGACGTGCCGTTCACCCAGGCCAGAAGTGAATTGGGCTCCATGGCGCGATCCATCGACGTCTTCCGAGAGCAGCTTGTCGAGCGCAAGCGGCTGGAGGCCGAGCAGGTTGAGAACGATGCCGAACTTGCCCGGCAGCGCGAAGACTCGCTGAATCAGAAATTGGCGATGGAACAGCAGCAGGCACAGGAGGCCAAACGCCGGCACGAGGACGAAGAACGACAGCGGACGGAACGAGGCGAGCATCATGCAAAGGTGGAGGCGGAGCGCGAGGCCGGGCGTGCCGAGCAGGCCAGAGTCGTGGCCGCTCTGTCCAGTGCGCTGAGTTCCATGTCGCAAGGTGACCTGAACGCCCGGATCGAGAGCGCCTTCCCCGAGGATTACGAAGAACTGCGCCGCAACTTCAACGAGGCCATCGAGCGCATCTCCACACTTGTCAGGGTCATTGTCGAGGGGTCTCAGACGATCAGCACCGAAAGCGATACGCTCAACAATGCGGCTGCGGAAATGAGCCGACGCACCGAATCCCAGGCTGCCTCGCTGGAACAGACAGCGGCGGCGATCACGGAGCTTTCGGCCTCCGTGGACAATTCCAGTGCAGGCGCACACGAGGCCGCCAGCACCGTTGTGCAGGCCCGCGATCGGACGGTGGCGGGACGAGAGGTCGTGCATGGGACGATCGTCTCCATGACCGAGATCGCCGAAAGCTCGGGCAAGATCTCAAAGATCACCAGCGTCATCGACGGAATAGCCTTCCAGACAAACCTTCTGGCGCTGAACGCCGGTGTAGAAGCCGCTCGGGCAGGGGAAGCCGGGCGGGGGTTCTCCGTCGTGGCCTCCGAGGTTCGGGCGCTTGCCCAACGGTCATCCGAGGCAGCCAAGGAGATCGCCGACCTGATCGCCATCTCCGGCGATCAGGTAGAGCGCGGTGTGGCCCTCGTGAAGGACTCGGGAGAGGCGCTTGAGGAAATCGAAAGCCTGGTTGCATCGTTGAGCGATCTTGTTGAAGCGGTCGCAAGTTCGTCCGTCCAGCAATCGACGGCGCTCTCTGAAATTACGGTCGCTGTGAACCGGCTTGACCAGGTCACGCAGCAGAACGCGGCGATGTTCGAGGAGACCACCGCCGCTGTCCACTTGCTGCAGACGCAGGCTGGCGAACTTGACCGCAATAGCGCGAGCTTCCGGCTCGGCGGCGAGAAGGTCGTTGGGATTTCGGCCCGTCGCACTCCCGTTGCGGCTGCTTCTGCACGGACGGCACAAGTGAAGGCGGTGGCTGTGAACCGGACGGCTCAAGTCGCAGCTCCGTCGATGACCGAGGCCGAGGCCGACGCAAACTGGTCCGAATTCTGACCGGATTTAGGGAAGAGTCTCCTTGGCGATGGGGCGGCAGAGCACGCCGCCAAGGATCGCCGAGGACCTGTGCCCGGTGAATATGCGTGTGACAGTCAGTTATGCTCTCCTTTCGTTCCCTGCGAAATCTGAGCAACATTTGATGCGTTTCCCAGTGAACATCCCCCGGGATTGGCGGCATGCCCTCCACGTTGCGAAAGCTCACCGTCAAGGCGAATTCCTTGACATTGGATCGGTGACAAAGGCACCCGATCTCCGGCTTGGCCAACACGGATACTCGATGAAGGCATGCATTCACTTCCCGGTTGGCGAACGGTGCCCGGTACTGGCTCCCGGTCCCGAGGCGTTGGAGGATTGAAGCCAGGGATTGTCACGGATCCGTATCGGCTTTCTTGGGCCGGCCAGCCCAAGAATTGCATCAGTGGCCGGGTATGGGAACGGACTGTCGATGCCGGAGCTGGCTGTGCGTTTCACCCACATGCAATGGAATTCCTCATCCGATAGGACCACGATCGGATCCCCAATCCGGCCCACGTGGTCTTGCCATAAGCAGACAGGTCAAGGGACATCAAAGAGCCAAGGGAACGCCAACGGTCATAGGCTCACCGTCAGTTGGCGGCCCGGTAGCGTCGCCGAACGAGAGACTGAGAACAATAGTAACGCATTGCTATTATTCAACATCATTGCGGCAACCGACCGCTTCGAGCCTAAGGCGGACATGGTCCGGCATGGAACTCGCAGATGCATCGCCCCCTTTGACCGAAACCTCAGCTGTGCCGTAGAAAGAAAAGCTGCCGTCCGTTGTAGGCGCAGTGAAGACAGAGGGGCCTTTGACCGAGTTGCGGACAATCCCGCCATTTGGTCAAAAGGGTCGATTGAGCGTGAACGGCTCAAACTAGCCGTAAGTCTCGCGCGCAGATCGGTAAGAAGGGCGGACAACCGACATTCGCTGCGGTGTTCAGCAAGGTCGGTTCAGCGGACTTTGCTTCCATTCGACCTCCTCGCGCGAATAGCTGGTATCTGCGGTTCGCGACCTCGGTGAAAATCACTTTGGGTGAACACCGGACATTCGCGCCAGCGCAAAGAGAATCCAGGCTCACGTTGCAAGCCGGTGTTCAGCTGCGATACTGCCGACCGAAACGCTCAGATGAGGCGTCGAGCCTATAGGAGACAAAGAGATTCCTTGCTGCGTGAGCTCACAGACATCGGCTTGCCGCGAAGCCGCAGTCTCCGGTGCCGCGTCGCACCTCGATTGGCAGACGTTGGCCTTCAGCCATCAGCAAAGATCATGCCCCGCGGCGTGGTGTCAGAGCGCCGACCCCAGAGAGGTCCGAAGTCGGTCAGGATGCCACGGCGGGCAACCTGACAACGGGATTGTCTGAGACACGGGCGCGGGGTTTGAGGGACATGTATCGTCGTGCCACTGCCCATTCGCCATTGGTGTCGAGCATCAGTGCGCCAACCAGGTGGACGCTGACTATTGCCTTGGAGGGGCCTGGCTGAACATGAAATCCGTTCACCGCGCATTGCACTCAAACAGCCATCAGCGTTACCATCCGTGCGACTGCGCAGGTGATGTCTCGGGCATAATCCATGTCGATCGACTGATCGCTCTGCCGATGGTAATTCGGGTTGGGATCGTTAGTCGGTTCGCTCGGCAAATTCGCGAAGAAATCTTCGCTCGCCAAAACTGCACCCCAGCCCTGCTGGTGAAACGCGGCATGGTCCGAACGGTTGATCGCTCCGTCATAGGTATTTCTGTCCGGGGCGCCGCTCCAACTTGCGCCTCGATAGATCTGTGCTGGTGCGAGAGCACCGTACTCTGCCGCCGCCGAGGCCAGCTTGACGGCCAGCGGATCGCTCAAATCGCGGACCGCCGGGTCGGAATAACCGGCATGAACCTCGAAAAGGCGGTTGGCATCGGAGTTGTACCCGATCATGTCGGTGCAAACGACGCCGCGCACCGGCGCGCCCATTGCCTTGAGATGCGCCGCATATGCTTTCGACCCTACCAACCCGGTTTCCTCGGCATTGAAAAAACAAAAGCGGACGGTGTGAGTCAGCCGGTTCTGCAACCCCGCAAACCAACGCGCCAGCGACAACACGGCGGCAAGGCCAGAGCCGTTATCGTCTCGGCCGGGAGCGGCGTCCGTGGTGGCGTCATATTCCGAGTCGAATGCGGCGGTGCTGTCGAGATGTGCGCCGACAATGATAATCCCGGCGCCGAACCCTGGCAGCGGGCATTTCAGCTTCCACCACGGATACCACGGGCGCAGTTTCAGAACCCGCTCGATCTCGGTCTTGATCACCCGCTCCGGCAGTTCGGCCAGCATATCCGACGAGAACGCGGCCTCGGGCAGCAGCCGGGATAGCTCGTCCAGGAATGGCCGCAACGGGCGCGGAAGCGGTTCTCGAAGGATTCTCCGATAGCGTTCGAGAATCGCCGGCTTGATGCGGAACCGGCCCAGCCCCGGCAGGTCGGCAATGATGTTCGAATGCGTCGCGCCGGCATGGGTAAAGTCGTGCCGGGTTGGGCAATAACCCATTGCGCGCAGATCGCGCATCAACTGGCTTTCCGCACGCTTGTTATCCGGATGCGCCGTATGGCGCGAAACGATCATGCCATGGCCGTCGAGCGCCGTTACACCGGAATAGCGGTCGAGATCGTCGACATATTGCGGCGTAACCGAAGAACAGCTGGGGCGGATCAGAAGGATCGACTTCCGCACCGCCGGATGAATCTCGACCGCTTCCAAAATCTTCGGAAGCTCCCCCACCACGGGCGTGTCGAAATCCACCGCCTCGCTCGCTCCGGCACTCATCAGTCCCGGATCGGGCGCCAGGTATTCGCTATGGCCATGCGCGCCGTGCACATGGAACACCTCAGGGGCCTCTTCGGGGCGCATCGCGGTCAGGATTTGGCCCGGCTCTGCGTAAAGAACCTTCCTGTCGCCCAACGCCTCGGCAAGCTCGGCCGCATCGCCCTCCGTACGGGTCCAGAACAGATCCTGGGTCAGCGGGTCATAATCCAGCGGCTGCACTCCTAGCCCAAGCAGCACGGAATCGATCATCCGCACCGGCGACATTAGCGCGATCAGCGCCCAGTCCGCCGAAGCAGTATCCTGCACCGGCTGGAACCACATCGGGATCACTTCGCCCTTGCGCGCTAGCCGTTCCAGCGTGGCGCGCGCACCGGTCAGCCGAACAGATGTCGGGCGTGTGCCTGCGGCCAGCATCGGCAACAAAGCCGGATGCGGCACGGGCACCAACCCGGCTGCCGCCGCCTCGCCCCGCAACCGCCGATCGGCGGCAACGAAGGCGGTATCAGCATCGGTCGGCGCATGCCGGGCCAGCCCTGCCGCGTCTCCATAGGCGAGCGGCGGCAACGGCACGATCTGCAAACCCTGCGGAGCGGCAAACCCATCCAGATCGAACTCGAACGCATCGCGCTCCAGTCCCGGAACCGCCAGGATCAGCTCCAGCCTGGTCACTCCGGTCCCTGCCGCCATGTCAGCCAGGTCGGGCATGAGATCCAGCCCTATGGGCCGCTCGTCGTCATCCAGCCGCATCGCTCCGCTGGCCTGATCAAGTATGATGATGGCTTTGGTGATCCTGGTCATGGCGACCTCCTTACGGTGTCCAATTGCCGTAGCGCATGCGGGTCAGCCGGGAGCCGCACCAGCTGCGCGAGATGACGAACATCCGGTCGAACTGGCTCTCGGCCAGCTCTCCCAGCCCGGGCATCCCCAGCGCCCCGGCGATGTCGTCGACGGTGTTGGAATGCGCCACCACCAGCACGTTGCGGCCGGCGTGGCTGGACCGGATGGTGCTGGCCAGTGTCGGGCCATCGGTGGCGTCGTAATGGGTCAGCGACAGGCCCTGTCCGGTCGCGGTGGGCTGGCCGGTCTGTTCCGAGCGCACCGTGTTGGTCACAAAGACGGCCGACAGGTTTTCGTCTTGCAGCATGTCGCGCAACAGATTGGCCCGCGCCTGCCCCGCAGATGACAACGGCGGGTTGCCGCCGCCGGCTTTCTCGGCGTGACGGACCATAATCACGGTCGAGGACCAGATCTTGAGCCGGTATTTCCGCAGGATCGAGACGGTGGGAACGATCTCGTGCACTGAGTGAATGCGGCGGCTCAGGACCGGGGTAAATTCATTGGGCATGAAAAAACTCCTGAAAGCAGAAAAAGTCGGAACCGGCCTCCGCAAATGGAGGCCGGTCCGGGCGTCGATCTCACTCGTCGTCGAGATCGAATTCCAGCCGGATGGTGCGCACGGTGCCACCTCCAGAAGGCAGCGAGACCGAGCCGCGCAGGATACGCAGGATCTCCTCGATGGTCGGACGCCGGGTGATCACCGGCCAGTCGCGCGGCCGGTCGGTCGGCGGCTCGTACGGCTTGTCGGGATCACCTGGCCGGTCGTCGCGCTCGTCCTTTTCAAAGCTGAGCTTGTAGGTCATCCCGCCTGAAAGTTCGCCATCCAGCATGGTCCGTACGACGATCTCGCCATCGCCCTTGGCAATCGCCTTGCGCGCCATTTCGGGATCGAAATCGCGACCCGGCTCGATCGACAGGACCACCTCCCGCTTGTCGCGCGGCCCCAACTCGAACTTGCGGCCTCCGGCGGACACCACTTTCAACTCCCAGCCCAGACGGCGCAGGAACACAGGAAGTTCGATCTCGATCGTCGCAACTTTCGCTTTGCGGAACGGATTGCGCACCCAGATCACGTGCTTGCGCAGGTATTCGACAATCCAGCGCAGGCTCGGCAACACCGGGTTGACGTTGCGTTGGCCGATATTGTTGTCGAACGGTACCAGCCGCGATTCCGGGATGGTCCCGGTGATCGTGGTGTCGTTGCCCGGGTCGCCATCTGCATGGGCAATTGCCAGCAGGCATTCATGCCCGACCACGGTCGGCACAAAGTCGAACGGCCCGATGATGGTGCTGCCGCCCGACGCGATCGGGCTCGATGCCGGCAACGTTGCCGTGGCCATCGGGGTCCAGTCGTCGGGGAAGGCCAGACCGGTGCCTGGCAGCGCGTGATAGGCATCGACCCGCACCCCATGTGCCGTCTGCGTCCCGCGGTTCTTGACCCGGACATACATATGGTTGGTCTGGTTGACGATCGGATCCTGATGCACCGTGCCACCATCGGCTGACCGCCGCACCCACATGTCCTGGCATGACCAGTGATTGTACTGGTATTGGTATTCGCCGTTGCGGCCATCGTCGACATAGACATCGACCTCGGGCGGGTTGCCTTCGGTGTTGACGTTGTTGCCTTGCCCGGGCGCCGCGCCAGGCTGGAACAGGCCTTGCTTCTCGAAGGCCCAGCGCACCACCTTGTGCAGCGCACCGCCGGGGATGCCCTGGAAGCTGGTCGTGGTCTTATCCGCGGTCTCGAGATTGCTTTCATAGACCTCCGGGAACGACGTGGTCGACGTGAGCAGACCGATCCCCTTGAAGATCAGGTATGCCGCGGAATCCGCCGCCCGCCTCTGGGTCGGCAGGTAGGACGAGTCGCCGCCGATCGACCGATAAAGCCGGAACAGCGTGGTCGACAGCACCTGTTCACCGCCATACTGGGTGTTCCAGTTGGACCCGAACCAGGCCCAGCCTGACGCCACCGCGCGGTCGTGCCGGCGGTTGAGCCCCGGCACCCCAGCACGCACCCACGGGAAGGTGTCGAACCGGTCCGCGGCATTGCTGCCCGGATCGTTCAGGATCGCCGCCAGGGCATCGCCGGCCGAATGGGCGAACCCGAAATTCGGGCTGCTCACATGATCCCACAGCAGCGCGTGGCCGAATTCGTGCCAAGCCACCCGGTTCGAGGTCGCGATCCCGATCGGCTGGCCCGGAACGATCTTGCCGAAGCGCAGTTCCAGCAGCCCGTTGCCAGAGGCATTGCCCGGCGCCTGGGCATTGACCGCGTCACCCAAGGCGCGCGCGTCGACCGGCACCGGGAAGGTGGTGCCGTTGAAATACGAGGTCACGTTGAACCCGAAATTCTGCATCGTCCGGAAGAGCCGGTCGCAGTTGTGATAGGCATTGACCGCGGTGAAATCCTCGCTCTGGGCGTTGTGGTTGAACGCCCCCGCCGGGGACGCCACCGTCGGCGGCGCCTGAACCGGCGCCTGGCGTTCGGTGACATGCACGAAGTTTCCGCGCAGATCCTGCGGCGTGTTGGCCACCAGTCCCGCCAGCGTGCGCGACGTGCGGAACGGGTTGAGTTGCGCATTGTTCGAATTCGCCGAGACGGCCGCGCCGGTCTGGGTCTGCGGATCGCGGTCGAACACAAGGCCGGTGGCGCAGGCAACGAGCGCCCGCAGATACAGCACATCGCCCGATTTCGGCTCGACAAGAGCGCGCCAGTTGACCTGCGGCTGGCTCTCGCCCATTGCCGCTTGGAACAGAACCTCGTCGACGATATGGTGCTGACCCTTGACCAGGCCCTCGATCGTGGTCCTGGGCAGGTCGGGGATCTTCACGCCATGCCCGCCGACGCAACCTTCGTGATCGTGCGTTTCCTCGCGCTCGTCGGGCTCGTAACGGTACACGACCTGCCGCTCGATCCGCGCGTTTTCCATGTCGGGCAGGGTGAAGCCCAGCATTTTCTTGAGCGCCGCGTTCGTCACCTTCCGGGTCTTTTGGGAATCGGACAGCTCGTCGGGGTTCTCAATTACCACTGCGCCATGCATCGAGCTCTGCAGGCTCTGCGGCTCAAGGCTGTCGCCGTCCATCTGCATCCCCAGCGTAGCGCCGAAAACGTCGAGCCCCATGACCTCCTGCTGATAGACCACCACCTTGGTGCCGGCGACGTCCTTTTCGGTGCTGAAGCTCATCACCGGTTGCGGCGCAGCCCCTTCCGCGGCCGGCGCGCCAGCACCGGCAATCGCCGTGCTGGCCAGCCCCATCTCTCCGCGCATCCCCTGCAGGTAGAACTCGGCAACCTGTTGTGGCGTCACCATCGGCGCCGCGCTCTCCAACCCCGACGGTGTGGGATTTCGCAGAAAGACAATCTCGCCATATTCGTTTTTGATGATCGTATCGGACATATCGGATTTCCTTTCGTTAAAACGGCTTCGGGCACACCTCTCCCGGCAACTTCCAGCGAAGCTGAAAGCGGGAATTCGAACTCAAAAATGAAACGTCTGAATTAGAGAAAAACCATACACGTTTTGCGTGATTCTGACAATTCATCTCGCCTTCTGGTTTTTCCTACTTGTGGGCAACAGTTCGTCTATTTTCTTTGACCCAATCCATCGTGTTGCGTAGCGTTTTGGTATTACGTGGCCGCCCCGTTCAATTGCCGGTTGGCCTGTAATTTTTTTTGCCTTACTTTATCAAGGAGTTGATTGATATGGCCGAACTAACCGGTCGCCCACTGCTCAAGCGAATCGTGGCCCAGGCACAACCCGACTCGCGGCCGCTCTATGCCCCCGAACGCCTGCGCTTGGCCCAGGAAGTCCGACCCAACGGCAAATCCGTTCAGCAAGTGCAGGCCGAACTGCAATCGCAACTGGAAGGCCTGATTGGCCCGGCCCCGTTTACGCTCGCCCCACTGTTCGAAAACCAGACCGGCGAAGACAGCTTTTTTTATACCTTCTCTCCCGAAGGCGTCGACCGGACCCTGCCCGACGAGCTGCTATTCGCCATCGCCAGCGACTTGCGCCGGGCGCTCGGGCTGGTCTCCTGCGAACCCGACACCGGGGCGACTGTCTTCTCTGACCCGAGTCCCGAACCGCCGCTCACCACCGAAGGCGCCATTCTCGACGCCACCTGCTGGGTCCACGGCTCACCGCCCGAACCCAAGGACTGGGTGCTTGCCAAAACCAACGTACCCGCGGCCTGGGCGCTGGCGCCGGGCAAGGGCCACGACATCGTCGTCGCGCAGCCCGACACCGGCATCGCCGACCATCAGGAACTGGCGCTGACCCAGTTCGATTTCACCAAGACCGCCAACCTGATCGAAGGCGGTACCCAGCCGACTGATCCGCTGACCTCATCGATGTCGAACCCCGGCCATGGCACCGGCACCGTCAGCGTGCTTGCCTCGGCTGGCAGCGGTGCGATCTCTGGCTCGGCCCCCGGGGCGACCATCGTTCCGATCCGCTGCATCAATGACGTCAAGATCTTCAATGCCACCCCGGTGGCCCGTGCCGTCGACCACGCAATTACTGTCGGCGCCCATGTCATCTCCATGAGCCTCGGTGGCGTGTGGAGCCGATCGCTCCACGCTGCGATCCGGCGCGCCGTGGCAGCCGACATCATTGTCATCGCGGCCGCGGGCAACTGTGTCGGCATGGTCGTCTGGCCGGCCCGCTATTCCGACACGATCGCCGTTGGTGGCACCAACGTCCACCACGGCGAATGGAAGGGTTCGTCCTCGGGCTCGACCGTCGATTTTTCGGCTCCCGCAGAACATGTGTGGAAGGCGCACCGTTCCGATACGATCTCGCAGACCAACGCGATCTCGGCCAGTCAGGGCACATCCTTCGCCACCGCGCTCAGTGCCGGGGTAGCGGCGCTCTGGCTCGAACGGCACGGCGACAGCACCGTCATTGCCGAGGCTCGCAACCGCGGCACATCGGTGCAGGACCTGTTCCGCGCCGCCGTCCGCCAGACCGCGAACCGGCCGGCCGGCTTCCCCTCGGGCCTCGGCGCCGGGGTGATCGACGCTGGCGCGTTGCTGGCGCTACCGCTGAACCAGATCAGCATGGTGCAGTTCGAAAGCGCCACCATGGCCGGGGACGAATCCGGCGGGCTCAGCGAGTCGCTGACCGAGCTGTTCGGCCCCGGCGCCCCCGATCCCGATTTCGACTGGGCCGCCCATGGCGCCGAATTGTCGTCGCTGCTCCTCGCGGATATCCGCGCCGGTCGCAGCCGCGACGGTGCCGCTGCTGAGGCGCGCGCCTTCCGCCAGGCCACACCCGACCTTGCCGATGCGGCGGCAGCGGCGCGTGACAGCAGGATCGCCCATCTGGTCCTGCGCGGCCGCCCAGCGGCCCCCTCGATCATGATCCCCAGCCCGGTCTCCTCCGAACGGCTCGGCCGGATTCTTTCGGGCTTCGGCGCGGCGACACAACCGGGTCTCGCCCCCGAGGCCGCCGCCAATGTTTCACCCGGTCAGGGCCAGTCCGCACTGGACGCGACCGGACGGGCTCGCGTGCTTGCCGCACTGGCATCCCGGGTCGACCACAGCACCATCGCCGGGGCCGACACCTTGCTGGAAAGCAGCGATCGCTCCCTTGCGATGCTGCACGAACAGGGCATGTCGGCCGCATTGGACGAAACCGCTACGGTCCAGCTTGAGGCGCTTGTCGCGCTCACCGAACGCCCGGCGATTCCCGTCACCACGCGCCAGACGCCAGACGGGAAGACCGTCCAAACCGTCGACGTGAACGACCCTGAATTTGGCCGGTTTGCCGGGCTGGTGGCACTCGCCCTGCCCGAACTGGAACAGGGCGCACTCGGCGCGGTCGGCCGGATCGACGGCGACGGCATCCATCTTGGCACCGGCTGGGTCGTTGGCCCCGGCCTTGTTCTGACCAATCGCCACGTGCTCGAGGAATTCGCCGCGCCACTGCCCCGGCTCGAAGATCCCGACAGCTGGCAGATCTACCGCGAAACAGAGATAGATTTCTCGCCGGGGGGCAGTGATCCGACCCAAGCCTTTGAAATCACAGGGGTCGCCTTTGCCGGTGCGCAGCCGATCCGAGCCTACCCGATCAGCTTTGACAAGCTTGACCTGGCCCTGCTGACCGTCGCCAATACCAACGACGCCGGAACCTCTTTGCCCGCTCCCGTTCCGCTGGCGACCGCGGCGGCGGCGCAGAACCAGAACCTCTTCGCCCTCGGCTACCCGGCCCCGCCGATGTTCATCCCGCGCGACGAACACGGGCAGATGCGCCACGATGTGATCGAACGCCTGAGGGCAATCTTCGGACTGGAGTATCGGCGCAAATACTTCAGCCCCGGGCTGGTGATGGACCACGCCAACCGCTGGGTCTTCAACCATGATGCCACCACGCTGGGCGGCAATTCAGGCTCGCTGGTCGGCACGCTGTCGAGCGGCGTCAAGGCTGCCGGGCTGCATTTCGCCGGCGACTGGTTGCGCGCCAACCATGCCCATGACCTGACCGCGGTGCTGGCCGCGCGCCCGGCTTTGGAGGAGCTGTTGCCCTGACCATGGCAGACGACGGCCAAACACACGACGCCCCGATCCCGGCGGCACTGGATGCGGCCCAGGCCCGTATTCTGGCCCGACATTTCAGCGCCGGCCGCCCGGCACTGTCCCAAGTCTATGACGAGATCGAGCGCCGCGCAGCCGGGCGGCTACGCGATTTCAAGATCGTGGCACTGGGCAGAAACGACACCAACGACGCTTTTGTTGCCGCGCTGCTCGAAACCGCGCAGGCCGGCGTGCACCACACCTTTCTGAACGAACTGGCAGCACTGGGCTTTCTCGACCTCGACGGCGCGATGACCGCGCTCGAGGCGGCACAGTCGGCGGCCGGCGGGCTCGACACCCTGCTCTGGCCGCAGGACGCCACAGGTCTGGTGACCAAACCGCAAGGCTGGAACGCGCAGGTTGCAGCGACACTGGACATGACCCAGCTGTTGCGCGCGGTCAACCTGGCTGCCCGCCGGGTGTGTCTGGTCTGTACCGGCGCATCGCAGGGCACCGGCTTTCTGATCGGGCCACAGACGGTGCTGACCAACTGGCATGTCATGGCCCCGCTGATCGATCCCGCCACTGGACAGGCACGCCCGGACAGCGCGCGGGAGATCACCTGCACCTTCGAAAGCCTTGCCGGTGCACCGGGGCGGGACTATCGGGCACTGGACGACTGGCTGGTCGAATTCAGCCCGCTGGCCGCCGGCCCCACCGCTCCGGGCACCGCGTTGCCCGACATGACCGCTCTGCGGACGCACGCGCTCGATTTCTGCGCGCTGCGCCTGTCGGGATCTGCCGGCCGCGAACGCGGCTGGTACGATCTGGCCCGTCCCGGCAGCCTGAACGCCGCCACCGACCATTTCTTCGTCTTCCAGCATCCCTTCGCCAACCCGCAACGTCTCGCCATCACCCACAACGTGACGGTCGATCCCGGTGCCACCGCCTTCCTGCGCCACAAGGCCTGGGCCGACAATGGCTCTTCCGGCGGGCTCTGCCTCGATCACCGTTTCCGGCCACTGGCGCTGCACCACGCCGCCGTAACCGACGCAAGCGGCGCCTTTCAGTTCAATCGCGCGGTGCGCCTGGCCGAGATTCATGCGCTGGCGCCCGATCTGGCCACCCCGGATCCCATGCACGATCGGATCAGCCATCTGTCGGACGGTTCCCGCGCGGTTCTGGGGCGCGGTGCAACCCAGGACCTGGCGCATGACATGATGCAAAGCTCCACCCGCCCTATCCTCTATGTCCGCGGCCAACCCCGCTCCGGCAAGAGCTTCACCACCCACCTGATCCGTGACTGCACTCCGCACGACAGGCGCCGGATCGTGCAGATATCGGCCTCGGAAATGCCCTCCGAGGCGCGCGAACTGGCGGCGCTGATCCTGACCCGCGCCGGTGCCCCTACGGAAGCGGTCAACAGCCTGCCCCACGCCGATACGCCCAACGGCACCGACAACGCCTGGATCGGCTCGGCTCTTCTGCCGACGCTGCGGACTGCCCTGACTTCCTTCCTGCACACCAATCCGGACCAGCCGTTGGTGCTGTGGCTGATCATCGATGAACTCGATCTCGTCCCAATCCCCCAAACCAGCGCGCGCGAATTGCTCGATGCGCTCTACGTCGATGCCGAAGCGATGCGGAATCTGCGGGTGGTTCTCATTGGCCTGAATTCAGCCCTGCCGGGGATCAATCAGGCCATAACCCGGGTGGAGATTCTTGACCACCCCGAAGAGATCGTGGCGGATGCGCTGGAAACCTGCCTCGGGGGATTGATGGCCGAACGTATGCTGGCGCCATCCCCCGCCGAACTCAAACGACAGACAGACCTGGTGACCGGGGTCGCGAACATGCTTCAAACCATGGGCACCGACGCTAACCGGCTGGAACGGCTTTCCGATGTGATGGCCCAAGTCTGGCTGAGAGCGGTAAAAAAATGGAAATGATTGCTCATATCCCGCATGCAGCGGACGATCTGGTGCGCGCAGCCTTGACCGGGCTGTTCGATCCGCGCGCGCTGATCCCCGAAGGCGCCGCAAACGAAACCGAACGCCTGTCCGCGATGGCCGATCTGGCGATCGAAAGCGAACTGGACGGCCGTTGGCTCTGGACGCTGACGCCTGATTCACGCCGCGCCGGGCTCGCGCGTCTGCCCGATGACCCGGCAGAACGGGAAGCCGTCCTCGCCGTTGCACCGCGGCTCGACGGCGACCGGCTCGGCGCGGCTTTGCGCGCGTCGCTCGAGGCGTTTCCCGGGGCTGCGCTGAACGCCCTGCTCAATCGCGACAGGACCCGTCGCCCGCAGCACCCCAAACTGGGCGGCCTCGATCCCAACGCACTGGCGCAGGCGCTCGAACTGTTGGAAGGGGCCAAAGTGCGACTGCCGGACTGGGCTGCTGATCCAGCCACCGCGCGTGCCCTGCGCCGCGCCGTCGTGCTCGACCGCCGCGCCCGCGCCGCGCACCGGCTCCTGCCGACGCCGTTTCGGGGGCGCGGCCGGGAGCTCAAGGTACTCGAAGGCTACATCCGCGACGGCATCGCTGTCGATCACGCCAGCCGCCCGGTGATGAAGAAACCATCGGATGAACCTGAGCCTGGCAGCGTCAACGTCATGATCGTCACCGGTATCGGTGGCACTGGCAAGTCGGCATTGATCGAGGCGCTGCGCCGGCGCGCCGAACGCACCGACGCCGTGACCTTCCTCGGCTTCGATCTGGACCAGACATCGCTGCGCTCCGGCGAACGGGTCGCGCTGACGATTGAACTTCTGCGCCAGATCGGCCTGCTGCACCCCGAACTCGACCAGCCGCTTTCGGCGCTGCGCGGCATGTTGCGCGACCGGTTGTCCTCGATCACAGATGACGGGGCCCTGCTCGAGGCCGCCTCGTCTGCCATCTACAGCGCCCTGTCCGACCTGGCCGGGCATCTTCAGGCCGCGAGCTTGCAGGACCACGGATTCGCGCTCGTTTTCGACACCTTCGAGCAAGCCATGGTGACCGGCGAAGAGCGGCTGCATCTGATCGCCGACTGGCTGATGCTGCTGCGCAACGCGGCCGGGATCGAAAAGCTTCGGGTCATCCTCTCGGGTCGCGAGGCCGACATGATCGCCGGTCTCGACATCCCCGGCCTGGTCGTGGCAGGACAGATCGAACTGGGCGATCTGGGTACCAATTCGGGGCGTGCCAAGCTGCGCGACATGTTCCGTCGCTTCGGGATCGACCATCTCGACCTGGTGCCCGACCTGATCTCGGCCTTCGGCTCGAACCCGCTGGTGATCGAGATCGTCGCCGCGTTCTGCCGTGACCGTCCGCGCGACGAGATCATTGCCCTCGTCCAGAACGACGATGACGGGTTGCGCGGAGAGCTGGACACCGAAATGCGGCAGCGCATCCTCTACACCCGCATCCTCAACCGCATTACCGACCCGAAACTGCGCCCGCTGGCCAGCCCGGGCCTGATCCTGCGCCGGATCACGCCGGAACTGATCGAAAAGGTGCTGGCCGAACCCTGCGGCCTGCCTCAGCCTCTGCCCCTGGGCAGGGCCGACACGCTTTACGAGGGCCTTTCCGGCCAGGTCTGGCTGGTCCGCCCGTCGCCGTCGGGCGATGCGCTGGAACACGTGCCCGATCTGCGCCGCTTGATGCTGCCGCAAATCCTCGCCCTGCCCGAAGCCGTCGACGTCGCCCAAGCTGCCGCCGACTGGTACGAAGGCGCCGCCGCAGGCGCCTCTGGCCCGGATCTGTGGGAGTCGTTCTACTACCGCGCCCTCACCAACCCCGATGCGTTGCACGACCTCGCCCCGATCGAACTCCTCGCCATCGCTGATCACCTCGGCGCCGCCGCCATCGATCTGCCTCTGAAGGCCCGGGCCATGCTGCGCGAAGCCTCCGGCGCCTTGCTGAGCCGCGATGAGATCTCCGCGCTCAGCGGCGCCGCCCGCAGCCGCGCCGCGCTCAAGCGCCAAGCCCAGCAACTGTCCGAAGGGCTGGAACAAACCGTCCTCGACGAAGCTATGTTCGAACAGATGGAGGACGCCGCCCCCGACCTGTCCGCACTCGACGAGCCCGTGTCCAGAGAGGCAATCATGGACTATGCTGAACACCACGACCTTCCACTGCTGAATGCGTCGTTTGCCGCGGCCGATTTCGACCGAGTCGCCGAAAGCGCCAGCCGCCTCGCTGCATCATTGTGGCAGAACGCCGCTAGCCTCGCGCCCGCAGACGGCCGCGACCACGACCTCACCCATCCCGCTTGGCTGGCGGGAATCGCCACGCTTGCGCCGGGCCTGCCGTCGTCCCACCGTGAAAACCTGTTCGGCGCAGCGGAAGAATGGGCCCATAATGTGGGCCGCAAGGGCGGCGCCAAAGCCCTGCTCGACATTCTGAACGACGGTGGCGGCGACAGACGCGCCCTCGCCCGGCTTGCCCTGCTGGTCATGGCGTTGGCGGCCGCGCCGAACGGCCCGCTCTGGCCGCTGGAACAGGCGCTCGAAGGCGACGTCCCGTTGCCCGCTGTGACCGGAATTATCAACACCACCCTGGACTGGCGCTACAAAACCGTGCTCGCCCTGCGCTGCGATCCAGCCCTGCTCCAGCCCGACCGCTACACCGTGCCCGCCAGCGAACTGCCGATGCTGCATCCCGACCTGATCTGCCTGGCGCTGGACAACAGGCTCGATTTCCCGGCACCATTGAAAGGCATGCCCGGAATAGGCGATGTCCCGCTCGACCGGTTTGCCGACGGGTCGCCGATGAAACTGTCCGAGGTCACCCGCACGCTCAACCTGCTCGACCGTGTACGCCTTCATGTTGACCTCATCGACCTGCCCGCCGACATCCGCGCCGTCGTCGTTCCCGGTCGCCTGACCGAATTCCACGCCCCTCTGCGCCTGCTGCTCGACAATACCGACCCGGGCCCGATCCTGATCCAGGCCGTGGCCGAGATCACCGCGCACCTGCCCTGGTGGCCCAAGGAACTTGCGCCCGATCGCTTCGCTGGCAAAACCCTCGGACCAACGCTGATCGGCTCGCTGATCGATCTGCTCGACCGCGCCGGCATGCTGCCCGAGTTGGCCGGAGCGCTGGTGAGTTCCGACGGATTCGGCAGTCGCGCTGCGCGAATTTCTGGGTTGATTGGGACTTTCAGCAGTTTTATGCGCGGCGACAACGTCTGACTGACCTGTTCCATCTGAACGTCTCATGGCGGCAGTCTCGAGACCACATCGCAAGGGCACTTACGACCTTCATTGCCGGTCCTTGTCAGACCGACAGTACCGTTTTCGCACTAAAGAGTTTCGAGATCAGTTTGAGACATGTCCTGCAGCCTTGAAGTAGTTGCAACACTCCGTCGGGTTGTAGAGGTCGCAGATTTCGCCGATGGCCTCGAATACGGCTGTGAAGGAGCGCGCGCCCACCCGTCGGAGATGTGCCTTGAGCTTGGAGAAAGCCTGCTCAATGGGGTTCAAATCGGGTGAGTATGGCGGCAGGTACAGGAACCAGCAACCGTGGGCCTTGAGGGCCGCTGCGGCTTCTTTGTTCCTGTGTGTGGCGAGATTGTCGAGTATGACCGCCGTGCCTGGTACGATCTCCGGGATCAAGACCTTTCTGACATACGCTGCGAAGGCCGGGCCATCCATCGCGCCCTTGATGACCCATGGCGCGATCAGGGCATCCTGTGTCAGGCCCGCGATCAACGTTTGGGTTCTCCAACTGCCAAACGGTGCGTCCATGGTCAGTCGTTCGCCACGCTGGCCCCATCCCCGCAGGCGCGCGAGATTTGTTTTCACCGCTGTTTCATCCAGAAAAACGCCGCGATCAGGCATTCGGGCGATGGCCGGTGAGCGATGCGAGAACCAATCATCGCGCTTCTGCCTTACCTTCGCGCGCAAGCGTTCGGTGGCAACCAGCGACTTTTTTTGTGAGTAAAGCCCAACCGCTTCAAGAGACCCGCAATCGCAGAATGGTGCACGACGACGCCCTCAGCATCGGCGAGGGCATCGCGCAGTTCGAAGAGCGTGTTGTCCGGATTCTGCATCACCAGTTCCTGGAAGAAGTCGACATGTGCCGCCAGCTTTCCTGTCCCGGACGGCCGACCCATCGGAGCAACCTCGGCAGTACCACAGGCACGAATCTGACGCGCCCAGCGTCCGCCGGTCGCCGCCGACACCTGAAGCCGACGCGACGCCTCTCTACCTGTCAGGCCTTCCTCGATCAATCGCGCAAAGCGATCCCGCAGTTCCTTTGGCAATGGTGCTGGCATGATCCACCTTCCCAAACAGGGTGAATCACAGATAAAACCTCCGGGGAATCCTTCCGACTCAATCTTTTGTCGAAACGCTTTAAATGCGTGGTTTGGGTCGAGATACGCGCAATGCAGAGCCCACTACGAAGCTGCTGGAAAACCAACGGTGACGAGCTTCGTCCCCAGGCCGAGAAAATGTCGATGCTCTATGCACCTGCGGCAATCCGCTCTAAGCAGTAAAAGTCGGGCCAATGACCGGTCTGGGGAAGTGAAACCAGACACGGCAATCTAAGTGCTACTCCTGCGATGCCGGAGCCGCAACCTTCAGCGCACAATCGACGCGTGCGCACGGATTCGCCTGGTCCCGCGACCCGGCTTTTGCCGATGAAACGCACTGCTGAACGTACCAACGGCAGGAATGCGTGAGCTGCAACGCGGACGCGGGCCCAATGCGAATGGCCGGTCTTGGCCTGATCTCCCGCCGACCACGTCCGTTCACTGCGCATTGCGCCAGTTCGTTCGTCACGCAGAATCGGTCATTATGAGCTCTTCACCGCCGTTCGCCGCGATACGCTCGAAAGTCCGGTCAGGGCCGTTCCCGACGGTTTCGTCTCGTCAAGCGAGAAGCAATCCTCGCAGTCTCAGAATCCGACAGGGAAGGCGGACAACCGACATTCGCTGCGGTGTTCAGCAAGGTCGGTTCAGCGGACGAAGTGTGAATTCGCTGCACTTGCGCCAATGGCAGCTCGCAGTGGCCTATGCATCCTTATAGGCTGAAAACCCTGCTTGCTCTAAACGCCCTCGAACCCACTTGAGCGGCCCCACTTGAGTGGTCCAATCTGAAAGTTAGTGCATGGTTGGTCGTTGGTCCATCGGGACGATGGTTTC
>CANLZY010000052.1 GCA_947495685.1 uncultured Tropicimonas sp.
GGACAACAGTATCAACGAGCTGCTTCCCTGGAACGTCACCCCGTCAAGCTGATCTCACGTGGGGCGAAGACAGCGCTAACCCATGGACGGCGCGGGCCACAACGTGAAGCGGCGGAAATACACGCGACCGCAATTGTTCGCGGTGTTCCGGTTCCTGCCGCCGTGCCTTGTCGGGATGGAGGCGTGTGCGAGCGCCCACTGCACTGGCAGAACCCTGGCAGATATGGGTCACGACGCGCGTCTCATGCCTGCTCAATATGTGAAGCCGTACCTTCGGGCCCAGAAGAACGATTTCCTCGATGCTGAAGCGATCTGCGAAGCCGTCCAGCGCCCGAGTTCAAGCTGGTCCGCGCCAGCGGATTGAACGATCCGCTGGATCGTTCAAAGGCGCAGAACGCGGGTCGTTCCGATCAAGACGCGGGAACAGTTGGAGCTTCAGGCTGTGCATCGGGTCCGGGATCGCCTCGTCAGTTGCCGAACTGCGGTGAGCAACCAGATCGGGGGCCTGTTGATCGAGCACGGGATCACAATGCGCAAGGGACGCGGCGGATTGCATGGGGTCGTGCAGGAACTCCTGGAAGAAGAGAACACCGTGCTCTCCCCTGCCATGCGAACGTTGATCTCTGGCCTCTGGGTGGAGTGGCAGGCAACGGATGCCGCCGTCCGGGACTTCGCGCGTGAACTGGAGCGGCTTGCAAGGCAGGACCCGGCCGGCCAGCGGTTGATGACCGTTCCGGGCGTCGGACCGCTGGTTGCGACGGCGATGATCGCGACTGTCGCCGACGGGTAAGCCTTTGGACGGGGGCGCGACTTCACGGCCTGGTCGGGGCTGGTGCCGCGCCAGATGTCGACGGGCGGCAAGACCCGCCTGGGCGGCATCACCAAACGCGGAAATACATACCTGCGTTGAATGTTCATCCATGGCGCCCGGAGCTTCAAGTTGAACGGCACCCGATCAAACCACATGATCGGCGCCTGGCTCGATGATCTGGAGCGGCGCGTCCACAAGAATGTCGCCAGCGTGGCTTTGGCCAACAAGCTTGCACGGATCGCATGGTCGGTCCTTGCCATTGAAAGGGAATATCGGTCCAGCGCCTGCTGATCGAAGGCAGACGGACCAAGAGACGGCGTGCGAGGTGAGCCAAACGATGGCGCTGCAACGATCCGCCACCCATGGATGCTGACAGGGGAAACTGGCCGTGAATGGCCGGGTAAGTATCAAGCGACATGAGGCAGCGGATACCCATCGAGGCCCGGAGCAATGCGTTCCACAGAGAGGCCGGATACATTGACGCAACAGTTCAGCGCATAAGAAGATCGCACCTGCACTCCCAGGGCGGACCATACGGCTCCCCGAGCGGCTTCCGCCAGGATCAGCTTGTCCAGGGTCAGATCAGATACAGCCCGTCTGAGCCGCTCGTTCTCTTTCTGTAGCCGCTTCACTTCCTTGAGCTGTTCCATGCCCATTCCGCCATACTTCGTCTTCCAGCGGCAATCCGTCCGTTCAGTCACGCTGATTTGCAGGATCGCATGGATCCGGGGCATTCCTTGTCCCATCAGAACCTCAACCTGCCGTCCCTTTACCGTAATCTCTTCGGGCTTGGGTCTCTTGGTCGCCATCTATGGTCCTCCGCGTTCCTATTTTTTTGGGGCGGACCACGTCTTTGGGCGACGCTCACACGGCGTCGTCTCGCGCCAACCACGTTATGATACTGGCCTTCCCCTGAGAGCCATTCTCAAGGGCGTTCCGGTAGATGCACTCTTACTTGAGAGACGGCCAAGGGGCGCTCGATCATGCCGGTGTCCGTTGCCCGGTAGGCGTTTGAATAGCAAAGATGAATGGGCAGGGGCCCCTGCCATCCATTGCGGGCAGGTGATTGCAAGACCCCCGAGAGGCATGCTGGTCTTGACCGTCGCCTCGCGGAAGACGTCGATCGAGCTTAGGGACTGTGGATCTTGATCGGTGTTGAAGAATTCCGGCTTGCCGTGCTTGAGCTTCCTTCAAGGCGTCGACGCAGAATACCGCGTTCACTTGTTCGACAGCCGCCAGTCCATCATCTTTCGGTTGGGCCAGCCCATGACTACCTTCAAGTTCAGGAGGCCTCGGTGCATCCACTGCCCTTAGGCGTGGCCCTGCCGTTGCATGAAAAGCGCCATCTGGCGTGATCATGACTAAACCGTCGCTGGGGGTTTTCTCATTTATTTCAATAATTTGCAGGTTCTTTCGCTTTCGCCGTTCGGCTGACAGTAGAGGTTGGACCGCCTCAGCGTCATCTCTTCGCGGATCGGCGCAAACGCAACCTCGGTCTTGAACGCGGACGAATGGTTCTTTCTCGGCGTCCTCTCGGATCCCGTCGCTCGTCCTGCGATCCGCCTTGGCAACCGGTCCAAAATCCCGCGACCAGCTCTGGGCTCACAGGTCGACAACAAAGCAGCCCCGCCAAAACAATGGCGGGGCTGCATTCTGTAACGCCGGATGTGCCTGTCCATGCAGCACACCCTGCATATCCGATGGATCAGCTGAGAGCAGCGACGCCCGGAAGCTCCTTGCCTTCCATCCATTCCAGGAAGGCCCCGCCAGCGGTCGAGATATAGGTGAAGTCTTTCGCGGCGCCCGATTGGTTCAGCGCGGCGACCGTATCGCCACCACCGGCAACGGTGATCAGCTTGCCGTCAGCAGTCAGTTTGGCGGCGGCCAGCGCGGCGGTGAAGGTGGCATAGTTGAAGGGCTCGATCTCGAAAGCACCCAGCGGGCCGTTCCAGATCAGCGTCTTGCAGGCGGAAAACACTGCCTCCAGTGCCTTGACCGTCTCGGGGCCGGCATCGAGGATCATCTTGTCGGCGGGGCACCCATCGACCGGGAGAGTCTCGTTGGCCGCGCCGGCGGCGAATTCGCCGGCGACGACGATGTCCACCGGAAGGTGGATGGTACAACCGGTGCCTTTCGCTTTCTCCAGGATTGCGCGGGCGGTGTCTGCCATGTCACGTTCGGCCAGCGATGTGCCGATCTCGACGCCCTTGGCCACCAGAAACGTATTGGCCATGCCGCCGCCGATCACCAGGTGATCGACCTTTTCGATCAGGTTGCTCAGCAGGTCCAGCTTGGTCGACACCTTGGCACCGCCAACCACGGCAACAACCGGACGCTCCGGGGTGCCAAGCGCGGCTTCCAGCGCGCCCAGCTCCTGGGCCATCAGGCGTCCGGCACAGTTCGGCAGCAACTTGGCCACGCCTTCGGTCGAGGCATGGGCCCGGTGCGCGGCCGAGAACGCGTCGTTGCAATAGACATCCCCCAGCGAGGCCAGGAACTGCGCCATCTTGGGGTCGTTGTCGGTTTCCATCTTGGTGAAGCGGGTGTTCTCCACCAGCACCACGGCATCGGCGGGCAGCGCCTCCAGCGCTTCACGGGAGGGCTTCTCGATGAAGGTCACGCTCAATCCGAGCTTTTCTTCGAGTGTGGGAACCGTGAATTTCAACGACATTTCGGGCACGACCTGCCCCTTGGGGCGGCCGAAGTGCGCCAGCATCACCGGCTTGCCGCCCTTGGCGACGATGTCCTTGATCGTGGGCACGATTCGTTCGATCCGGGTGGCGTCGGTCACCGCGCCATCCTTGACGGGAACGTTGATATCGACACGCACCAGCACGATCTTGCCAGCCAGATCCATGTCGTCGAGTGTTTTCCAGGCCATGCGAGGGCTCCTTTCGAAAGAGTTGCCGCACCTCTAGCCCAAGCCGCCGGGTGCAGCTATGGGGTTTCGGTTTCCGCTAACGCGGTTTAGGGTCGCGCCGAACCGCGGGGAGACGACCCGCCATGAACTGCGAAGGAGGGCCCCATGGCCGATATCAAAGACCCGGAAAACACCGTCATCATCGAGCTGAAGGATGGCAATGTCGTGATCGAACTGCTGGCGGATGTCGCGCCCCAGCACACCGCCCGCATGAAGGATCTGGCCCGTGCCGGTGCCTATGACGGCGTGGTTTTTCACCGCGTGATCGACGGTTTCATGGCCCAGACCGGGGACGTGGCTCATGGCAAGACCGGCGGCGACCTGCGTCGCGCCGGTACGGGCGGCTCCGAGCATCCCGACCTTCCGGCCGAATTCTCCAAGCTGCCGCATGAACGTGGCACGATCGGCGCGGCGCGCTCGGCCAATCCGGATTCCGCCAACAGCCAGTTCTTCATCAACTTCTCCAACAACGACTTCCTGAACGGTCAGTACACCGTCTATGGCCGCGTCATAGAGGGCATGGAGCATGTCGATGCGATCACCCGGGGCGAGCCGCCCGCGAACCCCGACCAGATGATTTCGGTCAAGGTGGCTGCCGATGTCTGACTCCAAGGTCTTTGCGGGCAGCCTGTTCGGTATCGGGCTGGCCTTTATCGCGGCCTTCTTCCTGTTCACGCAAGGGAGCAACACGCCGGCAACAGCGGCCGGGGATACCTCGGGCCCCAACCTCGTGATCGAGGTTGGTGGGTCCACGCAGGGGCAGATCGTGATCGACCTGTTGAGCGACGTGGCCCCGGCCCATGTGGAACGCCTCGTCACGCTGGCCGAGAGTGGCGCCTATGATGATGTTGTGTTCCATCGCGTTATCGACGGCTTCATGGCCCAGACGGGCGATGTGCAATTCGGCAAGGCCAGCGGCGATACCTCGCGCGCGGGAATGGGCGGCTCCGACATGCCGGACCTGCCGGCCGAGTTTTCCAAGGTCTCGTTCGATCGCGGCGTTGTCGGGATGGCACGCTCGCAGAACCCGAACTCGGCCAACAGCCAGTTCTTCATCATGTTTGCCCCGGCGCCGCACCTGAACGGCCAGTACACGGTTGTTGGCCATGTCGTGGACGGAATGGACGTGGTCGACGCGATCAAGAAGGGCGGCGGGCAGAACGGTTCCGTTCAGTCCCCCGACCGGATCGTGAAGGTTTCGGTCGAGCGCTGACATCTGACGTACGTCACGACAGAAACAGAACACGCCCGGGCAGTTTGCCCGGGCGTTTGCATTTGGCCCATGCCTGTCCGGCTAGGCGAGAGCCAGGCCACAGCGTGTTCCGGCTGCCGATTTGACACGTTGTCCGGAACAGACCGGAACGGCGCCGTGTCCCGGTCAGACCCACGAAAGGCTTGAGATGTTTCCGTTCCCCTGCGGTCCTCACGCGCCGCTCCGGTTTCTGAACGCTGCGTGAGCAGGGCTATCCAGCGGCCTGACAAGCTGCAACGCTTGTGGGGCCGAACAGGAAAGGACCCGTCATGCGCCTTCTATCGTTAATAGCTTCCGCCTCGCTGTGTCTTGGCACGGCAATGGCGACGGCTGACCCGGGCTTCTGGAAACACGAATGGCCCAACACCGATTTCTCTCGGACTTCGGTAGAAAACTGGGTTGAAATCCTGTCAGGCGGCCCACCCAAAGACGGCATTCCCGCGCTCAGCAATCCCGACTTCATGTCGGTGGCGACCGAAAAGGGGATCGGTGCCCGTGAACCGGTGATCGCCGTCGAGATCGATGGTTCCGCACCCCGAGCCTACCCGATCCGGTATTTGACCTGGCACGAGATCGTGAATGATACGGTCGGTGGCATTCCGGTGGCGGTCACTTTCTGCCCGCTCTGCAATTCCGGTATCACCTTCGACCGCAGGGTCGACGGCCGGGTGCTGACGTTCGGGGTGTCGGGCAAGCTGCGCAATTCGGACATGGTGATGTTCGACCGTGAAACCGAAAGCTGGTGGCAGCAGGCCATCGGCGAGGGGATCGTCGGCCACTATAACGGCACTCAATTGCGGCAACTTCCGACCTGGATGGAGAGCTGGGACGCGTTCCGTGCCCGCAACCCGTCCGGCCTCGTCATGGCAGAGCCGGAGTACTCCCGTGCCTACGGGCGCAATCCATACAGCAACTACGACAGCTCCGCCCGCCCGTTTCTCTACAGCGGCGAGTTACCACCGCATGGTATTCCGGCCCTTGCCCGCGTGGTCAAGGTCGGCACGCGGGCTTGGCCGGTGGAGCGACTGGCGCGCGAGGGGCAGATCACGCAAGCCGGGGTGACCATCACCTGGACCGCCGGACAGGCCTCGGCCCTCGACACTGTCAGCATCGCAAAGGGCCGCGATGTCGGCTCGATCCGGGTGCGCGACAGCAAGGGGCGGGATGTGCCCCACGACGTGATGTTTGCATTTGCCTTTCATGCCTTTCACCCGGATGGAAAGTGGATGATCCGGTGACATGAAAATGGCGCAGCCGATCCGGTGCGCCCTGTCTTCTTCTGTCGCAACATATCCTCGATCAAGGCACCGCGCGCTCTGTGCGCGCGGACCTGACGTTCCGTCCCTAGGATCAGGGGATAATGCGCCGGTACTTGCTGCCTTCGAGCGTCGCCCCGGCAATCAGCCCGGCCTGCGCAAAGACCAGTGCGATGACCGGTTCCAGCGTGGTCAGCGTTTCGGCCGACAGGTTGCCGCCTTGATCCACAAGGGCATATTCCGCATCCGCGCCGACGGACCAGCCGTTGGATGTGCGGAAGTTCTGCAGCGCCTCGGGCGTCATGAAGAACAGCGCGTGGGCGTATTGCTGGGCGCCAAGCTGGAAGCCGACATTGGCCTGCAGCGCCTCGTAGTAGTCCACGGTCGTGTTGTTGATCCGCAGGGCGCCGGTGCCGTAGCTGCCGCCCACGCCGAAGCCGGCCTTGGTGATCAGTGGCATGAACAACACGCCGGCAGCCTTCTGTTCCAGTTCCGCCGTTCCGGCATAGCTGGAGAACAGGAAATTGCGGGTTGCGTCGACGCGTTGGTCGATACGGCTGCTGCCGCCGGAACCGACGCCGTTGCCACAGCCGGCTAGCGCTGCCGTACTGGCTGCCGCTGCCGCGAGGAACCCGCGGCGCGAGATTTTGGATATGGGTGCCATGAAACTTTCTCTGGGGTCTGCCTGATTGCCTCTTGCCCGGCGCTCTTCGGCCGGTTGCCCCATGATATACGGCACTGAAACGGTGGTGTCACCTGTGCGTCAAGCCAACCTTGCGTGACCGGCAAGGCTTCGCCGGTCAGGGGTGACAATGGTGGATTGGCGCCGGAGCCACGCAATGGCGTGAAGCTGGCAGGATGCGTCAGCCCGCGGCCAAATAGCGGGCAACGCGCGGCGCGAAGTAGGTCAGAACACCATCACACCCGGCTCGTTTGAAGGCCAGGAGACTCTCCAGCATCACCTTGTCGCCGTCGATCCAGCCGTTTGCGGCGGCCGCCTCGATCATCGCGTATTCGCCCGAGACCTGGTAGGCGAAGGTCGGCGCGCCGAAGGTGTCTTTCACGCGCCGACAGATATCCAGATAGGGCAGGCCGGGCTTGACCATCACCATGTCTGCGCCTTCCGACAGGTCCCGCTCGATCAGCCGCATCGCCTCGTCGCTGTTGGCAGGGTTCATCTGATAGGTCTTCTTGTCGCCCTTGAGCGCCCCGCTGGCCCCCACGGCGTCGCGGAACGGGCCGTAAAAAGCAGAAGCGTACTTGGCCGCATAGGACATGATCGTCACATTGCGGTGCCCGGCGGCCTCCAGCGCGGTGCGCATGGCGCCGATGCGGCCGTCCATCATGTCCGATGGCCCCAGGATGTCCGCCCCGGCATCGGCCTGCGCCAGCGCCATCTTCACCAGCGCCTCGACCGTTTCGTCGTTCAGGATCTCGCCGTCCACCACGATACCGTCGTGGCCGTTGATGTTGTAGGGATCGAGCGCGATGTCGGTCATCACGGCGATGCCGGGCACCTCTGCCTTGATCGCGCGGATGGCTCGGTTCGACAGGTTGTCGAGGTTCCACGCCTCTTCGCATTGCTGCGTCTTCAGCGCCGGGTCGGTATAGGGAAACAGGCAGATCGCCGGAATGCCCAGCTCCGCCGCCTCGGCGGCCGCCTGCACGGTCAGGTCCACGGACCGGCGCAGGACGCCGGGCATCGAGGTGACCTCCTCGGTGATTCCCTCGCCATCGCGGACGAAGACCGGCCATATAAGGTCGCCCACGGTCAGGGTGTTTTCCTGCACGAGCGCCCGCAGCGGCGCGCTGCTGCGTAGGCGGCGGAGACGTCCGGCGGGAAAGGCGGCTTGGGTTGGGCGCATCTGAACGGGCCTTCTTGTGGTTTTTCGGTCGCAGTTTCGGGGCAGCATGCACGGAACGCGCGGCTTCTCAAGGGTGACAATCCGCGCAACCCGCCGTTGAGGTTGCACCTGCGAATGAGGCCGGATAGGTCAGGGTCGGAAGAACCCCGCCGCCTGGCGTGGGCAACGACAGGAGCCTTCAGGGTGCAGGACTGGTACCAGACAGCGTTCGAACTGATCGACATGCGGTCCTTTTCGAACCTTTGGTACTGGATCGCCCTGGCCGTCGTCTGGTCGACATCAAGTCACTGGGTACTGGGCGTTCCCTTCGACGTCGTCACCCGCGCCAAACGGCAGGGCGGCCCGGCAGAGCTGGATCTGCAGGACCTCGTGCGGGTCAACGTCAACCGGCTGCTGTATATCTCGGGAACAGCCGGCCTCTGGATCCTGGCATTCGGCTGTTTCATGCTGACGACGCTGGCCTTGCTGGGGTTCGTGTACCGGGTCGAGTTTGCGCAGGCGGTGTTTCTGCTCGCGATGCCGATGAGCCTCGTGTTCGCGCTGTCGATTCGGACCGCTCACAAGATTCACGATGCCGATGGGGCGGACCTCTACCGCACCCTTCAGGTGCACCGGTTGACGGTTCAGATCATCGGCATGGTGTCGATCTTTGTCACCGCGTTCTGGGGCATGTGGCAGAACATGTCGCTTGGAGTTCTCTGAGCGGCCCTGTTGCGGATGCCTGCGGCGCGGGTATTTGAACCAGGAACTGGCCAGCATGCCGCGAAGGTGTTGACACCGCTGACGGCTGGCATAGGTGACTTCGGTCATGACCGATCCCGCACATATCATTGCCGGCGGTGCGCCGGAGGGGTTCGACGCGTTGCTTCTGGCGCGCGAACTCGAAAAGGGTGCGCCGGTGGTGCACGTGGCGCTGGACGACAAGCGGCTTGCCGCGATGCGGGCCGCGCTGGCGTTTTTTGCGCCCGGTGCCGTGGTGCTGGATTTTCCCGGATGGGATTGTCTGCCCTATGATCGGGTGTCGCCCAACCCCGATGTTTCGGCGATGCGGATGGCGACGCTTGCGGCGCTGGTGGCCGGGATCCCGGGGCCCTTTGTCCTTCTGACGACCCTGAACGCGGCGACCCAACGGTTGCCGGCGCGGGCGGTCCTGCGCGAGGCGGCCTTTGTCGCGCGGGTAGGAGAGCGGATCAACGAGGCGGCGCTGAAGTCATTCCTGGTGCGGATGGGGTTCAGCCAGGCGCCGACCGTGATGGAACCGGGGGACTATGCCGTGCGTGGCGGCATCATCGACATCTTTCCGCCCGGTCAGAGCGGCCCTGTGCGGCTGGATCTGTTCGGCGATGTGCTGGACGGGGCGCGCCGGTTCGATCCGATCAACCAGAGGACCGTCGAGAAGTTGCAGGCGGTGGAACTGGCACCGGTGTCCGAGGTGATCCTGGACGAGGCGGCGATCACCCGTTTCCGTCAGAACTACCGGATCGAGTTCGGCGCGGCCGGCACGGACGATCCGCTGTACGAGGCCGTCAGCGCAGGGCGCAAGCACGCCGGGATGGAACATTGGCTGCCGTTCTTCCACGAAAGCCTTGAGACCCTGTTCGACTATCTCCCCGAGGCCACCGTCCTGCTGGACGATCAATTCGATCCGGCGCGACTTGCCCGCTGGGAGGGGATCGACGACGGCTATGACAATCGCCGCGAGGCGATGACCAGCAAGGCGCGGCTGGATTCTGTCTACAAGCCCGCGTCACCCGGGTCGTTGTACCTGGACGATACCGCCTGGGAGGCGGTGGTTGCCGGTCGGCGCGTCTTGCAGATGCAGGCGTTGCCGCGTGGGTCCGGCCCCGGTGTCATTGATGCAGGTGGCCGGATCGGGCGCAATTTCTCGCCCGAGCGGCAATTGGAAAATGTCAGCCTTTTTGCGGCCTTGGCTGATCACGTAAAGGTGAAACGTCAAGCGGGGCAGGTGATCGTCGCCAGCTATTCCGAGGGCGCACGCGAGCGTCTGAAGGGGTTGATGGAGGACGAGGGTGTCGTCGGTGTGACCGAGATCGACAGCTGGCGCGATGTGCCCGAAGGGATCGGCGGGCTGTTCCTTGTTGTCTGGGCGCTGGAGCACGGTTTCGAGGGCAAGGTCGGAACAGCGGACCTGACGGTGATCTCGGAGCAGGACGTTCTGGGCGACCGGCTGATCCGCAAGCCGCGCAAGAAACGCCGGGCCGAGAATTTCCTGACCGAGGCACAATCGCTCAGTCCCGGCGATCTGGTGGTGCATGTCGATCATGGTGTCGGCCGGTATATCGGGCTGGAGATCGTCAACGCGCTTGGTGCCGATCACGAGATGATCCACCTGGAATATGCCGAAGCCGCGCGGCTGTACCTGCCGGTCGAGAATATCGAACTGCTGAGCCGGTTTGGTCATGACGAGGGGCTGCTGGACCGGCTGGGTGGCGGCGCCTGGCAGGCCAAGAAGGCAAAGCTGAAGGAACGCATCCGCCAAATCGCCGACAAGCTGATCCGGATCGCCGCCGAACGCGCGCTGCGCAAGGCGCCGGTGCTGGAGCCCGAACACCACGTCTGGGAGGAGTTCAGCGCCCGGTTCCCCTATCAGGAGACCGATGACCAGTTGAAGGCGATCGAGGACGTTCTGGGGGACTTGACCGCCGGCATCCCGATGGACCGGCTGGTCTGTGGCGATGTCGGTTTCGGTAAGACCGAGGTGGCGATGCGCGCCGCCTTTATCGCGGCGATGTGCGGGCGGCAGGTGGCGGTGATTGCGCCGACGACCCTGCTGGCACGCCAGCACGCAAACAGTTTTTCCGACCGGTTCCGCGGCTTTCCGATCAAGGTGCGGCAGCTGTCGCGGTTTGTGCCGGCAAAGACGGCGACCGAGACCCGCAAGGGCATCGCCGATGGCACCGTCGATATTGCCATCGGCACCCATGCCTTGCTGGCCAAGCAGGTGCGGTTCCAGAACCTCGGCCTGCTGATCATCGACGAGGAGCAGCATTTCGGCGTGTCCCACAAGGAGCGGCTGAAGGAGATGCGCAGCGACATTCACGTGCTGACGCTGACCGCCACGCCGATCCCGCGCACGCTGCAATTGTCGCTCACCGGCGTGCGCGACCTGTCGATCATCGGCACGCCGCCCGTGGATCGACTGGCGATCCGCACCTACGTGTCGGAATTCGACACCGTGACGATCCGCGAGGCGCTGCTGCGTGAACATTATCGCGGCGGGCAGAGCTTCTTCGTGGTGCCGCGCATTTCCGACTTGCCGGAGATCGAGGCCTTCCTGAAGGATCAGGTGCCCGAGGTTTCGGTTGTCGTCGCGCATGGCCAGATGGCCGCCGGCGAGTTGGATGACCGGATGAACGCCTTTTACGATGGCAAGTTCGACGTGTTGCTGGCCACCACCATTGTCGAAAGCGGGCTGGACATCCCGACGGCCAACACGATGGTCGTGCACCGCGCCGACATGTTCGGTCTGGCGCAGCTGTACCAGATCCGCGGCCGAGTGGGGCGCGCCAAGACCCGTGCCTATGCCTATCTGACGACCAAGCCGCGCCTGAAACTGACCGCCGCCGCCGAGAAGCGCTTGCGGGTGCTCGGCAGCCTCGACAGCCTGGGGGCCGGGTTCACGCTCGCCAGTCAGGACCTCGACATTCGAGGCGCCGGCAACCTGGTGGGCGAGGAGCAGTCCGGCCAGATGCGCGAAGTGGGGTACGAATTGTACCAGACGATGCTGGAGGAGGCGATTGCCAAGATCCGGTCCGGTGAACTGGAAGGCCTGACCGACGACGACGGCCAATGGGCGCCGACGATCAACCTGGGCGTTCCGGTGCTGATCCCCGAAACCTTTGTGCCGGATCTCGATGTTCGGCTTGGGCTCTACCGGCGCCTGTCCGGCTTGACGACCAAGGTGGAGCTCGAAGGCTTTGCCGCTGAATTGATCGACCGGTTCGGCAAGCTGCCGAAAGAGGTCAACACGCTGCTGCTGATCGTGCGGATCAAGGCGATGTGCAAGCGGGCCGGCATTGCCCGGTTGGACGGTGGGCCCAAGGGCGCGACGGTTCAGTTCCACAACGACAAGTTCGCCAATCCGGCCGGGTTGGTCGACTTCGTGCTGGCGCAGAACGGTCTGGCGAAGGTGCGCGACAACAAGATCGTGGTGCGCCGGGACTGGAAGAACAACGCCGACAAGATCAAGGGCGCCTTTTCGATCGCACGCGACCTGGCGGAACATGCCTTGGCAAAGAAGCCTGCCAAGAAGGGTTGAGGCTGGCCGGGGCCGGTTATTGCGGCTCGGTGGACCGCAGGTACAACATCGTGGCAAGCGCCAGGCCACTGAGGCAGAAGGTGCCCACCATCAGCGGCAGCGGTGTCCCATCGAAGGCAAGCCCCAGCGGGATCGCCAGCATGGCGGCGCCGATGGTGCCCAGCGATCCGGTGACCGACGCCGTCAGCCCGGCCAGATGTCCCATCGGTTCCATCGCCAGTGCGTTCAGGTTGCCACCGGTCAGGCCGACCTGGAAGAACACCCCGATGGTCCAGACAAGATAGACCCAAAACAGGGCGCCCAGTGGCAGAACACCGGACCACACCGTCAGGATGACCAGCGCTGACAGGGCGATCTGTGCGAACAGCACCGCCGTGATCATGAAGCGCATGCCCAGTCGTTCGACGAGCCGGGCGTTGATCACGCTTGCCGGAGAGGCCGACACGGCGATCACAGCGAACCACATCGGGAAGGTGTCGGCCTTGCCGAAGGTCTGGTCGAAGATCTGCTGGGTGGAGGACAGCGTTGCGAACAACCCGCCAAAGACCAGTGTCTGGGTGATCAACGACAGCAGCACCACGCGGTGGGTGATGACCTCTCGGGCGCCGCTGAGAAGTGTCCTGACCCGGAACGGACGACGCCGTTCGGGGGGCAGCGTCTCGGGTTGGCGGCGCACGAACCAGATCAATGAGATCATCGAAAACGCGATGAAGGCGAGGAAGATGGAGCGCCAGCCCGCGACCCAGATGAACGCAGCCCCCAGCGTCGGGGCAATGGCGGGCACCAGCGTGAACACCAGCATGATGAACGACATCAGTCGAGCCATCTGCCGTCCGGAATAGAGATCCCGGATGATCGCAAGCGCAACCACGCGGGGCCCGGCGGCGCCGAGGCCCTGCAGGACGCGTGCGGCGAACATGAACTCGATGCTCTGGGCCCGCCATGCCAGCGCGGTGCCCACCACGTAAAGCACAGACCCCGCCACGACGACCGGTTTGCGCCCGAATGCATCTGACAGGGGGCCGGTGAACATCGTTCCCAATCCCATGCCAAGGATAAAGCTGGTAATGATCAGTTGCGCCCGGTTGGGGGCGGTCGGGGTGATCTCCGCGGCGATCTCGGGCAGCGCCGGCAACATGGCGTCGATCGAGAACGCGACCGTGGCGAACATCATCGCTATGAGAGCGATGAACTCGATCTGGCTGGGGGGACGCGGACCGGCGTGCGGCGTGTCAGATCGAGCAGCATCCTGCATCCCGGGGTGTCCTAGAGTTGATCCTTGATCTCGTCGATCAGGCGCAGCCACAGGTCCGGCTGCTGTGCACCGGGCACCACGTGCTGGTTGGCCACGATGAAGGTCGGCACACCGGTGACGCCCCGCTCGCGCGAATTGGCGTCGCGGGCGCGGATGTCTTCGGCGTCGGCGTCGCTGTCCAGCAATCGGCGGATCGCGGCTGCGTCCATATCGGCACCGTCAGCGATGTCTGCAAGCACATCCCGGTCGCCGATGTCCCGGCCCTCGGTGAAATAGGCCGTGAAGAGTGATGACACGACCGGCGTCTGGCGCCCCTCGATTCCGGCCCAGTGGATCAACCGGTGCGCGTCGAGCGTGTTGGGCGTGCGCTGGATGGCACCGAAGTCGACCTCGAGGCCAGCTGCCGAGGCGGCCTCGGCAATTCGGCCGTAGACCTCGACGGCCTGTTTCTTGCCGCCGAACTTCGTTTCCAGGTAGACGCGCCGATCCATGCCGGCTGCCGGCATGTCGGGGTTCAACTGGAACGGGTGCCATTCGATTGCGAAGGGGTGGTCAGGGCGGTCCTGCAGCGCGCGGAACAGCAGCGCCTTGCCGATGTAGCACCAGGGACAAATCGGATCGGAAAGGATGTCGAGCTTGATCATGGGGCTCCATCTATCAGGCCTCGCGGCGCTGCCAAGGCCAAATCGGCCCGGATCCCCTGCGTGGTAGAACATATCCGCTTCGCAGGGCTCTCGCCTGAACCGCGCTCCGCGCGTCCGCGCCGCTCGGGGTCAGTCAGGCGTGGCCCCCCTGCGGCAGGTGGAAAAGGGGGCCAGGGCTGGTGTTCAGGAACACCGCTTGCATGGGCCAACGGCCCGTGCCCGGCGCAACGGGATGAGGCGCCGCGAGGCGCGGAAGACGGGCGGGAGGACTTCGCTGTGCGTCGTTCAGGCATGAGCGACCAGGCGTGCGGCGGTGTTTCGCGGCCCACCGGCTGGCTTGACCGGCAAAGGCCGACCTCAGCTCTGTGACCGGAGCGCCCGTCGATCGATCTTGCCGTTTCCGGAATGGGGCAGGGCGTCCGTCCATTCAAAGATGCGGGGACATTTGTAGCGCGCGAGTCGCTCGGCCACGAACCCTGCCAGCACCTCCGGGTCGATCGGGGCGGGGCCGGTGTAGACAGCGCGGATCACCCGCGTGTCGGCCTTCACCTCGACCTCGACGCAAGCCGACTCGGACACGCTGGGGTGACTGTTCAGGACCGCTTCGACCTCAAGCGGAGAAACGCGGTAGCCGCCAGCGTTCATCATGTCGTCGTCCCGGCCGAGATAGGAGATCGCACCATCCTCTCGCATCACAACGCTGTCGCCGGTCAGGAACCACGAGCCCTCGAACCGTGCTGCGGTGTCCTCGGCGGCCCCCAGGTATTCGATCATCAATCCCGGATCGCTTTCGTGGATCGCGAGGGTTCCTGGCTGGCCGAACGCCACAGGGCGGCCGGAGGTCCCCAGAACGGCAAGGCGACGGCCGGCTTGCGGGTATCCGGAGGTGCCGGGTGGAGCTGGTCGCCGTGGGCTGCCCGAGACGAAGGTGGAGCATTCCGACATGCCCAGGGCTTCGTGCACTGCCGTTCCCGTGGCGGCTTCCCAGGCGGCGCGGGTGGTTTCGGACAGTTTTTCGCCGGCAGACAGGCCGTGGCGCAACCGCGGCAGGTCCAGCCCGTCCTGATCCCTCAGCATCTGCCGGTACACGCCCGGGGCGGCGGCAAACAGGGTTGCGTCATGTTGGCGGAGCAGGTCCGGGATCTGGGCGGGTAGGACGCCACTGGCCGGAATGAGGGCCGTGGCGCCGCAGGCCCAAGGATCCATCAAACCGGTGCCCAGGGTAAAGGTCCAGTTGAACGCTCCGGCGTGCAACAGGCGGTCGTCCTCGTGCAGGTCGTACCAATCCTGCCACATCATCCGGCGTGCCCAAACGGCTCGGTGCGCATGCACCACACCCCGCGGGTGTCCGGAACTGCCCGAAGTATAGACGATGTAGGCGGGGCGGTTCGGGTCTCCCAGTGCCGGGGCGACGGGCCGGGTGGACTCCAGTTCGCGCAGTGCCAGAGCGGGGATCACGCGGTATGCGCAGGGCGAGGGCAAGGCCACATCGGGTGCGGCGATGATCAGCGCAGGGTTTGTTTCAGCCGCGATCCGGGTGATCTCGGGCGTGGTGAGCGCTGCGGATGTCGGCACCGGGATCAACCCGGCCCAGATCGCCCCGAGGTAGGCGAGCGGAAATTCGACCTCGTTCCCGAGCCGCAACAGGACCCGGTCGCCTGCAGATAGCCCGAGGCCAAGCAGCCCCGCCCCGATCCCCTCGACGGCCTGCGCCAAGGCGCCGTACTGCCATTCCGCTTTCGCCGATGGTGACAGGATGGCCAGAGCAGTCTTGTCTGCCAGGCGGTCGGCCTGGGACAATACCATCGCCGCCATGTTGAAAGAGTTTGGTGCAGGCGTCGTGACGCCGCTCTGAAAAACGCTTGTCATGGAACGGGGATATCCAAGGTACTGGTTTCGGGCAAGAAGCTGTTGTGCAAGCGGGGGCTCCCGCCCGTCTTCGCCCGTGGCAGGGCTCATCCCGTTGGGCGTGGCGCGGGCCTGCGGCCCGCGCGGGGCTGTTCGCCGGCCTGCGCCCGCCCGTTTCAGGCGGGCACCCCTCAACGGCCAGAGGTGCGCAGCGCAACTTGCGAGTGCTCTGGTCGGCGGGGGCACCGGATCTGGTGACAGGAGACAGCCAGTCTTGACGGCACAGCAGGACTGAACCGGGCATGGAACCAAGACATGGCCTGTGGCCGATTAGCCTGTGAGACTCCTGCTTCTGATGTGTCCGGTGCGGAACACTCCCGTGCGGGTTAGCGGGTGGCAATCTGTGCCGGGCCGCTCGGCCCCACACGGGATGGGGGGCGGATCGTGTATCTGTGGGGCGCGTGCCTTGGCGTCAGCCGCGACGACGCTGCCTCGTTGCCGCTGGTCAAAACATCAAGCGTCAGGGTCGGACACGCCATTGCGCCGACCATTCAGGAGATCTAAGAGGCGATTGATGTCTGATTCCACCGAAAACACCGGCCCGAGGTCGCTGATCCGCATCGCGCGCGAAACTGGCGAGAGTGTCAGCGCGGCGCCCCTGGACCTTGGCGAACGTGTCCGGGACCTTCGCAAGGCGCAGGGGTGGACCCTGGAGCAGGCGGCCGGACAGGCGGGCCTGGCGCGCTCCACGCTCTCCAAGATCGAGAACGGCCAGATGTCGCCAACCTACGAGGCGCTGAAGAAACTGGCGGATGGGCTGAAGATCTCGGTGCCACAGCTGTTCACGCCGCCAGCCGAGGTCGAAGCGAACGGCCGCATGGTGGTGACCCGAACCGGCGAGGGCGCCGCCCATGCCACCACCACTTACGAGCACGAACTTCTGGCCGACCAGTTGACGTCGAAAAAGATGCTGCCGTACCGGGCCCGGGTGCGGGCGCGGGGAATGGACGAGTTCGACGGCTGGGTCCGCCACGAGGGAGAGGAATTTCTGCTGGTGTTGACCGGGGTAATCCGGTTGTACACCGAATTCTATGCGCCTGTGGAGATGCGGCGCGGCGACAGTGCCTATTACGACGCAACCATGGGGCACAACGTGGTGTCTGTCAGCCAGGAGGACGCAACGATCCTCTGGGTGACGTCGCTCGCCTGACCGCGTCGTTCACTCTGCGGCCAGCAGACCAAAGGACTCCCGTCGAGCGGCACATCCCGGCAACAGTCGCATGTCGATGGCTTCCTGCCCCTCGGCTTCAGTCAGGTCGTGGGTATCGGCGATGTATTGCGCCAGCAAAGTCTTGTCGCCGCGAAATCGGACCAGGGCCTCGGGATCAGCGCAGGGAAACAGCGCAGTCAGGCGGTCAATCTGGCATTGCCAGTCTTGCAGGATCTCGGACCAGGTCATCGGGTTCCTCCTCTAATAGTTACCGAACGTTCCCTAGCGTAAGGTGAAAATGCTGCGCTGCGGAAACAAAATTGCGGGTGCGATCTGATTTTCGACACAAATCATTGTTGTTTCATGATTGTTTCACATTGGTGAACAAAAGGTTAACCTTAGAAAGTCAGCAAGTTAGCGCTAAATTGAGCTGCGAAAGAGCCGAATCACAACCATCGAATCTGGGGAAATGATCCGTCACGGGGTGGCGCACTCGGCCCCGGATGCCGCCTCAGACAGGACCGGTGCGCGTGCCGCGACGCGCTTGACCCAGTGAAACGGGGGCAGGATCAGGAATCGGGCGGAAGCAAACCCAGACCGCGCAGGTAGATGCCAATGCCGCTTTCCAGCAGGTCTTCGGGCTGAAACGGCGTGCGCCCGCCGGGCGTACCACGGGCATATAGCTCCACCACACCGTGCGACATCGCCCAGATATGCGCCGAGACCATCTGGGCCGGGGGGCGTTTCTCCTCGGGTATATGCGCCGACAGGCGGCTGGCTGCGCGTTCCAGAACCGCCGCAGCCCGGTCGGCGACCACCGCCAGATCTGGGGTGCGGTTCACCGACACGCCGCTTTCGAACATGGCCTGGTAGTGACCAGGATACTTGCGGGCAAAGGCCAGATAGGCCCGCCCGGTCGCCTCAAAGCTGGCCAGGTCGGACGGTTGGCCCTGATCGTAGGCATATTCCATAAGGTCGGCGAAGATCTCGTAGCCTTGCCGGGCGATCTCTGCGATCAGGTCATCGCGGCCCTGAAAATGCCGATAGACCGCCGCCGGCGTCACGCCGGCAGCCTTGGCCGCCTCCGACAGGGTAAAGCCCTGGGGACCCTTGGCCTCGATCAGGCCGAGTGCGGCATCGACAAGCGCCTGCCGCAGATTTCCATGGTGATAGCCCCGTTTAGGCATGAATGAGGGCAGGACCTCCGCAGATGGCCGGGTCGATCTTGTCCACGATCTTTTCCTTCTTGCCGCTATAGTCGATCTGGCTCAGAACCAGCCGAATGGCGGCAATCCGGGCGCGGCGCTTGTCGTCGGCGCGGATCACGGTCCAGGGGGCGTAGATCTCGTGCGTCAGGTGCAGGGTTTCCGAGATGGCCTCGGAGTATTCGTCCCAGTATTGTAGGCCGTCGACGTCGATCTTGCTCAATTTCCACTGTTTCAGCGGGTCACCCTCGCGGGCGAGCATCCGGTTGAGCTGTTCGGCCTGGCTGATGTTCAGCCAGATCTTGAACAGGCGAACGCCGTCCTCGACCAGGAGCTTTTCGAAATCCGGCAACTGGGTGAAAAACGCCTGTCGCTCTGCCGGGGTGCAGAAGCCGAACACACGTTCGACCACGCCCCGGTTGTACCACGACCGGTCAAACAGGTTGATCTCGCCCCCCGACGGCATCTGTTGGATGTACCGCTGGAAATACCATTGCGTTGCTTCGCGGTCGGTGGGCTTGGGCAGGGCGACAACCCGGGCGCTCCGCGGGTTCATGTGTTCCATGAACCGCTTGATCGCACCGCCCTTGCCGGCCGTGTCGCGGCCCTCGAAGACGATGGCGATCCGCTCGCCGGTGCCCTGGGCCCAGGCCTGCAGCTTCACAAGCTCGATCTGGAGCGAGTGCAGCGTGTCTTCGTACTCGCGGCGGTCCATTCGTTCCGGATAGGGATAGGTCGAATTGAGGATCGGCTTGCCGTTCGCTTCCTTGATCGCGGCGCGGACCGAAGCGGGGGCTTTCTTCTTGTAAAAGGCGCTGATCGCACCGTCATATGGCAAGCTGGACATGGGTCTCCCTTCCGTTCGCTTCCACTATGTCGAACCAACGGGGTCAGTTCAATCCGGCCCGTGCCGCAGCACGGTCGATTGCGACAACCGTTGCCTCGGGGGCCACATGATGTGGCATATGGCCGACCCCGGGCAGTTCGGTCAGATGTGCATCCGGCAACAGGACGGTCATCGGGCGCGAGTGTACGGTCAGCGGCACGATGGTGTCGGCGGTGCCGTGCACGACCTCGACAGGGATCTGAAGCGTCGGATAGCGCAATGCCATCGCTGTCACATGGGGTTTCAGCCCGCCGACCTGCCGGGCATTGGCGCGCAGGGCGCGGGTGCGAAGCGTCAGGTCGACGCCGACATGATCCGCATAGCCCTCGGGCGCCGGTTGCGGCGCAAATATCGCTTCGATCGACTTTCGCGGAACGCTTTGCGGCACCAGCGCCGACACAAGCGGCACGACGGTTGCAGCCCCGAGGTCCGAGGACGCGATCCGGTACCAGGGGCCAATGTCGCCGGGCCAGGGCATCGTGGCCCCTGCCAGCGACATCACGGCACCGACCCGGCCGGGGTGGTCCAGCGCCCAGGCCATGGCGACGGCGCCACCGTAGGAATGGCCAACCAGAACCGCGCGGGTCACGCCCAGCAACCCCGCCGCCGCATTCAGCACTGCTGCCTGTTCGGCAGGGCTTTCACCACGGTCGTGCAACGCTTCGGAATGGCCCAGACCGGGGCGGTCGAAGGCGATCACCCGGAACCGCCCGGCCAGACGCCCGACAAGGTCCCAGGTGAAATCCCGCGTGTTGCCCGAGGCACCGTGGATCAGGATCACGTCCGGCCCGCTGCCCTGCACATGCGCATGGATCTGGCCCGCGCCAACCTTCAGCAGCGGCCCAGTTGGTGGATAGTCCCGCGCCGCATGATCGGTCATGGCATCCTCAGGTCGCGCCGGAGCCGATGGCATCCAGGTCGAACGGGGTCGATTGATAGATCTCGTTGATCCAGTTGCCGTACAGCAGGTGCGCGTGGCTGCGCCAACGGTTGGTCGGCATCTCGGCCGGGTCGTCGTGCGGGTAATAATTGACTGGCACGTTGATCGACTTTCCGGCGTCGACATCGCGGTCGTATTCTTCCTTCAGCGTGTTGCTGTCATATTCGAAGTGGTTGAACATGTAGAGCGCCCGGTGCTCCGGGTCGGCCACCAGCGCGGGCCCGGTGTCGTCCGAGCCGATCAGCGGGATCAGCGCCGGCACGGCCTCGACCTCGTCCTGGCGCATCTCGGTCCAGCGGCTGACCGGCATCAGCAGGTCATCCGAAAATCCGCGCAGATAGGGGGACGCCGGCGCCAGGTTGCGGTGGCGGAAACAGCCGAACGCCTTGGCCGGCAGCATGTGTTTGTTGACGCCGTGGAAGTGGTACATCATCGCCATGCCGCCCCAGCAGACGCCAAAGGTCGAATGCACATTGGTCTGCGTCCACTCCATGATCTGGCGCAGCTCGTCCCAATAGGTGACCGCCTCGAAGGGCAGGTGCTCGATCGGGGCGCCAGTGATGATCAGCCCGTCGAATTTCTGGTCCTTCACCTCGTCCCAGGGATGATAGAACTCTTCCATATGTTCGGCGGCGGTGTGTTTTGTCTCGTGCGATGAAATCCGGATCAGGTGCAGGCCGATCTGCAACGGCGTCGCCCCGATCAGCCGGGCAAACTGCGTTTCGGTCTGGATCTTCTTGGGCATAAGGTTCAGCAGGCCGATGCGAAGCGGGCGAATGTCCTGGCGGGCCGCACGGCCCTCGCCCATGACCATGACGCCCTCGGTCTGAAGGACGTCAAAGGCGGGCAGGGATTCGGGCAATGTGATGGGCATGGGCTCACTCGCTTGTTGGAGAGTGTCAGATAAGCCGCTGGTCAGCCGCGCTCAAGGGCGCGCCCGATCAGGGCCTCGAAGGCGGCGGGGGTGTCGGCGGCGGCGACCTCTTCGGCGGTGACGGTGACGCCCCAGTTTCGGGCCATCGCGGCATAGGCGGGCTGGCGGGCGGCCATGGCCCGCCGATAGGCGAACCGCACGAAGGAATTTGGATCAACATCGCCGTCGGACACATTGTTTTCGATGAGAAAATCGTCCCAGCAGGTCTGGGTGAAACTGGCGCGATAGCACATCGGCTTGGGCGCGCGGTCGAACCGGCGCACCAGTTCGTCGCTGTGTGCCTCCGACCCTTCGATCCACACAAGCAGCATCGAGGAGGCCAGCGTCGTCATGATCTCGTCCTGCGGGTCCTCGGGGTCGACGACCTCGCAGATCGAGCCACCGGAATCGCAGATGAAATGCGGATAGCCATAGATGTCTTCGGCGCGGTCGATGAACCGTGGTGTGTCCAGCAGGGCGGCGCGCTCGGCGGCGTGGTGTTGTTCCTGACGCTTGAGATACTCGGCAAGGGCCAGCCCGCCCCGGTCAGGATCGCCCGGCTTGCCCAGATAGGTCGACAGCGGCGTGAGGTTGTTGAAGGTGATGTTGGAGGCGATATAGATCGAATCCGACAGCAACAGCTCGCGCAGATGCGGCACCTTCATGGCCTCGCGCTTGAACTCGTCTGCGATCAGCTCGCCCATGTAACGGGTGCCGATGCGGTAGTCGATCGAGTAGTGGAACCAGTCGCCATGGGCGCGCAGCATGTTCGAGACATGGGTCTTGCCCAGCCCGGACATGCCGAACAGCATCAGACGTTTCTCCGGGGCGGCGGCCCAGGCAGCGGCATCGGGGTACAGGCGTGGAACAAAGCTCATGCCGAACGTGGTAACGGGCGTCGCGGCATTGTTCTAGGGCGATTTTGTCCCGCTGCGCGCGCGCGGCCAAAGCCGCCCGGACAGGATCAGCAGCCCGACCACCAGCAGTGCCAGCCCGGCAAAGGCGTTGGGGCCAAGCCGTTCGCCCAGCACCACCGCCCCCAGGGCGATGGCGACCGGCGGGATCAGCAGCGTGACCAGCAGCGCGTTGCCCGCCCCGGCCGCAGCGATGATCCGGTAATACAGCAGATAGGCCAGCGCCGTGGCGACAATGGCGTAATAGGCGACGGCCAGGGCGCTGACCGGGGTCGAGGGCCAGTCGATCTGCCCCTCGATCAGCAGGGTTGCGGGGATCATGACAGCGGTCGATCCCGTCAACATGCCGGCGGCGGCGACCTGTGGCGGCAGGTGCGACAGCCGGGTGCGCGCCCAGACAGAGGCCAGTGCATAGCTGACTGTGCCAGCCAGCACCGCCAATTGCCCCAGCGAGCGCGGGTCGAAGCTGGCCAGTGCGTCACGCCCGATGATGACCACCACCCCGGCAAACCCGATCGACACGCCGGTCAGTTTTTGCGGCGTCAGCCGTTCGTCCGACAGGAAGATGGCCGCTGCCAGCACCCCGAAGATCGCCGTGGCGGCGTTCAGGATTGATGTCAGCCCGGTTTCGATGTGCAACTGTCCCCAGGTCATCAAGGAGAACGGGATGACGTTGTTCAGCAACCCCATGACCAGAAAGGCCGCCCAGACCCGTGGCGCACGCGGGATCGGCAGACCCGTTGCCAGCACGACCGCCCACAACAACAGCGCCGCCCATCCCACCCGGTGTACGACCGAAGACAGAACGCTGATGTCGTTCAGCGCGATCCTGATCGACAGGAACGAGCCGCCCCAGATCAAGGCAAGCAGGGCAAGGTCCGCGCCGGACCGGCGAGTCAGGGTGCGTTGTTGTGTCATGGCGGCGGTCTAGCTCTGCAAGTAAGTGTGGGCGACCCGAAACTTGCGGATTGGGGAACAGGTTCAAGATCAACGATGTCCACGTCGGAGTGGATGAAGGCATCGGCGTTGCCTTCGATCCGACGATAGTGCCTTCAACAAGGGGATCCATTCCGGGTTCTGGGCAGGGCAACGTCGGGTGCGGCACGGGCCGCCACCGCAAGGAACGCTCCAAAGATCACCGGCGCGAGCGGTGTCAGCTTGACCACCGTCCTGCCGCAGCCCTGATAGTGCTGATCGGTTCGAGCCGACGGCCCGTCGTCAATCCGGGATGGGACCACGGGAGGAAGGAGCGCGGATCAAGCCACACAGCCTCAAACGCAAGACGCAGCGGCAGCGTGTGGCCCAGACCCACGCGCGGCCTGCGACGCGCAAGGTGATGCGGGTGTGCCGCTTCGGTGGAGGTGTCCGGCACCATGCCGTGGTGCCGCGTGCTGGCCATCGCCTCCGGTTGTTCGGGCGTTCAAAGGGCGTCGGCATTGCAGAACGCAAGGATCTCGCCGTGGGCGTCGGTCGAGACACCATGGTTGCGGGCAGTTTGGGCCTGTGCCCGGGATGCGTTCCAGCCGGATGCGGGCAGGTGGAGTGCCGCTTCGGCAATCACCTCTCGGGTGGAAACGGTGGAGGTATCGTCGATGCAGGTCGCCTCCCGGTGTTTTCAGGTCTGCGCGATCAGGGCGGCCAATGTGACGCGCCAATCGGCGTGGCGGCGTCTTGGCGATCCTGACGTAGGGCTGATGTTCCCAGATTTGTCGGTGGCGGAGCATGGGACCCGTTTGCCGGGTAGGTTTGTCCCACGGCTTGCTTGTCAGGTACACCAAACGTTGCAGCGCCATCGGGAACGGCAAAAGGGCCCTGAAACTCTTTGATCTGTTGGTCGGTGTCCAGCCAGGGCGTTTCCAGGAACCGGGCAGACGCCAGTCGACCTGGCCGGGACTGCAAGCTAGAAGAGAGAGTTGGCGCGCGTCCCAGCAGTGGGCGAGGGATCCTCAAGAAAGCGGCGGTGGCTTCCAACTGATCGCGCCGGCTTGCCATTCGTACAGAGGGCCAGACTTTGGCGATGTTGGAAGGTTTGGGAGACGGTCAACGACATTGGGAGCGCCCTGGGGGAGGGGGCGATCCCGGACACAAAGCTTGCCACGGCGATCGCCATGAGTTTCGAGGCGAACCGTGAACTCCGCGGCGCCGGCGCGTCGGTTGCAATGTGCTTGCGCACGGGATGGCCGACAGCGGACAGCCATGACGACGCTGGCCGAAGCGACGCGAAAGGGCCCCAGAATGACAGCGAAGGTTCGGTTCCGTGGAGTTCCCCATCTGAACTGGTCCACCGTTATGTTTAGGGAACGGAGGACAGAGAATGGCGAACAAGCGGCATTGGAGGGCGTTCG
>CANLZY010000053.1 GCA_947495685.1 uncultured Tropicimonas sp.
AGGCAAACCTCCGGAAACCGTCTACCGGCTGGGAAATGGCACCATCAAACCCGATCAGCAAGAGCAGAGAGTAGCTTGGAACGCGCCAGATCCTGTCCAACGATTGGGGAGTAGCTCAGTCGGCAGTGCGACACGGGCTTCCGGTCATGTTTGTGCCCGGTCGAACCCCTCAAGGAACGTCAGGCTGCGAAGCCCATACCAGCAATATTTTTCACCATCGACCAGAACGGCCGGGTTCGACATGGCCCGAACGATGGAAGTCTCGCTTGGGTCATCAAACGGATAGGGCTCCGACGCAAAAACCAACAGCACGGATGCATCGTCGAACGCCTCGATATCGATGTGCGCGTAGGACGTGTCGAAACGGCAGAACCGATCCCCGAACCCGAAAGCGTTGAACATGGACCCGATGAAGGTTTGCCGGGAGGCGGCAATCCAGGGATCCTTCCAGACGAGATAGAGTATCCTTGAAATCTCCTGTTCCGGCGCCCTGATCCAGTTCAGCGCCCCCGGGAGTTCGACAATGCCCGGTTTTCCGGCCCTTTCCCGGGCCTGCCGCCACCGCCCGGCGAACTCGATAATCCCCGACCCGGGCCCGCCTGCATCATCAATCCGGTCTGCCAGTCGTTCAAGATCGGCAATCAGCGAAACGATGTTCCGGACGTGGCTGACGAACAGCGGCGCGTTTGCTCCGGCCAGGGCTTCCGGCGGGTTTTCCTCGCAATCCGCGACGACGAGGTGGGGACGGAGCGCAGCGATCGGGGTCCAGTCGGGATCGCGCGGCCCACCGATCACAGGGATGGGGCCGACCTTGGCTCGAGGATGGATGCAAAAGCGCGTTCGCCCGACGACATCTACGCCGGCCTCGATCAACGTTTCGGTCCAGGACGGGACCAGAGAGACCGCCCTCATGGCACGGGTTCCTTGTCGCATAGGGTCGTCTTGGCGCCATTGCCGGATACAGCCTGAGGCGAAATGCCGTTTTGTCAATCTACCGATTCCGGCTGTTTCGTGGTTGGTGCCGGATCCGATGACGAGGACAGGAATGGGCGACATCATGAAGGTTGGTCATGCGTTCCGGTCGGTGCCGCGACCGGCGCGCAGTCCTAACCAAGGGGATGCGCGGACCGAATAAGGGCAGTTCCGCAACGCTGATGACCAACCAGATTGAACCGTTCGCGTCGGTCTTGGGGTCTGCGTGGCGCCGAGGTTCGAAGATAGACGGGCAGGGAGGGCGGATATCTGCCACTCGCCGCGATCTTGTGACATCGGACGACCGGGGTGATGGCTGACCGTTGGCGAACTCATGGCGCGGCAGTCGGCAGTGCCAAGTGCGTTCATATTTCCTGAAAATGACAAGACCGCTGGGCTGATCTGGTTCACACCTGCGGGCGCCCCCCCATGCATTGCAGGTCCTGATCGAACCAGTAAAGCGACCCCTCTTCGAAACCGATGCTGACCGTCGTCCCGGCCTCTGGGGCGTCCCCGCCGCTGTAGAGCGCCAGGCAAGGCCCCAGGGAGTCCAGGTCGAGGTGAAGGAGCGACCCCGCGCCGGTGTATTCGTTGGTCAGCACACGGGCGGTGATCGGGCCGTCTCCAGCCGACAAGACCCTGATGTCTTCGGGTCGAAGTCCGACCCGGACGGCATCCGGCGAGGGCCGAGCAGTGTTGAGAATGTCCGCTGGCAGACCGTCTACATCGAACATGTTCATCTTCGGGCTACCGATGAACTGCGCCACGAAGGCATTGGCAGGGCTGTAGTAGAGCTCTCTCGGTGTGCCGACCTGCTCCACCCGGCCGTCACGCAGAACGACGATCTTGTCAGCCAGCGTCATGGCCTCGATCTGGTCATGGGTAACGTAGATCATGGTGTTGCCGAGCCGTTTGTGCAGCCCTGAAATCTCGGCGCGCATATGCACACGAAGCTCTGCGTCGAGATTTGACAGCGGCTCGTCGAACATGAAGACCTCCGGGTTGCCGACGATGGCGCGGCCGATGGCGACGCGCTGGCGCTGGCCACCAGACAATTCACGCGGAAACCGATCAAGAAGGCTTTCGAGCTTCAGGGTTTGCGCGGCTTCGTCGACACGGCGTTCGATCTCGGGTTTCGCAACCTTGCGGACCTTCAGGCCGAAGCCCATGTTTTCGCGCACCCGCAGGTGGGGGTAGAGGGCGTAGGACTGAAAGACCATCGCCACGCCACGCTTCGCCGCGGGCACGTCATTCATCCGCGTACCGCCGATTTCCAGCGTTCCCGCGCTGATGTCTTCCAGACCGGCAATGCAGCGCAGGAGCGTGGATTTTCCGCAGCCCGAGGGGCCGACGAAGACGACAAATTCGCCATCCTCGATCTGCAGGTCGATATCGCGGATCACATCGACCGTGCCAAAGGATTTGCAGACGCCTGTCAGGGTCAGTTCAGCCATTGATCTCCTCCCTCACTCGGCCCGGCCGAAAAGTTCCATCCGTGGCGTCCGGAAGATGTGCCGGGGCCATTCGAGCGCGATGTTGAACCGCTGTCGCAACAGGCGCTGGAAGGCGCCGAGATGCTCGGGTGTTTCCCGGACCGCGCGGGGCGTCTCGCCATGTTCCAGGCAAAAGGCGGCCAGGGCACCCACGGCCTCACCGATGTTCCATTCCACCGGGTGCAGCCGGTAGCATCCATTTGTGATGTGGGTGGACCCGATGTTCTTGCAGGCCGGCAGCAGGTTTTCGACCCGCTCCGGGATCAGGCTGCCCAGCGGGATCTGGAACGGCCAGTTGGCGATGTCGACATAGTTGCGCGGCGCGGTGGACGGGTGCAGGTCGATCCGGTAGCTGCCGACGCCGATGCTGTCTTCGAACACTTCCGCGCCGACGATCCCCTCGCGCGCTTCGACGCCGACATGGTTTTCGGTGACCGTGAACAGTGCCTTGATGCGGCGGCTTTCGCGGATGTAGGGGGCGACGGTCAGCCCATCGAGCGTGCCCATGACCTCCCCTGCGGGCCGGAGGCCACGATAGCCCTCGCCACCGTCATGACGCGGCGCTTCGGTCTGCATCCAGTAGAGCATCGACAGGGACAATTGCCGCGCCCCTTCCAGGTGGCGCTGTGCCTCCTCGGGCGAAACGCCGACGATTGGGCCGTCGCAATAGTCGATCTGTGGCCAGTTCACGAGACAGACATCGGAAGGGAAATGTCCCGCCGCGTGGTTCTGGCGGCGCAGGATGCGACGGTAGTGCCAGTTGTCCTCGATCCCTTCGGCATCGCTGTCACCGGCAAAGAGCGCCCGTGTGTCTGGCTCCAGCGTGACCGGGTCGGGACCGGTGAAGGAGACCTGCCGATCTGGCCAGAAGTCGAGCTTGTAGTCGCGCCACTTGTCATATTCGGCCGGTCGGTCAATCACGTGATCCTCGCCCGGATGATAGCTCATCGCGAAACACCAGCTGACGGCCTGCTGGTCCATCGGGTTGGGCTCGCCCGGAAGCGCCGAGGGTTCGCCGGTCTGATCCTGGCTTTCGGCGCCGATCACATGTTCGACTGCACCGATCTCCAGCAGGTCGCCAAGCTCGGTGGCGTCGATGATGTAGGCGCCGCGCAGCACCAGCGGGCCGTATTCCGCACTGTTCACATGCACCGCCTCGAAACGGTCGCCGCTCTGTTCCACCTTGAACGCCTTGGTGTTCAACAGAACCGTCAGGCGCTCAGTGCCGTGCCAGGGCGCCAGCATCTCGTCGATGACCGCGACGCCGACCCGCGGCTCGGCGGTCAGCGGACTGACATTGCCGCTGCCGGGATTGAGCAGCGACAGACCGCGAGCGAGATCGGTCATCGGGTAGTGGCGGCGATAGTAGTTCCGGATACCCTCGCGCAGCTGACGATAGCTGGGGGTTGATCCGGCCTTTTCGATCCAGGGGTTTTCGTCGGGTGGGACGGCTTGCGTGGTCAGTTGTCCGCCGAGCCACTTGAATTCCTCTGTCAGGATCACGCTTCGACCGAGTTTCAGGGCCGAAAGTGCGGCAGAGACCCCGCCGAGGCCACCGCCGATGATGAGGATGTCAGCGTTCAGTTCTTTCATGTTCTTATCCCTTGACGCCCGACAGGGCGAAGCTTTCGACGATCTGCCGCTGGGCAGCGATGTAGACGATGAGGATTGGAATGACGGCAAGGCTGGTGGCCGCCATTTGCAGGTGCCAGAGCGGCAGGCCGTAGGCGTCGGTGAAGTTGGAGAGCGCCAACGGCAGGGTGAACAACTCGATGTCGCTCAGGAACACCAGTGGTTCGAGGAACAGGTTCCAAGAGAACAAGAATGTGATGATGCCGACAGCGGCCAGCGCGGGGCGCGACAGCGGCAGCGCCACTTTCCAGAAAATACCGAAGCGGCTGAGCCCGTCCATCCGCGCGGCATCCTCCAGTTCCGGGGGAAGTGCCATGAAATACTGGCGCATCAGGAAGGTCGCCATCACCCCTTGCGAGCCGAACATCGGCAACAGGATCAGCGGTGCGTGGGTGTTCATCAGTCCGAACCACTTCATCAGGAAGAAGTTGGGGATGATCGTGACCTCTTCGGGCATCATCAACGCCGAGATCAGGACCAGCAGCAGCAGGCCGCTGCCCGCGAACCGGATCCGCGCCAATGCGTATCCCGCCAGAGAGGAGAGGAACAACGTTCCCGCCGTGACCACCGTCGCGATGTAGAGCGAGTTGAAATACTGCCGGGCGAAGGGCTGATAGCTGAACACTTCCGCGTAGTTTTCCCACCGCCATGTCTTGGGCATCAAGGACAGCGAGGATGAGAATATCTCGGCCTGGGGTTTCACCGCACCCGACAGCATCCACAGGAACGGAAAGACGAAGGGCACCGCGAGGATGGCAAGCGACAGGTACCAGCAGGCCCGGACGAACGGCGAGTGAAAGCGGGTCATTGGGGCTGGCTCCGCTGCTTGAGGATCACCTGCGTAATGGTCAGTGCCACGATGAGCACAAAGAGGATCACGGCGAGTGCTGCCGCGTAACCGACGTTGAAGAACTCGAAGGCCTGTTCGTAGATGTAGAAGGCCAGCACCAATGTGCCATTCTCCGGTCCGCCCCCTGTCATCAGGTAGATGTGGTCAAAGACCTTGAGCGACCCGACCACAGTGATCACCATGATCACCAGTGTCGTGGGCGCCAGCAGCGGCCAGGTGATCAGGCGGAACACCTGCCATCCAGAGGCGCCTTCGAGCCGGGCGGCCTCTTCATAGTCGCGCGGGATCGATTGCAGGGCCGCGATATAGAGGATCATGTTGAGCCCGACGGTCTTGAAGACCCGCGTGACAATGACCGCAAACATCGCCCAGTCAGGGTGACGGAGCCAGTTCGGCCCGTCGATGCCGACCACCGCCAGCATCTGGTTCACCGCACCGCTTTCACCCTGAAGCAGGAAACTCCAGACAATGGCCCAGGCGACGGCCGCCGTGACGACGGGCGCAAAGAAGATCGTCCGGAAGATCACAACGCCGCGGAACGGACGCGACAGGGCAATGGCGAGCGTCAAGGCGAGCGCCATGTTGAGCGGCACAAGCCCGGCGGCAAAGACGAGGGAGTTCTTGAGCACATGCCAGAAATCCGGGTTCTGGCTGAGGGCATCGACGTAATTGTCCATCCCGACAAAGGTGGATTGCCGCGTCAGCAGGTTCCATTCTGTCAGGCTGTAGCCCACCACGGCAATCAGCGGCCCGACAAAGAAGATCAGGAAACCAATGGTGATGGGGCTCACAAACAGCCACCCGGCAATCGCCTCGCGGGCACGCAGGGTGAGTTTGGTCCGGGGGGCTGTCTGTGTCATTTCAGGGACCTACAGGTGAGACTCGACCGCGGCACACACCTCGTCGAGGGTCGCCTTCACTTCGGCTTCCGCCTTCCAGAGGGCATCGAACTTGGGCCGCATGGCCGAGTCGATCTGCGGATAGGCAACATGGCCGGGGGCAACCGCACCATTGGCGATACCGTCTGCCACGATCTTCATCTGCTCGGGCGTCACGGCGGCGTTGCTCGACAGGAACGCGTCACCCTCCAGCACGGATTGACGTGCGGGCGGGAAGAAGGCTGCCATGACGGCGACATTTTCCGCGTTGGTCATATAGGCGAGGAAGTCGGCGGCGAGGTCCTTCTGCTTGCCCTGGGCAAAGGCGACGATCGCGGCCTGGCCGATCACGGAAGCGGTCGCTGCGGGGCCGGCGGGCAGGGGGGCGATGCCCCATTCGAACTCGGCGTCCTTGAGCTTGGAGACTCGCGACAGTTGCGTCACGGTCAGAGCCGCGTTTCCAGTGAAGAAATCACCCTGTTCCCCCGGCGGAACGGCGGATTGATCCTTGAAGATCATGTCGTGATAGAGCGAGATCGCTGCAACGGCCTCATCGCTGTTCAGGCCGCATGCGTCGTCTGTCCAGGCCACACCGCCGTAGGAGCGGATGATCGGGATTAGCGTATGGAGGACGCGGGAACCGTACCCCTGGCCATCGACACTCTGAAAACCCCAGACGCCGGAATCGCCGTCCTTCAGCGCAGCGGCATCCTGTTTCAGACGTTCCCAGGTCCACTCGCCCTTCGCGGCCAGCGTATCGGGATGTTCCAGTCCGGCGGCATCATAGAGAGACTTGTTGTAGTAGACGATAAAGGGCGAGGTCGAGAACGGCACGCCAAAGACAGCGTCGCCATCCTGCCAGAGCCCCATTGCCGAGGCGGACAGATCCTCGAAGTCATACCCATCTGTCCCCTTCAATGTGCCCGCGACGTCGGCGAGCACACCGGCATCGACGAAGGTCGGAGCGGAGCTTTCGAGCAGCCAGCCAAGATCCGGCGGGTTGCCGCCTGCCAGTTGCAGGGTGATCTTCTGGACATAGTCGCCGAACGGGATCGTCTCGAATTTGACGGTCACGTCGGGGTGGGTTTCCTTGAAACCGTCGGCGATGCCGTTCAGCATCGACAAATGCGCGTCGCTGCCGGTCCACACGGTAAAGCGCAGTTCTTCTGCCAGGGCGGCGGATCCGGTCAACGCGACCGCAAGTGCGGTACTTCCGATTAAGCGCTTTATCAACTTGTGCTGCGTGGTCATGGTCACTTCCTCCTAAAGTGTGTGAATCAAGGGTCGCCGTTGATCCGGCGAAGGGTCTCGCCGGGAACGAAAGTACACGGCAGGGTTGTCTGGGCCGGCCCGGCGACTTGCCCGTCCAGTTGTCCCACCAACAGGCGAACGGCTTCGCGGCCCATGTCTTCGCGGGGGATCTGAAACCTTGTCCAGCGTTCCATCGCAGGGCTGTCTTCAAGGGGGGAGCCGAGCACGGCAACCGACAAGTCGTTGGGAACGGTCAAGTCGCTCTCGCCAAGGATGTGCTCGACACGCTGTGCATGTTCCGGCGTCTCGGCCAGCAACAGGGTTACGCCTTCGGCAAGAATCCCTGTGACCCATTCCGGTTCGATCGCGTCGGGTTCGGAATGCCGACGCCATCGCGGACGGTTTTCCAGGCCCAGCTTCCGGATGGCTGACAGATAGCCTTCCTCGCGGTCCAATTGCTGCTCCCGCGTGGTGCCGCTGCCCAGAAAGGCGATCTGCCGGTGGCCAAACTGGTGGCCTTGGTGAACGATCTCCGATGTGGCGTCGGCATATCCTGCGGCAACCCAGTTCAGTTCCACCAAATCCGAATGGCGACGCCCGACGATGACAAACGGGTAATTCTCGGTGGCAAGTCGCTCCAGTTCACTGGAATCCGGCTCCTGCCCCAGCAGGACGGCTCCATCCGCCACACCGAGCCGGTTCGACCCGCCTCCAAAAATCTGGCGTGACGTGCCCGTGTCCTGGGCGGATGTGAACAGCAGCAGGTCGTAGCCCATTCCGGAAACCTGCATTTCGATCCCACGCAGCATCGGGTAGAAAAAGTTGCCACGGTTCGACGGAAACACCGGCTCGTAGGTGAAGACACCCAGAATGTTTCGTTTCCCTCCTGCGAGGGACTGGGCGATGGGATTGGGGGCATAGCCAAGCTGGCGCACCACCTCGCGAACACGCTCGGCGGTTTCCTTGCCGACCCTGACACCGCCCTTGCTGTTCGGATTGAGGATGGCCGAGACGACGGCGGTGGATACGCCGGCTTGCCGGGCGACATCCGCTTGGGTGATACGGCGAGTTCGGCTTGTGTTCTGCTTCACCATGAATCGTGCCCATAAGTCATGATTAAGCGCTTTATCACTTCCGGGACCCAATCGCAACCGCAGTCTATCCTGGCCACGGCGGACAAACCCAAATCTTGGGTCTCAATCCAGCAAGTCGATGCATTGTTTTTCTCACTGGGGGGCGCTCGGACGGCTTCAGGCCACTGTACCGGCCGGCAACGCCGAACCAACGAAGAACACCGTGTTCGTGAACCTCCGCCATTTCGGCTTCATCCGGACAGGGCCAGATGTCACCGCGGACGTCGCCGTGCCCCACCTCTACTCTTGCCACATCATGTTGAACCGTGTGCAAGCTTGGGAGGGGCCGCGAACCCCTGTCCGGTCGGCATGGACGTCAATGCTCTTAAACCCAGCGGATGGCCGACCAGATCGCGCGACTGGCTGTGCCGTCGGAATGTCAGAACATCTCCGGCGCCATTTTGGTTGAAGACACCATTCAACTGTCGCACCCAGATGCGTTGATCGCCTTCAAGCAGAGGCAACTTTTGCGGATCGCCGAAGATGCATTGTCCGCATGGATGTGAGCAACGCGCCAGATCTGCGCATGGCGGTCAGACCAGTCGAGCGTTCTCGACCCTGCTGCAACTCGATGGCCGCCGACGCGGCCTTGTTCTGATCGGGCTGTTGATCCACCAAACGGCAGGTTTCTGGGCACTTCACCAATACTCGCTGCAAGGAGGCTGCGTTGCAGCGCTTGATCGCTCGACGAAGAGCCGAACGGGCCGGTCACGCGCCCAACATCCATGCTGCCGGAAGCCGACATCGAGCAACGTCCGGTGAACACCGGCTATCCTGGATCCATTCTGAATTCGCTCTGCAAGAGGATATTCGATGTCGAGGCCAACGGCTTGCGGCCGATGACTGCGCGTTCAGCACGATGACCCCGGCAATGATCAGGCCATTTCCGAGAACGACAAAATCACCGCCCGTCTGACCGAAGGCGCCGGCTGCGAGACGTATCACGGTCGCGATTTCGCTCCCGTCCAGACCAAAGAGGCAAGTTCAAACAGGATGATGTGAACATGGCCGGGTATCACCTGGAACGCCAGCCGGATGCAGATCAGGGTCAGGCCAGCGCAACCGAATTTGGTGAAGCCGTTCAAAAACCTGAGAGATGCGGTCGAGACAATCCCGATTGCCTGCAAGGCCTGGCTCAGGGGAGATTTCCGTGTTCTGGACCCGATGTGCGAGGGCAGGGCGACCGGCGCCTTTACCCCCTGACTTTGACGAGTACTTTCGGATCGACGCAGGCAGCCGATAGCAGGCCGCCCCAAAGTGCCCCGGGAATTCCGGGGCTCGCCACGTCCTGGCCTGCAAGGAAGAGGCCCGGGATCGGCGTTCTGGCACGCAACGCGTCGCACATGACACGCTCGGGCGTCACGTCGAGGCCGTAGAACGCCCCCTTGAGGTGCCCGGTAAAGGAAACCGTGGACAGCGGCGTGGCCAGTTCCCGGTACACCACCAGCTTGGCGAGATCGGGAAAAAAGCGCTCGAATTGCACCATCAACGTTTCTTCGGCCCGTCGCTTGAAGTCGGCGTAGTCGTCGCCGCGCGCTCCCGCGGGACGGTCCGCCCAGTGTATGACGGTGGACCAGTCGGCCCAAACCAGGAACTGGCCCATGTGTTTTTTCCGAGGACCAGGTGCGTGCGTCGGGTTCTTGAGCGAGCCGAAGGAGGCGAGCATGCAAGGCGGCGGCCCATCCGGCGCCGTCGTCCAGAGGGCATCGGTCTCGCCGGTTGGGAAGATCCAGTGGTTCGCCTTGGTGGCGCCGGCGGCTTCGATGTCGCCCTCGAAGCCCAGAAACAGGGTGAAATGCGCGATGTTGGACGGCAGCGCGCGGATTTCCGCGATCCAGTCCTGGTGCCCGCAGTTCTCGGGCAAAAGCGTCTCGATGGTCTCGCGCGCGCCGATATCGGAGATCACGGCCTTGGCGCGAATGCCCATGCCATCGACCGTCCAAACACCCGCCACGGCATCGTCGTCCATCAGCAGCCCCTCGACGCGGACGCCGGCCCGGACCTCGCCTCCGTGCCTGGAAATGGTCGGGAGGATGTGATCGGCAAAGGCCGCACTGCCCCCTGCTGGATACCACGACCCGCTCGGCAGGTACGCCCCGGCAATCAGGGCGTGCATTGCGAAGCTTGCCGTGCCGGGGCGTCCGCCGTGATCGCCCCATTGCGCCGCCATGACAGCGGCCAATTCCGGATCATCTGTAAGGTCGTCAATGACCTCCTTGGTCGTGCGGAGGCACCATTTGGCAATCGCACGCCTGTTCCACCAAACGAGCATGTCGCCTGCGATCTTCGGCATGGCACGGGTCGGGAGGATCTTGTTCATCGCTTCCCGGCCTTGGCGCAGCGCACAGGTCCAGGCCTCGATCGCCTCAGTCTGATCGGGGAAGCGATCCTTGAGGTCCCTTTCCTGCGCTTCGAAGGGGCGGGAGAGTGATAGAGGCTTCGCCGATCCGATGTGCAAGACGTCATAGATCGACCCCAACGGCACGAAATCCATCGGCGTTTCGGACAGCCAGTCCAGCAACTCGCGCGCTCGGTCTTCCGGTGCCAGTTCGCTCAGGTAATGAATGCCAACGTCCCAGGTGAACCCTTCACGCGAGAAGCTGTGCGTCAACCCGCCCAGTGTTTGATGTTGCTCGAGCAAGAGTACCGTGTTCCCGACACGGGACAAGGCCGCGGCAGCGGCCATGCCGCCCATGCCTGAGCCGATCACGATGACATCCCAAGTGTCACGTTCCACATCGCCCATTGTAATACCTCCCCTTTGGTCGCGCTGTGTGACCCGTTTCACTGCCGCGTCGGCAAAGCCTCGTGATGACACGATCAAAAAGTCTGACAGACGCACCCTGACCCAAAAACATTCCGTGATGCCTTTCCCGGTGATTGGGACCCCGGGTCAATGGACTCGTGTCCTGGCCTCTGTTCCGGACTGTAGGGCGGCTTGGCAAAGACCGCCGCATGTCCCATGCTTCAGCGATCCGGCCATCCACACGGTGCCAGACGACCACGGCATCTATTTCCGGCGATGCGCCTTCGAGGCCCATCGAATGCCGGACAGGAACGGCGCGCGGTTCGTTCCTGAAAGGTTTGACGGAGACCGGCTGCAGGGCGATGGACCCGTCGGTCTCTCTCGCCATGGCTCCGAAAAACGGCCTCAAGCCGTCGACGCCGCCGTCGCCCCGCTGCACAGCCGGAAGTATCGGATTGAAGAAATCCCACGTGACGTCATCGGAAATGATCGTTGCGGACGTGTCGAGATTCTGAAGGTTCCGCCTCCACAGAAAACCGGCATTCGGGTGAGGAACGGTCATGACAGAACCTCTGGAAATCGTGTGGCCCGGTCCGGATCGGAGTGCGACCTACAAGCCGACACCGGAAATGATCCCGACAGCCAAAGACATGGCGCAGTCCGGGTCACGAAAAATGTGTCGCCCGGGCGAGCCTGTCGGACATCGTTGCGACGCTGGCGTCAACCGGTTTTGTGCGCCGCGTTGTGGCGAAGCTCCCGCTCCGTCAGTGTGTCAAGAACCACGTTCTTGTCAGCCAGCAGGTACACTCTCACACCGTGCAGCGCGACTGCAAACCCCCAGCCGATCAACGGCCAAATGAACCAAAACGTTCCGGGCAGGGTCAGCACGTTGATGAGCACCAACAAAACCATTACCGCTGCGTAGACCGCTGCGTGGACAAAAAAACCGTACTTGGCCTCGGCACGCTTTCGGGCTCTCGCGTATTCGTCCGTGTCTGTCATGGTCGGAAACTCCGATGCAAAAAGAACACGATCCAGTATAGCGTAACTCATGGCGAAACCTCGTTGACGGAGATCAATCGCACGGCACCGATCGCCGACATCCGGGAGACGTGGTCCTGCTTTTCGAACCGTTTTCATCCTTGCCACGATGGATCAGGGTTTCACGTCAGGCAGCCATGCCCATGCGGTCGATTTTGCCGACATGGTCCCCGTCGGGGCTCGATACACCGTGGGTCGAATGCGGATACTTGACGTCGTAGGAGGCCAGCCCCATACCTATCCCTGCCTTCACCTGAGAGCCACTCTCAAAGGCCTGCAGGTCGTTACACCCGTGCGTGAGGGACCGCTACGGACGTTAGATCGTGCCGTTGTCCGCTGCCCCCCATTCCCGTTAGGTGATTGAAAGAACGCCTGATCTTGACCGCTGCCGCGCCAAGGCGTCGATCCAGCTCGCGCTGGTGAAACGGCAGGCTTGATCGATATCGAAGAATTCCCGCTTGCCGGGCCGTGCCCGCGCTTCCTTAAAGGCATCGATGCAGTGGTCCGTTTTCATTGTGTTCGTTCGCCGCCGGTCCGACAACCTTTCGGTTGGGTCAGCCCATGAATGCCACCTGATACAGCAATTCCCGGCGCGGCTTCCGGCACACTGGCTTTATGGCCAAGTCGCTCGGCCTTTGCTTCGGCCTCCGCGATCTGATTGCGATGGGCATCCAGAAGCGACTCAAGTTCGCGGCCCATCGATGCCGCTGCGATCCTTGCGCTTTCCGGCAGCTTGTCAGCGAGCTTCTTCTCCGTTTCTTCCCGGCATGCATTGATCAGGCGCCCAATTTCTTCGTCAATGCTCTGGCTGTCGACCCCAGATCAACACCCGAACTGCGCTGCGCAGGGCGGGTTTGACTTTGGTGCCGGTTGGGTCTTCGCCATTGTCTTCAACCCGCGCGATTGCGAAGAGCACCTGATCGGCGCTGTAGGACTTTGGCCGGCTGCCCTTGTTCTTTGGAGCTAAGTGTTGCCTCGGGCAGAGGTTTCACAACGGTTTGCGAAACCACGTTTTTCAAACACCTCGCGAACGAAGGTTCGTGACAAATGGATTGACCTGATCAATTCAATGGCACCCTCAAGAGGGCGATGCGATGGAACAAGGTCGCCTGCGGGATCTCGACGGGGTGACATTGCTGTCATATTAAAAAACGCCCTGAAGGGCGAACCCGTGAGCTTGCGAAATGTCTCGCTCCTGCTTGCCCGTCTTTGGGAAGATGTTCCCGAGATCGGGCAGTGGTTGCCAAACCGGATCGAGCAGATCGACGCCTTGATTGCGTCGGGTCGCCTGCATCCGCAAGGCAACAGTCTTGGCAAAATCTTCAAGAGCAAGGAGGCGCAAGAGAAAAGGGCCGCACATCTCAATGCGAGGATCCATGCGGGCGAGCTTGCCGCGAAGACCACGACCACCCTGGTCGGCCGTTTGTCGACGATCCAGGATCGGAACGGCATCGACTCCTGTAGTCTCCGCGAGTTGATCAAGGAAGCCGACGAGTTCCAACAATACTCAAGCAAGTGCGGGATCACCGATTTGGCGGTCCGACTGGCCAGGAAACTCGTCGAGGATGGGCGGTTCCGGAACCGGCTCCTCCTGTCGCATTTGGTATTGCGAGGAAAGGACGATCGACCGCTGCCGCAGATTCGCGCAGAAGCGCTGAGGGCTCGGACACCGGTATTCCCCAAGAGCGACGGACGTTCGAGGAATGTCAGGCCCTCTCCAGAAGGTGGCGTGCCTGCCTCAGAATCGGCTCGGTCTTCGGCCGAACTCGCGTCCAGGCACCGCTCGGAGGCCATCGCGAAGACGGGGGGCGCAAGGTTCTTGCCCTTTGTGCCCCGACGTCTCCGCGCATCGCCGCAAGGAACCAGGCCGAGGCATTCACAGACCGGCAGACCATCGAATGACATGAAATGATCTCGGGCTTCATGAACCCTGACAACGTCGACGTCAGGTAACTCTCTGGGAACCTGTGAAACCGGATATCAGGCCGCTGACCGGGAAGTTCGCCATTTCCCGGTCAGCGGCGTGGGGCATAAACACCCATCCATAGTCTGAGATGTATTCTGGGCTGGCATCTCTGGCGAAACCCGATTTGAGCTCTTCAAGGACGGGATGAGTGTAGCGCGTGCAGGACCCTTTGGTCCTCACCATGCGGACATCAATCCAAGAAAAGTGGGGTAGAGAGCCATGCAGGGTGCCATCTGCCCTGCATTCAGAATGGCGCCAACGGGCCACAGGCGACTTTTGATGACAACAAAAGACTCGCCGCACTATCGTTTCTTGGTCCGGGTCGTTCATGCAACACGCAGCATCGACGTTTTGCGGGCGTTACCCGCTGGAAACGGCTGACCGAAATCTGCTCCTTGACGCTGATCATTTCGCGGACGGGAAAGGATCCTTATAATTCCCGGTAGGATCCTTTCAAGATCCGGAAGGTCGATCCGTTCTGTCCAGTGTGCCGGGAAAAACCTCATGAAGATGGGTCCCAAACTGTGTTATGCCAGCGGAGACCTCGGGATTTCGATCCTCTACTTCGCGGTTGGTTTCTTCCTGCTCTACTACCTGACAGACATCGTGGGGCTTTCGCCGTGGCTTGCGGGGTTGGCGTTTTTTCTTGGAAAGCTGTGGGACGGCGTGAACGACCCATTGATGGGCATTCTGAGCGATCGCACACGCAGCCGTTTCGGTCGCAAGAGGGTTTATGTTCTCTTCGGTGCGGCGCCCTTGGCCCTGAGTTTCTTGTTCCTGTGGATGATCCCGCAAGGCGCCGCCCAATGGGTCCAGTTCGGGCTGGTGACGCTGGCGCTGTGGCTGTTCGGCACGGCCTATACGGTCGTCGTTGTCCCTTACATGGCGCTGGTGCCCGTCATGACGGACGACTACGACGAGCGGACCCAAATCACCGGTCTGCGCGCCATCCTGTCGACCATGGCAACAATCCTCGGCGGTGGCACCGCGCTGCTGTTGTCGCGGTTTTCAGATCAGGCTATCGGCATTCGAACCATTGCACTCGGTTTTGCGATCGTCGCCTTCATTGCGCTGATGATCGCCGCTCACGGTGTGCGCGGCGTCGAACAATCAAGGGATCGCGGGGCGGATATCGCGCCGTTCAGCCTTCGGCGCTATGTGAGGCTGGCGCGGCAGCGAAACGTCGTCATCCTGCTGGTCCTGAAGGTGCTCGGCGCAATCGGCACCGGCGTGTTGATTGCCGCGCTGCCCTATTTTTCCAAACACATCCTGGGCGATCCCGGCAAGAGCACGATCGGCCTGGCAATCTACATCGCCATATCCGCCGCAATGATCCCGATCTGGAACCAGCTCACGCATCGATACGACAAGCGTGACCTTCTGCTCGCGGGGAACCTGGCCGCGGCCATGGTTCTGTTGGGGATCGGTTTTCTTGTGCAAGCGGGCCAGTTTCAGGTCTTCTACCTGGGCTGTTTCCTGCTTGGAATCGCCATGTCGGCCTACTTGTTGATCCCCTATTCGCTCGTCCCCGACCTCGTCGACTACTACGCGTTCAAGACGGGCGAGCGACATGAGGCCATCTATTTCGGGCTTTGGATCACGGTGCACCAACTTGGGATTTCCTGCGCGGGGTTGATCCTTGGCGCAACGCTCGGCGCGCTCGGATACGTTGGGACGGCCGACGTTCAGACCGACTCCGCGCTGTTGGCAGTCCGCATCGCGCTCGGGGTGATCCCTGGCCTGTTCCTCGTCTCGGCTGCTCTCGCGCTGCGATACTACGGCATCACCCGCGAGGTATTCGAGGCGATCCGGTCTCGATCCGATCATGCGCCCCGGGACGGGAAGACGGCCAAAACCGAACAGTCGTGTCATGACATTCCTTGAGCGTGCCCTCCTTGTGGCCCGTCTGCGCCACCGATTTCAGACCTGGGACAGGGAGCGGCTGGAACATCATCAAACGGTGCGTGTGCGGTTCCTCCTCGATCAGGTCCGAGAGAAATCGCCCTTCTACGCAAGACTGCCAAAGGGCGAAATCGGGCTCGACGCGGTTCCGGTGATCGACAAGTCGGTGATGATGGAGAATTTCGACATCATCAACACGGCCGGGCTGAACGGCGACGCCCTTGTCGCGTTCAAGATCCGACAGGAACGCGAAGGGCATCTCGACCTCTTCGATGGGGGGTATTCGGTCGGGCTGTCCTCGGGGACCACCGGCAGCCGTGGCCTCACCGTGCTCTCGAAAGCCGAGCGCGAAAGCTATGGCTGCCTGATTTGGGCCCGCTCCGGCCTTCCGCGCGGGATCTGGCCGATCCGGCTTCTGTTCACGTTGCGGACGAACAATGCCGCCTTCATGCAGCCGAAGTCCCCTGGCACCCAGACCACCTTCGCCGACTACACGCAGCCGCCTGAAAGGCTGATCGAACTGATCAACGCCCGGCGGATCAATGTCCTTGCCGGACCGCCGTCGCTGCTACGCATGATCGCGCAGCGGAAGGATACGTTGGATCGTCCCTTCAGGGCCGTGGTCTCGTACGCAGAGGTGCTGGACGATGCCACCGCACAGATGTTGCGACAGGCCTTCCGCGCACCGCTTGTGCAGCTCTACCAATGCTCGGAGGGATTCATCGCCACGACCTGCAAGGCGGGAAACCTGCACCTGAACGAGGACATCATCCTGGTTCAGGACGAAGGCGTGGGCCATCCGGATGCACAGGTCCGGAACGTCATCCTGACAGATCTCTACCGGATCACGCAGCCTATCATCCGGTACCGGCTGAATGACCTGCTGGAATTCGACCCTGCGCCTTGCCCCTGTGGGTCATGTTTCCGACGCATTCGGGTCATTCACGGGCGGGCCGACGACATCTTCCATCTCTCCGGCCCCGATGGGGAAACGCGCTACCTCTTCCCTGACTACGTTCGGCGCTCCATCAACCAGGCGTCCGGCGACATCCTCGAGTATCAGGCGATCCAACATTCGATCGACGATATCGAGATCCGACTCGTCCTCAAGTCGGGCGCCAACCGGGTCGAGATCGAACGCGCCGTGGCAGAGAACCTGGCATGGCGATCCGACGCCGTTGGCGGCCTTTTGGGACAGGTTCGGTTCAGTGATTTGGCACCGGAACGCAACCCGACCTCGGGCAAGCTGATACGTGTAGTGAGGCGTTTCTGAATGGAGATTGTCGATATCCAGGACCGTTCCGACCTTGCCCTCCGGCTGTTCCGGATCCTGCCGCAATCCGTCTACGAAAACGACCCGATCTGGGCACCCGGCTCCGACACCGTCTTCGAGAGCCAGTGGGCGGACCGGCACCACCCCGCGATCCTCTTGTTCCAACCTGTCGTTGCAGTCGAGGCCCGGCGCCCCGTGGCGCGGGGCGTGGCGATCCTGAGAGCCGGCGCCGCTGCTCCGGATGGCTCTGTCGAGGGTTATATCGGCTTCTTCGAATGCCAAGAGGGCCGGCCTGACGCCGCGGCCAGGGTTCTTGCACGATGTGAAGGCCTGTTGCGGTCACACGGCGCAGGATCGGTCGTGGCGCCAAGAGTCGACAACCAGCTGTCTGGCTGCCAGGTGGGCGGTTTCGAACTGCCGCATCTCTGTCTTACGCCTCACAACCCACCCGCATATTCCGATCATTTCACATCGGCTGGCTACGTCGTTCGTGACCGGCTGCTGTCCATCGTTTTCACGCGCGATACCGCCTTTTCGGTCGATGTGGCGCTTCCCGGTTTCACGACGCGAGAGTTTGACCGAACCCGGCTCGAGGCGGAGATCCGAACTTTCCACGACCTGCAGGCTGCGATCTTCCAGGATCGTCCGGGGTATGTCCCGCGAAGCCTCGACGAGGATCGCAAGGTCGTTGGAAGCTTGCTTCCCTTCCTGAGTGACGACCTCGTCATCATTGCCGAAGATCGGACCGGACTGGGTGTGGGCATCCTTGTGTGCTTGCCGGATTTCTACCAGCAATTGGCCGGCCAAACGGTAACCCGGCTCCGGCTCCTCACCATTGGCGCCCGACCTGGCTTTCAGAAACGCGGGATCGGCGTGCTGATGGCTTCCCATCTCTTGCGGAACCTGTCCACCCGGCCGCACATCCTGTTTGCAGAGGCGTCCGTCATCCTGTCCCGGAACCTCGCACCGCAAAACCTTGCCAAACGGTTCAACGGGCATCCGGGACGCAGCTTTGTGGTCTTTTCGAAGGCTCTATAGTCACTACGGGAACACTCTATGCCCCAGGGAGGTCGAGTTTGATTACGACACACGCCATTGTCATTTCTTGGATGTCGGCTTTCATTGGTCATCTGATACCTGTGGCACGCAGCAAAGGTCGTCTTTCCACCCTCCTTGCCACTTGCTGCGCGCGCTAGAAATCATGATCCCGACTGCGAAGCAGTCGACGTGAACGACCCAAGGTGTCATTCGAAGAAGGCTCAGAGAGCGAGAGTAGAGAGCCCAGAGCAGCCGGATCGAAATCGCGCTTTGCGCTCCCGCAACAAACGGATCATCCTGATCAATCCGAGGACCACGCTGGAATATCCGCCACGAGAGCGACCGTTGGGTGTTGTATCCGAGAGGTCTGAGGGGCCAAGACCGAGTTGCGGACCTCGGCGCCGGTCGCTGCATGCGTATCGACTGCGATTTCCATAAAGGCCTTTGCGGCAGTCAAATGCGGCGCGGGGATTGATCCACGCCGCTTGGGTCGTATCTCACACGCGGGATCGCTTGGTTCCGGGGCAATCTGCGCGGCGGAACGTCATGCGGTGTGTTTCTTGCGACGCCGGAGGCCAAGAACTCCTGCCAGTCCTCTGAGCAGAAGCATGCCGCCTGCGGATCGGGGCATTGAGCCCACCGGCGTGAAACTTATCTCAGCGGCCTCTAAGGATCTCGGGTCCCCCGACGCAGCCGATCGCACGGTTGCACACCACGGCAGTCATCTTCCACACAAAGGGCGGAAAGCCGACCATTTCCGCGCCTGCAGACGACCTGTCCCAGGATCCGGAGAAGGGATAACGGACAACGGATTGTTCAGATTCCGAGAAAGACGCTCCACCATCTCCGGTTGAATTCCGTCTTTTCCTCCGGGGAAACGGCTCGGACGACAAACCAGCGGTCAAGTGCGTCGTCAGGCGGAAATATCATGTGGTCGCTCAAGGTTTCCTGGTCCATCAGCGCCCGCGCGGAGGAGACGGCACTGGGTGTGTAATTCCAATCCGCCAGCATCGCGCCTGTTTCCGGACTCAGAACATTGTTGATGAACTCATGGGCGAGGTCTGGATGCGGTGCGTCCGAGGGAATTACCATGGCATCGAGCCAGAAGTTGGTTCCTTCCTTCGGAGGAAAGAATTCCAGGCCAGTGGCCTCCTCATCTATGATCACGCTCAGAACCTCTGTATTCCAGGTCAGGGCCAGGCAGGCGTCTCCGGCGGATAGAACGTCGTAGTGTTCCGACTCCAGATCCTGAACATAAGGGGCAATTGCAGAAATCGCCTCGAATGCGTCGTCGAGATCTCGGGGATCATCCGAGCGCGGATCTCGGCCGAGATAGGTCAAGGCCATGGCAACGACCTCTCCGGGCAAGTTGACGACATAGATCCCGCAATCGGCGAGACGTGCCGCGTTTTCGGGATCGAAGAGCAGGGCCCAGCTGTCGAGCGGGGCATCTGGAATACGGTCCGTGACCTTGGCCCGGTCGAAGGCGAGACCGGTATATCCCCAGAGAAAGGGCTGAATGTAACCGCGGGCTGACGGGAACTGCTCGTAGAAACGCTCCATGAGGGCGGCGTCGACACCTGCAGCATTCGGAAGGCGGCTCTCGTCAATCAGTGCAAGAGCACCACTTTCCCTGAGGCGGTCCGCGACTTCCATTGAAACGACGGCCACATCGTAGCCGGAGTTTCCAACCTTCAACCTGGTCTCGGCATCGTCGGACTCGCTGTAGGAATCATGAATGACGTTGACATCGAAGTCGTCTTCGAACCCGGAAACGACTTCCTCCGGCGTGTAGTCTGACCAATTGAGATAGCGGAGTTCGTCGGCATGTCCCGGTCCGCAAAGGGCCAGGCCAAGAGTTGCCCCGACGACGCAGGCCAAGCCGGTTGTTTTGAAGTCTCGAGATTTCATAAGACGATCCTGATTTTGCGCCAGGGCTTCTTGACCACCGCCTCGCCCAGACTGTCCTGTGTGCAGACATCCGCTCTCCGCCGTGCCAACGAAGGTTGGACATCGGTGCAAAAGCCCCGCTCAATATCATCCGCAGGTCGTTAATCGCGCGTGAATTTCCTGGACTGGTTTCCTCAAGTCGATTGATCGGGACGCGTTAACCATCACGGTCAACCAACGCGGGAATTAACCGAAAGACAATTCGCCATCGGGTAACCTGGAATGACAGAGGGTCCGAAACGAGACCGAAGCATGAAGTTTTCTCGCGTTACCAGAAGATACTTGAGAACCCGCGGGATGTTGGTGCTCGCCCTGTTCGTTGCGGCAGCCTGCGTGTCGCTTGTGTCGCTCCAACTCGGGAACGGCTACGTTGCTCGCAAGGCGCATACGTCTCAAGTGCTCGATTCCCTGGTGATCGCACTTTCCGAGGCGTCCGGGGTGTTTCAGGTTCTACGGCAGGAAGACGGCTCGCAAGGGCGTAGCAGGCTGTTCAGCGATGCGAGACGCCAGAACCGGGCCCTTGTCGAGGCGTACGATGGGCTGGAGAAAATCCGGCAGACGCAGGGTTTTTCGCCTGATGCGGTCGAGCTGTTCGCCAACCCATCGGTGGACCTGATCGGCATGCTCGCAGACCTTCTGCTGATTTCCGGGAAGATTGTTGATCCTGGTACGTCCCGGCTTCAGGTCGACCGGTTGACATCTGCGGGCTCCCAACTGTCGAAGCGTCTGCTGATTGTCCTGGTACGTCTGAGGGAACTGGAAAGAGAGGACAGGGTCCTCGCAGAGCGCCGACTGCACACCATGCTTTCCATGGCCCTGGCAATTTCCATTGTCGCTGTCATTGTCGCAATCCGTTTCGTTCTCTGGCCGATGGAGCGGTTTGTTCTCGAGGCACAGCACCAGCTCGAAACAGCCCGGATTGAGGCGGAACATGCTCGGCGCCGCTTCGACACCCTCGCAGACAACATGCCTGGTGCGTTGTTCGAATGGCGAGAGAAGCCCGACGGAACCCACGCCTTGGACTACTTCAGCGCGAAGTTCCCGGATCTTTTCGGCTCAACTGCCGTAGAGATACGGACGGAAGGCAAGGCGCTCTCCACCCACTTCCTGCCAGAGGACCGGGACGCATTTACCAGGAAATTTGTCGAGTGCGCCGCAAACCAGTCGGCCTTCGAGGAACAGGCCCGGGTTGTGCACCCGGACAAGGGGTTGCGATGGATCATGGTGTCTTCGTTGCCAGTCCCTCAGCCCGATGGATCGCAAATCTGGTACGGCAGCGTGATGGACATAACCGATCGGGTGGAGAGCGAGTTCCGTGCATCCGAGGCTGCCGAAGATCTCAAACGGTCGCTTGAGCGTCTCACCCTGGTGACCGAGATTGCCCCTGTCGGCCTCTACGAACTTCGGAGAACCGGCGACGGGGAATTCGATTTTCCTTATGTCAGCGGTCGTTTTGCCGAATTCGCAGGAATCCGAGCCACGGAGATTCAGGAAAATCCATCGAACCTCCTTCCCGTGGTTGCCTCCGAGGACCGGTCGGAACTTGTGAATAGTATCCGCAGGAGCGCCAGCGACCTGGAGCACTGGCGCATGCGCTTCAGGGTCATCCGCCCGGAGAGCGGCGTTCTCTGGCTGAGTGGAACGGCCATTCCGCGCCTGGAGGAGAACGGGAGTGTTGTCTGGACCGGCGCTGTACTCGACGTGACACCCGATGCCATGCGGGAAGATGCGCTCCGGAATGCACACCGCCTTGCCGAACAGATGCGGGCCGACAACGAAAAGCAGGCGTTGCATGACGGGCTGACCGGCCTGCCGAACCGAAGATACTATGATCGGGCAATCGCAGAGCGACTGAACCAGGCCCGTTCACAGGGTGGCGAGGATTGCACGCTGATCCGCCTTGACCTCGACCATTTCAAGAACGTCAACGACACGCTTGGTCACGAGGCCGGGGACATGGTTCTGGTTCGTGTGTCCGAGGTACTGCGCGACAGCATCCGGAGCAGCGATTTCGCGGCTCGGATCGGTGGGGACGAGTATTCGATCCTGTTGTCTCAAGGCACGACCAGGGATGACGCAAGCGCACTTGTTGCGCGCATTCAGGAAAAACTGGCCGAACCGTTGGCCTACCACGGACGCCAGTGTCGTTTCGGCGCGAGCTTCGGAATTGCCCATGTCGACGATCTGGCGGAGGCAGGGGCCGACATCCAGATGTTCGCGGACGCGGCGCTTTATCAAGCAAAGGAAAGAGGGAGAAACTGCCTGAAATTCTTTACACCGGCCCTGCACCAATCCCTGATCGAGGAACGGCGCCTTTCGGTGGAGATTCACGAAGCAATCGATGGTGACCAGTTCGTTCCCTTTTTCCAGCCACAGGTTTCCGCTCGGGACGGCCGGCTCGTCGGGGTAGAGGTATTGCTGCGCTGGCTCCACCCCACGCATGGCCTCATCCTCCCGGGAGATTTCCTGAAAGTCGCGGAACAATTGCACCTGGTGTCGGACATCGATCGCATCATGATGGAAAAGAGCCGCAAAGTGCTGGCGCGCTGGCAGGCCCAGGGTTTGACCATCCCCAAGATCAGCTTCAACGTCTCCTCGGGCCGGATGAACGATCCCGGCATTGTCATGCTGGCGCGGGAGATGGCGGGAATGGAAACGCAGGTGACGTTCGAACTTTTGGAGTCGATTCTCGTCGAGGAAGAAAACGAGCTCTTCCATGTGCATCTGGACGCGATCCGTCGGGCTGGCATCGACATCGAGATCGATGATTTCGGTTCAGGGCACGCCTCCATCATCGGCCTCACCGAGATCTCCCCCTCGGCACTCAAGATCGACAAACGCCTCATTGCCCCTGTGACGCCCTGTTCGCGTGCACTCAGCCTCGTCGGCGCGATCGTTGAAATCGCTGAAACCCTTGGCATCAAAACAGTGGCTGAAGGCGTGGAGAACGGCGCCCAGGCAAGCCTCTTGCGGGACATCGGGTGCACGGTTCTGCAGGGCTATCACTTCTCACGTCCACTGAGCGAAGAGCAGTTCCTTGCCTATGCTCATCTCCCGGAACGCAAATCCGCCTGATCCGAGCCCACCGCCAAGAGATGCTCCGAATCCCGGGCGACCGGACTGTACCGCCCATGCGTCGAAATGGGGCCTCACACGACGTTTCGAGAATTCCGCGAATGCACGAAACTGGCATAGAGCGTCCGGTGGGACCGGCTTTGTTGCGCAAATCGGGTGAATGAAGCGCATGAGATCGGACGCCGAGAGGCAAATGCCGGTGCCATCCCGTTTCACTGGGTGGCCTCGCTGGCCGGAGCGATGGAGAGCGTCTGGCCACCGAGGCCGCGGAAGGCCTTCTGCCGGCAGGAAAACACGATGATCTGAAGGTCGTTGGCTTGCCGGCTGATCGCATCGAACATCTTTTCGATGCGATCATCATCGGTGTAGACGATTGCGTCGTCGAGGATCAGCGGCGCCGGACTACCCGCCTTGGCCAGAATGCGGGCGAAGGCCAGGCGAACCAGCAAGGCAATCTGTTCCTGGGTGCCGCCCGACAGCACGCCGAAGTCCTCCTCGGTGCCGGCCCTGACGAGCCCGGAGGGCAGCAGCGTGTCGGCGTCAAACTGCAACTCGGCCTCGGGCCAGAGCATTCGGACCAGGGGCGCCAGCTCGGTCAGAACGGGCTCGACATAGCGGTCTCGGGCCGAGGCACGCGCCTCTTCCAGTGCTGCGTCCAGGCGCTGCAATACTGCCACCTCGAAACGCAGCCCCCCAAGGGCACCCTCAACGCCTTCAAGGGGCGTTGTTGCAGAATTCGATCTGTAGAGGAGTCACTTTGCGAATCCATGCCGTCAGACGCTCTGCATGAGCAAACCAC
>CANLZY010000054.1 GCA_947495685.1 uncultured Tropicimonas sp.
CCGAGATCGCCCGCGTCGCCTGAAGTCAATGGGGTATGGGGCCGGCACGCCTCAAGCCGGAGTTCTGCAACAACGCCGTTCCAAGGCCTCCCCGTCCGACAAGTCGCCGCCGAGGGCAGCGCCCCAGAGATAGACCGCCGCACCGAATTCCCAGCCCGTTTCGAGAGGCGGAAAGGTGCCATCGGCCCCGACATCCTGCGCATGCGCCGGTGCGACGAGTTGAAGGGCCATGCATGTGATCGCAACGCTCGTCAGCAGGCGTTTCAAATGGGTCATCGCCGGTCTCCTTTCCGGGGGCTCGATCTGGCTCGGGGTCATCGCAGGACCGCCATCACGCCCCACCGGTCATTTCGCGCCAGGCCGGTGGGGCGCCTTGACCCCGTTTCGCCGACCACCTGCGGAAGGCATTGGCGGAAGACGAAACCAGGTGGCGCATGATGACCGGAGGTGTTGTCCCGGAGCGGTATTCTGGGAGGCAAGACGCGAGCAATGCCAAAGGAGCCCCTCCATGTGTCCCCAGCCAGCGCCTGTGACGGTGGAGGACGTTCGGAAGGTGATCGACACCATGATCCGCGACGGGGACGTCGCCCTGAACCGGGTGGCTGGCAGGCTCGGGATCAGCGTCCGCTCGCTGCAGCGGACATTGGCGGACAGGGGGGTGACCTACACCGAAATCTTGGAAGTGGCGCTTTTCGAGAGAGCCTGCCGTCACCTCGAGCGGACGGACCGGAAGATCGGCGAGATCTCCCGCCTCCTTGGATACCGGGACGCCAGCAACTTCAGCCGCGCGTTCCAGCGTTGGAGCGGACAACCGCCGCGTGCCTGGCGCAAGATCCGGGCCGGAAATTGATCGAGAAACCGAACATGAAACAAGGTGGGGCCCCGCATTTCGTGCTACACTTTATCCGAACACGTCGCCGGCTCCCGCCACATTGCAACGTGGCACGAGATGACCGGAAACGGGTTCGATTCGAGGCCACAACAGAATGTGCCAGAACAGGAGACCCCGATGAAGATTCCCCTCTATTCGCTCGCGTTTGGTGCAGGCCTGATTTCGGCGACTGTCATCGCACAGGCCGAAACGCCCACCTACAAGATGACAACCGACATTCCGGCAGCGATCACAACGCCGGGGTCCGTCGAAACCAGCATCGGAACGCTGCGCTTCTTTGATGGCGTTCCCGACAGGCCCACAATCGAGACCGTCTATGACTACATGGACCGCGCCCGCGCCGTGCAGGCCTATGTCTCGACGGTTCCGGGTGTGTCGCAGTATGCCATGCGGCAGGGCCAGCGCGACATCGGGGCCAGCAAGGTCAACCAGATCCTGATCTGGGACAGGTTGGCGGATTCAAAGTCGCTGTTTCTGACCGGTAACAGCTCGACAATCTACACCTGGACCTACACCAACCTTGCCAACGATGGCCCCACGGTGATCGAGTTGCCCAAAGGCATGCTGGGCGCGATTGACGACATGTGGTTCCGCTATGTCACCGATCTTGGCATTGCCGGGCCGGACAAGGGTGAGGGTGGCAAGTACCTGATCCTGCCTCCGGGCTATGATGGCGAGGTTCCCGAGGGATATTTCGTGGTCCGGCCCTCGACCTATGGCAACTGGATCTTCATGCGGGCCTATATCGGCGACGGCGTCGACAAGGCCGCCCAAGCCGTGAAGGACAATCTGCGGATCTATCCGCTGTCGATGGCCGACACCCCGCCCGAGGCGGAGTTCTTCTCGATGTCGGGGCGCGAAGGCTACAACGCCGTGCCACCGAACGACTACAGCTACTGGGAGATGCTGAACCAGCTGATCCAGGAAGAGCCCATCGGCACACATGATCCCGAGACCCGCGGCCTGCTTGCCGCGCTCGGCATCGCCAAGGGCCAGCCATTTGCCCCTGACGCCCGCATGAAGGCGATCCTGACCGACGCTGTGGCCATCGGCAACGCCTATGCCCGCGCCAATACGGTAGTGCCGAAAGATCCCGATCAGCGCATCTATGGACCGGACAGCGAATGGGTCATGGCCTTTGCCGAAAAGGACACGAGCTTCCTTGTCGACGGCGCGCGCCGCTACGACTCGCGCTTGTGGATGCATTACAACGCGGTCGTTGTGACACCGGCAATGGCCGTCACCGCACCGGGCAAGGGGTCGGACTACGGGATCGCCGGTATGGCAAAAGGCGGGCAAGTGCTGGACGGGGCCAGGACGTACAGGCTGCACCTGCCGCCCGATGTGCCGGTCAAGGACTTCTGGTCCGTCACGGCCTACGATCCGCAGACCCGGTCCATGCTGCAGACCGACCAGACCTTCCCCGCGCTCGACAGCTACAACGAGAACGTGCAGCAGAATGCCGACGGGTCCCACGACATCTATTTCGCGCCCGAAGCCCCCGAGGGGCACGAAGGCAACTGGATCCAGACGATCCCCGGCAAGAGCTGGTTCATCATCCTGCGCATGTATGGCCCGCTTGAACCCTGGCTGAACAAGACCTGGGTCCCCGGCGAGATCGAACTGGTCGAGTGAGCGGTCCTTGCACGGGCGGGGCACGTATCCCCGGCCGTGTTCATCCGACGCGTCGCGATCGCAATCCATCTCGCCTGCGACGCGGTCAGGATGTCGACTGAGAGGCCCCTGCGAGGGTCCCCCCCAATGGAGAAAGAGCATGGAAACCCGAACCCTATTCAATGCAACCACCGCAGGGCTGCTGGCCTCTCTGCTTGCAAGCCCGGCAATGGCTCAGCAGACGCAAGGTTTCTTCGAAATGGCGGGGTCCGAGCCGCAATATGCCCCGGGCGACTTCAAACCGGCACCCGAAAACATCCAGACCCGGTTCGGGCTGCTGGAGTTCCCCGGCGGCTTTCCGACCGAGGACACCGCACAAAAGGTCTTTGACGAGCTTGACCTGCAACGCGCCACCCAGCTGTACCTCGACATGTACCCGGCGCTGTCCGCGCATGGCCTGATGAAGGGTTGGGTCCGCGACCTCGGGATGACGGACAGCTCGCATATCCGCGTGACCGCCGACCGGCTGGATTCAAGCGCCCTTGTTCTGACCGGCAATACCGAAAGCCTGTATGCCTTCGTCGTGTTCGACCTGAAACGGGACGGCCCGACCGTGTTCGAGGTGCCGCCGGGGGTCATGGGACCGCTGGACGATCACAGCTTCCTTTTTGCCGCCGATATTGGCCCGACCGGAATGGACAAGGGTCAGGGCGGGAAATACCTCCTGCTGCCGCCGGGTTATGAGGGTGATGTTCCCGACGGCTATTTCGTCGTGCGATCCCCGACCTACATGAATTTCTCGTTTATCCGGGCGAATGCTGCCCAGGTCGGTTTTGGCGAGAAGGCCCTCGACTACTATCGCGACCACGCCAGGGTCTATCCTCTTGCGACCGGCCCGCGGCCGCCGGTTGTCGAAAACGCCACCAATGTCGCCTGGAACTCGATCGTTCCCGAGGACGCCTCGGCGTTCGAATGGATGCATGAGATCATCAACTACGAGCCGGCCGACGCCTTCGGCAGGGAGTTGCTGGGGCGGCTGGCATCGCTGGGCATCAAGCAGGGGCAACCCTTCGCCCCGGATGCGCGCCTGCAGCGGCTCTTCGAGCAGGCGGCGCAGGAGGGCGTGGCCATGTCCCGCGTGATCGCCTTCGAAAGCCGCCAGCCGGACGCCGTGGTCTATCCCGGCCTGAGATGGGAAAGCCCGTTCATCGGCAACAGCTCGACCTTCGATCCGGAGGGGTATTTCAACCTGGAGGCCCGGACCACGTTCCACTTCACGGCCGACGGCATCACGCCCGCGATGGCGATGCAGATGCCCGAAGGCACCGGATCGCGCTATCAGACGAGCTACAAGGACGGCAGCGGCGCCTATCTGGATGGTGCCAGGACCTACAAGCTGACGATGCCACCAAATGTGCCGGTGGCGCTGTTCTGGTCGGTCACGCTCTATGATCCCTGGACGCGCTCCGAGTTGCAGAGCCGGCCCTACCCGAGCATCAGCAGCCAGCAGACGCCCGCGCCGCAAGCCAATGCCGACGGGTCGGTGGACCTCTATTTCGCCGCCGAGAAACCTGCGGATATTCCAGAGCAGAACTGGGTTCCGACGCTGCCGGACCGGGGCTTCTTTGCCTATATCCGCTATTACGGCCCGCTTGCGGAATTCAACGAAAAATCATGGATTCCCAACGACATAATGCTGATCGAATAGAGAGAATCCGGATGCGGGTATGGGGCCCGCATCCGCCCCCTGCTTGCCAGAAAGGCACCATTATGACCCGCACCACGCTTTGCGCCCTTCTGCTCTTCACGGCCCTTGTCCCGGCCAGCCATGCGGAACAATCCCTGTTTGCACCGGAGACGCCGCAAACAGCGCAGGACTTCCGGTCCGCCCCGATGACCATCGACACCAGCTTCGGCACGTTGACCTTCTCCGGCGGCGGCTTCCCGACCGAGCAAACAGCGCAGGCCCTCTATGATGAACTGGACCTGCAGCGCGCCACGCAAGCCTATATGGACTTCCTGCCGGCGCTGTCGCTCTACAGCATCGTCAAATCCCAAGCCCGGGACCTCCGGTTCGAAACCGCGTCGGATATCGGCGTCATGGCCGAGTTCATGAACTCCAACCAGCCCTACCTGACCGGTAACAACTCGACCATCTACGCCTTTGCTTCGCTGGATCTCGGCATCGACGGCCCGACCGTTGTCGAGATCCCGCCCGGCATGTACGGCACCGCGAATGATGCGGCCTTCCGGTACCTGACCGACTTTGGCGCCACCGGGCCGGACAAGGGAGAGGGCGGCAAATTCCTGTTCCTGCCGCCGGGCCATGACGGCAATGTGCCCGACGGCTATCTCGTGATGCGCTCCAACGGGCATCGCATCTGGGCGATGATGCGCGGCTTTGGCGAGGTCGGCACCGGCGATCAGGCCCTCGAATGGTTCAGGGACCGTCTCAAGGTCTATCCCCTGGGCAGTGACCGTCAGGGCAAATACATCAACGCCAGCGCCGTGGGCATGAACCCGCTGCCGCCCGAGGATGGCTCGGTCTTCGAGATGCTCAACGAGATCATCCAGCATGAACCCTCCGCGCTGTTCGATGCCGAGCAGCTGGGGCGGCTGGCCACGCTCGGCATCGAAAAGGGAAAGCCCTTCGCGCCAGACGCGCGGATGATGGCGATCTTCGATCAGGGCGCCAAACAGGGCGCGGCCATGTCCCGGGCCATCGTCTACGCCTCGCGCGAGCCCGACATCCGCTACTGGCCGGAGCGGCAGTGGGAAAAGATGTTCGTGCGCAATACCGAGTTCACCCGCGACAGCGGCGCCAATGACATCGATGCCCGCACGCTGTGGCATTACCAGGCGATTGTCGTGTCGCCCAACCTTCTGTCGACGACGCCGGGCGTCGGCACGGCCTATCTGACCGCCTTCCGCGATGCCGATGGCGGGTTCCTCGACGGGCGCAAGGCCTATCGGCTGCGGGTTCCGGCCAATGCGCCGGTGAAACGGTTCTGGGCCGTGACGGCCTATGATCCGGCAACCCGCGGCCTTCTGGCCTCTGACGGTCAGATCACGGTTGGCAGCCAGACCGACCCGGTGATCAACGCGGACGGATCGGTGGATCTCTATTTCGGGCAATCGGCGCCGGAAGGCTTCGAGGCGAACTGGATCAAGACGGACCCATCCAAGGGGTTCTTCACCGTGTTCCGGTTCTACGGCCCGCTCGAAGGGTACATCGAGAAATCCTGGGTTCTGAACGACTTCGAGTTGCTTGAATGACCCATGAAAACGCCGTTGGGGCCGGTCGCATGCGCGCAACGAGCGCTGCGTCGTGACCCCGGATCCCAAAGACCTCGCCCCAAAAGCCGACAGGAGAGAGACCACATGACCATGACCATATCAAACCGTCTTGCCATCGCAGCGGGAGCCCTCGCCCTCGCCGCGACATCGGCCCTCGCCGAAAGCCCAACCTACGACAACACCACCGAAATCCCCGGCAATGTCGTCACGCCGGACCGCTCAGAGACGCGGATCGGGACGTTGGAATTCGTCGACGGTGTACCTACCCCGGAAACATCACAGGCGCTCTGGGATCACCTGGACTTCAGCCGCGCAGTCGAGGCGATGATCATGACCACGCCAGCCGCGTCACTGGCCGGGTTCCGCAAGGGTATTCGCGAATTCGGTCCTGACAATGAGACGATGATGTACTGGCACGGTCGTCTTGATTCCAAGGGGCTCCTGCTGACCGGCAACACCACCGTGATCTATGGCTTCATGTGGATCGACCTGAAAGACGGTCCGATGATCATGGAAACGCCGCCGAACGTGCTTGGCATCATCGACAATGCCTGGTTCCACTACGTGACCGATTTCGGAAATGCCGGCCCCGACAGGGGCAAGGGCGGCAAGTACCTTCTGGTGCCCCCGGGATATGAGAGCGACCTGCCCGAAGGGTACATCGTGCGTCACTCCGACACCTACGGCCACTGGCTGGCGATCCGGGGCTTCATGACGGATTTCGAGGCCGATCCGGTTGTCGACAACATGAAATCCCATTTCCGCCTCTACCCGATGGGAGATGAGCCCAAAGAAGTGACCTGGGTCGATGTGGCCCTCAAGGAGCTCAACACCCTGCATGCGCAGGATGCGAGTTTCTTTGAGGAGGTGAACGAGATCGTGCAGGAAGAGCCGAACGCGGCGCAGAGCGCGGAAATGCTCGGCCTGCTGCGGGCCATCGGCATTGAAAAGGGCAAGCCCTTTGCGCCGGATGAGCGGATGCAGAAGATCCTTGCCGAAGCAGCTGCGGTCGGCACCGCGGCGCAACGCTCTATCATCTGGGCCAACCGCGACGAGAACCGCATCATCTGGCCCGACAGCAAGAGCTGGGAAAAGGGCTTTGCCGGGGGCAGCCACGAGTTCCTGAACGACAGCATCAGCCTGATCAACTCGCGTGCACGGTTCCATTTCTATGCCACCGGCATCACCCCGGCGATGGTGAAACCGCCGGTCGGCGCCGGGTCGCAATACGTGATCGGCCTGCGCGATGCCGAAGGCGCTCCGCTGGACGGGGCCAAGACCTATCGCGTGCATGTGCCTGCGAACGTCCCGGCGCGCCGGTTCTGGGACATCACGGTCTATGACAACCAGACACGCTCCATGCTGCAGGTCGACAATCCCTACCCGGCGGTCACCAGCATCGACAAGGCCGTGGTGCAGAACGACGACGGCACCTGGGATGTCTATTTCGGCCCGGAACGCCCGGACGGCGCGGATAACTGGATCCAGACCATTCCCGGCAAGGGCTGGAACATGCTGTGGCGGATCTATGGTCCCGAACAGGCCTGGTACGACGGCGCCTGGCGTCCCGGCGAGGTCGTAGAGATCAAGTAGCCGCAGATCGAGGACGCCGGGGCCAGGGCCCCGGCGCTTTCTTTTGCGTGGCACGAACTGACCGGACGGATGCTCTGGAATCGCTCAGAGTTCAGTCGCAGGTCTCGGGCGCTGTCCTGGGTCCGATCGATGAAACCTGACGCCACGGGAAGTCCATGGAGGATTAGATGAAACATTTCACAAGAACCGTACCAGCGCTGTTTCTGCTGGCGACGACGAGTTTCGCCTGGGGCCAGGATCAGGACCAGATGCGATACCACCGGGATTCGGAAATCGACAGGACCGCGCATCCGGTGGAACGTCCGTATTCCCCCTGGGTGGACCAGAACTTCCCGCAACGCCCGCTGTTTGGCGACACCCACCTCCACACGGCCGCCTCTTTCGATGCCATCTCTTTCGGCACCGTGCTGACCGCGGAAGATGCCTACCGCTTTGCCCGCGGTGAGGAGGTCACCTCCTCGACCGGTGAGAGGGGCAGGCTCAGCCGTGCGCTCGACTTCCTCGTGGTCGCCGACCATGCCGAGAACATGGGCACCATGGGAGCAATGAAGGACGGGCTGCCAGAGCTCATGACGGACCCCACGGTCCGAAGATGGCACGAGCAGCTCCAGGCCGGCGGTGAAGAGGCGATGAAGCCCTATTACGACATCGTCAACTCGTTGGGCAAAGAGCCGCTGCCAGAGGTGCTGACCAACGAGCGCCTCACCCGTTCGATCTGGGAAGAGCAGATCGCCGCGGCCGAGCGGTTCAACGAGCCGGGCCGCTTCACGGCTTTCATCGGATACGAGTGGTCGTCGAACGCCGGGGGCAACAATCTGCATCGCGTGGTCATGTACCGGGATGGTGCAGACCGGGCCGAGCAGATGATCCCGTTCTCGAGCTTCATCAGCGAGAACCCCGAGGATCTCTGGGCCTGGATGGAGCAATATGAGGCCAAGACCAACGGTCAACTGCTTGCCATCCCGCACAATGGCAACTTGAGCAACGGCCGCATGTTCGAGGACACCCAGTTCGACGGCACTCCGATCAGCCGCGAGTGGGCACAGACCCGCGCCAACTTCGAGCCCGTCGTCGAAGTGACGCAGATCAAGGGCGACGGCGAGGCACATCCTTTCCTGTCGCCCAACGACGAGTTCGCGGACTACGAGACCTGGGACAAGGGCAACCTGAATCTCAGTGTCCTCAAGGAGGAGGCGATGTTGCAGCACGAATATGCGCGCTCCGCACTCCAACTCGGCCTCGAGCTTGAGCAGGAGATCGGCGTCAACCCTTACCAGTTCGGCATGATCGGCTCCACGGATGCGCATACCGGAATGGCCGCCGTTGCCGAGGACAATTTCTTCGGCAAGCTCCCGCATGTCGAGCCCTCGGATCATCGCCTTGGCGCGACCATGGTCAAGTTCAATGAACATGCCGTCGTGGCCGACGAGATGGCGGCGTCGGGCTATGCTGCGGTTTGGGCGCATGAAAACACGCGAGAGGCCATCTTTGACGCAATGCGGCGCCGGGAAACCTATGCCACCACCGGTCCGCGCATGACCGTACGCCTTTTCGCCGGCTGGGATTTCACCGAAGAAGATGCGCATACCCGCCGACCCGCCGTCGAAGGGTATAAACGCGGTGTCCCCATGGGCGGCGAGCTTGCCCAGGCACCCGAGGGGAAAGCTCCGACATTTCTCGTGGCCGCCCTGAAAGATCCGATTGGTGCCAATCTGGATCGCTACCAGATCGTCAAAGGCTGGCTCGACAGTGACGGCGCGTTGCACGAGAAAGTCTTTAACGTGGCCTGGAGCGGTGACCGCACGCCCGACAGCAATGGCAAGCTCGCCCCGGTGGGTGCCACCGTGGATGTCGCCAACGCAACCTACAGCAACACCATCGGGGCGACCGAACTGATTGCGGTCTGGGAGGACCCGGATTTCGATCCCGTGCAGCGGGCCTTTTACTATGGCCGTGTGATCGAAATCCCCACGCCGCGCTGGACGGCTTACGACGTCAAGCACTTCGCCCTCGAGATGCCGAAGGACGTCCCGATGGTGACTCAGGATCGGGCCTACACAAGCCCAATCTGGTACACGCCGGCCAAGTAGAGAGAACAGCGGTGCAGACCCAAAACAGACCCCGGGATGTCGTCAAGTTGCGAGGAACGCCTGGACGACGCGGACAATCGGTTTCAGACCATTCCCGGCGAGGTCGAGTTGGTCGAGTAATCGAATGCGATACACGGGCTTGGCGCCGAATGGCTGATCCTGCGGCGCCGGGCCGAAACAATTTCTTCACTGGGAGCAAGAACCAATGAAACCGAAATCGCTATTGAGACTGACCGCGGCTGGCGTCCTGATGGCTGGGCTGACGGCCCCGGTCCACGCGGCCGACCAGAGCATCTTCGAGCTGGGAGCTGCCGAAGCGGAACAGGGCGTGGATGGCTTCAAGCCCGCCCCGGCACGAATCGAAACCAGTTTTGGCACCCTGGACTTCGTCAACGGCGCCTATCCCACCCCGGAGACCGCGCAGAAGGTCTATGACGAGCTTGACCTGCAACGCGCGACGCAGCTCTACCTGGATCTGTTTCCGGCACTCTCGGTGCATGGCATCCTGAAGGCCCAGGTCCGCGATTTCGGCCATCGCAATTCGTCCGATATCTGCGTCACGCCGCAGAAGATGAACGCAAACCCGCTGTTCCTGACCGGGAATACCGACAGCATCTATGCCTGGATGACGCTTGATCTGAAGGCCGAGGGACCGACCGTGATGGAGATCCCGCCGAATGTCATGGGTCCGCTGGACGATGCCTATTTCCGGTTCGTGGTCGATTTCGGCGCCACCGGACCGGACAAGGGCAAGGGCGGCAAATACCTGATCCTGCCGCCGGACTACGAGGGCGACGTGCCCGAGGGCTATTTCGTTGCGCGCTCGAACTCGTATCGAAACTGGGGTCTGGTCCGGGCCAACACCGCCGTCATAGGAACCGGCGACGAGGCCATGCAGTACTACCGCGACAACCTCCGGATCTATCCGCTCGAGACCGGACCGCGCGAGGGGCGCTATATCGACTGCGGCCACATGCCTGGCAATAGCCTGGTGCCTGAGGACGGGGCCGCGTTTCGCTGGCTGCATGAGATCGTGAGCTACGAGCCCGCTGACCTGTTCGACAAGGAGCAGCTCGGGCGGCTGGCCTCGCTCGGTATCGAAAAGGGCAAGCCGTTCAACCCTGACGCGCGTATGCAGGCCATTTTCGAGCAGGCCGCCAGGCAAGGCGTGGCGATGTCCCGCGTCATTACCTTTGCCAGCCGCGATCCGGAAGAGAAACTCTATGAGGGCATGTCCTGGGGCACGCCTTTCATTGGCGGCAACGCGGCGTTCGAGAAGGACGGACACCGCAATCTCGATGCGCGCACGCTCTATCACTACAACGCGATCGTGGTCACGCCTGCCATGGCGGCGACGATGCCGGCTGGCAAGGGCTCCAAATACTCATCGACCTATGTTGACGGGAACGGCGCGTTCCTCGACGGCGGCAAGATCTACAAGCTGCGCGTGCCGCCCAATGTCCCGGTGCGCGAGTTCTGGTCGGTCACGGTCTATGATCCGGTGACCCGGTCTCAATTGCAGACCGGACAGCCGCTGCCGAGCATCAGTAGTCAGGAGAACCCTCCAGCCAATGCGGATGGGTCTGTGGATATCTACTTTGCAGCCGAAAAACCGGACGGCGTTGCGGACCAGAACTGGATTCAGACCGTCGCCGGCAAGGGGTTCTTCCCCTTCTACCGGTTCTACGGCCCGCTGGAGGCGTTCAACGACCAGAGCTGGAAGCCCGTCGAGATCGAAGAGGTCAGGTAGGGCATCGCTTGCATCCGCAACACGCCACGCAGGTGATCCCTGGCGTCTTGAACGCGCCGGGGATCGGAATTCCAATCTCAAAAGGAGGACGAAATGGCTACTTTCAAGGAAATGATGGACGAACTCGCGCAGGCACGGGACGAACTGCTCCTGCAACTGCATCTGGGGAGCAAGGAAGCCGAGGACGAATGGACAGAACTTACGCAGGAATGGGACCGGTTCCTGACGAAGACCCAGTTCGACAAGAGCGCCGAAGAGGTGGGCGACGCGGCCCGGGACCTCGGCATCAAGATGAAGGCGGCATATGACCGGATGAAGAAGGCTGACGGCTGAGCCGAACTGCCGGCCTTTCGGTCAGCGAGAGTCAGATGGAAACGGACGGGATTTTCCAGCAAATCCTCCACTGGTTTTTCCTGCAGGACCGGGAGAGCCTGTATTGGGCACTCGGATGCCTGGCGGCGGCGTACCTGCTGCGCCAGCCGTTGGCCAGGCTGTCGCTGATGGTCCTGGCACGTATCGTCAGGAGCCTTGGCGCGACCCTGACCGACGAGTTGCGCGCCGCCCTGATGCCTGCCACGAGCTTGATGTATATGTCCGCCGGGTGGTTGGTCGCCCTGAGCCTGCTGGTCCTGCCTCAAGGCCTGTCGGGCGTGCTCGAAAACATCGTCCTGTCGGTGATGGTCGCTGCGATCTTCTCGGCGCTCTACGAGTTGATCGTTCCGCTTGCCGATGCCCTGCAGGACGAGAGGATCGAGGGCGCGCGGAATCTCGGCGGCGACTGGTTCCTGAAGGCGGCGCAGGTCGTCGTCGTGGTGCTCGCGGTCGCCTCGGTCTTGGAGGTGTGGGGCATCAAGATCGGCTCCGCGATGACCGGGCTCGGGGTCTTCGGGGCCGCGATGGCCCTGGCCGCCCAGGATTTCGTCCGCAACATGATCGCCGGGATGAGCAACATGAGCGAAGGCCGCTTCAAACCCGGCGACTATATCCAGCTGGCAAGCGGCGAAGAAGGCACGGTGGAACGTATCGAGCTGCGTTCCACCCTGCTGCGCAAGCCGGATCAGGGCACGGCCTTCATTCCCAACAGTGACCTCGCAAATGGCAGGATCGTGAACCTGACCACGCGAAACCATCGGCGGATCAACTGCAATGTGCCGCTGCGCAATGACACAACGCGCCCCCAGATCGCCGCCATTCGCGACGGGATCGCGACGTTCCTCGATCAGAGCGAGGACTTCATCGACAGCCCGGACTTTCCGACCCGGGTCCGGGCAACCACGGTCACGGACGAAGGGATCATCCTGTTGATCTCGGTTTTCACCCGAACCCGCGACTACACCGAGTTTCTGGCCGCGCAGGAGGCCCTGATGCTGGAGGTTGTGGACCTCGTAGAGGCCAGCGGCGCGCATTTTTCACGGCCGCTGATGCAGCTCGACCCGGACGGGCCGACAGGGTCGTCTGTCTCGGCACCCTCTGGCACGACATGACCGGACCAGACCAAGGAGACGTGCAAGACCTTCTGCAGTGAACATCCTGACAGGAGGCCAGCATGGCTTCGTTTCGACACGCAACCGCGATCACGATGGCGGCTGGCATAGGTCTGTCGCCCGGAAGCCTTCTGGCGCAGGACGACGCCGGCGCCAACCTGGCACAGGCCAACAACCCGCTGGCCGCGTTCAACACGCTGAACTTCCAGAACCAGTATAATGGCAGCCTGACCGGCCTCGACGACACAACCTCCAACAGCTTCTTCCTGCGAGGGGCCTTGCCGGTGTCCGCCTTTGGCGGCGACTGGCTGGTGAGGGCGACCCTGCCGGTGAACAAGATCCCGGTGCCCGGCGAGTCCGTCACCGGCATCGGCGATTTCAACGTCTTCGCCACCTACCTGATCGACACCGGCAACCCGACGCTCAGCTTCGGCATCGGGCCCCAGATCACCGCCCCCACCGCTACCGAGGATGAAACCGGATCGGGCAAATGGTCCGCAGGGCTCGCCAACGTGTTGTTCAACTTCAAGAACCCGAATTTCCAGTGGGGCTTCTGCTGACCTGGCAGGCGAGTTTTGGCGGCGACGAGGACCGCGCCGATGTCAACAACGCCGCCTTCCAGCCGCTGGTCATCGCGCAGCTGGACAAGGGCTGGTACGCGCGTTCGACGGCGATCTGGACCTACGATTTCGAGACCGACAATTACAACGTCCCGCTCGGCCTCGGCCTCGGCAAGGTCATCAAGACCGACCGCGCCATCGTGAACGTCTTTGTCGAACCGCAATATTCGGTCGCCTCGTCAGGAGACGGGTTGCCGGAATGGGGCATGTTCGCAGGCGTCAATTTCCAGTTCCCGAAATAAACCGAGAGGAATGCAGATGTACAAGTTTCTCACCACGGCCCTGATGGCGTCGGCCTGTCTGGGTGGCGCCGCGCGTGCCGAGGGCACGCCAATGAAATTCACAACCGAGATTCCGGCCGAGATCACCATCCCCGACACCGTAGAGACCCGGTTTGGCAAGCTGACCTTCGAGGGCGGTTTCCCCACCGAAGACACCGCACAGAAGATCTATGACCAGATCGATTTCCAGCGCGCGGTCGAAGCGGTCTTGATGACAACCCCGGGCGCCTCGCTGCAGGGGTTCCGCAAGGGGATGCAGGAATTCGGGCCGGACAACGAAACGGCGGTCATCTGGACCCAGCGCATGGACAGCAAGGTCCAGTTGCTGACCCCGAACACCACCGTCGTCTACGTCTTCATGTGGATGGACACGACCGATGGGCCGCTGGTGATGGAGGTCCCGCCCAACGTGCTGGGGATCATCGACGATCACTGGTTCCGCTATGTCACCGATTTCGGCAATGCCGGGCCGGACAAGGGACAGGGTGGCAAAAACGTGCTGCTGCCGCCGGGATATGACGGTGATGTGCCTGAGGGACATTTCGCGGCGCCGTCGCAAACCTATGGCAACTGGCTCGTGATGCGCGGGTATCTCGAGAACGGCAGCCCGGATCCCGCAGTCACGCGCATCAAGGAACAGTTCCGGGTCTATCCGCTGGGCTCCGACGATCCGGACCAGCTGACCCTCGTCGACGTCTCCGGCAAGGTCTTCAACACCATCCACCCGTCGACCATCGACTATTTCCACGAAATCAACGAGATCGTTCAGGAAGAACCGAACGCGGCCCAAAGCCCCGAGGTGCTGGGGCTGCTGGCGTCGATCGGGATCGAGAAGGGCAAAGCCTTTGCCCCCGACGAGCGGATGACCGCCATCCTGTCGGAAGCGGCCGATGTGGGCAGCGCGGCGGCGCGTGTCATGCTCTATCGCAGCCGTGACCCGGAAGCGCCGATCTACGAGAACAGCGGTTGGGAAGCGCCCTGGGTTGGCAACAGCTCGACCTTCGAACGCGACGGGGTGCGGTTGCTGGACGCCCGAACGCGGTTCCACATGTACGCCACCGGCATCACGCCGGCGATGGTGAACCCGGTTGTCGGCAAGGGGTCGCAATACATTGCCGGGCTGCGCGACGTGAACGGCAACAAGCTGGACGGCAGCAAGACCTACAAGGTGACGCTGCCTGCGAATGTGCCGGCCCGGGATTTCTGGGCGTTCACGCTCTACAATGTCCAGACTCGCTCGATGCTGCAGACCGACACGCTCTATCCCGAGATTTCCAGTGCCGATGGCAAGGTGCAGGCCAATGCCGACGGCTCCTATGACATCTATTTCGGCCCGGAGGCCCCCGCGGGGAAAGAATCCAACTGGATCCAGACGGTGCCGGAGATGGGCTGGCACATGCTGTTCCGCCTCTACGGCCCCGAGCAGAGCTGGTTCGACCGGACCTGGCGACCCGGAGAGATCGAACTGGTCGAGTGATCCAGGGGCCTCAAGGAAACCGCATGCCAATGCCATATTGACACGCGGCAGGGCTCTCCGGCGCAGAAGCCTCGTATGCGCCGGAGAACTCACCTTTTTCAGCACAGCAAGGTGCGTGAAGATGTGAGCCGCCCCGGTGTCACAACGCGAACAGAACGGATAGCGCCGTGCTTAGGGCGACACGTGCCGGCACGCTCGAAACCTGGGTCAAGCGGCCGACATCTTGCGCGATTTCATCCAACGACTGATCCGCCCTTGCTGCCACATCGCGATGCCGGACAGTCCCAGGAGCGGCACAACCCCGTAGAGTGTCACCGCCGTGAAGGCAGGATCGGCGGACCATGGCGCGTAGAGATACGTGCCGACGATCAGCCCCCCGACGATGTGGATCCAGCGCAGGGTCTGTCTGAGTTTGATCGGTGTCATTTCTGGCTCCTTATATGTACGGTGCATATATATGGCGTATATATAAAGTTGCAAGCCTGCCCGAATGGCCATATCCCGAAGCCATGGGAAAGCAACCGTACCACCACAGGAACCTGGCAAACGCGCTTGTTGAGCGCGCCATTGTGAAGCTTGACGCGCCCGGAGACGGAAACCTGTCGCTCCGAGCCATCGCAAAAGATGTCGGCGTCACGGCCATGGCTCCCTACAACCACTTCGATGGCAAGGAGGATTTCCTCGATGCGGTCGCGGCAGAAGGGTTCCGCATGTTGTCGCGGGATATCGAGGCCGTGCAGGGGATCTCGGAAACGCTGGAAGACGTGATTGCCGCGCACATCACCACCTATTTCGAGTTCTCGCGCAGGCATCCGGGCCTGTTTCGGTTGCTGTTTGAAACAGGACTACGTGACCCCGACAGTCGGGCGCGAAAGGTCAGCCGCACGATGTTTGACGGACTTTGCCGGGCATTGACCGGAGCAAGTGGCGGTATGAACGCAGACGACGCAACAAGCCTGGCCAACCTGGTCTTTGCGGCGGGCCACGGGATCACTGTCCTGTCCGACAGAAACCTGTTTCGATCTGTCGAGGAGGGCGCGGACTCCGTTGAACAGATGATCTCCCGTGCATCGCGCGCCCTTGCCGCGGAATGGCAGGCGCCCAGCAGCCAGGAACCTCAGACCGAACGGTCATCGGAGTGAGGTGCAACAGTCCGCGCAATGGGCTTGCGGGAAGGGCGTTTCCCCACCTCATCCCCTTCCGCGTGACGCGGGACGGCGGGATCGAGCAGGTTTTCGCGTCTGGCGCGATCTGACCAAAACGCGACGCCGGGCAGTGGTATCCAAGGGGAAGAACAGGTTCCCGGAAACCGCTGCGAAAGGTCGTGTCCATGCCCCACCTTCCTGCCACACGGGCGGCCCATGTCATCGGGTTCGTCGAACTCCTGCGCGAGATCGGGACACCGGTGGAACGCGAATTGACCCGCTCGAAGCTTCCCAGCCTGATCGAGGAAATCCCGGACGCCTGGATGTGCAGCGCCTTCGTGATGGATTTTGTCGGACGCTCCGCGCGCCAGGAGGGCATCGAAGATATCGGTTGGCTCGGTGTGAAGCATTTTCGATTGTCCCAGCTGGACCACGATTTGCTGGCGTCGCTGTCGGGGGCGTCCACTCTGCTGGGGCGGCTCCGGCGGTTTTTCGAACTGATGAAGCTGGAGGATAACAGCCTGTCGGGCGGTATCATTCCCGAGGGCGAGTCCATGCGGGTGTGGTTCAATTCCATCAGGGTACCGGAAGGTGAGCCACTCGAAGTCTCCGAATGGTTTCAGGTCGGGATTCTGGTCGAGATCGTCCGCTCGGTTCTGGGGCCCGCCTGGTGTCCTGAGGAGATCGCGTTCCAGTCCGAGTTTCCAGTTTGCGACGACGCCCTTCAGGAGTTCGGCAATGCCCGCTTCCGCTTCGGCAGCGCTGCGACGTCGATCGTCCTGCCCCGTTTCCAACTGGCCATGAGCCCCCCCGCCGCAACAGCACAGAGGCCCGATGTGCCCGTTGGATTGCGCGCAGGCCCGGGCTTGGAGGATATCTCGATCCAGATCCGAAAGCTGATCTCGGCCTATTGGGGCGACGCCGTTCCCACGGTCGAGCTTGCCGCCGACATGGCGGGCACGAGCGTGCGGACCCTGCAACGCCGCCTCGTCCAGGAGGGGGCCACGTTCTCGGACATCCTGCAGGCATCCCGCTTCGAGCGGGCGCAGCAGATGCTGGCCGATCCGAAGGCGCGCATCGTCGATATCGCCTTTGCCCTCGGCTACGAGGACAGCTCCAATTTCGCGCGGGCTTTCCGTCGGGTGACAGGCGTTTCGCCGCGCGGCTTTCGACAGGCTGTCAGCGACGGGGTCATCGCGGCCGAATAGGTGGGGACGGTGCGCTCGGCATGCCCAACCTGGCGCGAGATGACCGGAATGTGCCGCTCTGCGCAGGCAGGATGACCGAGAATGCGTCCACGCGGTTTCGCGGCTGGGCGTCGGTTGGAAACAGGAAATGCCCCATGAGCGATGCGCCCGAAATCAGAAAAACTCCGGCCATACCGGGCTGGTTCATGGGGATCGTGACCTTGCCGATCCTGCTCGGCCTGATCTGGTTCGGACGGGATTTCCTGATCCCGCTGGTGATCGCCGGCTTGCTCATCATCCTGATTTCGGCGCTGACAGAGCGGATCGACTCCGCAACACTCTTCGGGTGGAACCCGCCTCGCTGGGTCGCCTACGCGGCCAGCGTTGTGCCTGTCGTCGCGGTTTCGCTGGTGATCGGCGCGGCGGTTTCGAACCAGTCCGCCGAAATCGCGGCTGCAGCTCCCCGCTATGCCGAGCGGGCCAGTGCATTGGCCGTGCAGATGCAGGCCCTGTTCGGTGCAGAGATCATGCAGGCGCTCCAGGATGCGGTGACGAAAATCGACCTTGGCGCAATCATCTCCGAGACGCTCGACACCGCCAGCGGCCTGGTCGGCACCATCGGGCTGGTTCTGCTCTACGTGGCCTTCATGCTCTCGGAACGCCGCGCGTTCTGGAACAAGCTGCCCAAGGCCTTCGACGACGAGGCCGAGGCGGCACAATTCTCGCGCGTGGCGCGCCGGATCTCAGGGGGTGTGCAACAATACATGTGGATCAACACGCTCACCAGCGCGATGAGCGCCATTGTGGCCTATGGCGTGCTGAAACTGGTTGGCGTGGATTTTGCCATCACCCTGGCGCTGATGGTGTTCCTGCTGAACTTCATCCCCAATATCGGGTCGATCCTGGCAACCGCGATCCCGACACTGCTGGCGCTGATCCAGTTCGACACGCTGATGCCGGCACTGATGGTCCTGGTTTTCTACGGCGGCTCGGACGCGATCATCGGAAACGTGGTTCAACCCGCATTGCAGGGGAAATCGCTCAACATGAGCACCTTCATGGTGATGGTTGCGCTGACGTTCTGGGGCACGATGTGGGGCGCCGTGGGGGCGTTCATGGCGGTGCCGATGATGGTCGTGACGATGATCATCTGTGCAGAGATCCCCGCCCTGCGTCCCTTCGCGGTGCTGCTGTCCGGGGACGGGGAGCTTGAAACACCCGAGACAGGTTTGGCCGCAACTCGAGCCTCCGATCGATAGCGGTCGGACAAGGGCGGGGGGTGCAATGTCCGGACGACACACAGGCAGGATGGACAGCGGGCTGACGCGATCGAGATCCTCGCCTTTGCCTTGCCGCGTGCGCATGCCTTCGGCTCCCTCTGCCTTGCGCCGCTTTCTCATCCGCGCCGGCCCGGCCCGCACCGCACCCGTCGATACAGGGACCTGTACCATGCCTCAAAGAACCGCCGCCCATGCCCGCCTTGCTGCCATCGGGACGTTTCTGATGGCACTCTGCTTGCTGGCCCTCTCCCTCACGGAATCCGCCGCACAGGAGGCAACGGGCACTGGCCCCGGGGCGGAGATTGCCCAGATGCAGGACATCACCGCGACCGCGCTGCGCACAGAGAGCGCCTTCCAGACGCTGTCCAGCTTGGACCGGCTGACGAAAGACCTCGAAGATGCGCTGCTGGCCTATGAGCGCGACCGCACGGCTCGTCGGTTGAACCGCGTTGTCCTGATGCTGGAAGACATGACCTCGCTGCTCGATCTCTCGCAACTGCCGGACGCGACCCGGCGCGATGTCGGTTTCGAGACGCTCGGCCATGTGCTCGACATCCTTGGCCGCGTCGACCCGATCGACATCGAGACCGTCCCGGACGACCCGACCAGCGGCCTGACATATCGCATTCCCGGAACCCCCCTGCTCCTCTCCCGGGGCAAGGAGGGCAGCCGCGCCGGCGAGGTCCTGTTCGACCCGCAGACGGTGATCCGGGCACCGCGCTTCGCCGCCGGGATCGCCGATGCCCCGCTCCGCTCCGATCTGGAGATCGAGTCCTGGAGTGCGTTGTTTGGAAATCTCTCCGGCCCTCTCATCCCTAGGGCGCTGGTGGATGCGGTGCCGGACCGCCTGCAAGGACGCTTTCTCGACACACCTCTTTGGAAGGTGATCGTGTTTGCCCTGACAACGGGCTTGGCGCTTCTCGTGTTGTTGGCGTTTTGGAGGCTCCTGCACTGGCACAAGATCCGCAATCCGCTGCTGCGTCCGGTGGTGATGCTCCTCGGTCCCATCGCCTTGATCGTCGTGATCCGGTTCCTGCACTGGTTCGCGCTGGAGCAGCTCAACACCGCCGGCCAGCTCTCGCGCGCGATCGCCAACGGGACGACCATTCTGATCTATCTGGCGGCGACAGTCATCATTTGGCAGGTCGTCCGCTTCGGGTTCGAGCTGATGATTTCCAGGCTCGACCGCGCCGACGAGGAGCTCGACGCCAACATGATACGGCTGATCGGACAGATGGTGGCCGTGGTCGTCGCGGTGATCGTCCTTGCCTATGGTGGCCAGGCCATCGGCCTGCCGGTCTTCAGCATCCTGGCCGGCCTCGGCATTGGCGGCATCGCCATCGCGCTGGCGATCCGGCCGACATTGGAAAACCTGATCGGCGGTTTCATCCTCTATATCGACAAGCCCATCCGCGTTGGCGATTTCTGCACCTTCGGCGACCAGAGCGGCACGATCGAGAGCATCGGCGTCCGCTCCACCCAGATCCGGGCGCTGGATCGCACACTGATCACGGTGCCCAACGCGCAATTCGCCGACATGCAGCTGATCAACTGGGCGCGTTGCGACATGATGATGATCACCCACACTCTCGGCCTGCGCTACGAGACCGATCCCGACCAGCTGCGCCACGTGCTGGCCAGGCTGCGCGAGATGATGCATGGCCATCCGCGGATCGACAGCGATACCGTGCGGGTGCGGTTCGCCGGCTACGGCGCCTCCTCGCTCGACATTTCGATCCGCGTCTATGCCACGACCCGGGAGTGGAACGAGTTCCATGCGATCCGCGAAGACGTATTCCTGCGTGTCTACGATATCGTTCGCCAGTCCGGCACAGGCTTCGCCTTTCCGTCCCAGACGCTCTACATGGCCCGCGACGACGGGCTCGATGCCGATCTGGCAGAGGCGGCGAAGTCCGAGGTGGCCGGGTGGCGGCGCAACAGGTCACTGCCCTTCCCCCGGTTCTCCGCCGAGAAACTGAGCCGCCTCGACGGGCGCCTGCATTATCCGGGCCCCGGCTCGCCCGATTTCAACGCCACGGAGGAAGAGTTGTCGCAAGGCGGCGAGAGCCTCTCGGCCGCCCCACTCTCGGAGGACAGCGGCGCGACAGGAAACGCGACCGAAACGCGGAAGGGCGGCTGAGCAACCGACTACAGAGGATGGCCACGGCGAGAAACACTCGCCGGATTTTGCCCGCCGTCGACGCGCCAACCTGGCTCAGAACGGGGCGATCTGGCCGGTTTCGAGACCGCGGCGATAGCGTCCCGGGCTGATGCCGGCGACCCGCCGGAAACTGCGCCCGAAATTCGACTGATCCTCGAAACCGACCGCCTGGGCGATATCGAGCAGCCGCAGATCGGGATCCTGCAACATTTCCGCCGCCATTTCGAAGCGCACGGTTTCGATCAGTCCCGGATAGCTGACACCCTTGGCCTGCAATCGCCGCTGCAGGCTCCGGCGGCTGGTTCCGATCAGGTCGGCCGCCTTGTCGATCGGGATCGTGGCCTCCCGCAGATACGGCCGGAGCAGGCGACGCAGAAGGTCGAGACCGTCTGTCGGCGCATCGAGACGTTCCGGGCGCTCGGCTGTCTGCAAACGGGCACTGTCCATGATGGAGAGATGCTCGGTCGGAAATATGATCGAGGTGTGCGCTGCACCGGTCTCGAACCGCGTGTTCGGGAAGGCCGCGCGCGCGGCATCGGCAATCCGGACCTCGGCGGTAAAGGTGATCCGGTCCGGGCACCAGGTTGGACCGGCAACACTGCGCAGGATCTCGACAAGACAGCCAACCTGAACCCAGTCCGAAATATCGCGTCCCTGGATGTCGTCGGGCAGATCCATGTCGCCGATCACCTGCGTGGAACCGTTGACCCGCCCGAACCCGGTGCGGAAATGGGAATCCTCCAGCTTCGTCAGCGCAAAGAACTTCTCCAGCCGCCGCTTCACGGTGGTCTCGCTCTGCAGGCCCGCGACCAGTTCGGCACTCATCTGCGAGCTGGCAAAACCGCTTGCCGCCAACCAGCCGAGATCATCGATCCCCTCTGCCGCCGCACATCGCGCCGTGAACTCGGTCGCGAATACGTTGTTGACCAACTCGTCTGGCATTTCCTCGATCAACACAGGCAGGTTCGACCTGGCCAACTCCCGCTCGACCGGGGTGCCAATCCTCCGCAAGATGTCACAAAAGCTGATGACATGCGCGGCGCGCGTCGTCGGAATATCCTGCACTCATCCCTCCCCTGACAAAATGCGGCCCGTCTGCATGGAACTGTATCGCAAAACCACTGTGTCAAGTAAGAGCCCGTCTTCGCGTCTTGGTGGCGGGTGATGTCGGCAGGACTTCATTGCCAATCGTTTTCAGCGGACGATGGATCAGTCGCGCTACGGCTATTCTTCATTGGGAGCCGTTGGGGCTGTTTCTTCGACGCGCACCTTACGGACTGTCGCAAGTGACAAGGGCTTGCTTTCACCTTGTTGGAGCGATTTCTTTCGGAACCGGCGAACGGCTGCCTTCCGCCTATTTTCTCGAACTCTGTGGCATCGACTGAGGTCGCCTTTGGGCTCTGCGCTCTTTCGAGATGAAGGTCAGCTTTCGACCATGGTCCCCATTTCCGATGCCGGGTGAGGATACGCTTCCGCCGGGACGATCACCCGATCTTCGCGCCCCAGAACGAGGCGCGAAAAACCAGATGGAGTGCCCCCACTGAAGTGGTCCACCAACTCGGATATATATTTCCCGTTTTCAGGAGGACCAAGCGATGGCTGGAAAGCGAGACAAACCCGAAGAGATCGTGCTGCAGCTGCGGCAGGTTGAGGTGCTGCAAGGTCAAGGCAACTCGGTTGCCGATGCGGTTCGGCAGATCGACGTGATGCAGCAGACCTATTACCGTTGGCGCAAGGAATATGGCGGCTTGAGCCGGGATCAGCTGAAGCGCCTGAAGCAGTTGGAGACGGAGAACCAACGGCTCAGGCGTGCCGTTTCCGACCTGACCCTGGAAACGACGGTCCTGGCCGAGGCCGCACGGGGAGTGAAGGCCGACCAGGAAACGGTTCAGTGGACGGTTTCAGGCCTGAACGGGCGGTCGCCCAAGACACTGTGGGCTCGTTTCGTCTTGTAGTGATGTCTCCAGCTTTCAATGATGATCTGTGCTTCTCTGGGCGAGTAGAAGATCTCGCCGCTCAGCAGTCCGTCCCGCATTCGCCCATTGAAACTCTCGCAGTATCCGTTTTTCCAAGCACTGCCCGGCAGGCGATGCATGCATCGCCGAGAGGGGATATCGCATGATCACCGGGATGCTGAACAACAGCGGCTGGCATGTGAACCACAATCGCCCCTCTCGTGCATGTAGACATGCACTGCCGGGCAATGGTCGAGCGGATATGGCGACGGGAGCGCGGAGGATCAGGAAACGGTCCGGGGGACCGTTTTCCCGGCAAGCCTGAAAGTCCCACAGAAACAGGCCAAGAGAAGGGCCGCCTCTGGACGTACGACGGTTCATGCTTCGGGCTGCGTCCGGAACGCCCAAACCATGTCCGTGAGCTACCCCGCGAACACCGGACACTGACATAAGCTACGATTTGTTGTCTGCTGATCTTCAACACGAAGGAGATCAGAGATGTCGAAACGGAAGCCCCCCGGAGTTCAAGGCCAAGGTCGCGTTGGAGGCTGTGAATGGCGAGCAGACGGTCAGCGAGTTGGCCAGTCGGTTCGGCGTGCATCCCACGATGATCCACCAGTGGACACGGGCGCTGCTCGAGGGCGCGTCGGGCGTGTTCGAGAGAGGTAGCCGGAAAGTCCCTGAAGTCGATGGAGAGAGGTGGCTCAGCGTGGGAGAACGGATATTGCGAAAGCTTCAACGGACGCATGCGAAACGAATGCCTGAACGAGCACTTGTTTGACAGCCTGGCCCACGCTCGCAACTTGGTGGAGGCATGGCGCGACGACTTC
>CANLZY010000055.1 GCA_947495685.1 uncultured Tropicimonas sp.
ACTTCACAGACGCAGACGAAAAAAGCTTCAAAGTCGTCGTGCAAAAACTCATGAAAGCTTGAAGTGAAATCGGCCAAGTCGGAGCACGGAGGCGACATTCCAACCACGGCACCGGGCCTGGGCGCACCTCAAGCACCTGACGGCACAGAAAAATCCTGTCGTCGTGTCCTGAGCCGGGAGCCATCCGCTCTCGGACGGGACGCATTGGAACAACAGATCAAGGAGTGAAGCGTTATGAGACTGCAAGGCAAGGTTGCGATCGTCACCGGGGGCGGTCGCGACATCGGTCGCGCCTGCGTCATGCGTCTGGCCGAGGAAGGTTGCGCCGTGGCGATCAACTACCACAGCAGCTCCGAGGGCGCCGACAGCGCCGTCGCAGAGATCACCGCAGCCGGTGGTCGTGCCTTTGCCATGAAAGGCGACATGACCAAACGGGCGAACGTCCAGGCGCTGGTGGACAAGGCCGTTGCAGATTGGGGCAAGGTCGACATCGCGGTTCCGAACGCCGGTGGAATCGTCAAGCGCGTGCCGCTGCTGGAGATCACCGAAGACTTCTGGCAGACCGTTATGGATCTGAACTGCACCAGCGCGTTGTTGCTGGCTCAGGCCTGCGTGCCGCACATGGCCCCCGGGTCGTCCATCGTGAACATGGCCAGCCAGGCCGCTCGTGACGGTGGTGGCGCCGGTTCCATCGCCTATGCCTCGTCCAAGGGCGCGGTCGTGACGATGACGCGCGGCATGGCCAAGGAACTCGGGCCGAATATCCGGGTGAACGCAATCAACCCGGGTATGATCGACACCGACTTCCACAATATCTTTACCAAGCCCGAAGTCCGCACGAACGTCGCAAACGCCGCGCCGCTCAAGCGCGAAGGCCTGCCGGTGGATATCGCAAACCTGGTGGTCTTCCTCGCCTCGGACGAGAGCGCCTACATGACCGGCGCTTGTGTCGATATCAACGGCGGCTTGCTGTTCTCGTAGAAAGCTTCCCCACGGGCACTGGTTCTCCAACGCCCGCAAACACCGCAGCCTCCGCCATTGGCGGGGGCGGCAATGCTGATCCCGCCCCGCGTAGCCAACACCGTCTACTGTCGGTCCTGGTAACCCTGACCTCTCCGGCATATGAAAATCAGCGCAAAGACAGTCAACTCGTCCAAGACCCGCCTCCAAGAAACAAGGCCTAAAAGACGCACTGCAGGCTCCAGATTCACTAACCTCCGGCCAGAGCAAAACGGTTGCGGAGAGGAAGGCCGTGGAGGGGCTGTGGTCGCGAGTGGCGGCGCGAGCCAGTCCTTGAAACGCCCTGGCATGATCTCGATCCGTTTGCCTCGTTTGTAGCGGCGATTGCCCTTGGGTCAGGGGCGTTGTTGCAGAATTCGATCTGCAGAGGAGTCTCTTTGCGAATCCATGCCGTTAGACGCTCTGCATGAGCAAACCACCTGCCGCCCGCGACCGCACGACGAACGGGTCCAGCTATCGAGCCATTGAGGCGCCAATGGTTCAAGCCCACTGGCGAGGGCGTCACTCAAGAAGCGCGGTTCGCTGCTGATCTGGGTCGACAAGGATATGGCGTGGCTGGCGCCGCGAGAGGGGCGCCCCGGACGGCCACCGGTCTTCTCTGATGCCGCCATCCAAGTCTGCCTTTCGATCAAGGGTCTCTTCAATCTCCCCCTGCGCCAGACCGCCGGGATGGTCGCCAGTCTGCTCCGGCTTGCGGGGCTGGACTGGCCCGTTCCGGATTTTTCCACCCTATGCAGGAGGCAGAAGACCCGGGCCGTCCAGATTCCCTATCGCCGCGCAGATGGCCCACTGAACTTGCTGGTTCCCTCTCGGGCATTGTGTTGCAAGACCCTGCCGGTCAACGGACAGGACCGGGATCAAGGTCCTCGGCGACGGCGCATGGCAGGCGCCGATGCCACACCGCCATCATCGAGCGGCAAGCCATTCCGATCATCCCGATCCGCAAGAACGGCCGCCCGTGGAAGGAAGATTGCCCGGCTGCACGAGCCCGCAACGAGACACTGCGTGCCACCCGTCACGACGGCCGCGCATTCTGGAAGCGCTGGACCGGATACCATGCCCGCAGCCGGATCGAGGCTGACCCTCTCATGGTTTGCAAGCAAACCACTGCCGGGCAGTGGATGCGCTGCCGAAAGGCATTCGGTGAACGCATCATGGCGAGAGACCCGGACCGCCAGACCGCCGAAATCCACATTGGCATCGCTCTCATGAACCGTTTCAACGACCTCGGCACCGCCGAGATAGTCCGCGTGGCATGACGTCTGTGGGGTAAGGGGAACTCACGCCTCAAGAGTGGGTAATGCAACAACGCCTTTCGCGGTGTCGCGTCGTCCCAGGCCTTCGCCCCTCAATGTCGGGTCGAAGTATTCCAACTCTGTGCCTCCAAGAAACATCCGCGTCGTAGATGGTGACACAATTCGGCTTGGTTCAAACGAACAGGGGATTCGGCTTGTGGGCTTCAACGCGCCCGAGACCTGGAAGCCGGTGTGCGGGCGGGGCAACGAACTTGGGAAGCAGGCAACGGCACGCCTGGGTCAGCTTCTCCGAAACGCTCGAACAGCGTAGGTCGAGTTTGTGCCCTGTGCGTGCAAACCGGGGACCCGAGGCACAAAGAGCTGCAACTACGGACGCACCTGCGCTCGTTTGAGGATCGACGCCAAAGACGTTGGCGACACACTCGTTGCCGAGGGGCTGGCCGCAAGCTTCATCTGCGGGCCTACGTCATGCCCTACATTACCTCGACCGTGGTGCCGGTGATGTCGTCTCGCTCGCGTAGTGACTTGGTATAATCCGGGCGAGAGTTCCGACAAACGCCGGGCGCTTCCGACGTTGATTGGGGGAACAGCGAGTGGCTTTCGCCAACTATCGCAATGTTGTCAAAGGAGTACGTTTGATGAGTGGTACCGCTGAAGGGCAGTGAACATCTATATCTTGATGTACCACGGGACACCGAAAAGTCAGTAAAACATACAATATACCTCTTTTGTTCCGCACTGTGGGGCTCCATGGAGCACCGCCCTATACTATATGTTGAGGGTGGACAGAGAGATGCTCAGAGTGACACGGGCATTGAGCAAGCTTTCAGCAGCCAAGGTCAAATCGGTCGCTCCGGGAAAGTACTCGGATGGCGGCGGTTTGTGGCTCCACAGGCGCCAAGACGGCGGGGCGCAATGGTTTCTCCGGGTCAGCATTCATGGTCGGCGCCGGGAAATGGGGCTCGGCCCGCTCCACGACGTTTCTCTCAAGCAGGCGCGTCTTGAGGCTGAGCGCTGGCGGGCGGTGGCTCGGCAAGGCAAAGACCCGATCAAGGAGCGGCAGAGGCTGGTGCGCGAAGCCGAGCGCAATTTGTACCTGCTGCGGGACATTGCCGCCGATGCCTTCGAGAGCCGCAAGGCCGACCTGAAGGACGACGGCAAGGCTGGTCGGTGGTTCACGCCGTTGGAACTCCATGTTCTTCCCAAGCTGGGGGGCGTTCCGGTCTCGCAGATTGACCAGCAAGATATCCGCGACACGCTCAGGCCCATCTTGGCACGACAAGGCTGACACCGCCCGCAAGGCCATGAACCGGCTTGGCATCTGCATGAAACATGCAGCTGCGCTTGGTCTGGATGTGGACTTGCAGGCGACCGAGAAGGCCAAGGCGTTGCTTGGACGGCAAAAGCACAAGGCCGAACACGTTCCTGCGGTTCCCTGGCAGGAGGTCCCGGCATTCTACGACAGCCTTGACGATGGGACGATCACGCACTTGGCCCTGCGCCTGCTGATCCTGACGGCGGTGCGCTCAAAGCCGGTGCGGTTTCTTCGCCTTGATCAGATTGACGGCGTCGTGTGGCGGATTCCCGGTGACATCCAGAAGAGCCGGCGAGACCGCACTCCTGATTTCAACGTGCCGCTGTCGACAGAGGCGTTATCGATCATTGATCAAGCTAGACCAGTCGCCCGTGATGGGTTCCTGTTTCCAAGCATCCGCAGGGGCGTGATCAGCAATGCCACCATGTCCCGACTGATGGAGCGCCGGGGCATGGACGCCCGCCCACATGGGTTCCGGTCCAGCTTTCGCGATTGGTGCGCCGAGACCACTGACACTCCCCGAGAGATTGCCGAAACTGCCCTTGGCCATGTTGACGGTGGATCGGTTGAGAGAGCCTATCGGAGGACGGATTTTCTGGAGCAGCGGCGTTCGCTCATGGAGAGGTGGGCAACCTATCTCAGGACCGCTCAAACCGGAAAGGTCGTGCAACTTGCAGGATGTTGATGATCTGACGAACCGCCTGATCAGCGTCATTCGCAAACACCTCCCGAAGTCAGTGGAAACGGAAGGCGCTGAGCACTTTCTCGGCGGGAGAAGCGAACGCTATGCGCTGATTATTCTCTATGAGGACCATCGGCGCGATGAAGCATTCGGGAGGTCTTCGGACGTCGAGCCGTTGCAGAGTCTGGAAACACATTTGCGGACGACGCGTGGAGCGCTTCGCCAATTGTCACAAGCCGGGAGATGGTTGGTGGATCAGGAAATGCTGGTTCAGAGTTCGCAAAACGGCGCAACCGAATTGGATCTCGGCCAGGTTCAGTCCGAAATCACGAGACTTCTTCATGCAGTCGAATCCCTTCCGCGTGCATTTCCAGAGCTCAAAACTCCCGCGAGCAAAAAGGCCAATGACCACGCTGCTGCTGTTGCAGGCGCGTGCAGTCACGTCTGGGCCGAAGAGAACTGGGAGGGGCGACGACCCTTGATGCCAGAATCACCGATGCAGTTTTTCGATCCCAGTCAGTCCACAAATACACCACTGCATCACAGGTTTCGAGAACACGTGCGCAGGTTTGTTCCAGAGAAAATCACCGCGGCAGCGCCGCCCACGACGCCGGGTACATACGGTGCGTTTGTGCACGACGTGTTTGAAACTCTGGAACTCGTTGGCACCGACGGGAACACGTATAACCCGCATTCAGCGATGCGGCGATTGCAAAAAAAATCAAGGCTGAGCAGCAAGTGCCGAAAAACTGACTTCCTGCTCGCGGCAGCCCACGCCTATTGGTTCATCCTTTGCACCATGGAAACCCAAGGTGCGCAGGTAACCATATCTTCTCGACAGAGTGCGCACCGCATCCAAGCGCGGAGCGTATCAATGAAGTACCTCTCTTTTCGCGAACTCCAGAACAAGCTCGGCGGTCGTGGTCGCACGACCATCTACCGTGATGTTGAATTGGGGCGCCTTCCCAAGCCGGTCAAACTCGGCTCGCGTCTCTACTGGAATGATGCGGACATCGACGCCGTTCTCGAACAGCGCGCCGTAAACGTAACCCCACCAGATCCGGCGAGATCAGGCAGGGCGTATTCGTTTCAGCGGACACCTGAGCACTAGCGCATCTGCCTCACCGTTTCAATCATCGAGGTAAGAAATGCAGAACCATCAGTCATACAAAATCCAGAACGACGACCAGGCGCCGTTCGTCATCTCCGTGAAATCCGGCAGCCGCATTCAGGACACACTGGAAGCGCTGCGCAATGGCCCGTTTCCGGCTCCGTCGTTGCGTCGGGTATCGGACCACGTGTTCCGATTGCGCGCCGATGGCGTGAACATCGAGACCGAGTTTCGCAAACACAACGAGGACGGCTCCGAGAAATCCAGCATCTATCATCTGAGATCGACGGTGACGCCGATCACCGGTTCATCTGGCGGAGCGTCCGCCTGATGGATCGCCGCATCTACAACCCGGCCCCGCGAGACCTTCAGATCCGCCGCCTTCGCCGCACCCTCGGTTTGACCCAGCATCAGGCCGAACCCGTAGCCCGGCTGCACGTCGGGGAGTGCGCCGCATGAAAGCTCTGACGACCACTTCCGGCGCGATCATGCGCCGGTTTATCAAGCCGGAACACAAGGCGACGGCCCGCGTTGTCGGCTACGCCCTCACCGCCCGCAACGATTGGGCCTGTCAGGCTGCGGCCTTCGTCATTCGCCATCGGCTCACGGTCGAAGACCGCGCGATCCTGGCGATGGCCATTCTCGACAGCCTGACGGATGCGGAGTTTTCCGGCGTCATCCGACATTTCTGCGGAGAGGGTCCGCTATGACTAGCACGGAACGCATATTCGCACAGGTTGCCGGTGAGTTCCGCGATGACCGCGCCCGCCGCCCCCTGAACGGAACGGCGCCACGCAATGCCGAACCGTTTGACGCCGCTTGGCCTCAGCCGGATCTTAGCATCGGCCAGCCCAGCCGCCCAGCACCGCCAGTCATGTCGCACGCCGACTTCGACCATGTATTCGGCCCGTGGGCGGGTTGGCTCAAGTCCGCCGCCGAGGTCAAGAACGCTCCCGTGGACTTTGTGTCGCTCGCGCTTCTGAGTGCAGCGAGCGCCGCGATTGGCAACTCGCGCTGGGGCGTTCCGTGGGAGGGCTGGAAGGAGCCGCCGGTTCTGTGGGCCATGTTGGTGGGCGATCCATCCGCCGGCAAAAGCCCGGCGCTGGATGCCGTGCTTGATCCGCTGAAGGAAATCGAGCGTGGCTTGTCAGAGGACTACCGTCGCGCCCGCACTGAATGCGACGGGGCCAACGAGATTGCCGCCCTGTCGCTGGCCCAATGGAAGGCCGAGGCCAAGACCGCCATGGCCGATGGTGACGATCCACCGGCGAAACCCGCCGGGGCCGATGCCGGGCGCCCGCCGACCCGTGAGCGGATCAGCATCACCGACATCACCACCGAGAAAGTTGCGGATCTGCTGTCATCGACCTGGCGTGGTCTTCTGCTGGCGCGGGATGAACTGTCGGGCTGGTTGTCGGGCATGGATCGGTACAACGGCGGCGGCGACCGTCCGTTCTGGCTCGAAGCCTACGGCGGGCGAGCCTACACCATCGACCGCAAGAACAGCCCCGAACCGATCACCGTGGATCATCTGAGCGTGTCCATTGTCGGCGGGACACAGCCGGACCGGCTGGCGGAACTTCTGGTTAAATGCACCGATGACGGGCTGTTGTCGCGGTTCATGGTGGTGTTCCCGGACCCGGTGCCCCTGACGCGTCCCAGCGGCGAGCTGGACGACCTTCGCCTCCAACAGGCAATTTCCAGCCTGCGCGGCCTGACCCCGGCCACCGACGAAGACGGCAATAGGAGGCCGTTCTTCATCCACTTCACCGAAGATGCAGCCAACACCTTGCACGACTTTCGACGCCAATGCCGGGAATGGGAAGCTGACGCCACGGGCCTGTTCAAAAGCCATATCGGCAAGATGCCAGGGCTGGTAGTACGGCTGGCGAACGTCCTGGCGCATCTGGATTGGGCCGCAACCGGCGCCGATCCGTTTCCGGCGAACATCGACGCCGCGCATGTAGGTCGGGCCTGTCACCTTGTCGGTGGGCACCTGCGCGCCCATGCGTTCCGCGCCTATGGGGCTGCGATCCTTCCGCCCGAGGTAGTGGGCGCCAAGTCCATCGCCAACATTATTCGCCGTGAAGGCCTGCGTTCATTCAAGGTGCGTGAGATCCAGAACAGGGGCCGTGTCGGCCTGACCTCGGCGAAGGATATCAACGCCGCGTTGCGCGTGCTGTTGGACGCGGATTGGCTGCGCGAAATCAGGAAAACCACCGGCGGGCGCCCGGCGGTCTCCTATGCGGTCAATCCCTATCTGGAGAGCATTCAATGACCCGATCCCCAAGGCAAGCAGACAAGCCCGGAAGCAATCGAAAACCCCTTCCCGACAACCAGCTAGAACCAGCAGAAAGCCCAACTCAGTTCAAGTTGAACCCCTTCTTGATGGTTTCTGCTGTGTGTCGGGAAGGGAAATCTAAGCCGAACAGACTTGGCGGAGGGGCATCATGACCCGAAACAGCGGTCCAAATACGGATGCCCGCAATCCAGACGGCACATTTGCGCCGGGCAATCCCGGCAAGCCGGTCGGGAGCCGACATCGCGCGACAATGGCGATCCGCAACCTTCTGGAAGATGACGGGGTGGCGTTGACACAAAAGGCAATCGACCTGGCACTGGAGGGCGACACCACCGCCCTGCGTCTTTGTCTTGAGCGCATGGCGCCCGCCAGGAAGGATTCCCCGGTGTCTATCGAGCTGCCACCCATGCAGACAGCCCAGGACGCCTCGGCCGCCGCGCAGGCGGTTCTGCGGGCGGTCTCCGGGGGCGACATCACTCCGCTCGAAGGCGCCGCCGTCATGGCGCTGGTCGAGGGCTACCGCAAGACGCTGGAAACCACCGAACTGGATGCGCGCATCACGGCATTGGAGGATCGCAAATGAGCTTGATCAGAAGCCGTCGCAAACAGGAGAAACAGCCATGACCCTGAACCATCGTCTTAACCGTCACGAAGGCGGAACGAAGGCTGGTCAGCTTGTCCTCGTCATCAACCAATTCGGCGGAACCGGCCAGGGCAAGATCATCAATCTCGCCCTGGTCGATGGACAGCGGGTTGAACGCCAGCCGGGTGAAACGGTTCCGGAATTTCTCAGGCGCGTCGGGGCAGACGATGCGACTGGCGCCCGGCTGTTCGGCAAAGATGGGGGCGCCCAAAAGTGAGCCTGCAACATCGACTGGCACGATTGGAAAAGGTCGACGCCACCCCCGACAGCCTTCCCAGTGCCATCTTCATCAACATCGTGAGACCTGACCCCACATCGGAACTCCGTTTTGCCATGCTCATCGGCTCGCCAGAGAACGAGGTTCTCCACAATGAATCGGAAACACACGATGATTTCTGCCGCAGGGTCTACGCGGTGAAGGTTGCGGGCAAGCAGGTCGAGGCCATGACCGTCGTGGAGCGCGAGGCGGTTTGGGGTGCAGGTCAGGGGCTAGAAGTTACCGAGGAGGTCTACCCAAATCTGCGGCGCAGTGTTAGCGCCCGCATCAAGCATTGTGAAAAATATGGTTTTGTCGAAGGCACTGGGCGTAGATTAGGGCCAAACCAGAGCGGGTTCTACACGTTATGGGCATTGAAAAAAGGGCGACCAGTGAGGTCGCCCTTCGTCGTTATGGCTTCGGGAAGTCGGCAGGCAGATTGTGACCTTTCCCGCTGATCCCGGACCAGAGGCTAAAGCAAACCGACATTCCCCGTGTGGACTGTCGGATCATACCGCCCTGGCCGATGATGGAAATACCAGCGGCTCTCCCAAGGGCCGCGCTTGAAGCATCTCGAAAATGGCGCTGTCGGACAAACCGTCTTCGATCTGGTTGGTCCAGACGCGGAAGTACGTCAACTCGTGGGTGCCGAACGAGGTGATCATCGCGACGTCTGCCGCGTCTGATCCGCGAACCATCAGGATGCGGCCCGTCCGGGGCACGTTGTAGCGGGCGTCGAATGTGTACCATTGCCCGCCGAGGTACACCTCGTACCACGCGCAGAAGTCACCCGCCCCGGAGTAAGGGACGCCGATATCGCCCAGATAGCCACTGCAATAGCGGGCCGGGATGTTCATCGCACGGCATAGCGCAATAGAGAGGTGCGCGAAGTCGCGGCAGACGCCGGTCTTTTCGCGGTGGACCTCTGAGGCGGTCTTGTCGGCGCGACCAAACTGATAACCGAAGGTGACACGACGGTTAACAAAAGCCGTGATGGCCTGAACGCGTTCCCAGCCTTCGGGGAATCTGGCGAATTGGGCCCAAGCCAGATCCGACAGGTTGTCGCTGTCGCAATATCGGCTGGGTACGAGATATTGCAGAACCTCGTCGGGCAACTCGGGTATTGGAAGCTGTCGTGCGTCGGGGACCTTCGGGTCGGGTAACCCATCAATCTCAATCACGCAGTCCGACCACAGACGGGTCGCGCCCACGGGTGCAGTCATCCGAGTGATCTGGTTGCCGAACTTATCGGTGTACAAACGGTAATCACAGCCGGGGGGCACACGGACGAAATCTTCGCCTATGAATCGGCCCTGGGTGGTGCTGTGGGTCGACAGAGCGAGAAGCAAGGGCACGGGTGCCATGCAGGTGATGTCGATCTCGAATCCTAAACGGATAAGCATGGACGCGGCCTTTGGTTCGGGGGGGCGTGAATACGCCGACGTGGAGTTTGCACTGTAATGCGGATGTAGGCACGGGTGGCGCCACCTTTGGCGGCCTCCCGCATCTGTTCCTGAAACGGCCCGCTTTGAAAGACGTAGACCGACATTCCCCATGTGGACTGTCATCTGACGCCAGGATCGCGTGACGAAGCCGGCAGATCAAGCGTTTTACGTCCCGCAGCGGCGTCTGGGGTCGCGGATGCCCCCGGATCGGTTGCATTGAGCCGGAAATTCTTGCCGTGCGGGCGCGACGGGCAGACCTGTCCTGCTGCTTTCGTCCCGTTTGGTTCTGGGTCGCGATCACGCGCATGACGGCGGCGCTCGCAAGCGTTAGATCGCGGTAAGGATGGCGCGCACCATCGGGCCGGTCACCGCGACCTCGGCCAGTTGAAACGTGATGGCTCGGGCATGGCGCACGACCCGAACGTCGATCTTGATCAGCTTGAGTTGCAGGCTGGTCAGCGACCAGTCGGCCATTTCCTCGGGCAGCTCGATGCAGCGGAGGAAGGTGGCCAGGTTGTAAGCCAGCGCGTGCAGTTGCAGCCGCACCTCGTTGTCGCGGAACCGCTTGCAGGACAGCCGGGTCCAGCGGAATGCGTATTTGCCTTCTTTGATGTGTTGCTCGGCGGTGCCGCGTTGATTGTAAAACCGCACTACGCAATCCGGCTCCATCGGTAGGTTGGTGACGATGAAGCCCACACGGGGGAACAGCTCGCCCGGATGCCATTCGATCTTGGCAATCACCCGGCGCCCTTCCTCCCGGCTCTGCGCCTGATAGTGGAAATCCTCGTAACACCGTTTGACCTTTGTCAGCGATGGACGAACCACGGGCCGGGTCAGCCGGTGCGCGACCTTCTCGCGCAGCACGGCATTGGCGGGCAGCCGGATGGCGTAGAAATAGCCAGCCTCCTCCAGCCGCTCACAGAGTGCGGGGACCTGAGAACAGGCAACCCCCCACCGAGAGCGTGTTCACCACTGTGCGACATCGAACCGTCCGAACCAAAGGTGCGCTGTCGCAGAAGACGGCGAGGCTTATGGTTTTCAAGCTGGTTCATGCCGCCTCGAAGAAATGGCGCCGCCTCTCCGGAGCAAACCAGTTGCCATTGGTCATCGAAGGAATCAAGTTCAACGACGATATCGCAAGCACAGAGACCGGAAACCGCGCCGCCTGATCAGGCCCCGTCACCCAAGTTCAGCCATGGCTCCGACTTGACGGGTCGGTAGTAGACCGTCCGGCGCGGCACCCCAAATCAGGCTCACAGCTTGGTCAACGGCACGGTGACTCCATCGGCCAACAGGCCCAGCTGGATGCTCCGGATCATTTCCCGTCCTCCGCATCCAGCTGGGCCTGAAACTTTTTTCGAGCACGCAGCTCCAACATGGCCTCGCCGTAAGCTTCCTGAAGATCCTTCAGCTGCTTCTCATATTGTGTACGGATATCGAGTGGGTTGGTCCGCAGGGCCTTTTCCGGGGCTTACGTGGCCGCACTGCGGCCACGGTCCCCTGCAAGTCCATTCCCCGCTTGGCATCATCCACCCAGCTTTCGATCTCGGAAGGCGACAGGTCATAGGCTCGGCTGGCCTCCGACACCGTCGTCTCGCCTTGGATGATCTCAACCACGAGCGCCGATTTGCGCTTCGCCGTCCACCGTTTGATGCTCTCGTCCATCGTCGCACTCATTGCTACTTTCCTCCATGTAGCATGAGCAGGAATTCACTGTGTCCATACATCGGGGCCAACAGTCTTTCGCGGCATTGCCTTGCTGCCATGTTTGGCAGGCATTCCAGTGAGATCGTCGAGATGCGCAACTGCACCGTTGCCGATCAAAAAACTGGTGACATGTGATCTGCGGTATGTGAAAGTTGACGCTAAAATCTAGAAATCATGCATGAAAGGACCGAATGGAACTCTTGGGGAAGATCATTTCAGATGTCGGGGCGTTGCTTGTGGATCTGTCACCTGTGATCTCCATCGCTGTTTTGTCGGTGTTCCTCGAAATGCGCTTTCCGCGTCGAAACGGTCGCCCGGATGGGCTGCGCTGGCTCTCGGGCACTGTGCTGACTCTATCGGCCTGGTTGCTTGCCATTCTCCTGTTGCCGGTCACCGCCTTTGTCTCAGCACAGGTTTCACAGGAAAGCGGCATTGGTCTGTTGAACGCATTCGACATACCGGCGCCAATTGCCGTGCTGATCGGTTTTCTGTTGTACGACCTGCTGGGGTACGCGTTCCATCGGGTTCTGCACGAGGTTCCGCTTCTCTGGCGTCTGCATCGGGTTCATCATTCTGACGACCACGTGGATGCCGCGACAGCCTTGAGGGTTCATCCGCTTGAGCCATTTGTTGGGTCTTTTCTGGCGATTGCAGTTGTCATGGCATTTGGCATTCCGCCTGGCGCAATCATCGCCCATTTTGTGTTCATGCAAGTCTTCAACTTCTGGCACCACGCAAATATCCGATCCTTTCCCGGCCAGCGCCGCCTTGCGGTGCTTTTCAACATTCCCGAACTGCACGAGGTCCACCACAGCGACGCGCGAGAGCACTACAACACCAATTTCGGGTCGGTGTTGTCTGTCTGGGACCGGCTGTTTGGAACCTTGAAGAACGATCCCGATCTGGACGGAAAACTGTCGTTCGGGCTCGACAAAAACTACTGGAATCATCCATCGACCATTGCGTCCTTGCTCATTGACCCGATGCGCAAATGAATGACCATCGACAGCGAATTTCAACACGATCAACAACCAAAATCCAAAGGGACATAGAAATGACGAAGATTGCAGGAATGACAGCGGTGTTCAGCGTCTGGGCCGGACAACTCCTTGCGGGGACCTCCTACAGCATTGAAGTCCCGGAAGTCGGCACAACCGGCAGTGTCGCCGCTTTGGCGGTTATCGGCGCGGTCGGCGCCCTGGTTTGGGAGCGTCGTCGCAACCGTCGGGACTGAGACGGCCTGGCGGGTCCGGGCAATGCCGCGGGCCGCTGTTCTGCCGCAAGATTCTGAACGCCCGTATGTCTCGTCACCGGTCGCGGGTCGAGGTTGGAAGATCAGAGGTTTCGGGGCAAACAGGTCCGTCCCGAAACCTTCACAGCTTCGGGACGGATCAACAGGCAGATGACGGACAGTTCCGCAACGCACCTGATGCGCCACTGGCGACAGAAGCGGCTGTTGGGATCAATAGTCGTTCTGTCGCTCGATGTGGCCGTTCTGGTCTTTGTCTATACGTATGATCTGGCCGGTCTGGCCGGCACGGGCGCTCCCGACCAGTTCTGCGTGATGATGTCGGGCAGTCTTGGGTTGTGCAATACGGTCAGTGCTATCGCCACCCGGGTCGCACTTGTCATCGTTGGTCTGCTGGTGTTGTCACGCCTGCGCATCCTTCGCGCACCGATGACCCGTCTTCTGGACGCCATCGAGGCAGAGTCCCGGCCGGCCTCCTGGCTTCTGCTCAACGCTGCCGGCGTCGTCTTGCTGACGATGCCCTATGCAATTCATGTTCTTGGTCCCCCCGTGGACCTCACGTCCGGGGCCGGCCTCCTGCTTTGGGCGATGGGCTCTGTTCTTGCCGCTGCGGGACTTGTGCTGTGGCTGATCGATCCGCGGCGCCTGCTTCAGCTGTTGGATTGGCGACTGGGTGCCGTTGTATCGGCGTTCCTGCTGTTTCCCGAGGTTGGCTGGCTGTTCTCTCAACGCCTGTGGGCAGAATCCACGCTTCAATCCATGACCTTCACGACGACAACCTGGCTGTTGTCGTTGATCGCCACCGACTTGCAGACGTTCCCTGCCGACGCCGAGATCGTGTTCGACGGGTTTGGCGTGCGCGTCGGACACCCGTGTTCCGGCCTGACCGGCATCGTGTTTTCGGTCACCGTGGTGGCCGGCTACATCGCCGTCATGCACCGAGATCTGCACATCGGGAGATCATTTCTGATGGTGCCGGTCGTTGCCGTACTCAGTTGGCTGCTGAACGCGCTGCGCATCGCCGCTCTGGTGACCACCGGCGCCTGGGTTTCCCCTGAACTGGCCGTGAATGGCTTCCATAGCTACGCCGGTTGGATAGCATTCACGCTGGTCACGGGGGGCATGATCCTGATGATCGATCGTATCGCATGGTTTCAAAAGGGCCTCGACGCCGGGTCGACACCGCTTCCCCTGCCGATCTGGCGTGATCCAGTCGCGGCAAAGATCGTGCCGTTTGCGGTTTTCCTTCTCTCCTCGCTGCTGGCCGGCGCCTTTTTTGAGCCCGCGTCTCTTGGATATCCGATGCGCATGGCGATGACATCCCTGGCACTGCTCGCGTTTTATCGCTGCATGCCCAGAGGCTTGCCTGGTCTGTCGGGGCCGGCTCCCATCCTCGTCGGGACGATGATCGCCGCCTTGTGGCTCTCCATGCAATCCGGCCCCGGTCATACCCTGGCGGAGGCCGCGCCCGGCCTGACGGGCACTGCATTGACCACCTGGATCATCTTCCGGCTCGCGGGAACGGCCATTGTCGTTCCTGTCACCGAGGAACTGTTCTTTCGAGGCTACCTGATGCGCCGATTGACGCTGCCCACTGGATATGGGCCGGCGGTCGGCGTCGTGGCCTCCTCGGTGCTCTTCGCGGGGCTGCACGGGAACTGGGTGCTTGCTTTTGCGGCAGGGATTGCCTTTGCGGTCTTGTATCAACGTTCCGGTCGCCTGATCGACGCAATTGCGGCTCATATGGTCGCCAATGCCATGATTGGCCTCTGGGCCGTCTGCACCGACAACTGGGCGGTGATCTGACGGGTTCGAACGGCCATTCACGACCATTGGCCAGGTCGAGCGGATGAACAGGACGATCAAGGAAGCCACCGTTAAACGGTATCACTTCGACAATCGTGATCAGCTGCACACGCATCTCGTGGACTTCATCTCGGCTGAAAATTTCGCACGTCGTCCGAAGACCATCAATGGTCTCACGCCCTACGAACACCCTGAAACCGTTGTTCAGGTCGAACCACTTGCTGACGGCTGTGCACCGACCTGCCGTCAGCTCCGCAATAGAGCATCCACCGTTTCCTCTTTGGTTCTCAGGATCGTCGCGGCCTCACGCAGTTCCCAAGCACCGTCTGGGCCGCGCGCGATGGATTCCCGGTCGCGCCAAACACTCTCCGCCCAAGTCCGCGCATCATCAGGGATCAAGTCGGTTGCACTCCACCCAATCGAGACCTTCATGCAACGCGCAGCATCAGTCAAAATGGGCGGGGAGAGGACATTCGCTGCTGTCGGCACGAAGGTCCACTATCTTGGGCGGCGGCTCCAAACTCTACTTCAATCGGGACCGACACCGTGTCCGCGAGATGCCTTTGGCGCCAAGGCTCGGTCCGCCGACGAAGAGTGATCAACGCGATGGATCAACAACTAAGCATACACTAACGTCAGGAGTTGCGCCCTACCGTGGCCCCGAAACACGACAAGGCGACACGACGGACGGGCGGTCGAATCGTACAGCCACGAATGACAACCCGGATCTGATTGCCTGATGAACGACGCACACGCCGGACGCCTCGAAATGGCGCTGGAGGACCGGCTGCACCAAGAGACCGGATGGGTCTACATGACCGGCATGCAGGTATTGGTGCGGTTGCCAATCCAACAGCGCAATCGCGATATTTCCGCGGGGCCCAACACAGACGGATACATTTCGGGATATCGTGGTTCTCCCGTGGAGGCTTTTGACCTGAACCTCTGGCAGGCCGAGACCACACTGAAGGTGCTGAGTGGCCGGAGTTTTCAATAACGCCTGACTGCTCCGGTCTTGATTTCCGCGGTCAGACCACGGGTGGAGTCGGCCCCCCGTGAATACGCTCACGGAGGCCTTGCATCATCTTGAAGAAAACGGGGCCGAAGATCGAGCCTGCCAGTGCGGCCGCGATGGAGCCGCCGAACACGGCAAGGCCAAGCGACACGCGACTGGCGGAACCGGCACCGGTGGCAATCACCAATGGGTAGACACCCACGGCGAAGGCCAGAACGGTCATCATGACGGGGCGAAAGCGCAAGCGTGCTGCCTGCATTGCTGCTTCGTGCAGCGGTAGCGCGGCCACTTCGCGTTGCTGCTTGCCGAATTCGACGATGAGGATCGCTGTCTTCGCGGCCAATGCAATCAGCATCAGAAGGCCGATCTGGCCATAGAGCGACAGTGGCTGCCCGGCGATGGTCAGCGAGACCAACGCACCAAGGACGGCGAAGGGAACCGTCAGAAGAACCGCAACTGGGGTCAGGAAACTCTCGTAGAGCGCCGCCAGGAAGAGAAAGGTGAAGATCAGCGACAGGCCAAGAGCTATGGGGATCGCGTTCCCAGACTTGCGCTCCTCGAAAGAAGAATCTGTCCAGTCAAAGCGGTAGCCTTCGGGCAATGTCTCAAGCGCGACCTCCTCCATCTTGTCCATGGCGTTTCCGGTGCTGAAGCCCATGGCAGCGTTTGGCACGCCCGTGATCGTGGCCGAGGTATAGGTGTTGTAGCGGTACATGACGTCTGGTCCGAGCGAGGGTTCCGGCGTAAGCACGGCCGATAGCGGCACAAGGGCGCCCTTGTCATTGCGCACATAGAGCGTGTCGAAAGCACGCTCGGTCTGGCGGAAGGCCTCGTCCGCCTGGAGCATGACCTTGTAGGTTTTGCCGAACAAGCTGAAGTCGTTGACGTAGAGCGCACCGAGTTGGGTTTGAAGCGTCAGGAAGATATCCGAGATTTTCACGCCAAGGGTCTTGGCACGTTCGCGGTCCACTTGCAGGTCGATCTGCGGCGAGTCCGCCTTGAAGGTCGAGAAGGCACGGGCGATCTGGTCGGTGGCGTTCGCCTCGGCCAACAGCCCGGACAACGTCGCTTCCAACTCAGCCGGCGGACGGCCCTGCGTGTCCTCCAGAACAAAGGAGAACCCGGCGATGGTGCCAAGGCCGGGGATCGCCGGCGCACCAAAGACGATGAACTGCGCTTCCGGCATTTCCGCGAGGATCTTCTGGTACTTCTGTTGCAGGTGGGCCTGGTGGCTCTCGGGCGTCTTTCGGTCGTGCCAGGGCTTGAGCTTGGCGATGATCATGCCGGCATTGGACTGAAGGGCGGTATTGAGAATGGAGTAGCCATTCACCGAGAGGACATTGTCGATGGCCTCGTCTTCCCCCAGCATTTCTGTGACCCGGTCCATCACCAACTCGGTGCGGTTGAGTGAAGCGCCGCTTGGCAGCTGCACGTCGACCATGAAGAAGCCCTTGTCTTCAGCCGGGATGAAGCTCGACGGGATCGACGTGTAAAGGACATAAAGCCCGAAGAACAACCCGGCCACGATGGCGAGCGAAACCAGGATGTAGCGGCAAAGGAAATCCACCAACGCCACGTACCACTTCGTGATCCAGTCAAAGCCGGTGTTGAAGCCGCGGATCAGCATGTTGGGGTGCATGCCGGGCTTCATCAAAACTGTGGCGAGCGCCGGTGAGAGTGTCAGCGCATTGACCATCGAGATCAGGACCGAGACCGTCAGCGTCGCGCCAAACTGGCTGAACATGCGCCCGGTGATGCCGGGCAGGAGCAGCGTCGGCCCGAAGACAGCAACCAGAACCAGCGAAGTGGCGACGATCGGACCGGTAACTTCGTCCATCGCCCGCTTCGTGGCCTCTTGCGACGACAAGTCCGGGTTCTCGTGCAGGATACGCTCGACGTTTTCCACAACGATGATCGCATCGTCCACCACGATGGCAATGGCAAGGATCAGCGCGAAGAGCGTGACGGTGTTGATCGTCATGCCGAAGGCATGCAGAACCGCCAGTGTGCCGATGATCGAAACCGGCACAGCAATCGTCGGGATCAACGTGGCGCGCACCGAGCCGAGGAACAGATAGGTCACCGCGATCACCAAGGCGATGGTGAAGAACATCGTGATGACGGTCTCTTCCAGAGACTCCTCGATGAAGAGCGTGGTGTCGTGGCCAACGACGTAGTCGACGCCTTCGGGGAAGAACGCCTTGAGCTCCTCCATCTTGTGCTTGACGGACTCGGCCACGGCCAACGAGTTCGCCTCGCTGAGCTTGTAGATGGCCAGCAAGACGCCGGGGCCGTTGTTGAATTCGCCATAACCCTTGTAAGCGAAGCTGCCGAGTTCGATCCGGGCTACATCTGCAAGACGGATGATCGAACCGCCCTCATTGGCACTCAGAACGATATCGCCGAAGTCTTCTTCGCTTGTGACACGGCCCTTGGCGGTCAGCACATACTGAAACTCCGTGTCCGCTGCACTTGGCGCGGCACCGAGCTGCCCGACAGCGGCCTGGATGTTCTGCTCCTTGATGGCGGCGACAACCTCGTTCACCGTCAGGTTGTGATTTGCCATCTTCACCGGATCGAGCCAGGCCCGGAGGCCGTAGTCGAGCGCACCTATGATCTCGGCCGCACCAACCCCGGGAAGGCGGCCCAGCTCACCGGCAACATTAATCGAGGTATAGTTCGACAGGAAAATCCTGTCGAAGCGCTGGTCGGGTGAAACGAGGTTCACCACCATGAGGATGTCAGGGTTGCGTTTGCGCACCTTCACGCCGCGCTGGCGTACCTCGGCCGGCAGGCCGGGTTCGGCCAATGCCACGCGGTTCTGCACGTCCACCTGCGCAAGGTCGGCATCCACACCAACCTCGAACGTCACGGTCAAGGTGTAGCTTCCATCGCTCGCGGCCTTGGAAGACATGTAAACCATACCTTCTGCACCGTTCACCTGATCCTCGATCGGTGCGCCGACCGCTTCCAGAACAGTCTGGGCGTCGGCCCCCGGATAGTTCGCTCGGACCACGACCTTGGGGGCGGCGATGTCGGGGTATTGATCAACCGGCATCACCTGCAACGCCAGCAGGCCAAACAGAGTGATCAACATCGAGATGACAAAGGCGAATTTCGGTCGCCGGATAAAGAAAGCAGGTCCCATGGGATCCTCCGCGCCGGCGTTTCAGCCCTCGTAGGGTTTCGGGGTAACAGCGAGGCCGGGGCGAAGCTTCTGAAGCCCTTCGACAACGACCTTATCGCCATCGACAAGCCCGTCGAGCACGGTCCAGTCGGCACCGCTTCGGATGCCCACCTCGACATTTCGCCGTTCTGCCGTGGCGTCCGTGGTCACGACCCAGACATAATGCCCTTGTTGGTCGAGACTGACGGCCCGCTGCGGGACCAATGGCGCTTCCACGGCCTCGATCAACTGGCCACGAATGGTCACAGTCTGACCGGGCAGAAGCGTACCCTGCGGATTTGGGAACAACACCCGCGCTGCAATTGTCCCGGTGCTGGCCACGGCGGTATTGTCCCAATTCTCGAACGTGCCTTTGAGCGGGTAGGTGTTGTTGCCCGGCAGGATCACCTCGATCTCGAGCGGAGGAATCGACCGTCCGGCCTCCTCAAGCTTCAGGCGCCGCGCCAAGAAGCTGAAATAGTTGCTTTGATCCACAAGACCGGTGGCATAGATCGGATCGAGCGAGACGATTTCCGCCACTGCCGCAGGGCTGGTCGGATCCCCGGGGGCGTAGAGGTCGCCAACCGCATATATCGGCGCGGATATACGCCCGCTGAATGGCGCATAGACCTTGGTGTCGGCAAGGTCTTCCTGGGCCTGTTCAATTAGCGCCTTGGCAATGTCAACTTGCGCATGGGCGACCTCCCACTGCGCCTTGGCATAGTCGACCTCGCGCTGAGAGACGGCGTTGGATTGAACCAGCTTCTGGGCCCGGTCCAGATCCAGATCTGCTTTCACGGCGTTCGCTTCAGCCTGCTTGAGGTTGGCCTCGGCCTGCGCCACCGCGATCCTGTAGTCGGTCTCGTCCATCTCGAGGAGCAGGTCGCCTTTTTCGACGATTGCCCCCGGAGTGATGTGCATATCGTCGATCCGCGCGCGGAGTACCGGTCGGACGGAACCCGTCCGGACAGCCTCGATCCGTGCCGGATGGGTAAAGGATGGTCGAATGCTCTCGGTCGTGACGGTTTTCGTCAAGACGACAGGGCCGGCATTTTCTGCCGCAACGCAGAGCGGCGCCATGCTCGCAATCGCAATCGAAATCGAAATCGAAATGGCCTTAAATAGCCGCTGGTAATTGCGGAAATTCATTCGGTCTCCTTCGCGCTGGTTTTCGGCGCTTTCAGTTCCATCATCCGAAACCGTGATCGGCTTGCACAAGTCGCACGCTGTCAGCGAAACTGAAGGTTGATGGCCGCATAAACCTGGAACTCAGGTTGGCCGTCTCCGTGGTGGGCAACAGACCATTGCGGTTCGACAAAGAAGTTCGCCGTGGTTCCGCCGCGCTGAACGACCTTCCCCAGTCGCAGACCCACCGGGACGTTGTAGTTGTCGTTGGAGAAATCGTAGGTCCAGACGGGAGCCCCGCCCGTGTACCAACCGTCGCCCATCTGGTAGAAGGCGAAGGGTTGAAAGGCTCCGAGACTGGGGCGCGTTTTGCCTTCGGGAGTGTCACCGACACCGGCGCGATAGGTCAGAAGATACCCGTACTGGAACTTTGGCGACGTGCCGTTGAAATAGACATTGGCCAGCCCGAGTTGCCATTGATCCGCCCCGAGCCGGTCATCCGTCGCCGTGGGTGCCACGATCTGCGGCCCGACGCCGAAGCTGACGCCTGGCTTGGTATCAAACTGGTAGGCCATGAAGATGTCGAAATCACCGATGCCGCTGACGTCGCCAAACCCCGCATCAAGCGGGAAGCTGTTGTAGGGCAACGAGGCACGCATGAGCCAGTTGCTGTCGCCGAAGGTGAGCGGTTTGGCAAACCTCAGAACGAACTGGTTTCCATCGACATCGTCAGGCAAGCCCGTGAACCGGTCGACGTAATAGTTCTGGATATTGAACGCCGTCACGTTCGCCAACGGGTTGTTCGCATCTGCTTCTGAACTTCCCTGATCCTGGGCATCGAGCGGAGAGCCAAAGGCGCCAACGACCAGAAAGACACTCAAAGTGCAAGCGACTTTCAGAAAAGTATCAGGTGTAGTCAATGTCTTGTCCTCTTCTTTCGGCGAGCACAGTCTTTGGTTTATCGAAACGGGAAGCATCCATTTCCTTTTCTTTTGCTCAAGTGTGTCCGTTGTGGTCAGTCTCACAAACGTTCCGGTTGAATGGCACGACCATTCAATATGATCGGCCAATTCGACATCCCTATCTTGCCTGCAACCTGATCCTTCTTGCCTTCCGGCGTTGGTCCGCGGTCGAACCGCTCACGAAAGGGTTTTGCCTCGACGGGCGTGTTCCCGGAGAGCTTAGGGTCTCGCGGAGCAGAACATGTCGGAGAATGCGCAAGCCGTCGAAAAAGGCGGACCTCCCTGTCGCTCAATATCCCCGGAGCGCGAGGCCTATGGACGGCCTCAGTGCTCTGGGTCCTGGATTTGAATCCGACAGTGGTGTGCACATCATCCGGTGGCGGGAGTGCCATGGCTCTCGGAGCCAAGGCGGGTTGGAATGGGAAATATCACAATCAAAGGGAACACCTTCTTGTGCTCCCTCGGTCCTCCTCGGACGGCGAAGAAACCAAGTTGCCTACTTCTTCAAGAATTTGGATATGAGCCTCCCCCAATGAAGTGGTCCGCCCCTATGATTAGGAAGCGGAGGACCATAGATGACGATCAAGAGACCCAAG
>CANLZY010000056.1 GCA_947495685.1 uncultured Tropicimonas sp.
GAGCGCATCGTTGTAGGTGGACCAGTTCGTCGTGCGGTAGCGGGCGGGCTTGGGCTTGCTCATGCCGCCCGTCTAACTGCATGGATTCGCAAAGGGAATCCTTCACGGTGAGAGTTCTGCAACAACGCCCCTCCGCTGCGCCAGTCTCCAATTCCAGCAACTGAATATTTGGCTTGAAGGCGCAGATTGTAAATCTTTCCCGGATGACCCCGGTAAATCAAGTTCTCAAACGTTCTCAATTGGACCGAGCATGCGCATTGCTCGGTGTCGCCAATTTCGTGAATCCGGTTTGCGGAAATCCTGCTGCTGAAGACCGCCATCAGGTTTCGTTTCTCACCGAACAAACAGATCGAAAAGGCTCATTCCCCGACTTGGGTTGCTTCAGTCACTCGGCCCGATAACAGCGCACCACTTCGAGTCTATGCAGCCTGCTCTGGGTGCTTTGTACCTTGCTGGTCACCTGAGCCCACTTGGAACCGCGCCACGCTAGCCGTAAGATTTTGTGCCTCTTGAGACATCAGGGAAGTGGCTGCGACCGATTCTTCAGACATCGCTGCGTTCTGCTGAATAGCTTGGTCAAGTTGGCTGACAGCGTTGCTGATCTCCTCAATTCCGGTTGCCTGCTCTCGAGACGATGAAGCGATGCCTGCTACATGAGAGGAGATCATGGAAACGGACTGGACGATCGTCGCCAGCGCGTCTCCGACATTGTCTACCAGTTTCACACCTTGCTCGACCTGAGTGCTGCTCTCCGATATCAACTCGTTGATTTCGCGGGCTGCCTCAGATGCGCGTTGAGCCAAAGCGCGAACCTCCGATGCAACAACAGCGAAACCTCTTCCGGCTTCTCCGGCACGAGCCGCTTCGACGCCCGCATTCAACGCCAGCAAGTTCGTCTGAAAAGCAATGTCTTCAATCACATCGATGATCTTTGAGATTCTCTTGGAAGATCCGTCGATTGCACTCATTGCAGCGACAGCTTCTGTGACCACAAGGGAGCTTTTCTCGGCCTGATCTCGTGCCGTTCTGACGATGCTGTCCGTCTCGTTGGCGCGTTCCGCCGATTGTTTCACAGAAGAGGCGACTTCGGTGATCGCCGCTGCGCTCTCTTCCAGCGAACTTGCCGATCGTTCCGTTCGGCTGGAGAGGCTCACAGTCGCTTCGCTCAACGATGCCGCGTTCTGATTGAGCATTCCGGCGCTCACGGAAATCGACTGGATCGTGTCGGCGAGCGTATCAATTGCGCGGTTGTAGTCGAGGCGGAGCTGTTCGTAGCCTTCTACGAATTGCGTTTCGATGCGGGCATCAAGCTTGCCGGCCGCCAGATCGCGCAGGGCATGGGCAAGTGAGTCGACCACCGCTGCCTGCTCTTCTTGACGGGCGCGTCGCTCCAACTCTGCTGAGTGTTCGATCTCGGCAAGCCGCTTGTCTTCGGCCTCTTTCGTGTCCCGATCACGTTCTTCTGCTTCGCGTTGTGCCGCGTGTTCTCTTTCAATCCGCTCAAGCTTTTCGGCTTCAGCGCGTTTCCGATCTGTTTCCTGATCCCGCTGCAGCTTTTCGCGCTCCAAACCGCTCTCTCTGAATCCCTCGGCTGCCTGTGCGATGGCGCCAATCTCATCTGCCCGGTCCTTGAACGGCACTGAGATTTCGTACTCACGGCTCGCCAGCTGTCCGATCACGTTGGTAAGCTCAGCCAACGGACGACCGATGCTTCGCGTTGTTGCGAATGAGGCCAGGGCGGAAACCGCAATGCCGCCGGCCAGAACCAAGGATACGATGGAAATCGTTGTCACGCCGGTTGATTTTGCGCGTTCGACCGATGTCGCCATGTCGGCCATAGCGCTGGCTTGTTCGGAACGAGACATTTCAATCACGGCGGACAGCCGTTCGAGGAGCGCTCCAAGGGCTTCACTTTTCGAGTCTTCGGTCGCCTTGAATCTCGTCAGTGCCTCTTCGGTCAAGGCTTCCAGGGCACGATTCACTTTCGGCACACGACGCGACTGCATTCGGATGAACTGCGCCTCGGCTTTCTCCGGCTTGGCAATGACCTTGTCCGCAACATATTTGACCATGCTTTCTTCGGCCTTGAGATATGTGCCGATAAAAGCGGCCAAGTCGTCGTCCGGAACGACGTATTCCGTTGACCAGAGCGCGAACTCGCTCGCTTCCGGATCGGTCAACAAGCCGTCGAACACGCCGAAGCGTGTTGCCTCGTCGACCGATTTGAGGAAGCGCGCTTTCACGACGGCGATGTGTTCGAGAAAAGTCGGCAGGTCGTATTCGCGTCCATCAAACGGGAAAACGTATTTCGAGGTCTGCTCGTGGACACCGAGCGTGGCGCGCATCTCGTCCTTCAAACGTACGAATTCGGCGGAGAGTTCCGCGTTGTCTGACGCCGCCACGATCTGCCCGAGTTCGACCATCAAGCTTGAAATTTGGCTCTCTGCCTCCGGGTCTTTCCCTGCACGACCGAAATAGGAGACAGCGGCGATCTCCAGTTTTACTGCAGTTTCTGCGAGAAACGCTGCTCTTTCTGCCTGCGGTAGAGCTTTCTCCGCCGCGACCTTGACCGTTTGCGTGATGGAGCGCGCGCCATAGACGCCAACACTGCCGACCACCGCAGCTATGCCAAGCAAGAGGCCAAATACCAGTATCAGTTGCTGGGAAATGCTTCGTGACTTCAGCATACTCTGCGCTCCATTGCTGTTTTGGTTCGGTCAATCGATATGCGCGAGGTGCTCAACCACCTCGGCGAGTTCGTCCTTGACCTGCAGCAGGTACATCTTGTCCTCGGTTTTCTTGTATTCCCGAAGCGCAATGATGGCTGTTGCGGGATGCACCACGGCATCCACGTGACCGACGACCGGGCTGAAGTGATCATAGTCCTCAATGTCGATGCCGATCGCCTCAAACGCTTCACCATCGTGCCAGGCAGCTTCGATCCCATCGAGGCTCAATGCCATCATTTCGTCGGCGCTGTCCGCAACGTAGCGCAGAACTTGTGCGTCTTCCGGCACTTCCATTGCGTGCTCCCGCGCGCCATCTACGCCGATCTTCTCCAGTTCGACCTGCATGGCGATGAGTGCATCCGCGTCCACGTTGCCTGCTGCAAGTTGCGAAACCGTGTCCGCGACAATCGACCGGAACTTGTCAGTTTCCATGGCGAAGGCACTGCTACATGCGGCCGTCACAAACAGCGCGGCGAGGATAGTCTTGTAGGTCATTGAGATCTCCGGAGTATTTGACGTCCGAGTTCCAACGATCGCAGACTAACAACCCGTGAAGTCGATAAAAAATTCAGCAAATCAGGCCATTGGTCATCCCAAGGAGCCGTCCGCCGTTCGCTCAACCCCGAACGAAAGTTCGTATTGGGCCGGTTGCACATGGTGAGTCTGTGATGCAACTGCGACGCGCGGGGCGGCGGTCGATGTCCACTCTTGCGCAGTTTACGGTAGTCCATGGTGACGGGCGAAAGCCTGCAATGTCCGCGTTTCAGACCTCGGCCCCAAACGTAGCGAAAGGCCGTTCTCCGCTCCCTCTCCGCGAGGTTCTGCATCAGCAAACCGTCGCTACGGCTATCGACGTGAACAGCCCACAGCCGACCTCCGAGCACTGTCCGTCCGACAATGGGCTTGGGCCCAAACGACTCGTTCTGCAAGGCCATGACGATCGGATGCTTCGACGATGAGGATACCAGAGGCGCTCGGTTGAATGATCGCTACGAGCGCGAAGCGGTAGATCGATTTTCAACGCTGGGCAGCATCATTGTGTGCGGGGTTGACCGTAGCAATGGAGGCAAATGCACTCGGGCAAATTGCCCAATCCGGCCACTCGTCGGAAAATGCCGAAAACAGCCAACAAGTGACTTGAGCGCATCCAGTTCACAAGACCGGACTGACGATCGCCAAAGCGTTGTTCGCGAGGCGCTTTTGCCAGCTCCAGTTCGAGACGACCTCCAACGACACGTCAACGCTGTCGTCCATGTAGGACTGCTGTCGCGCGCGCATTGCGGTGGTGGCTCCGACATCATGCAACAGGATGTTGTTCTCGTAGTTGAGATCGAAGCTGCGGCGATCCATGTTGGCCGAGCCGATCAGCGTCACTTCGCCATCGATCGTCAACGATTTGGTGTGCAGCAATCCCAGCGGGTATTCCATGATGCGCACGCCGGCTTGAAGCAGTTCGAGATAATAGCTCCGACTGGTGCCTGCGACGGCGAAATCGTCGTTCCGGGCCGGAAAGACAATCGTTGTGGCGACGCCGCGGTTGCCGGCGGAACGCAGGGCGGATTGCATCGCTTCGTTCGGGGCGTAATAGGGCGTCGTGATGACGAGTTCACGCTGCGCGGCGTGCATCAGGCTGGCGAACATGTCGGGCATGTCCGCGTAGCGTGATGTGGGCCCCGTCGCGATGACCTGGGCCGGGAATCCGGGCCCGGGGTCCGACATCGGGGCATTGACCACAGACAGGATATCCTCGTTGGTATAGGCCATCCAATCGGAGGCAAACACCAGCTGGTTCTGGCGCACAATCGACCCTTCGAACCGCATGACCGCATCGACCCATGGCGCGAATTTCGGCTTTGGCGAGAAGGCCGGGTCGGCACAGTTCTGGCTTCCGCAATAGGTCACCTTGTTGTCGACGACCAGGATCTTGCGGTGATTGCGCAGATCGACCCGACCGTCGAACATGCGCAACAGCGGATTGCCGATCTCCAGAGCCCGGGCGAGTCGGACGCCGGCCCTTTCCATCTCGGTCCATTGCGGGCTCTTTATCAGGGCCCGCGAGCCGAGATCATCGACCATCGCGCGACAGGTGACGCCCCGCGTCGCGGCGCGCACCAGAGCGTCGACCATCTTGGTGCCATTGGTATCTGTCAGCCAGATGTAGAAAATCAGATGCACATGCTCCGTGGCGGCATCGACATCAGCAACCATCGCATCGATGGCCGCATCCGAATTCTCCATCAGAGCGGCAGAGTTCCCGCCAATCGGTGCAAACCCCGATATCGATTGTCCCAGCCGAAAGATGGGGCGATACTTCTCGGGAATGTCGTCATCCCGGAGTTGGCTCTCGTATCCAGGGATCTTCGAGACATCCGACAGTTCGGCCACCACGACCGACTTTCGTTCGATCCTGCCGCGACCGATATTCGTTTCGCCGAGCAGAAGGTAGCCGAGGATACCGACGACGGGCAGGGCAAACACCACGGCAAGCCAGGCGATCCGCGACGACGGCTCCCGATTTGGGCGGGTCAGGACGCGCGCCGCCGTTGCCAGTTGGGCAAGAAACAGAAGCCAGTAAAGAGCGAAGGTCATCTCGCGTCCTCCTGTGTGATGTTGAGCCTTGGCTCGGATGCCGCGTCCTGTTGCACAAGCGCGGCTTTCGTCTCGCCTTCACCAAACAACTGCCAGCCGGACAGGAACAGGGACGCGAGGACCGGCCCGAGAACCAACCCGGTCAGGCCGAACATGGCAAGCCCCCCTAACGTGGTCACGAGGACAAGGTATCCCGGAACACTGGACGACCGGCCCACGACGATCGGGCGAACAACATTGTCGGACATGCTGATCACGCCCGCGCCAAAGGCAAGCAAGATCAGCCCGCCGGTGACGTTCCCGTTCAGCACCATCATGACGCCAGCCGGGGCCCAGATGAACCCCGCCCCAAATGGCGGCACCACGGACAGCAACCCCATCAATGCGCCCCAGAAAGCCGCGCTTTCGATGCCAAGGAGCCAGAAGATCATCCCCCCCAAGATCGCCTGCACGATGCCGACGGACACCATACCCTTAATCGTCGCCACGGACATTTCCGCGAAGGACCCAAAGAATTTCTTCTTCTGGTGGCGGGTCAACGGGATGGCATCAAAGAACGACCGGTAGATGTCGTCACCGTACTGGAGCACGGCGAAAAGAACGTACAATGCCAGAAAGAGCTGAAAGGCGAATGCCGACGCGCCCTGCCCGATCTGAGCGAGGTTCGACACTGCGAATTCCGCGACCGACACAAAGCCTTGCCCCAGCGTTTCCTTGATTGCCGCGATATCAAGTCCCACAGATGACACGATATTCGAAAGCCTGGGAAACCGTGTTGGCAGCGTCTCGAGTATCGCTCCGGGCTGGAAGGCTCCGGACTGAACCTGCGCAACGACCGCTATGGCGCCATCGGCGATGAGACCTGCGATCAGAAGCACCGGGACGAGGACAAAGACAAGGATCACAAGCACGATCAGGGTCGAGGCAACCGCCGTCCGGCCGTTCAGCCGTTGAACCAGTTTGCGGCGCAGCGGCCAGAACAGGATCCCCAGCACGACAGCCCAGAAGATTGCTTTCCAGAACGGGAACAGCACAATCGCCATCCCGACAGTTGCCAGAACGAGAACCGTGATACCGAATGCGTGTAGGCGGGGTTGCTCAGTCATTTGGTGTCCCTGCATCTAGGAATTGATCGAGGGTAGGGTCGAAACTCGCGAAACCGTAGGCTGTTTACGCTACTCTGCCGGAGTCTGCGGCACAGCCCAATGATCTAGACCAAACTGGAGACCCTCTCGATGGTCCAGAAGACTGCCGTCGTGCCGATCAGATAGGGAACCAGGCCCCAGCTTCCCTTCGGCCATTGGATGCCGGTACGGCGCAAGGCGGCCAGCATGCAGAGAACCGCAACAATGAACACGACCTGTCCGATTTCCACGCCCACATTGAAGGCAATCAGGGCCATGGGGATTGCGTTCTGTGGGAGGCCGATCTCCGTCAAGGCTCCGGCGAACCCCAGGCCATGGATCAGGCCGAAACCCGCGGCAATGATCCACGGAGATTGAGCCGCGATGCTCTTGGGTCCATTGCGACTGCGGACTGTCTCAGCGGCAAGAAAGACAATGCTCATGGCGATCACCGTTTCCGTAGGCCCGGACGGGACATGGACGACACCCAGGGCCGCAAGCGCCAGCGTGATGCTGTGCCCCAGAGTAAAGGCCGTGACGGCCTTGAACAGGCTCCACCGGTTCGGGATCAGCAGCACGAGAGCAAGCACGAACAAGAGGTGATCGTACCCGCCAAAGATGTGCTCGCCCCCCAACCGGGTGTAGGACTTGAAAACCGTCCAAACGGAGTCGTCGGCAGGCACGCGCCAGAACGGAGCCTTTGGCCTGACAACAGCAGAATGGGTTGATCCGTCCGCCAGGGACAGTTGTATCAGGACGTCGATCTGCAGCGCAGAGAGACCGTCAATCTGGATTTCCCCGCCAACAAGGGTTCCATCGGTCGCCTGGTAGCTGGCCTTTTCGATCCGGGCGCCGGGGATGGATTCCACTGAAGGCTGTGATGCAAGGATGATATTGTCCGGAAACCTGGGGATCAGGACGGGCGTTGCCCCGTCAAGCACGGGAACTTTCCAGGTCACTTCATACATCCCGACCTGGGTCTCCTGAATATCCAGAAGACCTGGGCGGATCTCATGGGCATACGCCTGAAGACCCGTCAGGACAGCCAGGGCCAGAACCGTGACGGCAGCCTTCCAGTTTCGACAGATGCTTGCCGCGCTCATTGGCTTGCGACCTGGTCGGGTTGGATTTCGGCGTCACTCCTGCCCTCGATGACAACATTGTATCCATCAAGCAGTTCTGCTGTGAACTGTTCGTTCAGTTCGTCACGTTTCTGCGCCACCCAATCCTCGGCAACCCGATCCGCAACATTCTCAAAGTCCGGCGGCGGCGAGACCGAATGGTCGTGCACATAAACAAGATGCGTGCCGTAGCCTGACAAGACCGGGCCATGCCAGATTCCCGGCTCCAGCAGGAACACCGGATCGGCAAAGCCGGATCCAAACAACCGGGCAAGATCGGACTGGGAGTGTCCCGGGTAGTAGCTCTGCAACAGGAAGGGATCGCCGAACGATCTGACATTGTCCGGCACACCATCTTGATCCTCAAGAGTTGCCAGAGCCAAGCTCGCAGCCACCAGCGTCTTGTCGCCGCGCAAGTCCGGGTCGAAAAAGACGTGGCTCATCGTGACCCTGTCTTCGGCACGATAGCGATCCAGATTTTCATCGAAGTAGCTACGCAATTCCGCCTTACCGGGGAGAGACGGTTGCAAGAGATCCTGCGACAGGAATTCCAGCTTCTGACCGAGCCGGCGACGGATCACCACGTCATCCTTGTCGAGACCCATTGCCAACGCCTCACGGTAGAAGACGGTCTCGCGGACGTGCTGGGTGATCAGCCCATCAAGCTCTTCTTCCGTTGGTGGGCGGTTCCAGCGTTTTTGCCATTGCGTGCTCAGCCACTCGATTTCGCCAGATGTGACAACAACAGTCCGTTCGTCGCCGTTGATTGCCGCGGCCGGTTCACTTGTCAGATAGTACCCCGCGTAGACGAGTGCCCCGGCGACCAGGAAGTGAAACAGCGGGTCGCGGACGAACTTGCCAAAGGTCGATGTCTTGTCGGTCATTTCTGCTCCAGGCGCGCAAGGACGCCACGTGTTGCTTGGCCGCCCGTGAGTGCCTTGACGCGCTGGCGCAGCGATACCTGACGCGGCGGCGGGGAAAGTGGCTCGGTGCCCATCTCGCCAAAATCGGAGATGAAAGCGGCGGCCTGCGGGTCAGATCCATAGATGCGGACGACGCCGAGCTCCTTCGCTTCCAGGAACGAGATATCCCCGCGCCCGATCGCGTGCAGGACGACGTCGTTTGTGACGACGACGAGGTCTCCCTGTGGAACGGTCTCGACGTTGCAGTCGAAGGTACTGCCCATGATGTCGGCAGCGGGTCCGGGAGCGAAGCGGGCCCAGTGCATGCCGTCGACAAGGACCAGCGATATCGCGTGGTCTCGGCGCGCCAAGGCATCGAAATTCACGCCGAGCAGGACGAGCCCGTCAATCGCAGCGAGATGCTCTCTCCAGATCAGTTCGGCCAGTTCGCTACCAGTCGCGGTGAGGCGCTCACGATCCGGCATGGGCAAATCGCCGTTCTGCTGTGCCTGCCAGATCGCCCCGGACACATGCATCGCGTTGGGGTAGCTGATGCCCAGAAAAGCCTGGGCCAACGTCACGCCATCGGGCATGCCGCAAGCGGCCGGAAGGCCGGGCGCGAGCGAAAATGCGGCGAGAAGACCTGCCGCCGCCAGTTTACTTGATCCTCCCAGGGCGATCCTCCCGCCGACAAGGACATGAAACAGTTGGCCGCGGACAAACCTCCTGAAGGATGATGTATCGAAGGATGTCATTTCATTTCCTTGCCGGGCATCGGCACACCCATCTGCATGAGAACGGTCTCACTGACAGCAATCTGACGTGTTGCCTATTGGAAGGCCCACCCGTTATCGATGGCGAAGAACTGCCCCGTTTGGGCCGTGCCAACGCCATCGATCAGGGTTGCAACAAAATGTGCAGCCTGCTCGGGCTCAACCAGCGTGCCTGTGGTCAAGCTTCCAAGAACCGCCTCCTGGACCGCCGGATTGTTGTCCCAGCCGACATCATCCAGAAAGCCCGGGTAGTCCATTGCGTAGGTCCCGGTTGCATTGATGGTGACGCCTTTCGGACCTGCCGTCAGAGCGGCACAGCGTACCAGCATGTTGGCGGCGGCGCGGCAGGCGCTGTACATCGTTGCAGACGCAGCCGGGCGTAAACCGGATGCACTGGTGTTGAGCACAATCTGCCCGCTACCTTGCGCCATCATGGGTTTCAGGAGTTCCTGGAGCGCGTAAATTGCGGACAGCAGGTTGCCTTCATATAGACCCTGCGCGTCGTCGGTCGTGATCTGAGTGATATCCCCGGTCTTGTGAGCGCCCGTCCGCACGCACGCAGAATCGACCCGACCGAACTGGTCCATCGCGGCCTCGACAAGTGTCGAGAACGTTTTGGCTTGGGTCATGTCCAACTTCCCAGAAACAACCTGAACATTGGCCCCCAGTTTCTGAAGCTCGTCGACAAGGCCGTCTTTTGTGTTCCCGATCACCAGATCATGATTTCGCCTGGCCATCTCCTTTGCCAAAGCGGGCATCATGTGCGTTTCGGTGTCGATCAGGATCGCCACGCGTTTGTCACCGGGTTTGGTTGCAGTGGTCTGCGCCGCTGCAGGTTCCGGAGTGAGCAGACCTGCCGCCAATCCGGCCGCGCCCGCTGAACCGGCGAGCAAGAGGTTGCGGCGCTGGCTGTCCACCTGTTCTGTCGCCTCGGACTGCACCTGTGTATCGTCAGATTTCAGGGTCATTATCTTGCTCCTTTTGTGCAGTCACGGAAGCGAAGACTGCAGGCCGAAATACGTTTCCGGTCTCGTGATCAGATCTTCGGTGGGCGTGTACCAGATCGGGGAAGACCAGGCGCGCTCCTGTATCGTTGCAGCAACGTCTGCAGGCGGGGCGATCCCCAGCTTGACCGCGTCATAGGTCGTCCAGCGCGGTGTCGGGATTTCCAGAACCCGCACATAGTAGACGGCGTGATGCGTCGGATCGAATTCCGGATCCGTCCAGACGGCGCTCAGCTGCGTGTCGCCGATGTCATTGGTGTAGGTCGCGGTTCCGATGTCTACCGTGTTGCCAACCGGCGGGATTGGCCGGGTGAGATCGCTGCAGATGGGCTTGTCCGCTGTCCCGCAGATCTCGGCCTGGCGCGCCTCTGCATCCGACCAGACCACGTCGAAGACCTTCTCGTAAGCGTAGCCGCGATCATACCAGCCTTTGACAATCTGAACCCGATCAAGGTTTCCGCTTTCCGGGTCCTTCAGCGCCCAGACAGCGAATTTCGGTGCCTCGGCGAGGTCCTTGGCCGGATGCGGGGCCAGATCACCGCCCATCGGCACGCCGCCGGCATAGGCTTTCGCCACGAAGTCCGGATCGTCGGTCAGATTGTCCGGATAGTCCCAGCCACCAAAGAACCGCAGGCGGATATAGGTGCCGGAAGTCGCGTAGGTTTCCTTGGCCTTGATGCCGTCAAAGATCGCCTCTCGGGTGTTCTCGGGTGCCCAGACCGCCGTGGTGGCGGCCGATGAGAAGAACCGCGCAGGCTCACCCGCAACCGAACCCGTCGATCCAAGGCGGATTTCGGGCGTCTTGTCGGTATTGCCATGGACGCCGAAATAGTCGAACTCGTCATTCGCCTGAAGCGCATCATGCGAGTCCGATCCGCCAACGATGCCAAGCTTGTAGGGGTTGGCCCCCAGCTTTTCCTGAAGCCCGATACCGGTAATCAGCCCCTGTCGCACGAAGCTGCCGTTGACCTTGCCGACGACACCGCCTGACCCCAGCAGGCTGGTGTAGTAGGTCTCGTAGCTTGCGAATTCATCCGTCGGCGACAGCGCGGGCGTGGTTTCGGACGCTCCCTTGACCTGCGCCATCTCGGTCGCGATCGTGTTGGCAATGCTGCGCTCGGCCCATTGCTTGGTGATCGGTGTGCCGTAGGAGGTTGTCGGCGGGAACATCAGGCCATTCGAGACGTTGCCATTGTGCGAGATCGAGAAGTTCTCATGCCCCATCGCGCGCTGAACCTCCTGATAGGTCCACAGATCTTCACGCTTGACGGTGTCGAAAGACGACAACTGCGTTTCGGGGCCGGCATCATCCCGGAAAAACACGTTGTGATGCATGTTCTGATACTGCGGAATCGAGGTCCACTCGAATGCGATCAGGGTGGTGAATACTCCCGGATCATTGTGCGCGTTCACGGTCTTCTTCTGCTCTTCCCAGATCGACTTCATGAGCTTTGGATCATTCATGTAGTCGATCGGCACATTGACGGCGGCGGAGGTGATGATCTGCTGGAACGCCGCCTCACCCTGTGCGGGATCTCCCGATGCGATCATCTTGCCGATCTCGGTGTCCTTGAGTGGACTGTCCGTTTGCAGAAGCAGCGGCATGATGCCCATATACTCGGCGTGATCGGTGATCGCGCACCAGTCGTAGGGCGTCTTCTTCTGGTGCTTCACGCCGGTTGTGGCGAGCGTGATTTCCTCACCCTTGCAATATCTCAGAGCATCGTCGGGCGTGTTGCGCGTGCCAAAGGAAAACGCGTCGGGTGAGTTCACCGTGTGCAGGTGCTCCTCGCCGAAATAGACGTTCTTGAGCGGATTGGGTTTGCCGGCTTCGCCCGGCTGCTGCCCCGCATTTTGCGCGTTTGCGATTGATACCAGGGCCACCGAGCACAGGAGTGACGCGACAGTTCGATCGAATTTCGCTTTCACAATACCAATCTCCCTTTGGTCGGCTGCCCTCGAAACGCAATGGAGTCCGTCCCGAAGTCGAGCCAATGGCTGGGTGTCACGGATCAGATCTTGAAACGTGTTCCCTTGCTGTCGGCGTCACCCCTGATCCTTCGCCATCGCAAGAATTTCGGGCGACGGCGTGTACCAGATTGGCGACGACCACGCGCGTTCCTGGATGGTCGCCGGAACGTCCGCTGGCGGATCGATGCCAAGCTTCTTGGCATCATAGGTGGACCACCGAGGCGTCGGGATCTCCAGCACGCGCACATAGTACGCTGCGGAAATGGTCGGATCGAAGTCCGGATCGCTCCATTCCGCCACCAACTGGCTATCGCCGATGTCGTTGGTGAAGGTCGCCTCCTTGATGTTCACGGTATTGCCGACGGGCGGCAGCTTGCCATTTTCGTCTGGCTGCCGGTTGTCCATGTCGGACCACGCGACATCATAGATGGCTTCCTTGGGGTACCCGATGTTGGGATCAGGCCAGACCTTGACGATCTGGATCCGATCCAGATTGCCGCTTTCAGGGTCTTTCAGTGCCCAGACAGCAAAGCTCGGCGATTGTGCCAGGTCCTTCAACGGATGTGCGGGCAAATCCTGCCCCATGGCCACGCCGGCGGCATAGGATTTCTCGACGAACTTCTCGTCGCGGACGAGGCCCTCAGGCATGTTCCAGCCACCAAAGAACCGCAGCCGGATCAGGGTGCCCGACGTGCCGTAGGTCTCCTTGGACATCATTCCGTCCCAGATACCCGCGCGGGTGTTCTCGGTGGCCCACACGGCCGTGGTACCGGCTGAGCTGACGACATACCCTTGTTCACCCGACGCGTTCGCAGCGGGTGCGAGGCGCTTTTCGGGTGTGTCGTCCTGCTGTCCATGCGCGCCGTTCCAGTCCCACTCCTCGTTACCCTGATACCCGGAATGCACATCCGCGCCTGCAACCACGCCCATTTTGTAGGGGTTGTAGCCCAGCGTCTTTTCAAGCTTCATTCCAACCGCGAGGCCGCTGCGGTAGAAGGCCCCGGCAGACTTGGTCGCGGGCACGCCGAGCGAAATCAGGTTGTCGAACCGCTCGAAGTTCGCGAACTCGTCATTGAGCGACAAAACGGGGTCAGTCTCGGAATTGCCCTTTGTCTGGTGCATCTCGAACAATGGCTCGTTCAGCGCCTGCCGCCGGGCATAGCGTTCGTCGATCGGTCCTTCGAGGAACTTGTTCTCGGAGAACATCCAGCCGTTGGAAACGTTGGAATTGTGCGGGATCGCAAAGACATCGATCCCGGAATTGCGCTGGATCTCGAGATAGGTCCACAGATCCTCAGGGTAGATCGAGTCAAAGGACGAGAACGCGATTTCCGGCGTCTTTTCCTTGAAGAAGACGTTGCGGTGCATGTTCGCGCCATTGGGGATCGAGGTCCACTCATAGGCATAGAGCGCCGTGAATTTCCCCGGTTCGTTGGCCTTGTCGGCGGCGTCCTGAAAACTTTGCCACATGCTGGAGCGCAACTCTGGCGTGACGTACTCGGGCAGCGGTTCGTTGGTCACAAGAGTGCTTATCAGCTTGGTAACCGCCGCCTGGGCGGCTGCCGGGTCGCTCTGACCTGCCATGATGCTCTTTGCGAGGTCGGATTGCGACAGTGGGCTATCGGGATTGGCGAACTCCTTCAGGACGCCATAGTATTCCGAATGATCCGTGATCGCGACGAAGTCGTAGGGCGTGCGGCGCTGCATCTCCTCACCGGTTGTGGACAGCTTGACCTTCTTGCCCTTGGCGAAGTCATAGGCTTGCTCCCACGTTGCCGTGACGCCCACTGTAAAGGCATCGAACGAGCTTGAGGTGTGCATGTGCTGCTCGCCGAAATAGACATTCTTCAGCGGGTTGGGTTTTCCGACCTCGCCCACCGGCTGGCCGATACTGCCCTGCGCCCAGGCACCTTGAATAAGCGTGACGCTACAAAAAACCGCCGAAATCACGGTACGACATGCAATCGCTTCCATGGTGGTCTCCTCGGATAAATCTCGTCTGGGCTTGGCAAAAGGATAAACTCTGGCGGTCTTTCTGTCTGCGTTCATGGCTATGCAATTCGTGCCAGATGCAACCGCATGCGAGCCGCCTGTGCGCATGGCCGGGCGGCTCGCACCGGACTCACTCGGTCAGAACCGCAGCATTTGCCGCAACCGCCAGGTTCCGTTCCAGCGCATTCAGCCGGTCGATGTTGATCTCAAGAAAGGCATCGCTCGTCAGCAATGTCTCCATTGCCTCGCGGGACGGGAACACGATGGCTACGAAGTGGTCCCAGTAGTCCTGGGAGACGATCGGGAATTCTGCATTCAGAGATAGCGCAATATGGCCGCCGGCCTCTTTCAACATTGGCTCGAAAGCCTTGGCGAACTCCATGTAGGTTTCGCGTCCGCCATCTTCCTTGAACTTGAGAAACTCGGACAGGACCACGTTGCCCTTCTCGACCGAAGTCAGCGTGCCGTTTTCGTGATAGCCCAGAACGGACTCGGTGGCGTCAAAGATCGTTTCCCCGTCGCTGATCGCATACAGCATCCGGCGATAGGTTCCGGCCACGCGGTCGGGGATGGCCAGCTGATAGTCCTTGTCGGTCTGCAACTGGATATAGGCCCTCTTGCGCGGGTAGAGCGCAAAGGCAACCTCGTCCCACTCGCTGCTGAAGCCGTAGATCTCCGAGGCGTCGGTGATACCCAGCCCGGCATGGACGATTCCGCCGCCGACAGCGGCAATTTCCTTCCCGGCAACCTCTCCGTATTTTCCATAGCTGGTGCCATCGCGCAGCGGGCGGAATTTCAGGAAGTTGAGGTTGATGACCGGGTGGTCGTCCTCGAGCTTGCCATAGGCGTCGATGAACGCGTCCGTGGCGTTGATCCGGGCGACATGGCCGACAAAATCGGTCGCCTCACCGCGCGGTGAAATCCCCGGCGGCAGATCTTCGGCAAAGCCTGCGGAACCGGTGGACAGGATCAGTGCGGCGCCAAGGGCCAGCGCGGTGGTTGTGCGGATCAACCAGCTCGGCGTCGCGACGAGGGTCGTGGTGGCAAAACATACATTCATGTGTAGCTTCTCCCTAGGTTAAGCGAGTTCAAATCGGACATGGGGCGGGCCTCTCCCCACCACGCTGAAACGGCACGCGCGGAGGGGAAAGGGCGCCGCGGTTCAGGCCGGGGTGACAACCACGGTCCCGTCCTCGTGCACAGCGACCGTGTCGCCGGTCTTGACCGCGTTGAGGAAGTCGTCCCCCAGCAGGTCCACGGTGATGGTGCGCTTGTCCATCCAGTTGTCCGCCATCAGCAGCCCGCAGGCGGCCAGAGAGTCGATATGGTTGGCAAACAACATCGCCTTGGGTCCGATGCCCTTGTCCATCACGATCATCAGCAGCGTAGCGGCCGAAGAGGATCCGATGGTCTGCGGGATGCACAGGATCTTGTCCTGCAAATCCTGCTGGTACAGATCGGGGTTGTCGTGGTCCTGACACACGCCGGAGTCCGACCCCGAAATCAGGACATCGACGTAGGTCGCGCAGGTGTTGAGCCCGATATGTGACACCACGGCGGTGGATTCGGTTGCGCCGGACAAGGCCGGGCGACCCTTGAAGGTTTTCGATTCAGCCATTTTCTGTCTCCCTTTCCCGGCTCAGCGGACGTTTTCCGGCAATTCGCCGGTGACAATGAGGTGGGTCAGGTCGTCATCGAAGAAGAACCGGGCGGTGGTATAGACGCGGGTCTTGTTCGAGTTGGTGGCAACCCGTTCGGCCCCTTCGACAGGGGTCGAGCACCACATCATCGGACAGTTGATCGGGATCGCGGCGCCATAGGCATAGAGCTTCTTGACCAGGTCGGGATGTTCCTGCTCAAACCGGTCCTTCACATAGATGGAGCCGAACAGGTAGGTTGGACACTTGACCGTGTCAGTGCCGGATTTGTCCATCGCTTCGACAATCCGGTTGGCCCACTCGACCATCTGGCCGTAGGACATGTGCGGGCAGCCCAGGAACACGCGCTGCGGCGTGCCGTGCTTGTCTTTCCACAGGTCCGGATAGCTCTTGTAGATGCGATCCAGCTCGGCATCGTCTATCACGTAGGTCTGATAGCCTTCGTTCAGCAGAGCTCGACCTTTTTCCACGGCCTCCGGGGTGACCCCTTCCATGTGATACAACCCAACCGCCCCGTTGCTGGCAGTCGCCGCCCCGAGATCCTTGAGATAGCCGGTGGTTTCCTCGGTCACGCCATCGGTCAGGTACCGCTCCATGCCGATGATATAGGACACGTCTTCCATGACCTTCATGCCGATTGCCGACCCGATCATCTCGGGATGGGGCATCTTGGTGGTCCGCACGTCGATCAGCCAGACCGCCTGCCGGCCTTCATCGGTCATCAGGCCGAAATGCGGTGCCTTTCCAATGATGTTGCACAGCATGTCGATACCCATCGAGTTGCGGTTGGTCCGCGCGCCAAGGGCAGAGTTGGTGAAATTGATGGCCGAGCTTTCCGACCAGGCCAGATTATCGCCTTTCTTGGGGGTATTTCCCATTTCCGGCAGATAACAGGCGCAGGACCAGTCCTTATCGGGATCGCGCATCCCCAGCCTGGTGTTCAGATCCTTCAACTCGTCCATGCGGTTGTAGATCTTGTCCACGGCAGCCTGTTCGGCGTCACTGACCGGCAAGTGTTCCGGGTCCATCGGCGTCGGGTCTGCAGTGAACGGCGCATAGGTCTTCAGGCCGCCATCGGCCAGCTCGCGGTAGATCTTCAACAATGGAACAATGCCATCGCTGCCCCAACTGACCGCATGGTGTGGGGCGCATTGCAGATCAACCAGCTTGTCGGCGCCAAAGAGCTCGCCATAGGCGACGACGGTCTTGATCGCCTTTTGCAGAAGGACGCCCTTCTTGCCGTCCATCATCTCCTGTTCTTCGGCGGTCAGTTGGAGCGTGCCATGCGCGTCTGGCGCCTTTGCGTCCGCGCGCGCGTGCCCGGTGTGGGTTGTGAGCGTGTGCATCGGATCGGTCCCGACCTGCCCCCCAAGTCTCGGATCATTCATTGACTTCACCTCCTCCCATGATTGCTCACAGGAAACTTGCGGGGTCCCGCCTCACATACAGTTTTTGCTTATGCTGAGGAGTCTATCCGTCAGGGGTTTGGCTGTCTGCCGTCAAGGCCATGCAATTCGTGCCAGAATTCGGTATCATCGCGACGCCGCTTTGCGCCCGATACGGCGCCTGCACCGAGTCGAACCCCACGGTTCGCCTCAATCGTCCTGATGTATGTCAAAGCACCGGGTTTTTGGTGTTGTTACCGTCTGGGGCAAATTCGGAGCCTGTAGACATGAACCAAAGTGGGACCCACTCAAATGAGCTGACCGCCGGCTACGGCGCCGGCACGATTGGCTGGCAAACAGGTATTGTATCGGCCAAACAATGAATGTCGCCGTCGCCAAAGTCGTCATCGAGAGCCTTGAAGGGCTCGAATCCGCGATTGGCAGCGGCACGATCGAACCGACACAAATCAGCCTGCGAAAACCTACGGGCACCGTTTTCGCTGCCGATCTTGGCACGAACCTTTTGACCTATGGCAAGACCGATGCCGACTACTGCGTCGCCGGTGTGTTCTCGGAAGACAGCCTTACATTCGGTATGATCCTGGAAAGCGATGAATCCCAGATTTGGTCGTCCGGTGGCATCGCCGGCGACTTTGGCATCTTTCCATCCAGCACAGAACATGCCGCACGCCACCGTGGAAACCTGGAATACCTGGTGATGACGGTTGACCAGACCCGGATATCGGAGTTGGCGGATTCAGAAGGCATCTCATTTGATCCGCAACTGTTGGCGTCCCCAAGTATGTACCGCCCCGGAAAGGACTGGGCCGCGTTTTCGATCGCCTACGCGAAAGGCATCTGTTCGGCCCTTGCCGAACTCAACCCGCTGCTGGGCGATCCATCCAGGATCGCCAGCAAGGCACGAAAGATCATGGCGGATGACTTGACGCGATTGTTCTTGCACGGATTTGCACAGTCTGATCTGGCAAGGATCGACGCGAAGCCCATTTGCCTTTTGGGGCAGCGACTTGTGCGCGAGGCACAGGACTTGCTTTCGAAGAACATGGAGCGGCCACCCACGATTGATTATCTGGCAAGCCACCTTTCGGTTTCACGGCGCACCCTGTATCGCGCCTTCAAGGCGCATCTTGGTTTGTCCCCAGCAAAGTATCTGAAGCTCTACCGGCACTCGCGTGTGCATCTGGAATTGAGCCATGCAAGCGCCGAAGAAACGTCTGTATCCGCATGCGCACTCCGTTGGGGTTTTGGTGAACTCGGCCGTTTCGCCGGAGAATACCGCCAGCTATTTGGAGAACTCCCCTCCGAGACAATCGCGAAACGGTAAGGGTTGGGCCCTGCCAGGTTTTTGATCCCACGGTTTGATGGTGTGAACCCTTCGGTGGAATGGAAGCACGCAGTTTCGGAAACGCTCGCCACGGGGGCGCCACGACTGCGTTCGCTGTCAGAGCAGCAATACAATGATCGGAAGCTTCGATCGCGGCGTTGGGGCGAGAGCTGGGCATCAACCCGAAGGCGGTCGCCAAATGGCGGAAGCGCAATACTGTCCAGGGTCGCAAGACTGGGCCGAGCGACCCTCGATCCACTGTTTTGACCAAGGCCAACGAGGCGATGGCCGTCATTTTCCGACCGTACACTCTGCAGCCTTTGAATGATTGTCTCCATGCTCTTCAACCGGCGATCCCGCATTTGACAAGATCGGCGTTGCACAGGCGCCTTCAGAGCCATGGCATCTCTCGCCTGCCGGAGCTTGAGGCGGACAAGTCAAGGCGCCAGATGTTCAAGAACTACGACATTGGCTTTTTCCACATCCACATCGCCAAGGTCCAGACCACCGAAGGCCATCGGGCTCGAAGCAATGGCCCCTCACGGGCTCGATATCAGACAGTCTGTCGTGCGGTCGCCGGTTCCTCACACTGAACGTCATTGATGACTTCAGCCGGGGTGTCTGGCCGCCGTTGTCGATACGTCGCCGGCAGGCAACCGTGTGGCGCGCGCGTTGGACAAGAGTGCCGAAACAAGGGGCCATCCCTGCGGCGTTGTTGCAGAATTCGATCTTTAGAGGAGGCACTTTGCGAATCCATGCCGTTAGACGCTCTGCATGAGCAAACCACCTGCCGCCGGCTACCGCACGACGAACGGGTCCAGCTATCGAGCCACTGAGGCGCCATTGGTTCAAGCCCACTGGCGAGGGCGTCACTCAAGAAGCGCGGTTCGCTGCTGATCTGGGTCGACAAGGATATGGCGT
>CANLZY010000057.1 GCA_947495685.1 uncultured Tropicimonas sp.
ACGCCGGACAATCCTGATCGGCGCTTCGGGTGACGCCATTGCGGGGTCCTCGGCGCTCTTGGTCCCATCGCGGATGACGAGAGGCGCGAAGACCGCTTCATCAACCTCAACCGCAGGCAAAGACTTCAACACCAAGCGCTATGAAAAACGAACTCCTTGCGAACATTGCGAAACGCACTCCTGGTCTTCGCATGCCTATCAACTCGCAATGACCGCCTCCGCAGCCAACGTGGGGCGGCGACAGCGCTTACGATTTGTTGTCAAAGGCCCTTCGAACTAATGAGAAAACGAAACAAAATGAGGACGCGGCCTGATCGCTCCAGATTGCATTTCTTGCTATTCATACCTACAAAAGCCACATGTCATTCGATCCTTCATCCTCCGCCGGATATCTCGTTAACCACATGGCCCGTCTGTTCTTTGAGGAACTGCGCAATCACATTCAGCCACTGGGCATCGTTCCCGGGCAGTTTCCGGCGCTTCTGGCACTGTGGGAACAGGATGGTCAAACCCAGAAGGCGTTGGTCGAGAAGCTCGATGTCGAACAGGCAACGATGGCCAACACGCTCAACAGGATGGAACGGGACGGGCTTGTCCTGCGCAAGGATCACCCGACCGACGGACGGGCGAAGATCATCTGCCTGACCGAAAAGGCTCGCTCGGTTCGCAACGAAGCCTACGCCGCGGCGGCGGAAGTCAATGACATAGCCCTCGCTGAGCTGTCCTCCGAAGAACGTGAGCTATTCGTTGACTTGATGCAACGCACAATTCGAGCCTTGCAGAGCCGCTGAAATACGCCGCCACGACACCCACCCAAAGGCCCCCCGATCGAATTGACCAGGGGTCCGCAAGCGCCCAGTCAACCTGGCATTGCACATTCCGGATTCAGTAACCGGCGAACGTCTCGAAAACCATGTTCTGTCTGGGGATACCGGCCGACGTGAGCATGTCCTTGGTTGAAGCCACCATAGGCGCGGAGCCAACGCAGTAGTAGATTGGAGTGTTTGGTTCGGCCACGTGACGGGCCAGCATCTCGCGGTCGATCCGCCCGGTTTCTCCGTTCCACGATGTTCCCCCATCCCCAAGCGCAGTCATGGTTGCGACCAACTGGAAGTTCGGGTTGGCCATCGCCAGTTCTTCCAGTTCGCCGAGGAAGGCGGCAGACGCGGGTTCGCGGTTGGAATAGAACAACGTGACTTTCTTTGGCAGGCGTTTGTGTGTGGCATGGCGGATCATTGACAGGAACGGCGTGATACCAATGCCTCCGGCGATGAAGACGGCGGGGCGCGCCGAGTCTTCTTGCAGAGTGAAACTGCCATTCGGACCGAAGACACGCAGTTCGGCACCAATAGGCAGGTTTTTCAAGCCGCGTTTGAAGGCGCTGTCACGGATACGGGTTGCCACGGTCAAACAGGGTTCGTGGGGTGCACTGGCAATTGACAGGACACGGGACGCGCCCTTGCTGCCCGTCTCGGTAGAGTTCGGCAGGGTCAACCGAACCCATTGCCCGGGCTCATGGTCGAAGCCAGTTGGTTTTCTCATCTGGAACGCCATGGTGCCATTCGCGATCGTTTTTCGAGCCGTCAGCTCGACACGACCTGTCTTCATTCCCCTGCCCGTCAGACGGATGCCATCACGTATGTTCAGGCCCATAAAGGTCAGGTTTACAGCCCCGGCAATCAATTCCACCGCTTGCAGCAGGTAGAACTGGGCGTCGAAGTCTCCGGCCGAGGCCTTTCTCTCGAGAACGAACGCCATCGGTAGGAGGATTAGCAGACCGTTGGCGGCGATGGTTGGCATACGGTTCATTTTGGCGAGGACAAACGCGTCACTGCGACCTGCCCCAAGTGACACCCCAGACGCGCCGGCAATGGCCATGGCTGGGATCAGGACAAACATCCCTTTCAGAATCGCCCCCTTAGCCAAGGCTATGGCTTCTTGAGAGCCAAACACTTCGGAAATGACGGTTGAAAACCAAAAGGTGAGGATCGTCAGAAATCCGATTGCTCCGGCGATCGCGTGGATACGGGTTTTCATGGCTGGGCTCCGATGCGGTTCCAATTATATAGCGAGACATGTATTACTGAATAGCGCGCTATGCAATGACTTTCGTTCTACATGAACATCTGTGAACTGGACTCGTCAGGCTATCCTGCAATCCACTTGGCCCGGCTGTTCCTGCCTCTGGTTGAGCTGTCGCTGAATAGACTTGTCGCGTGCCGCACCGTTAATCGGCGAACTCGGTTGGCTTCTGCTTGAACCGACGGGAACAGAAGCTTGTTCCTATCTACTGCCATTGAAACAACGCGCGGCGAATGGCGGTTTCCCGCCCTTCCTGTCGAATGCTGCAAGGGCAAGTCGCGGCTGCAGCGCATGACCGCATGTTCCAGCGCGACACGGAGATGCAGAGCGCTGTCATGACGGACAACGACACTCGTGAAATGGCCATCCGCACCTTCTTCCGAACTCGCGCCAGCAGGTCTTCGAGGAAGCAGCGGGCAGATTGTGAGGCTGCGCAAGACGAGGTCAGTCGATTTTTCGGGAAACGGCGACTAAGGCTCGACTTGTGCGCGGGCATGTAATTGCCCGCATCGAAGGGCTTTCATCATGATGATCGATGAGCCGAGAATGCCGCCGCGCCCAATCGTTTGTTCCGAAGGAAGAAATGACCACCCGAGTCTCTCCGCATGGCCACATTTCAATTTGGCTCTGGCATCACCGATGGTCAGACACCGTGTCCCAACACAGCGAATGCGTCACCAAATGGTGCGGCCTGTCCGCTACGGACGGTTGTCTGCTCAGGCGAACCTGTTGCGGTACAGCCGCCCCAGCACCAGCGGCGTCAGGTACATCGGGATCTGATAGCAGCCGACAAAGACCATGATCGACGCCGTGATATCCTGAGGCAGGGCAACCAGGAACAGCGCGATGTTTCGGTTTCCGGCAATCACGGCGGTGGCCACGCGAACCGACGGATCGGCTTGCCGCATCCCGGCAAACACCAGCAGTTGGGCTCCGAAATTGGCGAGGCAGGCCGCCGCCAGCCACAACGCCGCTTCGGCCGGGTCTCGCAGCGCAACCTCCGACACCGCCGGCATCAAGCCGACAACGAAGACCGCAAGCGTGATCGCCGAAAGACCGTCCAGCCGCCTCGTCGTGTTTTCAGACGGTGCCGACAACAGCCAGTGACGGGTCAAGCCCGCCACCAGGATCGTCGCGCCCAGCGTCACGACCAGCCGTCCACTCGCCCGCAGCACATCGCCCACGTCGCCAAGTTGGGAAGACGCCCAGAACACCGGCAAGACGGTGACAGGCAACAGCAGCGTCCCGACAACCATCAGGCGCAGCGCGGGCGCAGGTTCTGCCCCCAGCATGACGCAAATGTTGGGGCTGCCGACGATGGACGGTGCGGAAAAGACCAGAGTCAGCGCCAGCAACAACGGCGTGGCTTGCAGGCCCATTGTATGGCCGATTGCCAGAACACACAGCGGCACCGCCAGTTGCAGCAGCAGCGCCGTCCCCGCCACCTGGTGGAGCTGCCCGAAATCTCGCGCGATCCTCCGCAGATCGGTCCGCAACACAGACAGGAACAGCAACAACACAACCATCGCCGGAATGGCCGGCACCACGATATTGTACTGGGGCGGCGTCACCAGCCCGGCCACCAGCCCGGCCGCCAGCACGTAGGGGCCGTTGCGCGCCGCACACAACAGGGGCGACATTCGGGCTATCGTGGCCCTTGTCGGAGGTTCTCGGGCAGCCAGGTCGCAAGATCGGGAAAGGCGATCAGCACAAAGACCATGACCACCATGATCAGGAACATCGGGACCGCAGCGCGGGCGATATACCCCATTTCATGATTGGTCATCCCCTGCATGACGAACAGGTTGAACCCGATCGGCGGCGTGATCTGCGCCATCTCGACCACCACGACGATGAAGATGCCGAACCAGATCAGGTCGATCCCCGCGTCGCGGATCATCGGCTCCACCACCGCCATCGTGAGGACAACAGACGAGATCCCGTCGAGAAAACATCCCAGCACGATGTAGAACACCAGCAACACCATCAACAGCTCGAACCGGGTCAGCTCCCACCCGGCGATCAAGTCGGCCAAGCCGCGCGGCAGGCCGGTGAACCCCATCGACAGCGACAGGAACGCCGCGCCGGCCAGGATCAGCGCGATCATGGCGCTGGTACGGGTCGCCCCCATCAGGCTGGCGGTGAAGGTGCTCCAACTCAGCGAGCCCTGCCCCAACGCCAGCAGCAGCGAGCCGATCACGCCAAAGGCTGCGGCCTCGGTCGCGGTGGCATAGCCAAGGTACATCGACCCGATCACCACGAGGATCAGCGCGATAACGGGAGCAAGGAAACGCGAATTCCTGACCTTTTCGACAAAGCTCATCTTGTCTTCGACGTCCGGGTTCCAGTCCTTGCCGAGCTTCGAATAGATTGCCACGTAGCCCATGAACATGGTTGCCAGCACCAGCCCCGGAATGATGCCGGCAAAGAACAGCTTGGTGATCGATTCATTGATCGTGACGCCGTAGACAATCAACGTCAGCGACGGCGGGATCATCAGCCCCAGCGTCGCCGCACCGGTCAGGGTGCCGATGATCATGCGCTCGGGATAGTTGCGCTTGCGCAGTTCGGGGATCGACATCTTGCCCACGGTGGTCAGCGTCGCCGCCGACGAGCCCGACACCGCGGCAAAGACCGTGCAGCCGACGATGTTGGTGTGCACCAGCCCGCCCGGAAGCGGCGCCATCCACGGGGACAACCCGCGGAACATGTCTTCGGATAATCGTGTCCGGTACAGGATCTCGCCCATCCAGATGAACATCGGCAGCGCCGTCAGCGTCCAGCTGGAGGAGGCGGACCAGATCGTCGTCAGCATCACATCGCCGACGGGTCGGGTGGTGAACAGCTCCATGCCCACCCATGCGACGCCCATCAGCGCAAGGCCGACCCAGACACCGCTGCCCAGCAAGGTGAACAGCACGAACAGGAACAGGATGATGATCGAGATGTTTTCCATGATCTAATCCGCGTGGCTGTCTTCGAGGTCGCGGCGGATTCGATGATCGCCGCGGAATATGACATGGAGCAGGTGGTCGGTCAGCGCGATCGCCAGGATCACTGCTCCGATCAGCATCGCCATCTGTGGAATCCACAGCGGTGTCTTGTCCTGGCCCTGGCTGATGTCGTTGAATTTCCAGCTCCAGAACACGAAACGGCGCGCGTTCCAGACGAAATACCACATCGTCAGCGCGCCGATCCCGAAACACCAGACCTCCAGCGCGCGCCGAAACCGGGGCGCGACGGAATTGAGCAGGATCGACACCCGGATATGGCTGCCGTGGTTCAGCGCATTGGCAAAGGCCAGGAACGATGCCGAGGCCATGGCATACCCGGCATAGTCCGGAGCCCCGGGGAAGACCTCGCCAGTCCAGCGTGCCAACATCTGCACCACTATGAGCAACAGGATCGCGACCAGGCTGAGCGCCGCCGCGACCCCGGAGGCCTGGTACAGAAAGTCGAGCCCCGTCCGGAGCCATCGTGGTGCTGACATGTGCTGTCCCGCGTGTCTGGAGGATCAATCCGGTGGTCGACGGCGCAGACGCCGCCGACCGGGCCGATTACTGCATGCTGTTGAAGGCATCGACGATGGCCTTGCCGTCGTCACCTGCCGCCTCGAGCCATTCGCTCGTCATCGTGACGCCGATTTCCTTCAGCTCGCTGACCATCTGCTCGGATGCCGGACCAACGCTCATTCCACCGTCCCGAAGCCCTTGCAGGGTGAAGCCGGTGTATTCCTTGGAGCGCCAGTTGCCGGCGTATTCGGCCAGTTCCGCACAGGCCGTCACGACGTTCTTGTTGCCGTCGGAGACCCCGCCCCAGACATCGCTGTTCACCATGACGTAGTTGCGCGGCAGCCAGGCATCGACCTCGTAGAAATAGTTCAGGCTTTCCCAAACCTTGCGGTCATAGCCGGTGGAGCCTGACGAAATCATCGAATCCGCGACCCCGGTTGCAAAGGCCTGACTGATCTCGGCGGCCTCGATGGTCACCGGAAGCATCCCGGTAAGCTCGGCCAGGCGCGACGTGGCGTTGTTGTAGGAGCGGAACTTGATCCCCTTCATCTCCTCGACAGAGGTCACTTCGTCCTTGAAATACAAGCCCTGCGGCGGCCACGGCACAGCATAGAGCAGCGTCAGGTTCTGATCTGCCAGCACCTTTTCGATGGTCGGCTTGGCGGCTTTCCACAGCTTGGCGCTGTCATCAAAGGACGTCGCCAGGAACGGGATCGAGTCGAACCCGAACAGGGCGTTCTCGTTCTGGTGGCCCGACAGGAGCCGCTCGCCGATCGGTGCCTGGCCGGTCTGGATCGCCCGCTTGATGTCTGCGCCCTTGAAGAGCGATCCGGACGGGTGCGTCACGATCTCGATCTCGCCGCCGGTACCGGTGGTGACACATTTGGCGAACTCTGCGCCCGTGGCCGAATGGAAGTTCGAGGCCGAATAGGCCATCGGCATGTCCCACTTTTCGGCCATGACGGGCATCGCAGAGACCGCTGTGAGGGCGGTCGCGGCAAGAAGGGTCTTTGTCGTTGTCAGCATGGTGTGTTCCCTGTTCGTCTGTTGGTGGGTTGGGTCCGCTTTTTCGCGGATTCTGGGTGGTTATTTCCTGTGGCGCGACGGCGCGTAGACCGACATGTCGATGTTGGGCGCCCTGCCCGAAATCATCTGGGCCAGCAGGCGCCCGGTCTTTGGCCCGCCGGTCAGGCCGACGTGATGGTGGCCGAAACCGATGTAGGCGCCCGCGATATCCGGCACTTCGCCGATGATCGGAATGGAATCCGCAGGCGCCGGCCGGTGCCCCATCCATTCCACTTCCTCTGTCCAGCTTAGCCCCGGCAACGCGGCCTGCACATTCTTTTTTAGCAGATCGAGCGGCGCGCGGGACGGCGCGGCGTCCAGTCCGCCCAGTTCGACGATCCCGGCAAGGCGCAGACGTCCTTCCATCGGCACCGCCACGAACTTGCCTGACGCGATCATCACGGGGGCCCGCGGCATGACCGACGGCTCCCAAAGCTCCAGATGATAGCCTCGTTCGCTTTCGAGCGGCACATCCAGCCCCAAACGGGTGGCCAGCGGCTTGGACCACGCTCCGGTGGCGATCACTGCCGCGTCGCAGGGGATCGTCTCGCCGCCCGCACGCACGCCGGTGACCCGTCCACCATCCCGTACGATATCATCGACCTCGGCGATCACGATCCGACCTCCCTGTGCCACGACATGCGCGGCGAGGCCCTTCACATAGCGGCCCGGATCCGAGATCCGCCCGTGATCTGGCAGCTTGATTGCGAACCCCTGATCTCGGGAAAACGACGGATCATAGGCCTGAAAGGCGTCCGCCTCCATCTCCTCCCAGGTGAAGCCCGCCTTGCGGCGCAGCTCCCACCCGAAGGCATCGCCCTCGAACGCGGCCCGGTCTCGGTAGACGTAGAGGTAATCGGAAGGGTGGATCCACTTTTCGGCCCCCGTACCCGCCGCAAGCGCCTGGTGATCGGCGAGGCTGTCGCCGATGATCGGCGCAAGCGCCTGGCTGATCCGGGTGGTATCGCTGGCGTTGGCGTGCTTCAGGTAACGCACAAGCCACGGCGTCAACCGCGGCAGGTATCCCCATTTCAGGAAAAGCGGCTGATTTGGGTCGAACAGCATCCTGGGAGCCTTGGACAGCAGCCCGGGCGAAGTGACAGGCACCACGGCGCAGGAGGCCAGCACGCCACCATTGCCGTGGCTCGCCCCTTCGGCCGGCCCGGCCTTGTCGATCAGGATCACGTCATGCCCGTCGCGTTGCAGTTCGATCGCTGTGGAGACGCCGACGATCCCGGCACCGACGATTGCGATGGTCTTTCTGTCTTCGGTCATGCCGCCACCGGGTCTGATTGCGAGAAATGGTTGAGCCGGGCGATGTCCGGTCGCAGCCCCAACCCGGGGCCGTCCGGCACGATGACCTGTCCGTCGCGCACCGGAAAGGGCGTTTCCAGGATGTCTTCCTTCAGGAAATAGGTCGCCTGATAGAACTCGCATCCCAACGTGATTTCCGGCGTGGCCGCGATCATGTGGGCGCCGGCAAGGTGGGCGAGGCCGGCCTCGAACATGTCGCCGCCATAAGCGCTCAACCCGTTGGCCGCCGCGATCCGCGCAACGCTCTGGGCACGGGTCAGCCCCCCCGCCTTCATGATCTTTACCGAAACGCCATCGCAGATCCCATCGCGCGCGGCGCGGGTCATGTCTTCGGGCCCGAACACGCTCTCGTCGGCAAGCAGCGGAACGGTGGTCTCGTCCCGCAGGCGTGCCATCATGTCAAAGTGATGGGCCGCCACGGGCTGTTCGATGAAGTCCGGCCCAAACGCCGCGACATCCCGCACCCGGGCGGGTGCCTCCTCGATCGAGAGGCCCTGGTTGTAGTCCACGCGCACCCGAAACTCGGGGAACTCCGCCGCGATCCGCTCCAGACGCATCACGTCGAACGCATGATCGCGAAACCCGGTCTTGAGCTTGATCAGCCCGACGCCATCGGCCCGCAAACGATGCATCAGGGCGATGTCCTGCTCGAACTCCGGATTGGCGATGGAACAGCTGAGCGGGATGGTGTCGCGACATTTCCCCCCCAGAAGCGCCCAGACCGGAGCATTGCAAACCCGCCCGGCCAGATCGAGCAACGCGGTGTCCAACGCGGCCTTCGCCTCGGTGCAATGGGCAACGGCCCGGCCTGCATCCGCCATGATCGCGGCGCGGTCCGACAGGCGTCGACCGACAACCAGCGGTCGCAGGTATCGGTCCAGCGCGGCATGGGAGGCTTCGGGAGATCCGGTAAAGACCGACCATGGGGATGCCTCGCCAAACCCCTCCTGGCCGCCTTCGGCGCGCAGTCTCAGGACGATGACCTCGCAGGTCCCTTCGACCGACCCGATGCCGTGATCCCGGCGAGCAACAACCGGCAAGGCGAGCGGCCATAGATCCATGGCGACAATTTTCTGATGCAGATCCGACATTCGCCCCTCGTTTCACCTGACCCTGCCAAGGCAAGCGCATCAGTTCAAATACGAATTATTGGCAAGTGCATCATAAAAGATGATACATGGCCCATGCCCCTTCGTTTCCGACAACTTCAGGCCTTTCACGCAATCGTCGAAACCGGCACCGTCACCGGCGCCGCCGAGCAACTGGGCATTTCGCAGCCCGGTATTTCCAATCTGTTGGCACAACTGGAACGGCAGACGCGGTTCAAATTGTTCGACCGAACCAAGGGGCGACTGATTCCGACCCCGGAAGCCGGCGTTCTGTTTCGCGAGGTCGACACGGTCGTGCGAGGGCTCGATCACGTCAGCCAGGCCATGACCGACCTTCAAAACAAACAGGCGGGCCAGTTGCAGGTCGCCTCGCAGCACTCGATCTCGTTCGGCTTCATGCCAAAGCTGATCGCGCGGTTTGCGAAGGATCGGCCGGACATGTCGATCAGCTTTCAATCGCAGTATTCCACCAAGGTACAGGAATGGGTTCGGGCCGGGCTGTTCGAGATCGGGATCTGCGAATTGCCCCTGCTGCACGAGGCCTTTCACGAGCATCTTCTGACGCTGGAAACTCGTCTTGCGCTGCCCGCGGGGCACCCGCTGGGCCGCCACGCGGTGCTGACGCCGGAACTGCTCGACAACGTGCCGTTCATCGTGATGGGCCCCGATCACATGACCCACCGGCGAACCCGCGAAGCGTTTCACAGGGCGGGCGTTCCGTGGCGCACGCGGGTCCACTCCCACCTCTTCAAGAACATGCTCAGTTTCGTCAAGGAAGGGATGGGGGTCTCGATCCTCGATCCGTTTGCGTTGGATTTCGACGCCGAGGGCGGTTTCATTTCGCGCCCGTTCCGCCCTGCGATCATGATGGACATGGCGGTCATCACTTCGCGCAGTCGGCCCCTGTCTGCCGTCGGGCAGGAGTTTCTTGATCTCCTGCTTCAAGAACTCCGCCCCTACGCCAGCGATTGGCACACGCCATCCTGATCGAGTCCGGTCAGCCCATCCAGCGCATCACAGGGGCCGCGCTTTCTTCCAGCGGTTGAGTGATGATATCGATCAACGTCGGGCCATCGTGGGCAAGCGCCTTTGCCATGACAGCGTCCAACGCATCCGGATCCTCCACCCGCCAGGCCGTCACCCCGAACCCTTCGGCAACCTTTGCATTGTCGGTCCGGTTGAAATCCACGTTGTAGTACCGGGCCTCCTTGTCGGCGTACTGGCTGGCCTTGATCCAGCCGAAATTGGCGTTGTTGAAGACGATGAAGGTGATCGGCGCCTTGCAGCGGGCGACGGTTTCAAGTTCTCCGCAGGTGAAGGCGAACGAACCGTCGCCCATCATCGCCACGATTTTGGAGGTTGGCCGTCCGAACCACGCGCCCAGCGACGCCCCGAGCGCATAGCCAAGCGCCCCGTGGGCCCGGTTGGTGATGTAGGAGCGTCCGGGGTGTTTCTGCTGCGAATAGGCGTTGTAATAGGCGCAACTTGTCCCCGGATCGCTGACCACCACCGCGTCGTCCGGAAGATGGCGCTTCAACGTGTCGATGACCCGCTCGGGGCGGATCGGCGCCGACGGGTTTGCGGCCAGCGTGTCGAACCGGGCGAACTTCCGCGCCTTGATGTCGGCCACCTGCGCCGCACCGCCGAACGACCTGGTCGGGCCAAGCCCGTCCAGCACCGCATTGACCTGTGCCAGCGCCAGTTTCAGATCGCCGACGACGCCGACCTCGGTCGGATAGTTGGCGCCGATTGTCATCGGATCGCTGTCGAAATGCACGATCCGGGCGCCGGGCCGGGGCGCTTCCCACCGCGACGTGGTGGTCGAACCGGCGCGGCACCCAAGGAACACCACCAGATCGGCGTCCTGCATCATCTCCCAGGTCTCGTCGGTGCCGCCGTTGGAACCGACAACGCCCAGCGATTGCGGATTGTCGTCGGCCAGCGCGCCCTTGCCCGAGATCGACGTCGCCACGGCGATATCCAGCCGCTTGGCAAGCCGGTCGAGGTCGTCCATTGCGCCGGAGATGACGACGCCTCCACCGCAGACGATCAACGGCCGCTCCGCCGACAGGATCGCCTGCACCGCCGCAACAACAGAGCCGCCTTCGGGGGCAACCCGGTACGCCGGATAGCTGGCGTGGTGGGTATCGGCCCAGATGTCAGCGCCGTCCACGGGATCGTATTGCACATCATAGGGCAGCCCAAGATGCGCCGCCCCGGACCGTCCGGTGGTCATGGCGCGGAACGCACCGCGCACCATGCGGGGGATGTGCTCCGACGATTTGATGACGGTGTTGAACTTGGTCAGGGGCCGCATCAGCGCCTCCTGGTCCACTTCGGTCAACGGGTATTTGCCGTAGGACCCCACCGAAATATCGGTGGTGATGGCCAGCACCGCATAGGAGCTTTCGTTCGCTTCGATCAGCCCCGGCAGGATGTAGGTCGCCCCACCGCCCGACGGCCCTTCGCAGACACCGACCCGGCCCGTCACCCGCGAATACCCATCAGCCATGTAGGCCGCACAGCGTTCGTCACGGGTCAGAACATGGATGATGCCGTGGTCCAGTCGCAGCATCGCGTCATAGAACGGCAGTGTTGTATCCCCGCACAGGCCAAAGATATGGGTCACGCCATGCGCTTCAAGCATCCGCACCATCGCCTCGGCGCCGTTCATCTGGTTTCCGGTTTCTGGTGGCATCGATGGTCCCTCACGGCCTGCGTTCAGCCCTGTATACAGATTTGTATATTGAATTGCAAAGCCACATGTGGCACGCCGTCTTCATCAGCAGGGAGCGCGTGATGGCAGACGGTCGCGTTGAAGATATCTACGACCAGGTAAAGCAGATGGCGGTCAGTTTTGGCATCCGTCCCGGCGACCGGTTGAACGAAGGCGCGCTGGCGCGCGAGCTTGGTGTCAGCCGGACCCCGCTGCGCGAGGCCCTGAACCGTCTCGTCGCCGAAAAGATGGTGGATTTCCGACCGGGCACCGGCTTTTTCTGCCGTGAACTGGAGCCCCAAACCATCTTTGATCTCTACGAAGTCCGCAAGATCGTCGAATGCGCCGCTGCCCGTCTGGCCTGCGACCGGGCCTCCGACGCGGAACTGGCGGCGCTTGGCCAGTCGTTGCGCGATACCGGCCTGACCGTGGCTGACCTGACGGTGGCGCAGGCCTGTTCGCGCGACGAGGCTTTTCACCGAGGGATCGTGCGCCTGAGTGGCAACGCGGTGCTGGCGACCCAGCTGGAACAGGTCAACGAGCGCATCCGGTACATCCGCTGGGTCAGCCTGACCCCGCTCCGCCTGCGGCACTCCAAGGAAGAGCACGTTCAGATCATGGAGGCCCTGACCCGGCGCGACGGCGATGCCACGGCGGAGGTGCTAGGCCGCCACATCGACAGGCGGATGGATCAGGTGGTGGACAGCGTGAAACAGGGCATAGCGAACATCTTCATGAACACCACGGATGAAATGACCAGTCGCGTGATCGGGGAGGATGTCGCATGATCGCCACGGGTGGAAAATCGATCTACGGCGCGTCGGTCGGAATCCTTATGCTGGATGCCCGCTTCCCCCGTATTCCCGGGGATATGGGCAATGCCCTGACCTGGCCGTTCCCGGTGCACTACCGCATTGTCCGCGAAGCCTCGCCAGACCGGGTTGTGCGCCAACGGGCCGAAGGGTTGCTGGACCATTTCATCGACGCCGCGCGGGATCTTGTGGCGGATGGGGTCGATGGGATCACCACCAATTGCGGGTTTCTGAGCCTGTTTCAGGAGGCGCTTGCCGAGACCGTTCCGGTGCCGGTTCTGACCTCGTCGCTGATGCAGGTGGAGATGGTGAACCGGTTGCTGCCGGCTGGAAAGCGTGCGGGCATCCTGACGATCTCGGGTTCGACCCTGACGCAGGCGCATCTGGACACGGCTCGCGTGCCTGCCGGAACACCAGTCGGAACGACCGAAGGCGGCCAGGAATTCACCCGCGCGATCCTTGGCAACGAGCTTCAGTTGAACGTCGACCTCGCCCGGCAGGACAATGTGCAAGCCGCGTTGAGCCTTCAATCCGCCCATTCCGACCTGGGGGCCATCGTGCTGGAATGTACCAACATGTGCCCCTATGCCGCCGACATTGCCCGCGCCACCGGGTTGCCCGTGTTCTCGATCGTGACTCTGGTGTCGTGGTTTCAGGCCGGGCTGCGCCCACCACAGTTCTGACGGCGCATCAGACGCCCAGATACCGGTCCGTCAAGTCAGGGTCGAGGTCGCCAAAGGCACCGGTCCAGACGCTGACGCCCTTTTGCAGGATCACGGCGCGGTCGGCGACCCGGCCCAGTTCCCGCAAGGATTTGTCGACCACCAGGATCGACAGCCCCGATTGCCGCCTCAACCCGGCGATTGCCGCCCAGATCTCTTGCCGGATGACCGGAGCGAGACCTTCTGTCGCCTCGTCAAGGACCAGCAGGCGCGGGTTCGTCATCAGCGCGCGACCGATGGCCAACATCTGCTGCTCCCCCCCCGACAGGCTGGCGGCGCGCTGATTTTTCCGTTCGGCCAGACGCGGGAAAACCTCGGCCACAGCCGGCAAATCCCAATCGCCGGGACGGGCTGCAGCGATCAGGTTCTCGTGTACCGTCAAGGGGGCAAAACACCTTCGGCCTTCCGGCACCAGCCCGATCCCGGCCCGCGCGGCGCGATGCGCTGGCACCTGCGCCATGTCTTGCCCGTCGAGCAGGACCAGCCCGCCGCGATGACGCAGCAGCCGGCAGATCACCTTGATCGTCGTCGTCTTGCCCATGCCGTTGCGCCCCAACAGGGCCACGACCTCGCCCGCCTGTACATCAAAATGCACGTCGAACAACGCCTGCGATGCGCCGTAAAAGGCAGAAACATGGTCCAGTTTCAGCAGGCTCACGGCAACATCTCCTCCCCCAGATAGGCCTCGCGCACCGCCGGGTCGTTGCGGATCTCGTCCGGTGTGCCGGTGGCGATGATATGCCCGTAGACCAGCACGCTGATCCGGTCGGCCAACGCAAAGACGGCGTCCATGTCATGTTCGACCAACAGTATCGGCGCCCGGCGCCGCAACCCGTCGAGGAAACCGGTCAAGCGTTGCGATCCCTCCACCCCCAACCCGGCCATGGGTTCGTCCATCAGAAAGACCTTCGGCTGCAGGGTCAGCGCCACCGCGACCTCCAGCTGTCGTCGCTGGCCATGCGACAGCTCGGCCGTGCGCACGGCGCGAACCTCGGTCAGCCCGACCTCGCCCAGGGCCGCCGCCGACGCCGCCAGAAGCGCGCCGTCCCGCATCACCGGACGAAACACCGGCAACCTTCCACCGCGTCGGCCGAGCGCGCCCAGCATCACGTTCTGCAACACCGTGTCGTCCATGTTCAACGACGAGATCTGGAACGTGCGCGCCAAGCCTGCCCGTGCCCTCTGCACCACGTCCAGCCGCGTTACATCCTGCCCGTCCAACAGGACCGAACCGCTGTCGGGCGTCAGTGCGCCACTGATTTGCTGGATCAGGGTGGATTTTCCAGCCCCATTGGGCCCGATCAGGGCGTGGATCTCGCCCGGCGCAAGCTCCAGCGACACGTCTCGGCTCGCCGTGACGGCACCAAAGCTCTTGCACAGCCCGCGGACCGACAGGATTGGCGATATCGACCGGGCCTCAACCATGGGCAACCGCCCGCCCGGCGATCAGCCCGATCAACCCGCCGCGTGCAAACAGAACGACCCCCAGCAGGATTGCGCCAAGGTAGATGTGCCAAAACTCGGAGACACCGCCCAGGACATGCTCCAGCACCACAAACAGCACCGCGCCAAACACCGGCCCCATCAACCGCCCGACCCCGCCGAGGATGACAAAAACCATGATCTCGCCGCTGGTCTGCCAGCTGAACATTGTCGGGCTGACAAAGCGGTTCAGGTCGGCGAACAGCGCACCGGCCAGCCCGGTCACCGCCCCCGAGATCGTAAAGGCCACCAGCAGGGTCCGGTCGGGGTGGATGCCCACGGCGCGCAACCGGTCCGGGTTCTGCCGAGCAGAACCAAGCGCCAACCCGAAGGCCGAGCGGTTGACCTGCCAGAACAGCCAGAGCACCAGAACAAGGAGCGTGAAACAGATGGCGAAGAACTGGATCGGGTCCAGCGTATTCAACCCCGGAAAGCCGTTTCGGACATAGATCGACAGCCCGTCTTCGCCGCCATAGGCAGGCCAGCTGATCATGAAGAAATAGAGCATCTGCCCAAAGGCAAGCGTGATCATGATGAAATAGGCCCCCGTCGTGCGCAGGCTGAGCGCGCCGATCGCCAGCGCCAGCAACGCCCCGGCAATGATCGCCACCAGCCAGATCATCGGCATGGATTTTGTGCCTTCGATCAGGATGGGCCATTCCAGCAACGGCGAGTAGGCCTGGGCATGGCTGGCCAGAACGCCCATCGCGTAGCCCCCGATACCGAAGAACGCCGCGTGCCCCAGGCTGACCAGCCCACCGAGGCCAAGCGCGATATTCAACCCGACCCCGGCGATGGCCAGGATCACGGCACGAGTTGCCAGCGTGATGGTAAAGGGTTCATCGGTGACCCACGCCCAAAGTGGAACAATCAGCAGGCCAAGCAGAATGGCGAGGTTGGTCCATGTCTCTCGTTGCATTTCAGGCCGCTCCGAACAGGCCGCGCGGGCGGATGATCAACACAGCGGCCATCAGGACATAGATCGCCATGGACGCCAGGGACGCGCCGACAGACGTCGCCGCAGACGGCTCCATGAAGGTGCCAAAAAAAATGGGAAGCAGGAAGCGACCCAGCGTATCGGTCAGCCCAACCAGAATGGCGCCGACCAGCGCACCGGGCACCGACCCGATTCCCCCGATCACGATGACGACGAAGGCAAGGATCAGCACCGGCTCGCCCATGCCGACCTGTACCGACTGGATTGCCCCGATCAAGGCTCCGGCAAAGCCCGCCAATGCTGCGCCGAGCGCAAAGACCAGCGTGTAGAGCCGCGAGATGTCCACTCCGAGCGCCCCAATCATCTCGCGGTCGGCCTCGCCGGCGCGGATCTGGATGCCGATGCGGGTTCGTGCGATCAGGGCGAACAACCCCGCCGCAACAACCAGCCCGATCGCGATGATGGTCAGCCGGTACAGGGGGTATTGCACACCGAGCGGAAGCGAAACAGGGCCGGACAGATAGTCCGGGATTTCCAGAAACAGTGGAAATGACCCAAAGATCCAGCGCGTGCCCTCGGAAAAGATCAGGATCAGCGCAAATGTCGCCAGCACCTGATCCAGGTGATCGCGGTCATAAAGCCGCCGGATCACCAGCATCTCGACCAGAACGCCAACCACCGCCGCGGCGGCAAGGCTTGCGGCAAGGGCAAGCAGAAAGGAGCCAGTGGCAGCCGCCGTCGCAGCCGCCGCAAAGGCTCCGATCATGTAGAGCGACCCGTGAGCCAGGTTGATCAGCCCCATGACGCCAAAGATCAGCGTCAGCCCGGCCGCCATCAGGAACAGCATGACACCGAACTGAAGTCCGTTCAGGATCTGCTCGACCAGCAGTACAAATGACATGTCGATTGTGCCTCGGTCCGGTGCGGGCCGCCCGACCTGGGCAACCCGTACCGGTTATGGTGTTGTTATTTCTTGCACTCGGCCGCGTGCACGTCCGAATGATCTTCAATGGCGACCGACAGGATCTTGTTGGTGTAGACATCGCCCTCCTTGACCACCTGGCGAACATAGATGTCCTGGATCGGGTGCCGGTTGGGGCCGAATTTGAAGTCACCGCGCACCGATGCAAAGTCCGCCGCCATCAGCGCCGCGCGAAACGCATCGGAATCGCTCACGTTGGCCTTGTCCATCGCGCTCATCAACAGGTTCGCGGTGTCGAATCCCTGGCTGGCATACAGCGATGGCAGCCGGTCGAACTCCGCCTGAAAGGTGTCGACAAAGGCGGCGTTGGCCGGGTTGTCCAGATCCTTGTTCCACTGGCTGGTGTTGACGACACCCAGCGCGGCATCCCCGACGGCCTGAAGGATCCCCTGGTCAAAGCTGAACGCCGGGCCAACCAGTGGCAGGTCCACGCCGCTGTCGGCATATTGCTTCAGAAAGGAAATCCCCATTCCACCGGGCAGGAAGAAATACACGCTGTCCGCCCCCGAGGCGCGGATCTGCGAAATCTCGGCGGCATAATCGGTCTGGCCAAGTTGGGTATAGACTTCGCCCGCCAGATCGCCGGTGAACAACCGCTTGTAGCCCGTCAACGCGTCCTTGCCTGCCGGATAGTTGGGCGCCAGAACGAAGGAGTTTCCGTAGTCGGCGGAATTGGCATAGGCCCCCGCGGCCTCGTGCAGGTTGTCGTTCTGCCACGCGACGTTGAAATAATTGGGGTCGCACCCCTTGCCGGCAAGCGCCGAGGGACCCGCATTGGGCGACAGGTAGAACTTGCCTTGAGCCACGACGCTCGGCACCACCGCCATGGCGAGGTTGGACCAGATGATGCCCGTCATGACATCGACCTTGTCAGACTGGATCATCCGGTCTGCCAGTTGCACCGCGACATCGGGTTTGCGCTGGTCATCCTCGATAATGACCTCGATGTCGTCCCGCCCAGCCTGTTTTACGGCCAGCATGAACCCGTCACGTACATCGATGCCCAGTCCGGCGCCGCCGCCGGACAGCGTGGTGATCATTCCGACCTTTACGTCGGCCGGTGCCATCGTGGCCGCAACAGCCAGCGCGGCTGCCATATAAAGCGTTTTCATTGCCCTCTCCTGTGGAAGCTGTTTGGTGTTTGTTGCCTCTCAAATAGAGGAGGATGACCGCTAACACCCGCGCGGTCCACACCTGTGTGGCAGCCGGGGTGAAAAAGACCAAGCACCACCATCCACGATTTGATCCGTCCGGAGGGGGCCAGTCGGGTCAAGTATCGCGATGTCGGTGCAGGCTCTCTCAAAAAAACTGCACTCTGCTCACCGGAAACAAGGAGGAATTTCCCCACTTGCTGATTGAGATTTGCTCTCTCTGAGCTACTCCCCAATCGTTGGACGGGATCTGGCGCGTTCCAAGCTACTCTCTGCTCTTGCTGATCGGGTTTGATGGTGCCATTTCCCAGCCGGTAGACGGT
>CANLZY010000058.1 GCA_947495685.1 uncultured Tropicimonas sp.
TACGCAGTCTCCGACGGCACCGGGCAAAGCGCCCCGGCAACCGTCACCCTGACCGTCACCGCCCTGCCCAACGGGGCCCCGACCGCCGCCGATGATGCCGCGCGGGTCGTCTCGGGCGGCGCGGTCACCGTCAACGTGTTGAAGAACGACAGCGATCCGGAAGGCGACGCCCTCACCGTCGTCCTGCAGGACCCACCCGCCAACGGTACGCTCGAACTGCTCGCCGATGGCCGCGTGCGTTATACCGCCGACGACGGATACACCGGCACCGACAGCTTTACCTACGCAGTCTCCGACGGCACCGGGCAAAGCGCCCCGGCAACCGTCACGCTGACCGTCACCGCTGCACCCACCCCGTTGGCGATTGCCAATCCCGGCGCGTTGACGCTGGACGAGGGCGTGCCATTGAAACTGCAACTGGCCGTCACCGGCGGCGATGGTTCTGGAGATGCGGTGTTCTCGACGACCGACACGCCGGGTGGGCTGAGCCTGTCCGCCGCCGGCGTGCTGAGCGGCGCGCTGGCCGATGGCCCTGGCGACGTGTCGCTGACCGTCACCGCCACCTTGCCCTCTGGTCAGACCGCGACGCGGACCTTGACCCTGACCGTGAAGAACGTGGCCCCGGTTGCCGCATTCACGGCGCCGGACACGATCATGCAAGGGATGGACCTGACCTTGCCGCTGGCTGTCACCGACCCTGGCGACGATACGATCCGGACATGGGTCGTCAACTGGGGCGACGGAACAACCGATACGCTGGACGGCAACGCCACGGCAGCGCCGCATGTCTATGCCGAAGAGGGTGATTTCCGGATCCGGGTGACGGTCGAGGATGAAGACGGCCAGCACCGGATCCTGAACCAGGTGATCACCGTCACCCCCGCGACCCTGCAGGTGACAGGTGTCACCACCACACCGCGAGCGATCGACGTGACCTTCAATCGCCCGTTCGAGGCCAGCCTGCTGGACCTGTACGGCGCCGGTCAGCCGCTGCCGGATATCACGCTGACCGACGGGTCCGGGGCGCAGGTGCCGATCTCGCTTGTGTTTACCACCGACGGGTTGCGCCTGTTGCCGACGATCCCACTGGCGCCCGGAAGCTATACCCTGACCCTGACCAGTGGCGACGCCGCCCTGACCGGGGCAACCGGGGCGCTGGATGGCAATGCCGACGGGGTCATCGGCGATTCCTATTCGACGGTGCTGGACATCGGAGCCGCAGACGACACGATCGCGTTGGCCGATGCCGTTGCCGCGCCCGGCGCGACGTTGACGGGCGCCGATGGCGCCGCAGGGTTGGCCGTGACGATGCAGAGCGATGGCGGACTGCGCGAGATGACCTTCGAGGTCGCCTATGATCCCGACGGGTTGCAGCCAACGGGCTTTGTCGCGGCCATCGCCGGGACCCAGGTCGCCGTGCAGACCGACACCGCCGGTGACCGGTACGTCACCCGCATCACGCTGACCTTTGCCGAACCACTTGCGGCCGGCACACAAGAGATCGGGCGGCTGCACGCAGCGGTTGACCCGGACATGACCTATGGCACCGACCAAAGGCTGAGCGTGAACGTGGTCGCCGTGAACGGCACCGATGCCGATGCAGCCGGGGCCGATGCGCTGCTGATTGCCGCCATCCCCGGTGACCTGACACGGGACGGCGTGGTCGATGACCTCGACACATCCGCCCTGATCCGCCTGACCGAGGGCACGGACACCGGGTTTGCCGCCTTTGACCGGATCGATCCTGCCCGCTTGTTGCGCGCCGGAACACCGTCGACGACCTCGTCCGGTGGCAGCTTCAGCGGATCGGGCGGCGGCGGGGCCAGAAGCGGATCGGTTGGCGCTGTCGGTGCTACGGTGGCGAGCGGTGCCCCGGTGTCCGCCCAGAGCAGCGGTGCCAATCAGGCAAGCCCCGGCGGCGGCGGCTTTGGCGGGACAGACTACGGCTCTGGCGGCGGGCATGCCGCCGTTGCCGGGCAATGTGTTTTCAGCGGTGGCGACCTGTCGCCCGAGGCCCGCGCGGCGCTGACGGAGATGGCTGGCACCGACCACGATTGGTGTGCCATGCCGCTGGACGACTACACCCAGCTTGCCAGCGATCTTCCGCCGCTGGCTCTGGTGGGCGCGGGTGAGCCTGCCGAACAGCCCATGTGGTGTGGCGCGGGCCTGCCCCAATCCGTCGTGAAGGCCCTGGATGTGCTGTACCGGCAAGCGACCGGGAATGCGCCGCCCGAAGATTGGTGCGTCTTGGCGCTCGACCGGCTGCCAACCGACCTTCGCACCAACCTGACCGACGCGCTTGCACCCGCACCATCGTCTCTTGGAAACGACTGGTTGGACCTCAGCGGATCGACTGTCGGGCCAGACAGACCCGCGACGACGGCGCAGATAGTCCGCACCGAGGCACCAAGGGCCGAAAGCGGCGCCGAGGTCTTTGCCCTGTTCGCGGCCGCTGCCGCCGCACCAGCCGCGCGCAAACCGACCACCCGCCGTGGCCCGCAACGCCGGCCGGAATGGGGATCTGACCGGATTCCCGCCGAATGACCGATATCGACCTGCACCTGCTGCCCGGTGGCGGAGGTGGCCCCGAAGGACCACGGGCACATCGCGATGGCGACGCCGACCCTGACTGGGCACGGTTTCTGGCGCCACGCGATACGGCAGAATTCGTGCACACGTGGTTCAGCCTGCTGTGCCGCGACATGCCCGGCCTGTCGCGGGCCGTGCTGTTGCTTGAAACCACCGAAGGCCACTTCGCCCCGGCCGCCCGCTGGCCGCAATTGGCAGCAGAGCCTGACCCGGACGATCCGGCTGTCGTGGCATTGCAAACCGCCTGCGCCGCGGCCCAATCCGGCGGCGAAACCACCTTGCGCCCGGCGGGCCCGGACGAGCGCGCCATCGGCTATCCGGTGCTGGTCGAGGGCCACGCGCAGGCGGTCATCGGCCTGATCCTGCGCAATGCCGATTGCCCACGGGCGCTGGCGGCCGTGCAATGGGGGGCCGGCTGGCTGCACGGCGTCATCAAGGACGGCCACAGCACCGAGGCTGCGGCCCGAACCCAGGACTTGTCCGCGGCCGTGACCGTTCTGGCGGCGTTGGAGGACGGCGACACGCTGGAGGCCGCCCTGCGCGCCCTGACCAACGAAAGCCAGGCGGTGCTTGGCGCGGATCGGGTGTCTGTGGCGCTGTTGCGACGCGGTCGCTTGCGGCTGCGGGCGCTGTCGCAAACCGCCGATGTGGAGCGCAAATCCACCGTCACCCGAAGCCTGACACAGGCGATGGAGGAGGCGCGACTGCAGGTGTTGCCGATCCGCCTGCCCGCCGTGTCGCCCACGGCCATCACCGCCGCCCATGTGGCACATGCCGCCGCCTCGGGGGTTCAGGGGATGGTGTCGCTGCCGATGATGCTGCGCGGCCGGTTGCTGGGTGTCCTGTCAGCGGAACGCATGGCAACCGGCACGCCAGGCGGCACCTTCAGCGACGCCGAGATGCAGCGGCTGCAGGCCATCGCGGACCTTGCCGCCCCTGCCATCGCCCTGAAACAGGCCGAAAACCGGCTTGTGTCGGGCCGGTTGCGCCGCTGGACCGGCACCGCCCTGACAGCTGTGTTCGGTCGCCGCCATCCGGGGGTGAAACTGGGCCTGCTACTGGGTCTGGCGCTGGCGGTGTGGCTGGGCACGGCACAGACAACGCTTCGGGTAACCGCCCAGGCGCGGCTGGAGGGCGCGGTATCACGCGTTGCCACCGCACCGTTTGCCGGGTTCGTCGATACGTCCCGCCACCGCGCCGGAGCACTGGTGAGCCGTGACGAGGTTCTGGCCACGCTCGACGACCGCGACCTGCGGCTTGACCTGATCAAGTGGCAGAGCGAACGCGCGAAGCTGACACAGGAACGCAACGCGGCGCTCGCCGAGGGCGACCGCGCCAAACTGGGCCAGTTGGCCGCGCAGATTGCCCGCGTGGACGCCGAAATCCGGCTGGCGCAATCGCGGCTCGACCGGATCGAGATCCGGGCGCCCTTTGACGGGCTGATCGTCGAGGGCGACCTGACCCAGCGGCTCGGCGCGCCGGTGGACAAGGGCGAGGCGCTGTTCCGCATCGCGGCGGGCGACACGTTCCGACTGGCCCTCGACGTCAGCGAATACGACGTCCGACTGGTGGAGCCGGGCGCAACCGGAACGCTGGCCCTGACCGGCCTGTCGCGGCAGGCGATACGGTTCGAGGTGACCCGCCTTGCCGAAGTTGCCGAGGCCGCGCGTGGCCAGACCGCGTTTCGCGCCGAAGCCACGTTGATCGACCCGCCCGCCGGGTTGCGCCCGGGGCTGCAGGGGGTCGCCAAGATCGACGCCGGCACGGCCACGATCGCCTCGGCCCTGTGGCGCCCGATCGGCGAACGGACCCGGATCTGGTTCTGGCGCTGGCGGCCATGAGCGAGAGTTTTCACAGCCAGCTTTGGTATCGCGTGGCGCCGTTGAAACCGGCGCTGAAGCCCGGGCTGGAGATTTCGCTTCACAGTTACCTCGGAAAGCCGTGGTTCGTGGTGCGCGACCCCGTCGGGCACAGCCATCATCGCTTCACCTCCGAGACCTGGGCCGTGGTGGGGGCGATGAGCGGCGCGGCGACGCTGGACGAGATCTGGCAGGCCGCCTGCGACCGGCTTGGCGCGCGTGCACCGGCACAGGACGACATCCTGCACCTGGTGATGCAGCTCTATCAATCCGACCTGTTGCTGGTGGACCGTGTGCCGCTGGCCGAGGAACTGGTAGAGCGGATGGGCAAGAAACGCGGCCAGAAGCGCTCGCGCTATTTCAAGAACCCGCTGTCGGTGCCCCTGCCCCTGTTCAACCCCGACCGCTTGCTGACCTGGCTGGCACCGTTGGTCAGCGGTTGGGTTGGCTGGCTCTGGGCAATTGGCTGGCTGGCACTGGTCGGAGCGGCCCTTGCGGTGCTGCCCGCCAGCCTCGACGATCTACGCCAGCAAGGTGTGCGCGAGATCCTGGCGCTGCAGAACCTGGCGCTGATGGCGGTGGTCTATCCGCTGGTCAAGCTGGTGCACGAGCTGGCGCATGGGCTGGCGGTGAAACGCTTTGGCGGCACCTGCCACGAGATCGGCGTGATGTTCCTGGTGTTCTACCCGGTGCCCTATGTCGATGCCTCGGCCTCGGCGGCCTTCCCGTCCAAATGGGCGCGGGCGCTGGTTGGCGCCGCGGGCATCCTGGCCGAGATCGCGATTGCCGCCGCTGCCCTGTTCCTGTGGCGCGCCGCCGAACCGGGGCTGCTGCGCGACGCCGCCTACAATGCCATGCTGATCTCGGGGCTGTCGACATTGTTGGTCAACGGCAATCCGCTGCTGAAATTCGACGGCTACTACGTGATGTCGGACCTGATCGAGATCCCCAACCTTCAGAAACGCGCCAACGAGTGGTGGGGGCAGGTCCTGCGCCGCTGGCTGCTGGACGCCGCGACGCCCGATGCCCCCCGCGCAACCCCGTTCGAGGCCCGGGTCTTTGCAATTTATGCTCCGGCGGCCTTTGTCTATCGGATGACGATCATGCTGAGCATCGCGCTCTATGTCGCCAGCCGCTATTTTATCGTCGGGGTCGCGTTGGCTCTGTGGTCGGTGACACAGGGGCTGATCCTGCCCATCGGAAAGCTGATCCGGAAATTCGGGACCGACACCCGTCTGGCCGAAAAGCGTGGCCGCGCCGGGGTGCTTGCGCTGGCCACGGCCGCCGCGATCCTTGCCTTTGTGATACTGGTGCCGCTGCCCCTGCGCACGACGGTGCAGGGCGTGGTCTGGCTGCCGGAAACCGCCTATCTGCGGGCCGCCACCGATGGCACCCTGGCCGAGGTTCTGGTCCGTCCCGGCAGCCGTGTGGAGGATGGGCAGCCGATCCTGCGCCTGGAGGATGCCGACCTGAGCGCGGCGCGCGATGCCGAGGCCGCGCGGGTTGCCGAGGCGCGCCAGGGCCTGCGGATCGCCAATGTCGAGGAGCGCAATGCCATCGCCATAGCCGCCGAGACCCTCGCCCAGGCCGAAGCCCGGCTGGCCCGGCTGGACGATCGGGTTGCCGGGTTGACGCTGCGGGCTGGGGCCGCGGGCACACTGGATCTGCCGCCACCCGACGACCTGATCGGGCGGTATTATGCGCAGGGCGACCGGATCGGACATGTCCTGCCCCATACCGCCGACACCATACGCGCCGTGGCGCCCGAATACCTGGCGGAACTGATAGACAGGCGGCTGGTGTTGGCGGAACTGCGCCTGACAACAACGCCCGAGACCCATGCCGCCCACCTTGTGCGCTCGGTCCCGGCGGCAGAGCGGCAATTGCCCAGCCCAGCGCTGGCACAGGCCAATGGCGGCCCGATCGCCACCGACCCGATGGCGCAGGAGGCCACCACCGCGCTCGACCCGGTGCTGGTGTTGGACCTCCACAGCGAGACGCTTGCCGCGGACACGCCGTTCGGCAACCGGGCCTATGCGCGGCTGGATTTCGGCACCGAACCGCTGGCCCCCCGCGCACTGCGGGCGACGCGCCGGGTGTTCCTGAGGCATTTCGGCAATGATTAGCGTGCTGTTTCCAACCCGGCCCTGGTTGACTCCGGATCGCGCGCCGACCGCTCTGCCCGAGCGCCGCAACCCGCCGGTCAAGTGGTGGGATGAGGCCGCGGGCCGCCTGCTGGCGGCGGCGCGCCCGCTGATCCGCCGCCCCGGCCTGTCCGACCGGGTCTTTGCCCGCCGGGTGATCCGGCGGCAGAAAACCTGTGCTGCTCTGTCCGATGCAGACCTTCTGGAGGCCGCCCGCGCCCTCGGGCCGGCGCTGCTGCGCAATGGCCTGACTGGCAGGGCCGCCGCGCAGGCCTTTGCTCTGGCGCGAGAGGCTACCTTTCGCGAGCTTGGCTATCGGCATCACAAGGTTCAGATCCTTGGCGCGCGGCGCATCCTGACCGGGCACCTGACCGAGATGGCCACCGGCGAGGGCAAGACGGCCACCACGGTCCTTGCCGCCGCCACCGCCGCGCTGGCAGGCGTGCCGACCCATGTCATCACGGTGAACGACTACCTCTGCCAGCGCGACTTCGAGACGCTCTCGCCGATCTACGCCCGACTTGGGCTGAGCGCGGCGTTGATCGACCCGGAGGCCGACATGGCCCAAAAGGCCCGCGATTACTCCGCCGCGATCACCCATGTGTCCAACAAGACGCTGGTGTTTGACTATCTGCGCAGCCGCCTGAACCGGGGCGACCTGGCCTCGCCCTCACGGGCGGCAGCGGCGCGCCTGTCCGGCGGCAAGGCCGAACCCACCGCCCCGCCCCTGCTGGCCTTTGCGATCGTCGACGAAGCCGACAGCGTGCTGATCGACGAAGCGCAGACGCCGTTGATCATCGCCGCCCCGCACCAGCGCACCCGCATCGAGGATTGCCATGTCGCACTGTCCATCGCCCGCACCCTGCAACCGGCGCGCCACTACCACCTGCGCGCCGACAGCCGCCGGATCGACCTGACGGATCAGGGCCGCGGCGCCATCGCCCATGCCGCGACCGGAAACGGTGGCCTGTGGGAGATCCCGCGGGCGCGGGCCGAACTGGTCAGCCAAGCGTTGTCGGCGCTGCACCTGCACCACCGCGACCAACACTACATCGTGGCCGATGACGCTGTGCAGATCGTCGATGAATTCACCGGGCGGGTGCTGGCCGACCGGCAGTGGCAATCCGGACTGCACCAGATGGTCGAGGTCAAGGAGGGGCTGGAGATCAGCCCGGAGCGTCAGACGCTTGCCCAGCTGACGTTTCAGGAATTCTTTCGCCGTTACCTGTGGTTTGGCGGCATGTCCGGCACCCTGGGCGAGGTCTCGCGCGAGATGGCGCGGGTCTATGACCGGCCCATCGCCACCATTCCGACCCATCGACCGGTGATCCGCAAGGACCTGCCGCCGCGCCTGTTCCGCACCGAAGCACACAAGCTGAAGGCCGTTGCCGAGCGGGCCGCAAGGCTGGCTGCCAGCGGACGCCCCGTGCTGATCGGAACCCGCTCGGTCGAGGTGTCCGAACGTGTCTCGGCGGTGCTGGGGGCGACGCCGCACCAGGTGCTGAACGCCCGTCAGGATGCCGACGAGGCCCGGATCATCGCCGATGCCGGCAGGGCCGGACAGATCACCATTGCCACCAACATGGCCGGTCGTGGCACCGACATAAAGTTGTCGGAGGCCGCGCGGCGAAACGGCGGGCTGCATGTGGTGCTGACAGAGTTCCACGAATCCCGCCGCATCGATCGACAATTGATGGGGCGCGCCGGCAGGCAGGGTGACCCCGGCAGCACTCAGGCGATGGTGGCGATCACCGATCCGATTCTGCGCCGCTTCGCCCCCGGTGCCTGCCGGTTGGCAACAGGGGTATCGCGCAGTTGGCCCGCCCCCCTGCCCGCCGCACTGGCCACGTATCTGCGACGCCGGGCACAGGCCGGGGCCGAACGGCTGGCGGCCCGCAACCGCGATGCCACGCTGCGCCGGTCCCGCAAGTTAAACGCGATGATGGCGTTCACCGGCGAACGCACGGGATGACCCGCTGCCAGCCCGCCGACGCGGCCAATCGATGGCTGCAAAGGCCGACCTCCAAATCTCTCACCGTGGTTCAGGATTGACCCAAGTTTCTGCAACTGAAGACGATTCTGCCAACCATCGCCGCCAGCACCGCTGGATCAAAACGGTGCCCTCGGATCATGTCGGTTCGATCCGACCGGCCAATAACTGGTTCAATCAACACGGCGATCAGAACCAATGCCGGCAGGATACTCCGACGATATGGGGCAAATGTTGCCTTCAGTTGCAAGATCGCTGTGCAACACCTCTCCACGAAGGGTGTGAACCCGTCGCGGGATCGTGCCACGCCCTTGACCGCTGTCGTGTCGCAAGGGGGAGCATGGCCGGGATCACGGCCGATAGCGTAATACCGCGCGCAAGCCGTACGAACAGCATTCGGCAGCAAGATTCCGCGACAGCAGATCGTCACGAAAGTCTGGATTGGGTGCGCGACGCTGAGCTGCTGGATACACCAAGGCAGATGCAATCCTGAAGAGTCCACGACCCAATCTGATCTTGCGAGCGAAATCATTGAACAGCAGCGAGCCAACCGTCGGCTCCGGGAGGAGACCGATGCTCCAGGAATGGCCACGGTAAACCGGCCATTTGAGATCCCGGATGAAACCCTGTCCGGCCATTGGGCCTGACGCAGTCGCCCCCTCAGCAGAAGCCAGCGAAAAGATTGGGTTGCCCTGGCTCAAGGCCTGAAAGAGTTCGCCTTGTCCCTGGGTAGCGATGGCCGCCCTCGCAGAACCGTGGGGTTGAACGAACTTGGTCTCGACGACGATCCCCGCTGTATCGGTCGGCTGATGCGCGATCGAGCCCTTGTCCACCATTGGTTCGCGGACAATGGCGAGGGGTATATCCGTGAAGAGAAGCCAGAAGTTCAAGGCGGCCAAGGATAGAGGCGACATCGTCAACATCGCGCCAAACCTGCTGGATCCGGATTTCACGGCGGATCAATCCGATCACGAATAGGCCCGTGACATCAGCGTTCTCTGGACGTGGGAAGGCTGGCCCCACCTGGCCGTCATTCTGGATCTGCACTCACGGCGCGTCGTCGGCAGGGCTGTCAGAAACCGGATGGAACGCAACCTGTGGAAAGCTGCTCGTCACCGGAGGCTGACTCGTTCAGGTCGTGGGAAAGGCAATGGACGCATCGAAGACAGTGTCCCTCGCCTTGGCATCGCATCGCCGCCGCGATCTTCCGTGACCAACACCGGCGGCGACAGGATGTCGGGGCCCAAGGCCGCGCTCCTCTCCAGTCTGACCAGGTCGCCGGGCCAAAACCCACCTCTGGCAAAGCCGATCTCGACGGATTGCAAAACCGGGACAGACTTGCTCCACTCGCCTGCACGTGAAGAATCCATGGCCCCAACTGCCCGACATTTCATGACGCAGGCAGCGGCATTCCGATTCTGCATCCGGGCATCCTTTGGTGGATCGAAGATCAGACAGTCCTGTCCCAAATCGACCGTACCGCCAAAGCACAGGAGGGAATCCTCGAACGAGTCGCGCCGGCTCGACAGCACGCGGCTGTTCCGATCCAGCGTTGTCGAGGGCACTGTCGTCAACGCAACCTTCAACCGCGTGATGTCATGATCGGCAAAGTGATCGGCAAGAAACCGACCCAATACGTCCGCTGTCCCGCGATCTTCCTGTCTGCCGTCATCCTCGACGCGCCGATCCGCTCTGGCTCTGAGGGCCCGACAGCCCGGATCGCTAGACAGTCACGAGGCCGTCCCAAAGCTCTTCCTTGTTGGTGAAACCTTCGATCGTAAGGGTTTCGCCGCTTCCCCAATCCAACACCATGTCATTTCCGCGCACCGATACCGTGAAGCTGTCGTTGGTGATCTGAATGCGGTCCAGCTCGTCGTTGAAATCGCTGATCACGTCGGCATTCGGTTTGCCTTCCAAGCCGAAGACAAACGTGTCGGCACCGGCTCCGCCGGTCATGCGGTCATTTCCAGCCCCACCGTCAAGAATGTCAGCCAGCCAGCCACCGTCGAGCAAATCGTTCCCGACGCCGCCCTTGAGCGTGTCCGTTCCTCCTTCGCCATAGAGCCTGTCGTTCCCGGTACCGCCCAGGAGGGTGTCGTCGTCGCTTCCACCGAACAGCCTGTCGTTTCCGCCATCGCCAGCGATCAGATCACTGCCGGAACTGCCCTTAAGTGTGTCGTTGCCCTTGCCACCCGACAGGATGTCGTCGCCGACACTTCCACCGATATCATCCGCGCCGTTGCCACCGTTGACGGTGTCATTTCCGGCACCGCCAAGGATCGTGTCCCTGCCGCCGCCGCCCTCCAGAAGGTTGTCCCCCGCCTGGCCACTCAGGAAGTCTTTTCCGCTGCCGCCCCTCAGCGTATCGTTGCCGGCGCCCGCGATCAGACGGTCGTCGCCCGCCCTGCCCTCGATCACGTCATCCCCACTGCCGCCCTCGATCAGGTCATTGCCCGTGCTACCGTCGATCGTGTCGTCTCCGGTACCACCAGAGATCTCGTCGTTGCCACCACCGCCGTTGAGGGTGTCGTTGTCATCGCCGCCGATCAGGGTATCGGCGCCGCCGCGCCCTTCGAGGATGTCGGCCCCGGCGAATCCGTAGAAGGTGTTTTCGCTGCCGTCTCCGCGCATCGCATCCGCCTGGAACGTGCCCCAGATGATCTCGATATTTCGGAGCGTGTCCTTGCTGGAGTTGCTGCCGTCCAGCAGGTCGACAGAAATCGAGTCGAGATCGCTGTAGTCGGCAACATCGCGCCCGTTGCCGCCATCGAGCAGGTCCGCGCCAAGCCCTCCGATCAGGAAGTCCTGCCCGTTGCCACCAAAGAGAAGGTCGTCGCCGACACCGCCGTCGAGGATGTCGTTCCCTCGCAGGCCCCGGATCTCGTCGCGCGCATCGGTGCCCGTCAGGAGGTCCTTCGTGTTGCCACCGATGATCTCGATCTCGCCGCGAGCGAGGTCGGGCAGGATTTCGGTGAGCGGGCCGACATCCTGGTCAGGTGCGGTCTTCTTGCCCTTGAGACTGGAAAGATCAACCTCAATGGCCACGCCATTGGCCGTGAAGGTCCAGCCCCGCCCGGCGTCCGAAGACGAAAAATAATCGCGCACCGTAAGATTCGAGCCATCGGCATGCAGCACCTTCAGGTCGTGCTTGTACTGCTTGAACGTCAGATCTGCAGCGCGTGCGTCGAGGAAGTTGACGGTATCGGTGCTGCTCGTGTCCTCGATCACGTCTTTGCCAAAGCTGCCATAGAAATTGTAGCTGTCCGAACCGCCGCCACCCTGGGCAATGTCATTGCCGTCACCGATGTGGAACGTGTCCCGGAGGGAGAACGGGATATTGGCGCGCAGTCTGGAGTCACCGCCGAGGTCGACCAGCACCGCAGCCTGAATGCCGGTTGGTGCAATGACGAAGGTCTCGACCCCTTCGACCGTGACGGAGGCGCGATCGTTGTCCGTTATCTGGAACGTCTCGCCATTGGCCGCTGCCGCCATGAGACGCCGGGTGTGCTCGGTGCTGGACAGCGCCGTGAAAGCCGTGCCGTCCGTATTGAACAGGTTGTAGGAGAGGCGTCCGAGTTGCACGACCAGCGTGTCCTCTCCGCCGCCGCCGACAACCGTTCCACGGCTTCCCTTGATCGAGACGATGTCGTCCTGCCCGCCAAGGTCGGCATGAAACGTCTTGCTGTACCCGGCCGCAATCTCCACAGCGTCCCTGCCAGCACCGGTGGCAACCGAGGTCGTGCCGGAAGAGCCGCCGATGGAAACGTAGTCCGACCCCGCGCCGGTCTCGACATCATTGGTGGTACCAGCCAGCCAGACCCGGTCGGCACTGGCGCCGGTGCTCAGGATCACCTGCTCCACATTGCGTACCGCGCCGCCGGAGGGCGTAACGTACCATTGGTCATCGGCGTTCACGTTCCAGATGACGGGCCCAGTTGCGTCGGACCAATCGGCAAAAAACGTATCGCCGTAGCCGCCGCCCATGCCATCGACCACGGAGCCATGGCCAAAGTCGATCAAGAGGTCTTCGTCGTTCGTGCCCGTTTGGTCTATGCGTTCGAACCCGTCGAGCGAATAGCCACTCTGGTATTTGCCGCCGCCGACCCAGGCGTGAAGCATCTGACCGCCCGCATAGGCATCAAGCACCGCTTCGATGCCCTCCCGGGTTGCGGAAATCCGCGCTTGCGCTCCATCGGTGTCGGTCCATTCCCACCATTCGACAGAAAGCGCGAGAGTGTCGATTCCGTTGCCCCCACTGAGCGTGCCGCCCCTGCCCGAGTTGGCGTAGAGCGTGTCCTGCCCCCAACCGAGGTCGACATTGAAGTGGGCGTAGGTCGACCCGCCCTGCGACAGGACCACTGTATCGTGGTCGCCTTCGGTCTTGAGTGTCCCGCCCTTGAACGTGACGGTATCATTGCCCAACCCGGTGGCCCCGGTGCCTTCGAATTCCAGAATGTCGTCGCCGGAGCCGGTGGCAATGTTGAATCTCTCGACACTGGTCGCCCTGAACCCGTTGGAGAAGATCCAGGTCTCGTCCCCATCGTGGTGCATCGAGATATCTTCGTTCGATCCCGACCAGGCCGCATGGACAGTGTCGGTTCCGGAGTAGCCGTTGACCGATTGCACGCCGTCGAAGGCATAAAAGGTCTCGTACCCGGTTTTCGTGTAGGCACCACCCGAGGAGCCTCCGATGTGGATCTCCTCGACATTGGCGAATTCTGCTGTCGTGTATCCCTTCCCGTCGAGCGTGTAGAAACGCCACTCCGGAGCACTTGCGAGCAAGGCAAATATCTCTTCGGCGGTCCCGGAGATGGAGACCCAGTCGCCGTTGACATCCTTGACCTGCTGCCCGATCCGGACGGACCCGTTGAAATACCCCTGAATCCTGGCGTCCTGCATGTCGTAGTGAAAGATGTCGTAGCCAGCGCCTCCATCCACGGTGCCGGACCCGCGCAACATGTAGGCGGTGTCATTGCCCTCTCCCAGCAGCAGGGTTCCGCTGCCGGTTACCGTGTCGTCGTCGTCGCCCGCCTCGATATGCCCGGAAGCCTCGATCACGTCATTGCCCTTGCCACCGAAGATCCTGACGTTGCCGCCGAGTGTCACGGTGTCGTCGCCCGAGCCAAGCCCGATCCAGCTCTGGTAGGGCGGGCCCTTGATCGAGAAGCCGTCGACAACTTCGACAATCGCATCGCCGGAGGAGTCCCAGATGATCGGGTCGGCAACGCTCCTCCAGTCGGCGTAGAAGCTGCTGTAGCCGCGAGGGTCGAAGAAGCTGAGTTGCGGCGTATAGATCACCCGGTTGGCATTGTAGGCACCTTCCTGAATGAGGATCTCTTCGAAGCCGGAAATCTGTGTTGGAAGGGATCTGCTGTCACTCGACAACCGCCAGGCCACGCGGTCGGCGTTTTCGACAGAAGTGGCGTGGTCAAGGAACGACCCGGTTTCGGGGCTGATCTTGCCGCCGTCTGCATCCAGCAGTTCCATGACCACGGCGGCACCAGCGCCGAAAATCAACGTATCGTGGCCAGCCTCGCCCTGAAGCTCGGCCTCCTGGCTGGTCCCATTCACCGTGCCGTTTACATGAACGGTATCGTCGCCCTCTCCGGCAAAGAGCTTTCCCGGCCCCGTGAAGAACACCGTGTCGTCGCCGCCTTCCGTCCAGACGGCGCCGCTGGTCTGGGTGATGATGTCGTCGCCGGCACCGAAACGGTTGGGCTGGGTGGAGGAGGTCGCCGTTTCCACAACGCCGTCGAAGCCGTCAGAAGCCTCGAGCGTCAGCGTGTAGCCGTGCTCGACATTGCCGCCCTCAATCACAAGGATATATGGCTGCGCCATCGGGGCCAGATTGGCCGTGCCACTGACCGACCTGTTCGTCAGCCAGCCACTGTCCAACCCGGCAGCGTCCCGGTTCAGGTCGATCAACGGCAGGAGATCCATCCGCAGGTTGACGATGCCCTTCGCTCCGGTGGCAGTCACCTTGAGCTGGGTCGGGTCCTCGACCGTGATCTTGTAGTGATCCGCGATGTCGAGCCCGCTGAGGCCTCCGAGGCTGCCGGTGATAGTGGTCTTCCCGAACGGCAACACGCCGAGGTCACTCGCCCCGGCGGGCAGGTCGTCGGCCTCCAGAACGCCGTTGCTCACCAATGTGACATCCACGTCGTACTCGGTGCGGAACTTGCTCCAATCCTGAAGCCTGGCGATGTAGCGCCCTGCCGAAAGATCGGGTGAGGTCCAGGTATAGGACGCATAGGTGACGTCGATCTCGGTTCCGTCGTGGGTGAAGAGGTCCACGCTCTCGCCGAACCGCAGCACCGCCCCCTCCGGTACGTCAAAGGCGAAGTAGTCCTGGTTATCGGATTCCGACATCACCCCTGACAGCACAGCCTTGGCCGAGGACCCGTCGCGTTCAAAGTCCAGAAATTGCGCTTCCTGCGGCGCCGTTCCGCCCTCGTCCCAGACGGTCTGGAAACCGTCGATGGGGGCGGTGTTGGCGGCAGCGAGCTTGTCCGTGAAGATGCCGTAATCGAGCGGTGCCAGCCCTTCGGAGAACACGGCCATCAATGCCTCATTGAGTTCGGCGCGCTGCGCCGCACTGTCGCCTGCCTCCCAGTTCTCGAAAAAGGACAGCAGGTTCTTGACCGTCTCGACCGGACCGCGCAGGTCATCAGCGACACCATAATCCAGCGCAGTTTCTACCAGAAAGCGTCCCACCTCCTCCTCTGAGGTCTGGGTGGAGAAAAAGTTGGCCAGTAGCCCGGCCGCACCGCTGTCAAACGCGGGATCGACGCCGCCGTATTCCATCTCTGCGAGGCCGTCCCGCGCGGTATTTGCCGTTCCCATGGCCCTTGAAAACGCCGTGAAGGCAGAGGTGATCCAGGTGGCGTTGATCGCATCGGTCTCCGGGTCCGTCCGGTTCATCGCGTTCCGGTAGACCCGGAACTGGATGCTCATTGTCTCCGCGATGTCGATCATCCGTTCGAAATAGGCGATGAGCGCAGCGGTCTCGCCATGTTCGAGTATCGCGGTACGCCATTCTGTCCCGATTTCGTTCACCCCGTTGACGACGCTGCCTGCGCCCGGCAGCTTGATGCCGCCCGTCAGGGGATAGGTTGCCACATCAATGGCCAGCCCCATCAACGTCTTCGCCGCGCTCTCTGCGGGCTGATAGGTCACCTTCATCGCGGTGATGGTCCGGTTGGCCCCTCGCGCCGCATCCGCCATCGTCCTCGCGGCCTCGACAAATCCGTCCGCGTCGAGCGCGTTGAGCAAGTCATGGTAGCGGTTTGCAGCAAACAGGCGCGAAGCCATGTCCAGCGAAATCACATGGTCCGGGTCGTCCAGACGGCGGGCGGCAAAGCCGTCGAAATCACCGTCGTAGACTGTTTCATAAAATGTGCCGCCAAAGTCGAATACCCGAGTCGTCATTTTATCCACCAATCAATATCAGCAATGTCCGTACCGGATTCGAATAGACCTCAAGGCTTCGTCGCACACAACCATCTGCGAGGGGATCGGAGTGCGACAGCCAGTCCTCCGTTGGACCAAGAGGTTGTCGTGAAATTCCGAACACTTCCGCCCGGCCAAGCTACCGCGTGGGTTTCCTGTCCGGCGGCAGCTTTCGGGCAGTGGCGTCCGGTGTCGTGGACCAACGATGGTGGAAGCCGCGCACCGATGAGGGCGGGCGTTCAGCGGTGGAACGGGTGATCCACTCGCCGATCCCTCCGCAGGTTTCCGCGCCGGTCTCGAATGCGGTCCGGTAGTCGGACTCGTTCCCTGGCAACTGCCCAATCCTTCGATTGCCCGTTGCCCTGGAGTTGTTTGCCTTCAATCGCCGAGTTTCCGTATTGGTCAAGCTGGATTCTCAACGGCATTGCGTGTCGCCTTCGGCTCACAGATGAAGGCCGTCGTCAGCTCCTGGCGGATGGCACCAACTTGGGGAGTGGTCCAAAACCCTGCCACCAACCCGTCCGTGTGGACGAGGAATATCGCCGCGACGTCCAGTGATGGAAGAACCATTGCGCCCCATGAAGATCCCACTGAGCGGCCCCACTTGAGTGGTCCAATCTGAAAGTTAGTGCATGGTTGGTCGTTGGTCCATCGGGACGATGGTTT
>CANLZY010000059.1 GCA_947495685.1 uncultured Tropicimonas sp.
GGCTTGCTCATGCCGCCCGTCTAACCGCATGGATTCGCGAAGGGAATCCTTCACGGTGAGAGTTCTGCAACAACGCCAGTTCACGTCATCAGCAAAGAACGCCAATGCCGCGGAGCGGCTTAGTCCTTCCGTCCATCCTGTCGGATTCCACGCCGCGGCGCGAAGGGTGCGTCGCTTGAACCTGAGGCAGTCGCTATCGGCCCGGAGCAGACGCTTGGGCGGCCCCAGTCGTACGTCCGGTTCGGCGACGCAAAGCGCATTGGAGGAACGGAGGCATCAGCGATGAGATCCCATGTGCATGTCTATTCCAGCAGGTCGGCCATCCAGACGCGCTCGAATTTCGCGCCTGCCTCCCGCTGTACATTCCGAACCGACTCGGAATCCCGCGCTTCGTACTCGCAGATCATGCGCTTTCGGTCCTCGCTCCAGTAGCTCTGGATCCACTGGACATCGTACAGGTCGAGACAGGGCGCCATCCGCTCCTCGGTTGCAGAAAGGTCCTCCTGGCTGAGTGGTGGCTCGAAATTGCGCTCTACGATGAACTTGGGCATGGCGTGGTCCTCTCCATTTTGTTGTTATTCGTCTTGACGTGCAGCCCGGGACAGAACTCGCCGAACCCTTGCCGTGAACGCCGGAGAAGACGGATCTCTGGACCAATCCCAGAGGGCCTCCGGGTCACCCACCGTCTCGCCGAACAAATATGCCTGCGCCTGGGCAAGAGCCCGCTCGTTGCCATTGTCGATTGCATCGGCATAGGAATAGGCCCGTTTCGCCAGCTCGGCGGCGATGCACCTGCTGCCATTCCTGGCCGCCTTCTCCGCTGCGAGGTTCAGGGCATATGCCAGGTGGGATTTGTCATCCGCGCGCTCTAAAGATGCCAGGGCCGTTTCAAGGGCATCGGAATCGTCCCGCGCCAATGCCCGGATCGTCTCCGCCAGCGGCGCCATCGCCCCTTCGCCGACCTTGCCCGCGAGACTCCGGAGATCGCCGGCAAACTCAATCGCCGCTGCCGGAAGATCCCGTTCCAGAGCGATCATCGCGGCCCATGTCAGGCATTTGCACTCCCGCCAGCGATCTTCGCTTTGGCGGGCGAGGGCAAGGGCGTTGTCGAGCTTCTCGGCGGCACTGGCGAGATCGCCCTGCCAATAGGCGAGCAGTCCCTGGCTCCAGAAAACCTCAACATCGGAAATCCCTTCCGCCTCGGCAAATGCCCGGGCATCCCGGCAGAGTTCCTCGGCTCTCGGAATGTCCCGACCGAGTTCGAGCAGGCAGCGGGCCGAATTGGCCAGTTGCCGGACCCGCTTTCGGGCCTTCATCCGGCTGGCGGCGGTGGCCGCGCGCGCTGTTGCCTGGCTTGCCGCCTCGAGATCGCCCAACTCCTGATGGAGGACGGACAGAAGGTATTCGCCCTCTGCCACCTCCGGCGCCATGGCATGCTGGCTGGCCAGCGATACCTGCGTGCCGAGATCGGCCACCAGCTTCGGGAACTTTCCGGTCGAAAACCCGGAAAGCGCCAGCACCAGGCACCGGTAGAGCCGGATGAAGAGCGATATCCGTGCCGGGCCGGGGCCGAGCTTTTCTGCATGAAAGAGCCCCTTTCGAGCGATCTCGGCGGCTTCCGCATTGGCCAGCGCGCGCAATGCGTGCGCGCCGGCCAGAACGGCCGCACGCGCAGCGAGTTCGTGACGGTCGGACATGGCGGCGTGATGCAAAACCTGCACAGCCTGATCGGGGGCCGTCTCCATGTCGCGGGCAAGCAGATCGGCGATCCGGCCATGCATGAGCCTGCGCCTCGTAATGGAGAGGCGCTCATAGGTTGCGTCGCGAATGAGATCGTGGGTGAACTCGCACGTGCCCCCGTCGAGCGACCTCGTCATCTCATGACGCTCCAGTTCTTCGACCAGATCGAGCGCTTCCGAGACCTCGCTACCCGACGCCTCGACCGCCTTGTCCATGGGGATGCTGCGCCCGAAAACCGATGCCCATGAGGCCAGGTTGATGGCCGGTTGCGACAGGCGTTCGATACGGTTGGACAAGGCATCATCCAGTGACGCCGACGTCTCGGGGGCAGCGTCTCGCCGCGACAGGACCTTCAGGTAGAGCGGGTTTCCCTGCGCCATGCGCACGCTCTCCGAAACGTCGCCCTCCGGCTGCAGGGTACGTGCAAGCGTCAGGGCGTCGTCCGTGGCAAGCCCGGTCAGGGACAGCCGCCGAAGCCGCTCTCCGAGGCTCGACAGGAGTGACTGAACCGCCTCGTTATCGTCAATCTCCCCCGCTCTGGCGGCGAGGCAGAAGCGGACCGGCTCGGTTTGCAGGTTTCGGACGAGATAGCTCAACAAGGCGCAGGAGGACGGTTCCATCCATTGCAGGTCATCCAGAGCCACCAGAACCGGACCGGTCGTGGCGAGAGCGGACAGGAACGCCCGGAAGGGCTCGAAATGCTGCTCTTTGCTCCGGGTCGCGGTTTTTCCAACGTGGTCGTCGAGCAGATCCTTCAACGCGTCTCTCAGGCCCGCATCGACACCATCAACCGACAGAGAGCGTAGCGCGTCGCGCCAGATCCCGAGCGGGCGCAGACGTTCGGCCTCGACTGCGCGGGCGGAAAGGCGCAAGTCTCCGAAATGCCGCCCGACTTCTGACAGGAGGGCCGACTTGCCGATCCCCGGTGCGCCCACGATCAGAATGACCTCTGCGGGCATCCGGTCCAGAGCCTCCCGGATCAGCGACAGTTCCTCCTGCCGCCCAACAAAACCGGACGATACGGTTCGGGGTGACGGAAAACTGTTGATTTCCCGAAGCCCGGGCGCGTCGGGCATCGGGTCGGCCGGCTCCCGGCAGGCCTGTTCGAGCGCTGGCGACGGTTCGAGTCCCAACTCCGCCCGAAAGATCTTGCGGCATTGCGTAGCCTGCGCCTTGGCTTCCGCGGCGCGTCCGAGCGAAAACTGCAGCTCGATCACCCGGATATGGGCCGCCTCGTCGAAAGGGTTCAGCCCGACCAGTTTATGCGCGAATTCCAGCGCCTGTTTCGGATCGCTCCGGGTTCGGGAGAGGAGCGTTGTCAGGAGTTGCTCGTGGAGTCGCCCCAGACGGGATCGCTCGGCCTGGCACCATTCATGGAAACTGTAGCATTCCGACAGGTCCAGCCCGTTCAGGAACTCGCCCCGAAACAGCGCCTGTGTCCGCATCAACGCTTCCGTGGGAGCACCGTCGACCTGGCTCGACACCACCTCGACAGACGCGAGATCGGTCTCCAACGCCTCCCGGCGCAGGTCCACAATGTTCCGATCCGCGACAATCCGCTCCGGACCGAGCGCCGTCCGCAGCTTGCTGAGGCTCCAGCGCAACGCGGCACGCGGGTCTTCCGCATCCTCCCACAGCAGATCGCATAACTCGGAGCGCGTCCGGGCACGGTCGCTTGAAAGCAGGTAGCCGAGCAGACCACGGGTCTTCTTCGAGGCCGGGAGCGCGATACCCTGGCCGTCTACCGAAACGCGCAAGTGACCAAACAGCTCCGCCCTGAGCACAACCGTTTGAATCCTTTCTTCCGCGATTGGCAAATTCCTCGTCCTTTCAAACGCTGGTTCAAACGCTGGTTCAAACGATCCGCTGCGAGTGTTGGTGCGTCAACAACGAAATCGCCGAACGTTCGGCCCCGCTCCGAGGAGAAACCCAATGAACGCGATGCAATTTGACCCCGTCGCTTACAAGCTCGCAACGACCCGTCAGTGGCAGAACGCCGCCAAGGCCTGGAGCGAATGGGGGAGAACCCTTCGCGTGTGGCTTGGCCCGGCGACCGAGATCATGATCGACAGCGCCGAGATCCGCGACGGCGACAGCGTGCTGGACGTGGCGGCGGGGGCGGGCGATCAGTCCATGCAGGTGGCCGATCGAGTTGGCGCGGACGGATACGTGCTGGCCACCGACATCTCGTCGAACATCCTCGACCATGCCGCGGCCAATGCCCGTTCGAACGGCTACGGCCAGATCGATTTTCGGGTGATGGACGGGGAAGAGCTGACGACAGCTCCGGAATGTTTCGACGCCGTCGTCTCGCGCGTCGGAATGATCTACTTCCCCGACCAGGTGAAGGCACTTTCTGGCATCCATCGCACCCTGAAGCCCGGAGGCTGGTTTTCCGCCATCGTCTATTCGACGCCGGAACGGAACGGGTTCTTCTCGATCCCCGTGGGCATCATCCGCAAGGCCGCGCAATTGCCGCCGCCGGCCAAGGGCCAGCCCGGCCCGTTCAGCCTCGGCCAGCCTGGTGTTCTGGCCGGATTGCTGGCGAAGGCAGGCTTCGCCAACATCCGGGAACGGACGATCGCAGCGCCGCTGGATCTGCCCCGTGCCGCCGATTGCGTCCGCTTCGAGCGGGAGAGCTTCGGTGCGTTGCACGAGATGCTGAAGGGCCTTGGGGCAGAAGAGCAATCCAACGTCTGGGACGAGATCGAATCCGCGCTTCAGACCTTCGAAAACGGGTCCGGCTTCTCTGGCCCCTGCGAACTGATCGTCGTCGCCGGCCAGAAGTGATCCCACAGAACAACAGCAACAGGAGAAAACCATGTCGAACAAGATTGCCGTCATCCAGACCCCGCCCGTCCTGCTGAACCTTGAAAAATCCATGGCCCGCGCCGTGGCCAGCATCGAAGAGGTCGCCGCGAACGGCGCCGAGCTTGCCGTCTTCCCCGAGGCCTTCCTGCCCGGCTATCCCACTTGGATCTGGCGCCTGCGCCCGGGCGGTGACATGGCATTGACCGGTACCATCCACCTGCGCCTGCGCGAAAACGCCGTCGACATCGGCAAGGGAGACCTGGCGCCGCTGTGTGACGCCGCCGCGAAGCACAACATCACCGTCGTGATGGGCATGAGCGAGGTGGATGGCGCGTTCAGCGGAAGCACGCTCTACAACACCGTCGTCGTCATCGGACCGGATGGAACCCTGCTGAACCGTCACCGCAAGCTTCTGGCGACCAACCCTGAACGCATGGTCTGGGGGCATGGCGATGCCAGCGGGCTCAGGGTGATCGACACGCCCGTCGGGCGCATCGGCACGCTGCTCTGCTGGGAAAACTACATGCCGCTCTCTCGTTTTGCGCTCTACGCGCAGAACCTCGATATCCTCATCGCACCCACCTGGGATTGCGGCGAGGCCTGGCTGGCCTCGATGCGCCATATCGCCCGCGAAGGCGGTTGCTGGGTGGTCTCGCTGGCCACCGCGCTCAACGAAAGCGACATCCCCGATGACTTCCCCAGCCGGGACGAGTTGTTCGGCGAGGACGGGTGGGTCTGCGATGGCGACGCGGTTGTCATGGAACCTTTCGGCGGCCCGGTGGCGGGGCCGCTCCACCGCAAACAGGAAGTTCTGTATGCCGAGATCGACGCCTCCCGGGCAGCCTCGGCACGCCGGTCGCTCGATGTGGCCGGCCATTATGGGCGGCCGGATATTTTCAATCTTTCGGTCAACCGCGCGCCCATGCAGCCGGTGTCCTTCACCGGATAACCAAGCAGACAGAAAAGGAGACACGTTATGAACCGTTCAACCTACAAGGGGCAGTGCTTCTGCGGCAGCGTGAAATTCGAGGTCAGTGGAGGGCCGGAGGGTATGGGCTATTGCCATTGCGAAAGCTGCCGCAGCTGGTCGGCCGCCCCGGTCAACGGCTTTACGTTGTGGAACCCGGACGGCCTGACGATCACCGAGGGTGCGGAACATGTGGGCGAGTACCACAAGACGGAGAACAGCCACCGGAAGTTCTGCACCAAGTGCGGCGGCCACCTGATGACCGACCATCCGGGCATGGGGCTCGTGGACATCTTTTCGGCCATGCTGCCCGACCTCGATTTCGAGCCGGGACTGCACGTACACTATGGGGAGAAAGTGCTGTCTATCCCGGACGGATTGCCGAAATTCGCCGACCTTCCCGGTGATTTCGGAGGATCCGACCAGCAACTCCCGGAATAGGAAGGCGATCACGTGTAAATGCAGGTGGTCCCGACATTTCAAAGGGCGGTCGCGGTCGATCCGTAGGCCGCCTGATACCATCTGGTATTTCGAATAACACCGGGCATTCGTTCAGAGCGCGGCGAACTTCCGCCCTCCCTGTCGATTTCTGCGGCAGCGAGGGATCATTCGGAGCGAGTCGCAGACCGCCGCGACCGGCCCATAGCCGCCGCTGGCCAGCCGATCTGGTGCCGCGCTGCAGCTTCACCAGACCTGCCATTCGTGCGCCGTGCAGCATTTTCGAAAGACGAGTGACCGACAAGCGGACTTTGCGGCCATCCGAGGTCAGGACAACGATGGTTGGATTCGGTGCTGTCCGGACGTTCGCCGAGCGTTGTACTTCATCAGTGCAGCATGATTTCAAATCGGTGTGACCGGTCCGAAGCTGCCGGTCAACAAGTTGCTTCACGCCCCGGTGCAGCTTCCCCGAAGCAGACCTTGCCCATCACTCGAATGCCCTATTCGACACAAGAGCGCTTGAATGCCCGAGCTGGATACTCCGATGTGCATGCGCCCTTGTGACAACTCGCGGGGAGTGTCGGTTGACTGCGACGCAACACCTATTATCCCACGGACAGCCACGGTTTGATGTCCGGTCTCTCCAGAAATGCGGTCAGCGGTGCGAGGCCGGCGTCGGACAAGATGCGGAACGGCGCGCGGCAGGGACCGCAGTCGATCCCCAGATGTTGCAACGACAGCTTGATCCCGGGCATGACGCCCACCTCGAACAAGTGCTCGACATACTCCCGCGAGATTGCTTGCAACTCCCGCGCGCGCTCCACGTCGCCGGACTCCATCGCCTTGCCCAGGGCGACGTAGAGTTTTCCCAAGACGTTATAGGTAGATCCGATTCCACCATCTGCGCCGGCCAATGCGCCGGTCATGTAAGTTTCGTCCGATCCGAAGAAAATGGTGCTGCCTGGATGGCGACTGCGAAGTTGTGAGAGAATGAGCAGGTTCATGCTGGAGAACTTGATTCCGGCAACGCACGGCAAGTTCAGGATCGCGGAGAGCTCTGCAACAGAGGATTCCCGCCCAACCCGGCCGGGGATCTCGTAGACGATCAGGGGCAAATCCGTCGAGCCCGACAACGTCTTGTAATACTGATATATTTCGTCCGGGGTGAACCTGTAGGAATGGGGCGGAAGGGCGGAGAGCGCGTCGTAGCCGAGTGTTTCAGCATTGCGGGCCAAGCGAACCGAGTCCCGCAAGGACGGTTGGCCGACATGGGCGATCAGCGTGGCGCCGCGTCCCTTTGCAGCGTCGATCACAATGCCCTGCTGCTCGAACAGTTCCTCCGTGCTCATCAGGCCGGATTCTGCGGTGCTGCCGCCGACATACAGGCCTTTGAGGCCTTGCTTGAGCGTGTGATCGACGATGTTCCGTTGGCGTGTCTCGTCCAGGTCTTCGTTGTCCGCGAAGCCGGTGAGCAGGGCCGCATACATTCCGTCAAGAGCAGGTGTCATGTGTTTTTCCTTCGGGACTCTCCAGATCCGATCAAGGGCCCAGTAGGGGCACTTCGCAGATCTTGCTGTTTGGTACATCAAAATACACGCTTGGTAAAGTATGGTTTGACAGTTTAGGGGTTTGGCTTTACCAAATGCTCAACCATCGCGTTGGAGGAACCCGGTGATTCTCAATTCGACAGACAAAGGGGCCAGCAAGGCCAAGGGCGCCGCAGTCGAGATTGCAGCGATTCTGGAGAGCCGGATTCAGTCCGGAGAGGTCTCTCCCGGAGAGCCGTTGCCGACGGAGCGCGCGTTGTGCGAGGAATTCGCAACCTCTCGCCCAACGGTTCGCGAGGCTCTGCTTCTTTTGCAGGGGCGCGGCTATGTGAGCCTGGAGACCGGCCGGCGTCCACGCGCGAGCCTGCCGACCCTTGATGGCATTCTGTCATCCGCGGCCACGCACATTTCCAGCCTGCTCGGAGATGCCGAGAGTGGCGCGCATCTCGAACAGATGCGGCAGTTCATCGAAGCCGCCGCGGCAAGAATTGCAGCCGGAAGGGCGACCAGCATTCAGCTGCACCAGATCAAATCGGCGCTGGACCGCAACCAGGACGCCATCGATACGGACAAGTTTGCCGAGAGCGACATCGCCTTTCACCGTGCCATCGTGACGGTCGTTGGCAACCCCATCATCCTGAAGCTTCACGACATGTTCGTCAGCTCGATGCTGGCGAACAGGCCAGCCCGGCGCTCGGATGGCGGATCAGATGGGATCTCCTACGAGGAGCATCTTGCGATCTACGAAGCAATCGTCGCGGGCGATGCGATGGCTGCTGCGGAGCTGACCGACCGTCACTTGATGCGGTCCTACCGTTCACGTCTTTCGGCGGGGACGCGGGAGTGACCCATGCATTGGCCCTGGGGAGGGGCCCCCAATCACCAAAGCCAAAGATCAGTCGCACACAATGAGGAGATACGCGATGCTGAACAAGTTTGCAGGAGCCGTCGTTGCCAGCATGATGCTTGCCGGGGTGGCCCAGGCCGAGACAGTCCTTTCTTTCGGAACCCAGGAAAACGAAGCCTCCGCCATGTACCAGGGCATGCTTGCCATGGACGAGGCCCTCAAGGAAGTCTCCGGGGGCGAGATGTCCCTGAAGATGTTCCCGTCTTCCACGCTTGGCGATTTCAAGGCGATGGTCGCCCAGACTCAGGCCGGTGAACTCGATCTCGTCATGACCGGCTACCCGGACATGAGCTACATCATCCCCGAGCTGAAGTTGATCGGCGCACCCTACGTGGTCTCCGACTATGACCACCTGAAGGAGCTGATCGCTGGCGACTTCGGCCAGAAGATGGATGCCGCCTTCACCGAGCAGGGCGTAAAGGTTCTTGACGTCTGGTACCTCGGCACGCGCCACACGACCTCCAACAAGCCGATCAACTCTCTGGAAGACATGAAGGGCCTTCGTCTGCGCACGCCCAACGTGCCGTTCCTGATCGCCTTTGCTGAGAACACTGGCGCGTCACCCGCACCGGTTGCCTTTGCCGAGGTCTACCTTGCGTTGCAGACCAACCAGGTCGATGCCGAGGAAAACCCGCTGCCGACGATCGAAGCGATGAAGTTCTACGAAGTTCAGGACCACATCGCGTTGACCGGCCACTTCGTCGCCTCATCTGCCATCCAGGTTGGGACCCAAACCTGGGACAAACTCTCCGACGAAGAGAAGGGTTGGCTGCAGGAAGCCATCATGAAGGGCGGCGAGGTCGCCAACAAGATCGTGATGGACAAGGAAGAAAGCCTGATCGCCGACTTCGAGGGCAAGGGCCTGACGTTCACCCGTCCGGACACCGGTCCGTTCCGGGATGCGATGCAGCCTTATTACGACGAACTTGAAGCCGAGTTTGGCGACGGCAGCATCACAGCGCTCTTCAAGAAGTAAGACCAATCATGGCGCGCCGGACACCCGGCGCGCTATTGCACATACAAGGATGGGTCGGAGCAGGTTGATGTCAGGAAATGGCAGGTACAGCATCGAGGGGTGCGCCGCGACGGTGCTGTTTCTCGGGCTGATTTTCGTGGTTCTGTTGCAGGTCTTCGGCCGCTCGGGGCTGTTCGCGGCGCCCATCTGGACCGAGGAACTGGCCCGCTGGATCTGGGTCTGGATGGCCTTCATCGCCACTGGGGAAGCCGAACGGCGCAATGTGCAGCTGCGCATGGGCATCCTGGCCGAAACCTTGCTCGGGCGCTTCAGGTTCGTGCTCTTTACCCTGATCGACATCGTCTATCTTGCCGTCACCTGCCACCTGCTCTGGATCGGCTACAAGACCGTCCTGCGCACCTGGAATAATGAATCTGTGACGCTGATCTTTTCGGATGCCGTCCTCTACGCGTCCTATCCGGTTGCCGCGCTCTTCATCATCTGGCGCGTCGCAAACCGTATCCGCTGGCAAGTGCTCAATCGCCAACCGTTTGTCTTCGATCCGGAGGCCGGGAAATGACCCTGATAACCGTCTGCGCCGCGTGGCTTTTCATGGTCTTCGGCGGCGTGCCGATCGGGATCGCGATGATCCTCGTTTCGGTCGGATATTTCTATCACACGGGCATGGGCATGTCCTTCGCGGTCCAACGCATGGTCGATGGGCTCAATTCCTTCCCGATGCTGGCCGTGCCGCTGTTCCTGTTGGCCGCCGCAATCCTAAATTCCGCAGGCATCACCAACCACCTGTTCGGTTTTGCCCGGGCGCTGGTCGGTCGTTTCACCGGTGGCCTTGGGCACGTGAACGTGCTTGCTTCGCTCTTCTTCTCCGGTATGTCCGGCTCGGCCGTGGCCGACGCGGGCGGCCTGGGCAAGATGGAAATCAAGGCGATGCGGGACGCTGGCTATGATGACGAGTTCTCCGGCTCGGTCACCGCAGCCTCCTCGATGATCGGCCCCCTGGTGCCACCCTCCATCACCATGGTGCTCTATGGCGTGATCTCCAACACCTCCATCGGCAAGCTCTTCCTTGGTGGCGTTGTGCCGGGCTTTCTCTGCGCTGGCGCATTGATGGTCATGGTCTACGTTCTGGCCAAGCGGCGAGACTACCCGAGAGATCCCGTTCAAAGCGCCGGCGAGGTCTGGCACCTCTTCCTGAAATCCTTCCCGGCGCTCCTGACGCCGTTGGTTATCGTCGGAGGCATCTTCAGCGGGTATTTCTCACCAACCGAGGCGGCGGCGGTAACGGTGCTCTACGCAATCATCATCGACCTCGTCTTCTACCGGGAACTGACCCTGCGCCGCTTCTTCGACGCCATCTACGAGACCGCCGTGACCTCGGCCACCATCGGTACGATCATCGCTGGCGTCTCGGTCCTCGGCTTCGTCCTGGCACGCGAGCAGGCACCACAGCAGATCGCCGGCTTCTTCCTGGCCTTCGTCGACAGCCCGCTCACCTTCCTGCTCGCCGTCAACCTGATGATCTTCGTGCTTGGTGCCTTTATCGAGACGTTGGCGATCCTTCTGATCGTCGTCCCGATCCTAATCCCGCTGGCGCTTGGCTTCGGCATCGATCCGGTCCATTTCGGCATCATCGTGGTGCTCAACCTGATGATTTCGACCTTGACTCCGCCGATGGGCATGGCGCTCTTCGTCGTCGCACAGGTGGGTGAGATCGAATATCACAAGCTCGCAAGAGCCATCCTTCCCTGGCTGATCCCGCCGCTGGTCGTCCTGGCGCTCGTCTGTGCCTTTCCGATCCTGGCCACGGGTCTGCCCAACCTGATGCAGTAGGCAATGTCACCTCTCACACATCTGAAGAACGGGTTTGTCGCCTCTTGCCAACCCGTCGATGGCGGCCCGATGGACCGCACCGATATCATCGTCGCGATGGCCCGGGCCGCCGTGGACGGCGGTGCCAGCGGCTTGCGCATCGAGGGAGTAGAGAACGTTCGCGCCGTTCGCGCCTCGGTCGAGGTGCCGATCATCGGCATCGTTAAGCGCGATCTGCCCGACACGCCCGTTCGCATCACCTCCTCGGTCGCGGACGCAGCCGCACTTGTCGATGCCGGGGCAGACATTATCGCCTATGATGGCACATCTCGCGCCATGCTCGACCCACGTCGGGACGTCGTTCGCGCCATCCTCTCGGGCGGACGCATCGCCATGGCGGATTGCTCGACGGATGCGGATGCGAAAATCGCTATGTCCGATGGTGCCGGGATCATCGGCACGACGCTTTCGGGCTACACCGCGGAAACCGAAACGGGCTCGGAAGCCCCAGACCTCGCCCTTGTGCGGACCTTTGCCACTTTCGGCGCCTTCGTGATGGCCGAAGGGCGCTACAATGCCCCTGATCTTGCCCGGCAAGCGATTGTGGCCGGTGCCGACTGTGTCACGGTGGGCAGCGCCATCACCCGCGTCGAACACATCGCCGCCTGGTTCAGCGCAGCGACTCGTTCCGGAGCGCCGTAACGATGGACGACGCGCGCAAATCCCTGAATGGGGTGGCGTTGGATCTGGGCGGCACCAAGCTGGCAGCCGCGCGCGTTGAGCGCGGCGAGGTACTCTTCCGTGCACAGATACCAACCCGCGGAGACGCATCGGCCGCCGAACTGGTTGCCGATATGCATGGCCTCGCCTGCGAGGTGGGACTGGAGCCGTCCGACAGCGTCGGGGTGGCTGTTGCCGGTCGGGTGGATTCCGATGGCATCTGGCGGGCCGTGAATCCGGACACGTTGAGCAATCTCGCAGACATGAACCTGCGAAATCTCGCCTCCTCGATCTTCGGCTGTTCGGTTTCGGTGATCAACGACGCTCAGGCCGCAACACTGGCGGAGTATCACTTCGGCGCCGGACACGGCAGCGATGCCATGGCCTATGTGACGGTTTCGACGGGCGTCGGCGGTGGTTTCGTGATCGGTGGCATGCCGGTTGTTTCCCCAAGTGGGCTTGTCGGACATGTTGGGTTTTCCACGTCGAGGCTGGCGACGCACCAGTGCGGATGCGGACGTGTCGGAACCGTCGAAAGCGTCGCGGCGGGACGCGCCATCGCGGCGGAAGCGCGGCGGCAGGGCCATCCGGTCGAATCGGCCCGGGATGTTTTCGAAGCGTGTTATGCAGGAGCCGGTTGGGCAGCCGACATTGTGAATACCTCAGCGGCAGCCGTGGCCGAATTGTGCGCCAACCTCACGGCCACGCTTGGAATAGACCGGGTCGTGCTCGGCGGTGGCATCGGCCTGGCAAAAGGGTACGCAGAACGTGTCGGGTCTCATCTCTCCGATGAACCGCCATTGTTTCAGGCCAAACTCGTTCAGGCACAGCTCGGTCAGGATGGCGTCCTGCTCGGCGCGCTGGCGCAACTGGATTTTCAAGGAACCGACAGATGAAGGTCTTGATCCACAATTCGGCGGAACTGGCCCAGCAATCGGTGGCCGACATTCTGGTGCACAGGATTATCGCCCGCCCGACCTCTGTCATTGGGCTCGCCACCGGTGGAACAATGGAAGCTGTCTACGACAAGCTGATCGCCGCGCTTTCGGACCGGAACGCCCCGGTTGATGACCTTGTGACCTTCAACCTCGATGAATACTGGGGCTTGCCCCCCGGGCACCCGGCCTCGTACCGATCTTACATGAACGCGCGTCTGTTTGATCCGGCCGGGATTCCTCAGGTCCGGACCAATCTGCCTGACGGCGATGCCACCGATCCGATAGTGGAATCGAACGCATACGAGCAGAAGATCAAGGACGCCGGCGGGATCGACATCCAGCTTCTCGGGATAGGCCAGAACGGGCATATCGGGTTCAACGAACCAACGTCGAGCCTTGCGTCGCGGACCCGTTTGAAAACCCTGACCGAGAGCACGCGTAAGGCCAACCAACAGTATTTCGATGGAGCCGAGACAACGCCGAAATACGCGATCACCATGGGCATCGGGACAATTCTGGACGCCGAGGAGTGCCTGCTGCTTGCAACGGGCGCCAGCAAGGCGGAGGCGGTGTTCAAGATGATCGAAGGGCCGCTCGGCGCGCATTGCCCCGCTTCCGCTCTGCAATTGCATCCGCGTGCAACGATCGTTCTGGACGCGGCGGCCGCGTCTACTCTCCAACTCCTCGAGTATTATCAATATGTTCACCCGAACGGCCTCGACAAGCATCCATCCCATGCCTGAGCTTTGGCGCGTGGACGTGCTCGCCGGGACATTGTTTGACGGGATACAGGATGAGCCGACGTACGATGTGCTGATCCGGATCGTAGGCGACAGGATCGAACAGGTCTGCCCGAATGCGGTGCTCGCTGATTGCGATCACGATGTAATCGAAGCGGAGATTGTGGCTCCGGGGTTCATTGATCTGCAGATCAACGGTGCCAACGACGTACAGTTCAATTTTGACCCGAGCGTTGCAGGTGTGAAGGCCATCGCGGAGGGCGCAAGAGCAGGCGGCACGGCGCATCTGCTCCCCACCTTCACAACGGCGCCGGGCCGGGCATACCGGGGCGCCATCGAAGCGGTCCGCGCGGTGATCCGGGAGGGTGTGCCGGGTGTTCTTGGCATCCACATCGAAGGCCCGTTCTTCTCACCGGAACGACCGGGCATCCACCCGCCGGAATACATCCGCGCGTTGGATCAGGTGGATGCCGACTACCTTTGCAAGGCGGCCGAGGATCTGTTAATCCTGCTGACCCTTGCGCCGGAGTGTCAGGACGAACGCCTCCTTCGCCAAGTGTCGCAGGCCGGCATCCTCCTGTTTGCCGGGCACAGCAATGCAACGGCCGAGCAGATGGCTGACGCTCGGGCCAACGGCGTTGTGGGCGCGACACATCTCTTCAACGCGATGTCGCAATCGGTTGGGCGCGCTCCGGGGATCGTCGGCGAGGTGCTGGGGTCTCGTGCGGGCTACGCCGGGATCATTGCCGACGGCATCCACGTCCACCCGCGGAACCTGTCGCTGGCGGCGCATGCGCTGCCTGACGGGCTGTGCCTCGTGACCGACGCGATGCAAACGCTGGCTGGTCGCACGTCGGAGTTCGAACTCTACGGCAAACCCATCTCCCTTCGGGACGGGCGACTGAGCGGGCCCGACGGAACGCTCGCAGGCGCTCAACTCGCAATGGACGAAGCGGTCCGGAACATGCGGTCTCTGGCCGGGCTCTCCCCCGGAGGAGCCATTCGGATGGCGTCGATCAACCCGGCCAGATGCCTGCGCCTCGAAGACGAACTCGGCAAGGTAGCCCGAGGCTTCAGGGCGTCGCTCTCGCTCTTGAGGTCAGATTGGGAAACGATGTGTGTTGTGGTCGATGGCAGACCATTCCCGTTTTCGCGTGCAGAGTGAACAGGTTGCGCGCCCTTCAGCCCCGGAGGCATGGTTTTGGGGGTGGAGTGTTTGACACGTACAGTTGAAAGTCGGCTTCTTCACGAACAGGTCAACATAATCGCAAAAGCAGTGAACGGCTGCTGTCCTGAAGGTGTCCTGAAGGTTTTTCGATGCGGGCCGCGGCGCACCGGTGGCCATCCTGCGGTGGCGGCCCGCGTTGACAAACCTCGGAAGGAGGAAGCCGCGGGGGTCTTGTATCAGGCTATGGGGGAAGTGCGCGGACGCTTGGGGCGACTATTGGATCTGGTTGCGGCTGATAGCGTGGCTGGCGACCGATCCGCCCTCTGATTGCTCCAACAGCACGGAGGGATTGGTGGCAAATGCAATCGAGCGGCCTGGCCGGTGACGGCAGGCACAATCCAGCCTTGCCGGGCCTGCAGGGAGCAGCCGGTGGCGTTCTGCAACAGAGGATCGATGACAGGAGATTTATCATGCGGCCTGCTCCCTGGGTGGTGCGCGCGACATTGGTTTCTGCCCGCGCCGGAAGATCTCGATGATGCGCATGGGGCCGCCACAGCAGGGGCATGGCTCGCGCAGGGTGAGCGGGGCGGCCGCCGCCTCGGCACTTGGCGCAACGGTGTCTTCTGGGCGTTGTAGGCAAAGCAAGGCGCGGATCTTCGGAAGGTTGGCCTTGCGGGTCGAATTGGCCAGCAGGCCGTAGTGCCGGATACGGTGGAACCCCTCCGGGAGGACGTGGATGAGAAAGCGACGGATAAACTCGGGGGTGGCCAGCCGCATCACCTTCTGGCGATCCCCGTGCTTGATGCGGTAATCCTTCCAGCGGAAGGCCACGGTATTGGCATCGGCGCTGACCAGGCGGGCGTTTGAGATCGCCACCCGGTGGGTATAGCGGCTCAGGTAGGCCAGCACCGCTTCGGGGCCACCGAAGGGCGGCTTGGCATAAACCACCCATTCGGATTTGCGGAACGGGGCGAGCCAGGCCGAAAAGGCATCGGCCTCAGCCAGATCTTCGAGATCGGCGAAGAGGGCGAGTTTGCCTGCGCGGTGCAAGTCCATCAGCCCCTCCAGAAACAGGCGCTGGAACAGCCGTGACAGCACCCGAACATGCAGGAAGAAGCCGGGGCGGCAGGCGATCCAGCGACGCCCGCCGGGCGACAGGCCGCCGCCGGGAACGATCATGTGGATATGCGGGTGGTGAGTCAGCGCTGATCCCCAGGTGTGCAGGACGCTGGTCATGCCGACCCGCGCGCCCATGCGCTTGGGATCGGCGGCGATGGTCATCACCGTTTGCGCCGAAGATTTGAACAACAGCCCATAGACGGCCCGCTTGTTCCAATAGGCGATCCGGGCAATCTCTGCTGGCAGCGTGAAGACGACATGGAAATACTCGACCGGCAACAGATCCTCGGCGCGCGCCTCCATCCAGTCGCGTGCCGCTGGCCCCTGACACTTCGGGCAGTGCCGGTTCTTGCAGGAATTATAGGCGATGTGGCGGTGGCCGCATTTGGTGCAGCCCGCCACATGCCCGCCGAGCGCCTCGGTCCGGCAGGCCTCGATCGCCGACATTACCTTGAGCTGGGACAGGCTGACATGCCCTGCATTGGCCCGCCGCCATGCAGGGCCATGAGCGCGAAAGATGTCGGCGATCTCCAGCTTGGGCCGGGCCACGGCCCCCGAGCGTTATGCCAACCCTCGTCGGAGGGTAATCACCCCCGAAAGTGAGGGGATGCGGAAGTAGAATTTTCTCGGCAGGATGATCGAGGAGATTCCTATGAAG
>CANLZY010000060.1 GCA_947495685.1 uncultured Tropicimonas sp.
AAACCATCGTCCCGATGGACCAACGACCAACCATGCACTAACTTTCAGATTGGACCACTCAAGTGGGGCCGCTCAGCCCCGTCACCATCCTCCTGAGATACCCATCGGACGCGGCGAGCAAGGTCCTCGCGTCCATTTTGGCGTAGGGAAAGACGTTCGTGGTGAAACACACGTTCCTCGCCCGCGTAGCCTAAGGCGCGATTTCTTTCATTCCGGCCCGCGACATCGAACCGTCGTGCTACGTGCTGCATCTGGTCCACTTCGTCTGGAGGTGGTGCGTTACGTAAGGTTGGAGCGATCCCTACAAAAATCGTTCCCAACTCTGCCATCTCTTGGGATTCGTTGCGATGCAGTGCAGTTTCCCATTCTGAGTGCTCTGCAAGCCAGCGGGACACAGCCTCAGCGAGAGACATCTGGAAATTGAACCTCGGTCTATAACCCTTGATGGTTGGTAGACCGAACCCTTTGCAGGCCGCTGAGACGTTGCAGAGCTTAAATTCGATCGAACCTCGGCTTCGTGAAATCTGTTCTTGAAGTGTTCTGTTTGCCGCCGCTTTATTGTAGCGGCGCCCTGACAACTCATCACTGAGCATCGCGAAGTAGGATGCCACTGCAGCATCATTTTCGCTGTTTGACCAATCATTTGAGCTCATGATTCCGTCCAATCGAAGTGTCGAGAACGGCTGCTATCCGCTCTGTGTGGGTCTGCATTTCGACTGATAACCGACTTCGACAAATCCTCCACAACCGGATAGAGTGGAACACCCCAGTCTTCGCCCGCATTGTCCATCATGATATCGATCATCACCGGCACGAGAACTCCAAGGATCGCAAGCCATGAAGCGCATGAGGTCCGAGGCCGAGAGGCGAAGGCCGGTGCCATCCCGTTTCACTGGGTTGCCTCGCTGGCCGGGGCGATCGAAAGCGTCTGGCCGCCGAGGCCTCGGAAGGCCTTTTGCCGGCAGGAAAACACGATGATCTGTAGGTCGTTGGCTTGCCGGGTGAGCGCATCGAACATCTTCTCGATCCGGTCGTCGTCGGTATAGACGATCGCGTCGTCGAGGATTAGCGGAGCCGGATTGCCCGCCTTTGCAAGGATGCGGGCGAAGGCAAGGCGGACAAGCAGGGCGATCTGCTCCTGGGTGCCGCCCGACAGCACGCCGAAATCTTCTTCGGTGCCTGCCCGGACCAGTCCCGAGGGTAGCAACGTGTCGGCGTCGAACTGCAACTCGGCTTCGGGCCAGAGCATCCGGACCAGGGGCGCCAGTTCGGTCAGAACAGGCTCGACATAGCGGTCGCGGGCCGAGGCGCGCGCCTCTTCCAGCGCGGTGTCCAGCCGTTGCAGTACGGCCACCTCGAAGCGCAACCCCTCGAGCTTGCGCTCTGCCGCTTCCAGCCGGGTCATGACATCGGCCAGTTCCTCGTCCACGGCCTCGGCCGCGTGCATGGCAATCCGTGCATCCAGCGCCGCAAGATCCCGCGCGATGCGCTGAAGACTGGCCTCGGCCGCATCGACCGCCGATTGGGCGCGTTGAAGGCTGGCGGCGGCGGCCTCCAGATCTGGAGCATCCAGGGCCAGTCTGGCCCGGGCATCTCTGGATGCCTGCAAGGACAATTGCAGCGTGGTAAGCTCGCTCGACAAGCGATTGTGCTCGGCCTGCGGGTCAGCATGGCTGGCCAGGGCGATCCGGGCTCGTTCGGCGCGGCCCCTTGCATTTTCCAGCGCCGAAACAGCGCGGGTTTCGGCCTGTTGTGCGGTGTCTGCGGCGATCCTCGCAGCGTCCAGGGCAAGATTGGCCTCTGCAAGAGCTTGCCTGGCAACAACTTCCTCGCGTTCTGCCTCGGACACCGTGGGCAGGTCTTCGGCGGCTTCCATGGGCGCCGGGATGGCGGCAAGCTGCTCTCGCAGGGCGTCGATGCCGTTTGGCGTAACCGCGTTCAACGCGGCTCTGGTCTCGCGCAGGTTGGCCTCGGCCTCGGCGCGTTCGCGGGCCGACTGGCGCGCCATGTTCAGATCGCCCAGCCCCTCGGCTTCCAGCGCCTCGTAGAAATGCGCCTCGGCCGTTTCGACAGAATTGTCTTCGCCGGACCGACCGGGGTGGATCTGCAACTGGCCGATGCCGTCGATGTCCAACATCGCGCCGTCGGGCAGGGGCAGGCGTTGCCCGTCGGGCAAGGGCGTGCCGCCGATCCGAACACCGTTCGAGCGCCCATCCAGATAGGTCATGGTGACCGCTGCGGCCTCGCTGTCACGGACATTGCGCGCCAGGGTGACCTTCATCCAGAGCCGTTCGATCTCTTCGAGGTCCTTGGGCGCCAACCCTTTCCGCGCCGCGATCTGCAAGGTTTCGGCCGCCGCGCGATGGGCCTCCGCCTTGGTGAGCCGCTGCTGCAATTCCGTGCGCCGTTCTGCGGCGTTGGCTGCATTCTCGGCCGCAAGCGCCGCGCGATGCTGGAGGGTTGCCGTTTCCACGCGTTGCTGTGCATCGGCCTGCGTGGTCTTTGCGTCCGACAAGGTGCCGGCTGCGATACGCAACCGATCCGTGGTGTCCTTGAAGCCTGCCTCGGCCTCGGCCAGCAGCGCGGCGGCGTCGGTGGCTTCCTGCAATTGCGCGTCCAGGGCCTCGATCCGGCCTTGTTGCGCCTCGACCCTGATCCGGGCGGACTCTTCTGTCTCAATTGCCCGTTCCAACATTGCGGCGTGCCGGGCGGCCCCGTCATGGGCCGCGATGGCCTTGGACAGGCGATCCTTTCGGGCTGCGGTTTCCTGCGGGTCTTCCAGGTCCTGCCGTTCACGACGCAAGGAGTTTCGGCGATCAAGATCGTCCCGTAAGGACTTTGCTTTGTTGGATAATTCCGTCTTTTTGAGTTCGAGCGCTTCGACCGTTTCTTCGGCAGTCTTCAGGCGGCCACCCGCCTTGGGTCGACCGGTTCCGGTCACAAACTGCGCCAGGGCCTGTTTGCACTCGGCGCGAATGGTGTCCATCTGCCGACCGCCGGTCATCGCCTCGACCTCGCCGGTGACCGAGGACAGCAGATCCCTGCGGGCGTCCAGGGTGTCGCCCTTCTTGTCTTCCAGGTCGATCAACCCCTGGCGCACCCAGAGCAAGCCTGCCGGGCCCCCGTCCTTCGGGGATTTCAACCTTTCCTGAAGCCAGGCCTCGGCATCGTCTTCCTGCTTGAAGAGCTGCCCGTCGCGCAGGATCCGAACACTTCCCTTGCGCCCCGAGGTCCAGCTTTTCTCAAGGCGAAAGACATGACCTGCATCTTCGAACTCGACATCAACACATGGCGTTCCCCCGGCGTGGGGAACGAGCGACTTGATCTCCTGTTTCCAGGATTTTCGATCCTCGAAGAATACGGCATGGAGCGCGTCGAACACGGTCGACTTGCCCTGTTCATTGGGTGCGGAGAGCACGTTCACCCCCGGCCCAAACCCCGTGATCTCGACGGGGGCGGTGAAGCGACGGACGTTGTGCAGGCGGATCGAGAGGAGTTTCATTGCTCAGCTCCTTTCACGAAGCCGTAAAGCCGGTTCAACGCGGCGGCTGCGACATCACGATCCCACTTGGCGGCATCTTCATCCTCCGCTGCGGACTGAAGCTGTTCTGCCGCCAGGCGCAGGGCGCCGCTGCGGGCAATCTCATTCAGGTCATCGGGGCTGTATTCGGTCTGAAGCTGGTGTTCGTCGAATTCGAAATGGCAGAACTCCGGGGCAACCTGATTGACCGCCTCCGCCAGGCGCATTCGCGCAGGCAGGTGCATCCAGCCAGTGGCCCGCACCTTGATCAAGGTGTCGCGCCATGTCTGGCGTTTTTCCGGCAACAGGCTGGAGAAGGCCGCAAGCGGATCCAGTTCCGGCGTCAATTGCAGCTCCATTTCCTGCCAGTCGAACCGACCAACAGCGACTTCCTCGACCAGAGGAATAACACCGGGTGCGGGAAGCGTTACTGCCAGGCAGAGACCGCGCCCGGTGTGTTTGAACCTATCGCGCTCTGGCGCACCGGAATATCGCGTGCGGTCGTTCAGGGTCCAGACGCCGTGCCAGTCGCCAAGCGCCAGGTAGTCCAGCTGCGCGGTCTCGGCCCGATCCGGCGCGATGGTTTCGGAGTTGCCATCGTCGCTTCCGAAATCCAGGACACCGCCATGCGCGAGGCCAATCCTCATGTGCCCGTCAGGCGTTGCGCAGCTGGTCATCCAAGCGGTCAGATCGGCTCCGGGAAAGCGGCGCGGGGCAGGGGCCGGCAACAAGGTCACCCGTGGGGCAATCTCCACAGGCTCCGCTGCTCGCAGCACATGAACATTGGCCGGCGCGTGATCCACCATGTTCTGCCACAGGTTCTCGGCCGTCAGGCTGTCGTGGTTGCCGGGGATGATCCACCAATGCAGCTCCGGTGTGGCCCCCATCGCCGTCAGGGCCTGTCGCCAAACGCGGTCTGACGGGGTTTCGGTGTCGAAGACATCGCCGGCGACAAGGATATGGGCCGCGCCATGGTCCCGGGCGGCGTTTGCCAGACTGGCGAGGATCGACTGCCGCGCCTGGACCAGATCCCCCCGGACCTCTTCCGGGAAGTTCCCGAACCGTTTGCCAAGGTGCAGGTCGGACGTATGGATAAAACGGAACTCGGTCATGGAATCAGATCTCCAGGCAACGGGCAGAGGTGGGACGGCGGGCGGGCCGTCGACCTGACAACATCTGGCATGTGAGGGTGTCAAAAACTGTCATGCCGGGAATGGAAGCCTCTGGAAAACGTTGATTTTCGGAACGAAGTGTGAACGTCCGTCACGGGAGTGCCTCGAAATCTTTGCGGCGGGCGGAATGGACGAGATCCGCGAGCCTCCGAGGCTCCAGGACTTCGACCGAGTCGCCCCACTGGTAGAGATGCCAGGCCATCTCCAGGAACCCTGATGCCTCGAAAGACACTTCCAGAGATCCGTCGGGCAATTCTCGGGAAACCTGGCGCGGGTGAAATTGCCACTCGGCGGCCCGTGCCGCAGCATCAGGCGCAAAGCGCCATACGGTCTGACCGAATTCTTCGTCGTTCTGATACGAGCCGAATGCCCGTGCCGCATGGTCGTGCAGATCAAATCCGTCGTCCTTCGCGAAATACTCTCCCGTAACTTCCGGTGCCTCGATCCGATCAACACGGAAATGGCGCAATGCTGGGCCCTTGTCCGGTTGCCGGGCGACCAGGTAGCGCCGAGCGCCAAGAAGTATCCCGTAGGGTTCTATGAGCCGACGATCGCCTGCGTAAGTCACGTACAGGCGGTACGGGCCACGCAGCGCGGCGGTAATGGCCTGGGCGACTTCCGAGGCAATCTGAACAGTCGGGCCAGGGCGCGCGGCCATCCCGAAGGCTTCCAGCATCGCTTCGGCATCTGCCTCCATGCGACGAGCCTCCCGGGAGGGCAGGGCGGCGAGGAGGCGATCCCGCACATCGGCCAGGATCGTGGCATGCCGGTCATCCCCGAGCTCCTGCAAACGCGCCACGGCGTATTCCAGGGCCTCCAGTTCCTCGTCTCCATTCATCCTCATACGGGAAAGCGGGACTTCCTTCAGACGCCACCGCTTCCTGCGGTCTTCATCTTCCACGATCTCGATCGAATGACGAAACATCTCTTCGAGCGCATCGGTCATGCGTTGCGCGGTTCGTCGGCTGACAGAAAACCGATCGCTGATCTGCTGCAGGGTTACGCCCCGATATTGCGAGGCGGCGTAATCGGCCAGGATCAACAGGTCCTTGGCCTTCTCGAATGACATGCTTCAATGTTCCTTCCCGCGGAACACGCGTTTCCGGGAAAGCTTCGACCTGTCCTTTTGGACATGCAAGCGGAATCCGGAAAGCGCGGCGATAACGAACCAGAGTGAGTTTTCTCGTTCGAGAGCAGTTCACGGCATCGCGGTGCGATGATGTCCTTTTGCCGGGCCCCTTGCGCCAAGAACTGTACGGTTGACCTATGCGGTTGTGACGTGGGGCTTTCGCGAGAATTGTTTTTCGAAAAGACGTCCGAGGAGATCAGATCTCCTGCCAGCCAGAACGAAGCCAACCGGCGAAGTCACTTTCGCTGGTCGCTCCGGTGGCAAGATCCTCCATCATTCTGACACCAATCACCGGATCGGGGCGAAACGCGTAGCCATTCAGCCGGAGGAAGGTGCCAGCGGTCACGAAAGCCGTCCTCTTGTTTCCGTCGACAAAGGCGTTGGCCTTCGGAATGCCGAAGGCATAAGCAGCCGCAATCTCGTCGAAGTCGGCATTCGTGTAGGCAGCAAGGTTCATTGCTCGGGCGCATCCCATCTCAAGGAGCGTCATGTCTCGCAGCCCGGGCTTGCCGCCGTGACGCGCGATCTGACGGTCGTGAATGACGACAACCGCAGTCAGCGGCACCCAGACAGGGGATGTCATGCCAGCGCCTGGAGAAGATCCCGATTTTCGTCCATGATGATCTCCGCGGCCTCAAGGGCCTGGGCGACCGACGGATCCTGCGTCATGATCTTCAGGCTGCCGTCATCTCCCCTGACGACAAAGAGGGTATCGCCCTCCTTGGCATCAAGCAGCGTCAACATCTCCGTTGTCAGGGTCATAACGGCCGAGTTGCCGACCTTGCGGATCTTGGTCTCAATCATCGAACATCCTTGTGTATATAAGTGTATATACTGCTACGGCGGTCAAACCGCAACTGTTTCTGCGTCTGTCGAAAAGGGGCTGAGCCTTGGCAGGCAGCCCCTGCGATAAATGTTGAAATCGCGCGGTGAGTAAACCATCACGCGCTTCTGCTTTGCGGACCTTCGCCGCGAGCGCAAGAATGCTGACGTCGCAAGAACGGTATCGGTCAAGAGGGGCGGGAAGTGGACATCTGCTGCAGCTGGTTCCAAGGTCCGGTTCCGTGCTCTGCAAAAAACGCCTATGTGGAGGATTCGGAGTTCGTCGCCCCCGAGTTCAGGCTGTTTCGGTATCCAGCCGGGCTTTTCCCGGTCTTCACCTTGAACGCCCGCGAGAAGTTCGAGGGAGCTGTGTAACCCAAAGCTGCGGCGATCTCGGTGATACTGTGCTCGCTTGTTGTCAGCAGGTCTCGGGCCCTATCCACACGCAGATCGTTACGGATGTCCGCGACGCTTGTGTTGGCGTTGCGCAATGCGCGCTGGAGTTTCCATTTCGGGATGCCGATCGCGCCCGCCACTTTCTCGATTCCAAAATCCGAATCGGAGAGGTGTAGGCCAAGGAGGTGGCGGACCCTCTCGCCGAGAGAGACAATACCTAACTCGGGAAGTCCAATCTCGGGTGTGTCCGGGCGAGGGTTGATGTCTCCAAGGTCGCGCTCCAGCCAGTCGGACGGAAACCGCAGCGTGGTTCCCATTGCGCCTGAAATCACGTTGGCGCACGGAAGGATGTCATCGGGGACAAGGTTGGCGTCCGAGGTCATTGCAATGCAGTCGTCCCAGTCCACCGCTGCGCCTTGCGACTGCTTGAGCAGTTCGACGAAAAAAGCAGTCGCAATGGCATCAGCAAAACGGGCGCTTTCTGGAACGCCCTTGGGCCGGCCAAGCTTCCACAGAGCGACCCGTCCTTCGATTTCCAACCTGTAGGTCGCTGTGCCGCCGTGTTCCTCCGCCGTGACGCTGAAGCGGCGCAGGAACTCCCAAACGGTCGCGCATTCCGACAGCAAAGCGTTTATCGGACCCCAGCCCCCATTCGCCATGCGCTGTCCAATGCGTGCGCACAGGAAGGGATCGCCGATCTGAACCGTCGCCCATGCGAGGAACGCATACACCCGCCCTGCCGGGAGCATGGTTGCCGGGTCTTGCACCTGAGAAACGGATATGGACAACTGTTTTGCAAGCAGGCCCTTGCCGCACCCCTGCGCAGACACTGCATCGAGCACTGGATGCAGAAATGCGAGGCTCATCACGGGTGGTGGTTGTGATTTCATGGCCTATCCTAACACGCATTCGCTTGCTCCCACCAATCCAGGCCATTCATTCGGTGTGAACTTTCTGTCTTTGGCGTTACCTAATGATGCGCAATGCACCTGCTGTTCCGCTATCGTGGATCGATATCGCTCACCTTCCAGGAGACTGTAATGAAGCGTCTGATTTCCGCCGTTGCCATTGCGGCCAGTCTCGCAGGGCCTTTATCGGCCAGCGACAACTCGAAAACATGGCCTGCATCGGACGAAGCCCGCTGGTTTGTAAAGGACACTATAGTTATTGGAATGCTGGCCAGCCCCTATGGCACCGGCTGGACCGAGAACAAACAGTTGCTGGATTACTTCGCACTTGCCCGCGAGAACGGCATCACCGGCCACGAGATGACACTCACCGCGACCAGCATGACCTTCAACGACCTGGTGACGCAGCACTATCATTACCGGTCCGCGATGGCTGAGGAACCTGAGAACTACCAGGTTGTCCATCATACGAGCGACATCGAAAACGCGCACCTGCATGGAAAGACGGCGGTGATCTGGAACAGCCAGACAGCCACAATTCTTGATGGCGATCTACGCAAGATGGCGCTCCTCGCCGACATGGGGATCAAGAGCATGATCCTGACCTACAACGACGTGTTTCGAACCGGGTCCGGCGGGCTGGCCGAGTTCAACGGCACCGTTCTTGGCCTGACACCCTGGGGCGAGGATGTGATCGACGAAATGGTGCGCTATGGCATCATGCTCGACCTCAGCCACACCGGCTACCAGACCGCCATGGACGCCATGGAGTACATGGAAACGAATTACCCAGGCGTTCCTTTTGGCTACACGCACTCCCTTCCGGCAGGTTTGTACAAGGACGAACCCGATGCCACCCCAAAGGGATGCTATCGCAACATCACCGATGAAGAGGCGATCCGTGTTGCCAAATCAGGCGGCTATGTGGCCCCGACCTTCACGGAATGGATGATGGACGGCATCTGGCCCGAGGATATCAGCCCGAAACAGGCCGCCGACATGATCGACTACTACGTCAAGCTTGTAGGTATCGATCACGTCGCCATCGCCACCGACGACATGTTCAGCGAGGAGCTGGTCGTCGCGTTCGCGACGGCAAATGCCGACGCCTATGCCGATGACGGCTATATGACCAACGCCTTTGACAAAGGGGCGACGGGTGCCGGCGAGTTGGCCAAGATCCTTGCCGCGATCACGGATGACCTTTGGGCTCGTGGTTACACCAACGAAGATCTGGCCAAGATCTATGGCGGCAACAAGATGCGGGTCTGGTCGCAGCTGTGGGAAGGTGTTTCGCCGGCACAGTTCGCAGCGGATCTTCCGGAGCGCCAACGGCTCCGGAAGGAACTTCGCGAGTATTTCTATTCGCGCTGATGCCCATTGTGCCCCGGCCACCGCAAGATGTGGCCGGGGCAACTGCAATCGGTCGCTGGGACACGGCGAACCAACAGCTTTGACACAGGCATGACCAGAAATATCCTCGCCCTCGCCCTCGTGCTGCTCTTCCTGACACCCCCTGCCTACGCGCAGGAGGGTGGCCTTTCGGGGCCGTCTTCGGCTGCTGCCGATCTCACCCCCGGTGATGGTTTGACCGATCCGCAGCTCCGGTCGAATTTTCCGCGAAACATCGCCCCGGGCTGGTTCACCTGGAAGGACGGGTTGGCCGAAAACGGTTTCAAGTTCAACATCGACTATCTCTCACTCGGCCAATGGTCGAGTTCTGACCTGGGTGCCGGAGAGGCCGGGGGCGGAATGCTCCGCTTCTACGGCAACTGGAAAGCCACCGAGAACGGATCGCTGACCTTCAAGATCGAAAACCGGCATCGATACGGGGAGGTGGCGCCACAGTTCCTTGGCCTCGACGGCGGAGCCCTGTCGATCACCGGCACCGCCTTCAATGACAGTGAAACGCTGCTGACAAACCTGTTCTGGACCCAGCGGGACCCGGAAGGCCGCTGGACCTTCCAGATCGGTCAGATCGACGTGACCGACTTCCTGGATCTCTATGGCGCGGTCAGCCCCTACACCGCCTTCCAGAACCTCGCCTTCAACACCAACCCGACAATCAATACCCCGAATCCGGGACTGGGAGTTGCAGGTGGATTGGCCTTAGGGAGCAATTTCTATGCCGTCGGAAGCATCGCAGACGCGAACGCCGACCCAGCCAAGCCGAGCGCTGATGCATTCAATGACGGCGACCTCTTCAAAAGCGTCGAGATTGGCTACACGAGCGGTTTGGACAGGGTCTATCTCGACAACGTCCACCTGACATTCTGGCACGCCGACGAAGCAGAGGATGGCAGCCGGCCAGAAGACTACGGCGCGGCCTTCTCTGCGGCCTGGTTCATCAACAACGAATGGCTCCCCTTCATCCGTGCCGGTGTTTCCCAAGGCACCGCCGCGCTCTATGAACGCTCGCTGTCAACAGGTTTCGCCTGGTATCGCCGCGACACCGATGCTGCCGGTCTCGGGCTGAACTGGGCCGAAGCAAACGGGATCGAGGGCACCCAGTTCACCTCGGAAGCGTTCTACAGGTTCACCATCAGTCCGGGGCTCCAAATCACGCCCTCCGTGCAATTCATCTCCAACCCGCTGCTGGACCCGTCGCAGGACAGTATCACGGTTCTCGGGCTAAGGACGCGCATCGTTTTCTGACCGATCAGCGATGCATCGATGTATTTCTGCTCTGAAAACCTGCTCTTGGTGTGGAAGTGCAAGTGGGGGACAGTTCCTGCAGAGGCAGAGCACACTTCTGACACTCAGCGCGTTCATGGCGCAGCGGTCGCTCATGTTTCCTGGAATGAAAGACGGCTTCGGGCCGAAACCGACTGTCTTCGGGTCGAACGGCACGCTGTCGACGCCGCGGCGCAGAAATGTGCAGGGAGGGCGGAATCCGGACTTTCTCTGCAGGCGCGAACCGCTCACAAATTGTCGTCAAAAGCCGACATCCACATTCGCCTGAATCCGAGATGTTCACTGCGCTGCCGCAAGTCGACTCGGAGCCCAATTTCGACAGTTTCTGCACTCTGCGCGAATGTCTGCATTTGGAACGTGCCTTCTTACTCGGCGCAATCATTGCTCAGGTGTCGTCCTGGAGTTTATCAAAGGCAAGCACCCGCAAGTTTCGATATCCGATCTCGATTACCCCCCTTGCTTCCAAAGCTTTCAACACCGTCCCAGTGGCATTTCTCGATAGACCGGCGATCTCAGCGATCTCCGATTGCGTAACGGGAAGGGTGAGTGTTGGGTTCTTGGGCTCGAACAGCCGGCAGAGCGCGTATCGGACCTGCGTGCCGACATCCTTCGCCGCGTATCCCGCCCCCAGAGCCAACGCCAGATCGAGTTGATCGACCGTGATCCCTGCGATGCGCCGCCAAACATCTGGGTGTTGTCGCTGCAAGTCTGTGACGTGATGCTCGGAAAAGAAGAGCAGCGTACTCTTGGTCCGCGCGGTTATATGGCCGCGTCGGGGCGACCGGTTGATCAGCGCTGCTTCTCCAAACCACCATCCGGGTCGGGCAATATGGGCGAGCGAGGGGGTGGCCTGCCCGGGGGCAATCAATACGTCGAGAAAGCCGTCAGCCAATCCGAAAAAACCATCCGCGTCGGCCGCCAGATCGTAGACGGCCTCTCCCGGCGCGATGTACCTTGGAGTCGCCCCATCAAGGAGCGCGTCCTGAAAGGTCCTGTCCTGCCGCGACAGCCAGCCCTTTGTCCTCAGCACAGACATTGCGCGCAAAAGTTCCAAGTTCTTTCCTGAACTGCCCACCCGTGGGTAATTTGACCGCCTGTCAACGTGTAAGCAATAGCGGAATCGCGGTCCCTCGCGATCTCTCAAGAAGCCGATTGCCGATTTTCCTGCGCCGCACGAGTGTTTTTTTGTTGGACGTTTGTTGGTTTCGGCAGCGTCAGGGCGCTGGCAACTGGTGTGGAGCGCTTGGCCGTTCAGCCAACCTCCACGCCGGACAGGCACCTCTCACATGGTGAATTGCTTTCGCAATTTTCCAAACTGATCACTTACGCGGTGGGTCCGGTTTTCTGGGCGAGCGCCGCTCCAAGGATAGATGGATCGATGCCTCGTACACTTCTTCCCGTCTCCATTGTTGCCCTAAGTATCCTGGCATCCGCCGCGATGGCTCAGGATCGAGCTGGCCTCGGCGGCGGAACTGACGTCCTGAAAGGACGACCTTATTCCCCCTACGCCGACCGCGCCTTCCCGACGCAGGTCTGGTTCGGAGACACCCATGTCCACACGGGGCTCAGTGCCGATGCAGGTGGCGCTGGCACCACGATCATGCCCCGCGACGCCTATCGGTTTGCGCGCGGCGAGCAGGTTCTTTCGAACTCCGGCCAACCGGTGAAGCTGTCGCGGCCGTATGACTTTTTCATGATCACCGATCACTCCGACGCCGTCGGCGCGATTTCGGATATCATCAAGGGCACGCCCAACGTCTTGGCTGACCCGTCCGGGCGCCAGTATCACGAGGATTTCAACGCTGGCGGCGATGTCGCGGCCGAGGCGATGTGGCGAATGATCGGAGAGTTTGCTCAAGGCACGCTCTCCCCCGAACTGAATTATCAGCCCGGCAACCCGGCCTTTGACCGGGTCTGGGACGATACGATGGCTGCAGCCGAGGAATACAACGACCCCGGCATCTTCACCACGTTCATTGCCTTTGAGTGGACCTCACTGGAGATGGGGAACAACTTGCACCGCAATGTCATCTTTCGCGATGGCATCGAGCGGGCCGGACAGGTTGTGCCCTACACCACCACCCCGCCGCAGGGATCAAACAACCCGCGCGACCTTTGGAACTGGATGAAGGCCTACGAGGATCTGACCGGAGGCGATGTCACCGCGATTCCGCACAACGGCAACCTTTCCAACGGCATGATGTTCCCGCTGGTGGACAATTTCGCCGATGGCGAGCCGGCGCTGGATCCACGCTATGCCGAGCTGCGTCATGAATTCGAACGCATCTACGAAGTGACCCAACCAAAGGGTGACGGCGAGGCACACCCTGCGTTGTCTCCTGACGATGAGTTCGCGGATTTCGAGACCTGGGACTGGGGCAACCTTGACCTGAGCGAGGCCAAGACAGCCGAAATGATGCATGGCGAATACGTTCGGCAGGGTCTGGCCCGCGGCATGAAACTGGAGCAGGAACTGGGGTTCAACCCGTTCAAGATCGGCCTTGTCGGCGCCACCGATATCCACACTGGCCTGAGTTCGATCGAAGAGGACAATTTCTTCGGAAAATACGCCACCTACGAACCGAACGAGCACCGGGCAGATCACGTTGCCGACAAGAACGATGATCTCGGCATCAGCTACAAGTCCTGGCAATACAATGCCGCGGGCGTCACCGCCGTCTGGGCCGACAGCAATTCACGTGGCGCCATCTTCGATGCGATGGAACGGCGCGAGGTCTATGCCACCACGGGCCCGCGGTTGCGTGTGCGCTTGTTTGGCGGTTGGGAGTTCGAGCCCGAGATGGCATTCCGGCGCGATCTGGCGACACTTGGCTATGGCCTTGGCGTGCCAATGGGCGGCGACATTCGCCCCGCACCTGAAGGAGCGGACGGACCGGGTTTCCTCGTCTACGCCATGCGCGACCCGATGGGCGCCAATCTTGACCGGGTACAGATCGTGAAGGGGTGGGTCGACGCCGAGGGCGAGAGCCACGAAAAGGTTTATGACGTGGCCTGGTCCGACAACCGCGAACAAGGCGCCGATGGCAAGTTACCACCGGTGGGCGATACGGTTGATCTGTCGATCCCGTCCTGGACCAACACCATCGGCTCAGCCGAACTGGGAACAGTTTGGCAAGACCCGGACTTCGATCCAAGCCTGAGTGCATTCTACTACGCCCGCGTAATCGAGATCCCGACCCCGCGCTGGACGGCTTATGACGCGGTCAAGTTCGGCATCGACTTCCCGGAGGAGGTGCCGCTCAAGACCACCGAACGGGCCTATACTTCACCGATCTGGTATACGCCTAAAGGTTGAGTTTCTCGACCTTGCAACTGCGCGTCCGACCATGTTGGACGCGCAGTTCATTCGAGCAGACGGGCGATGCCAACCCATTTGAACAAAGCAGGCCACGAGGTGAATTGCGGCCGCTCACTTGGTTCCGGCGAACGGCAGAAACGTCCGCGATCTGTGCGTCCGACCCGATCCGGGTGTTGCGCTTGCAGCGAAAGGCGGCTTTGACGGGCCGCACTGCAGCAATATGATAGGTTGCCCGAGGTCGGGATTGGGCCGGTAGTGTCGGCTGGGGGATCGTGCCGCAACTACGAGGTGCATTGCGTAGGCAAAGCCCGGAGTGCGCAGGCCGACCTTTCGAAGAAATCTTCGAGAGGAATTCCTGTCAAGACGGCTTGTAAGGCGCCGGCAATTGCCAAGCTCACAAAGAAGTTGCCCCGCCAGACAAGCGACGGGGTCGGTCAGTTTCAACATCTACCGCATGGGCTGGGCCTTGGAAGCCACCTTTTCCTCAAGCAATGCCAGCATGCGAGCTTCAAGGGAGTCTTCGAGAGCTGCGCTGGCAAGCTGTTTTCGAAGGTCGGCAATTTCCTCCTCATAGCTGGCGATCCGAGTCCGAAGCTCACCGACCTCATCTTCCAGTGATACGATGGTATCGTCCTTTTGCGCGCCCAGGATCTCGAGATCGCGGTTGCGAGCACGGGATGTCCGCAGGTCTGTCTCCTTCGCCGTCACGATTTCCTCCGCGTCGATGCGCATGCCGTCGAAGCTGCGAGCAAGAAGTCCAACGATTGAAATGCGCATTTCATCGCTGAAGACCGATGCGGCCTCCCGTGCCGACGTCGGCAACTTCGCAATCAGTGCTTTTTCCTTCTCCCCTTCACGGATTTCGACCTGTTCCTGTATCGCCCTTTCAAGGCTCTGGCTGTTGATCGTGGCGGAAACTCCGAACTCACCGCAGAGGATCGGCTTGACGGTCTCCAAGGCTGGGATCAGGCCTTGAGCTTCGGTCTGCTCGATCGCATAGCCAACTTGCGCTTCGGTATAGGACTTCGGACGCCCGCCCTTGTTCTTCTCGGTCATGGATCTTCCTCGTCTGTGGGTTTGCAAAAGGTTTGCAAAACCGGGTTTGTCAAACCGCCAGTGTGGGCGGCTAAACGGTAGATTGCTTTTCTTCTCGCAGAGGAAAATTTTTTTGGGGGGGCTTCGGGGGAGTTGTCCCCTGGCGCTCTCGAAAAGCGCCCCAACATGCCCACCGCCGTCTTTCTCTTGGGTTCCTATCTTTCCTTTAGGTTCGAGAGGCAATTCGGGATGGTAGATCAATGGCTTGATGATCCCCAGGCCCGATTTTGCCGACCAGAGGCCGGATTTCTCCGGCGAGAGGCCTGCTTTTTTGATCGAGGGGCCCGTTTTTCCCGTCGGAAGGCCCGATTTTCCCGAGGATCAGAAAACCGTTGACCAAAGGTAAGAAAAAAATTTGCGCCCGGAATTTCCGTCCGTCGCCGCGAGGCACCAGGTCCTGTCTGTACGAATGCAACGAGGCCTCCAATGCCACTACCAAACACTTACACGACGACTGAAATTGCCGAGCGCTACCGGGTTACGGCGCACACGGTAACCGACTGGATTCGAAAGGGATGTCCGACATCCGCCGGTCGCGTGAAGCTTCCGGCGAACAAATTCGGCCGAAAGTGGCAGATTACGGATGAAGATTTGCTTCTGTTCGAGCATCGAGCCCGGCCGTCGTCCAATGAACGGCCGGGTCTCGATCCCGAAGGCGATCCGGTGGAGTGAGACGAAGGAGACCCCGGTGGAATTTCGCGAAGCAATCCAAAGTCATCTTGTGTCCAGCGGCGAGTCCATGCGTGCTCTGTCGTTGCGTTCGGGGCTGAATCCGAAAGCTGTGTCGGACATCCTGAACAGACCGCGGCTCCGGCCGACGGCACGCACGTGCGCCGCGTTGTCGACGGCAATCGGCCAACCGCTTCCGATGCCAATGGATCCGGGAGCCAAGACCTATGCCACCCTGATCCGTGAGATCCATGCCCGGGCACATACCGACGCCGAGAGGAAGAAGGCGCGCAGGGTGGAATCGCGGGTCCGCTGGTTCTTGCGCAATACCAATCAGGTCGCCGAGACAGCGAAGGTTGACCGGGATGCTGAGCGGCCCCACTTGAGTGGTCCAATCTGAAAGTTAGTGCATGGTTGGTCGTTGGTCCATCGGGACGATGGTTT
>CANLZY010000061.1 GCA_947495685.1 uncultured Tropicimonas sp.
TTTGGCCTCGATCGGATAACCTTCTTCGAGAATGGAGTGGTCAGCCTGAACCTGCCCCCGGTTGCTCAGGTGATCGGAGCAAGAGCCACACGGACGACCCATCCGAAAGTGCTCCGGGATTTCGGGAGCCTGTTCTCGAAGCTTCTCGGGGGGCGCCGGTCGGTGTCGAACCCGTTCGCCTGGAGGACCAAGGCCGAAGTCATCGACACGATTGTCCGGCTGGGGGTTCGCGACCAGATCCGCTTCACCCACAGTTGCGCGGATGTCCACAATCGAACGATTCAGCATTCTCATTGTGGGCGTTGTTCGCAATGCATCGATCGACGGTTCGCCATGCTCTCACGAGGACTTGAAACGGACGATCCGGCGGAAGCCTATGCGGTTGATCTTCTGCATGGACCACGTACGAGCGTCCAGGATCGCGAGATGATCCTGTCTTATGTCCGCAATGCGCGGTTTCACGCGATGGCGGGAAAGGACAGGTTCCTGTACCAGTTTCCAGAGATTGCGCGTGCGGTTGGCGAGACCGACAAGTCGCCGGAGGATGCGCTCACACGGTTCCATGACTTGTATCGGCGTCATGGGGCAGCCGTGACAAGAGTGATGGATCGGGCACTACAGAACCCGTCGACGAGGGAGCCGAAACCGAACTCCCTGCTTGCGCTCTATCGAGAGGCCGAGGTCGAGGACTTGGGGCCATGGACGCCTGCACCCGCCGCGACTCCGGAGCTGGAGAAGATCGAGTTGGTTCTTGATCGCAAGAGGAAGAAAGCGGGCCTCGCCGGACAGGCTGAGATGGGCGGACAAACCTACCGCCTTGTTGACTGCCTCGCCGGCCATTGCCTGACAGCACTTGGACAAGGTCTGGAATACGAGGACTTTCCATGTGTGACCGCCATAGAGTTGCAGGATGAACTCCGATTTGCAGATGAAAGCAGCGTCAGACGGTTGATCAAGACCACCAGAACAAAATTTGCCACATGCTTGGAGGCCGCAGGCATTACCGAGTGTGACCTATTGGAGAATGTCATGCCCCATGGTTATCGGCTCACGCCAGAGAGGCTGCACATCACCGTGGTCCCGGAGAAAGGGACGCCGGCGGCCCGCCGCCGGTCGAAGCGTCGTCAATGACCTCGTCAAGGTCCCCCGCCTGGGCATTGCCCATCCGCTGGATGAGTTCGACCTGACGGCCAACTGCGACCGATCCGTAGTTCATGAACGTGGTCAGAACCTCTTCGTGCCCGAGATTCTGGGACCATGCCTTGAACTCTTCCGGCGTTCGGCAATGATCGTTCGACAGTTGAACGAGGGCCTTGCGAATGGAATGTGGGCCGTAGGTCGGCAGGCCGACGGCCTCGAAAGCGCCCTTGAAGATGGTCACGAGCGGTGTCGGGCTGCGCCAGGGCGCACGCGCGAGGCCAACCGCCTCGAACCCGCCAGTTGCACCAACCCCCACGGCGGTCTTCGGGAGCAGAGGATCGGTTGGTCCCCAGAGGTGGTCCCTGCGAAGCTCCTCGACCCAATCCCGGAGAATGTCGATCGACGGCCCGCCAACCGGAAAGAAGGTGACCGTGAACCGCTTGCCGAACTTGGTGTCGACCAGCTTTCCATCGAAGTTCACGCAAGCATTTGCGAGATCAAGGTGGCAGAGACGTGTGCTCATGGCTGTGCGTTCGCGTGCTCCGGTCAGAAACAGGAACGCCATCAGCGCGCGGTCCCTGCGTTCAAAGACGGTGTCGCGCGGCATGGCGCCAATGGCATGTGCCACCTGCTCCGGAGAAGGATGGGGTTTATACAGCTCCCCGCGACGACCCTGTTCGCTCTTGCGGTCCGGGCTGAAGTAATCGGCGTCCGAATGCCGGATCCGAGAGCGATAGCCGGCTTGATCGGCCAGCCACTTCATAAAGGACCGCAGATCCCGCAGGATTCCGTTGACGGTCGAGCCTGAGCGCGGCTTTCCGCGGTCGGTCCTGTTGCTCTCCAGATGACGCTTGAAGGCCACCGCCTTTTCGCTGTGGAACTGGCGAAAGTCCTTACCCCTGAGCCAGTCCAGATAGACATCAATCGACGCCGCGGCGCGATCGACAGATGCCTCGGAAAGACCTTTCGCCTGCCGCAGCCAGATGAGGTACTTGCGCTTGATCCGGAGATTGTCGGAGATGTTTCTAACCATGGGACCGCCGAGCCTCCGTCTGGGGAAGTGTAGCGAAGGGTGTGCTCACTCCCACTATTCCCGCCACACCCTTCTGAACCGTCACATCCAGAATCGCCCGAAACCGGTCCAGGTCGGAGCGGCGGATGATCCGGTTCATCATGTGATCGCAGTCTGGGCAGATGCCGGACAGCACACCGGTTGTTATGGACTTCATCCGGAAATCCGCCATGCGCCCGGCTGGTATCCGGGCTTGGCGACAGGGCAGGCAGTATATCTCGCCGACGTTCAGCCTGACCTTCCCGCACTGCCGGCGATCCGCCAGAAACGCCTTCAGATTCCGGCCCTCGATCAGCCAGGGACGCTGTGAACGGTCGGCTTCCAACCCGCTGCGCGTGATCCAGTGCACGATGGTCTTGCGATGGAGATCAAGCGCGTCCGCGGCCTCATAAGTCGTGTAGACCCGATGCGTCTTGATACGATTTGGCGACGGCTTCTTCGGCATCAATCCCGCTCCTGTGCAACAGGACCGATCGTGCAGACATGAACGTGCTCGGCCTCATATGCTTCGACGAACTCCAGCGGATAGATCACCCGCGCCCCGATCTTGAGATAACGAGGACCCTTTCCAAGCCACCTCCACTGCTCCAGCGTCCGCGGCGACTTGAGCCACCGGTCCGCCAATTGTTTCTGGGACAAAGCTTGCATCTGACTTTCCTTGCGTTTCTTTGCCGAACGAGATGTTTCGACCGGCTTCTGCAAGAAAGAATGGCGGGCTGCGGCGTGAATTGATGTGGCGGGAGACCGCAGCGGTCGTGCCCATCCAAGGCTTCAATGGTTTGAAAACGTTGGATGATGCAGGCTGGGTCGTGACCCATGATGATTTCTGTCGTGGCTGATCGAGAATCCGGCCGGTGAGAAACGTTCGCGGACGCTGACTCCCAGAGCCTGTGCCACATTGTTGGATTCGCGACAGCCGAGATTGACTGGATGGAGGTGCGTGTTCTACCTTCGGTATCCACTCATCGGTCGGTCACGTTCGTCAAGCTGGTGTGATTTTTCAGATGGGCTGAGGCTATGATCCAGCGACCTGGGTTGATACGCTGAGATCGGGGTCGGTCTCCTCGTGGTCGATCTAAGCGAATGTTCCGACTTACATGCAAGGACTGGCTGTCTGCTACTCGTTGTTCTGTTCGAACAGGACAGCTCGGATGAGGCGCATGATGGATGCTTCGTCGGGAAAGATACCGACGACGTCGGCTCGTCACTTCACCTCTTTATTCAGGCGCTCTATCGGGTTCGTGCTGTGCAGCTTGGTTCGGTGCTGGCGTGGGAATGCCATATACGCCAGGACGTCGTGCTCGCTCTCGTCCATCAGGTCGGCCAGCTTGGGCCAGCGGCTGCGGAGCATGCCGGTCTCCCGTCCCGCAACTCCCTCAGCACAGACCGTGCCATGAAAAAGACGGAGCGCCGAGGGTTTATGTGATCTTCCGGGATGGACCAATTACCTTCGTTGTGGCTGGACCGCGAATTTTGAACAGCTACAATTTGATCGACGCCGACTTGACAAAGTGACAAGTTGCGGCTGGACCGCGAATTTTGAACAGCTACAATAATCCACTAGCGCGCGCGGATGCGGCGACGGTTGCGGCTGGACCGCGAATTTTGAACAGCTACAATCGCCGCCCATTTGAGCGCCCGCAGACCCTTGTTGCGGCTGGACCGCGAATTTTGAACAGCTACAATTGGGCGTCGGCCATGAAGGCAGCCTCTTGCGTTGCGGCTGGACCGCGAATTTTGAACAGCTACAATGCACACCATCAAGGATGTGGCTGGCAAGTGTTGCGGCTGGACCGCGAATTTTGAACAGCTACAATGCCGTGGTATTCAGCATACGGCTGGGCGGGTTGCGGCTGGACCGCGAATTTTGAACAGCTACAATAGTTCTTCACTCAAGCCCTTGAAAATAAAGGGACTTGAGTGGGCGCTATTTGCATTTTTCAGCGCGAACTTCATCAAAACATCACCAGTTGTTGCGGATTTTCCCGCGCCTTTCGGCGCCCCTGATCCGAGAAGTGTACAATATCACGGTATTGTCGATCCGTGAAGTTCAGGATTTGTACATCCCCCGAATCAGGTAGATGTCGTTCGATACGGTTCACGCGAGTGGCGAACGCCTCCTTGCCGTTCACGAATCGTGCGTAAACGGAGAACTGGCTGCGCTCAAAGCCTTCATCGAGAAGGAAATTGCGAAAGTCCGTCGCTGCCTTGCGCTGTGATTTGGTATCGGTCGGCAAGTCGAACATCACAAGAATCCACATCAATCGGTATCCTGACAGAAAGGTGACATTGGTCCTCATGCGCCGAGTCCTGCTAACGTCAGTGGATCTGGGGGGGATGGCAACGCGAGTAGGAGCGTTTCTGTCTCAAAGCTCTTGCCCAGCGATGTCGCCAGCTTCATCAGCGCTACAGAGACGGGCGTGTTTTCGTCGCCCATCGGCAGGTCGGTCGCGATCAGGCGGGCGAGGGCATGTTTTGCGTTGCTGTCCACCTGTGTTCCATTGGTTCGGGCGATCGACCTGACGGTGCAATCGACAAGAGGACGGAATGGTTCCATCAGGTCATCGGCGAGTGCAAAGGCATTGCCGCGATTGGAATGGAACAGCCCGATCGTCGGATGCAACCCGGCCGCCACGACTGCCCGCGAGGTGGCGGCGCGCAGAACCGTGTAGCCGTAATTCAGTAGCGCGTTTTCGTTTTGGCCGTTCAGGTCGCGGCGAAAATCCGGACCCATCATCAAGGGCCAGTAATAGCGTGCGGCCTGCGCCTCGATATTGCCGGTATCTCCGGAGGTAATCTTGCGCCGCATCATATGCAGGGGAGCCGGGGCCGCGCCAATTGCTTGCAGGGCCGCGGCTTGCATGCTCACCTTTGCGGCGACTACCTGCTTCCATGCTTGTTTGACCAGCGGGGCCTTGGCCTGCCATTGAGCCCGCATGCGTGCGCCTTGTGCATGATGGCCCTCAATTGGCATCAGAACGGATTTTGGCGCGTGATTTGCTGCGCACAGGACGACTGGAGCACCTCGCTCGGCCAATTCAACCAGGAGGGAGGCAGACCATGTTGTGCCGTGGGCGTGCACGATGACACCGGCAATCTGGTCCAAGGGAACCCGCCCGATTTCCGCACCGTCTGCGGAGACTTTCAAAAAACCTCGGTCGCGTGACAAGTGGCGACCGTCGGTCGCGATGTCGAGAATTTGGTCCACACGTTACCCCTCACGCCCCCACGCGAATCGTTAACGTCCTGATTGTATTGCCTAACCCAGAATTTACAAAACGTGGATCTATTCTGGCGGGCCCGGGTCGCGCACACGGCCCATTTCATCGACGTGAACCCGCCGGGCGCGGGCCCTTGTCAGACTGTTTGCATTGAGGCGGATATAAAGATCTTCCTTTGCTTTTCGATAGCGCTCAGAAGCATTCGCCTCATTGTGAGGCACCAGTTCGATCACTCCTTTGCCGCTAAATTTTTCGACTGTCGCGACGACGGGCCCAAACTTACTCTCTTCGAGACACACGAGATCGCCCTTGAAAAACCGGTGGAGGCGCTTCGCCGCGGGATGGGGGCGGGACAGTTTCGCCTGATGTGCATCGAACGTGCTCACGACATGATGCACGATCTTGCCATCTGGCAGGCACCAGACCTCGTAGCAATGATTGCTCCCGCCCTGATAGGCCTTGATCGGGGTTTGCATCGGAATCTGAACACGTGCCGAGCGTTGCAGCGGCTTGACGATCCGCACATGCCGGATGCCGTGATATGGTCCGGGTTTGGCGGAAAAATCTGAGATGGCCGCCTCGAACGCCTTGCCCTCTTTGCCCTTGGTTGCGACAGCAAGGGCGCGGCGCAGGGGAGCATCCCGGATCCAGCCAGAGCGCCCGCCTTCCTCGAATTGTGCGGCCGAGAGCGACATCAGCGGGATGCGGACCGCAATCTCGTTGTCGTCGATGATCGACAGCGCCGTGGCTTCGTGAAGCGCACCGCTGGTGCTGTCGTGGCCCTTCTTTCGGCCCGCCGGGTCGATGCGACCATGATCGGCACGGTGGCTTACGATGATCCGCTGCAATTGTGCGGCGATATCGGCGCGGAAATGCTCCCAAGGTGGCGGGACGGACCGTGCGACCTGCTCCGCGCCGTTAAACTCGTCCGTCTTTGCGATGTCGGCAATCCTCTTGATCAGGCTTGGATCCGTCGCGGCGACGACGGCCGCGTCGATGGCGTGGTGACGGTGATCGGTGCGGTTCTTGGCCTTGACGGTGTGCGCGTCGCTGTCGGCGAGTTCGGTGATCCCGTTCAGGCCCCAGTGGCGGCGCAGCATTTCGGTCAGCCGTCCAGGAACGACCCAAACATGGTTCTTGCGATCTTGGCCGTCGTAAAGGGCATCCAGATAGCTGCGAGCGATGCGGGCCAGATATTGCGTGTCCTTGAGTGCGCGCGCCGAAAAATCGTTTTCGCCCTCGAACCGCTCCATGGCGTCGGGGGCGAAACGCCACGCCTTGTTGCCGGACAGATTTTTGAGGTTCGCGGCGATGGCCTCCCATTGTGGGGTTTCGCCCCATGCCTCCCAAGGCGTCTGGTTACGCTTCTGGCGGTTTGCCTCCTTCAGGCAGAGCGTGCGATTGGCAAAGCTGTCGTCCAGCGTGCGGGAATAGGGAAGGATATGGTCGACGTCGCAGGAACCGTCAAACAGCATACCAGCGCTGATCCTTTGGCCAGTGTAGGGACAGTTGCGGATCATGACGTCGTCGCCGAGCGTTTCCCAGAGGCGCATAACCAGCCGGTTGGCGCCATTGTTTGGTACGCCCATTTGCTCCAGCTTTTTGCCCCGCATAATTGCGGCGTCGGTGTTCTTCTTGATATCGCGCTGGACCTCCCGTTTTTGGTCCTCCGACAGCTTCAGATCTCGCGCCAGCTCCACAACGATTTCGTCAGGCTTTCCATGCACCGTGATGATCCGGTTCACCAGACGCCGCAACTGGTTCAGTCCGATATGAACGGTCGGGTTGGTGATACGGCCATACCGGGTGATTTCGTCGTCGGTCTCGTCATAGGTGCCGGGGATGACGTGGCGATCAAGGATCTGACCATAGTAGGGCAACTCGGTGAGGATCTCTCCCGTGCGCCTGTCAGAATGGTGCCAACCGCAATTGGCGACAGCCTCATTGTAGGGGATCACCTCCGCCTCCAGTGCTGCCAGAATCCGCCGTGTCGCGGTTCGCCCAAGCCGCGCGTAACCTTCCGGTAGCGGCGCATTGGCCACCCCTCCCGCATGGTCATGGTCAAGCGAATGATGCGCCATCAGCCACCTCACCAACGCCGCATGTTCCGCGTCGCTCTGTACCGCACGGACGCGTTGGATCACGTCCCATTGGGCGGTCCAATTCAACGTTGACCATCGTGGCCCGAAGCGGTCGGGATGCGACAAGCTTGCGCGGACGGGATCACAGGCAATCGCATCGCGGTTGGCGGTTTCCAGGGTGAAGTGTTGTTCCGGCCGCAGCCCGATCACCTTGCCCAGAGCCTTGAGCTTCATCGCCATGCCGCCAAGCGATTTCGTGTGCTTCTTGTTGTCGAGCGAATGCACGATCCGGTCGCGTTCTTCGCGGGTCAGCCCGCGTGCTGGCTCGCCTCTTGCTGCTATCTTCAGGTTATTGACCGTCTCAAACAAGATCCGCCGCTGACTCATAGGGTGCGCGTTTGGGATGCGGCGTTCATCCGTGAACAGGCACAGCCCGACTTCCGGTGTCTTCAACGGGCGCTGGTGAAAGATAATGAGACCGATCTCATCACGCAGATCATCCGTCAGGACCTCGGGATGGTGCCGCGCCTGTGCCGCCCAGAGCCTTTCGAACTCCTCTGCCAGATGGCGGCGATCAGGATAAAAATCATATCCTGCTTCCGCCTTGTCCGCGTTATCGCGGCGGGCGATAGAAAGGCGCGTACGCACGGTTTTGGTCTGACGATCATCACTGCGGCTGCCGTCTTTGTTCACTTTCAATTGGGTGTCCGGCTTTTCCGGCTTCTCGGCCCGGCGCATGTGCAGGAATTCACCGTAGGTGCGGGCCATCTTGCTGGCCATTTCCTCATCTAGGCGCTTTGTAGCATCCTTGATCTTGCCGCTTTCGTTGTCGCCCCGATCCGTCTTGCGGTTCGATTTGAAGCCGCGCCGCTGATTCAGGTGGAACAGCGCACGACCGAAATGCACCAGCGGCAGCGCCTCGTCCAGCCCGGTCGCCCGCAGAGCAAACGGGTCGAGTTGCTCTAATGTCTTGGCTTCAGCCGGATCGGTGGGCATCAGCCCGACCTCCGCCATTCGTTTCATCAACGCAGTTTTGCGGCGAAGAAACCTGTCACGCCGACGTCGTTGCGCGCGCGCTGCGCGACGATCTACGGCCAGAGAAGCCCGCGACTTCGGGTCACGCCCGTCCGAGAAGATGCGTACACCGCCATCGAGGACGGAGATGATCTTGCCCTCCTCGCTGGCATAGACCCACCACCCAATGGAATTCGTTCCGATATCAAGCCCTAAACGCATACACTTGCTCCTCGCACTTCACAATTATTTGCACCGGAGCAATCCGCACACAACTCAAAACGGCGCTTGACGGATGCTCATCGTCCGACAATAAATGAGGTGTTCAAAATTCGCGGTCGAGCCGTTAACAAGCATTCGATTGCACCACATTGAAGCGCAGGCTACGGCCTGCGTTTTTTTGTTTGGGCGGTTCCGAAGTTCCTATGTCTCAGTCGAAAATCTGTCAGGCTCGAAATTCAACGATGTACTGGCCGGAAACCCCGGGGAAGAACATCCTTTGGAGAGGCAAGGGGAATGACCTCGTTGAGGGACGTGAGAATGCGAAAAAGCTTCTTGGTCGCAAGGGCAAGGACGTTCTGGATGGAGGCGCCAGGAACGATTTTCTGACCGGCCAGGGCAGCAAGGGCACGATCGTGTTCTCGAAGAATTACGGCCACGACACCGTGCTCCGGTTTGAGAACGGCATCGACAAAATCCGGCTGGACGACGCGCTTTGGAAGGGCAACCTGACCCGTGTGCAGGTGTTGAACACGTTCGGGACGGTGATCGACGGAGATGTGGTTCTTGATTTCGGGAACGACGAGTTGGTGATGGCAGGCATTGATGATCTCAGCCTTCTGCGCAATTACATGGAGATCGTTTGACGCGTAGCATGGGGAACTTGATCTGCGTCGATGTGCTCCGTCAATGGATTTAGGGTTTGTCGTCCAGGCTACCAACCCGGAAGTCAACGGAATGCGAATTCCGAGGCACATGGAGTTCGTAGGATGGTCGTCGTGTGAAAACAGCGCGCGCATGGTTGCATCGCAAACGAGAAGTTTCTGTGGCTGCCGCCACGGGTCGTGAATCGACCGTGGCCTCCAGCGTCATTCGGTCCGGATAGCGCTATCCGAATTTGACATGCAAATGTGTAGATTCGTATGGTTTGTGAAAATGAGTGCGAGGGATTTCACAAACTGAATTAGGTCGGATGAACAAAGCTTTGCGCTGACCTGCGAGTATCGTTCTGGAGTGCATCCCGTAGCAGAATGCCAGCCATCCAGATTTGCGGATGGGCTGCAGCGGTTTTTGCGTTTCCCGATGGGCGACCTGCGGAACTGCGAGAAGGCGGAGGATGCGTCGTGACACTTTCGAAGGCCGTAGAACTGAGAACGCCATTCGAGACCGGGTTGGCTCTCAAGATCCCTCAAGCGCCAGGTGGCGACCACAGTCACGACGGCGAGATCTACTATGGCTGGGACTTTGTAGCGGCAGAAGGCTCTTTGTTTGGAGAAACGGTGCTGGCGGTCGCAACCGGAAAGGTCGTGTTCGTCGAGGAGTTTGTTCCGGATGGCGCCGCAGTGAGCACATCGCGGGAAGAAGGCGATACATCTTTGGGGCCGCGTGGCGCGCTCGGCAATGTCGTAACGCTCGAACATGTCATCGATGGTCAGACCCTTTACTCAAGCTACTTCCACTTGGCCTATGATTCCGTCCCGGTCGGGATCGGAGATATCGTTTCGGCCGGTCAGGTCATTGGTCAGGTCGGAAACACGGGCACACGCTCTGGTACCCACCTGCATTTGAATGTTGGTGAGACGCTCGGAAGCTACACGGACGAGTCAGGAAATAGCTATCCGGCCTACATGATTGCCGAGGGAAAGGACGACGACGGAAAACTTCTTGGCTTGCTGAACTTTGTTGACAGTTCAAATGAAGACCAAGAGTTATCTGCAGGAGACACGCTGACAAGTTCTAATGAGATTGCTGCGTCTAGTTGGAAGGCCGAGGCGGTTCTTGCAGGTGCTTTTCTTGCACGTGCTTCTTATGGCGGATCGGCAATTCCTGGCGGATACCGAAATATCACAGCCGACAGCCATTACCTTGGAGGAGAGAAAGAAGACCCGTTCCGATACGATGACAATTACGAGGGGTATCTTGATTCCTTGTCCGAGCCGTGGCGTGTCTTGACTGCGGGAGCCTTGGACCGGCATCTTGATCCGTCCTTCTTTACGACAGCTTCTGGAAAAACACTGGGGAGCTTCGAAGATGGCGGCCTCTACCTTGGCGAGGGCGGCACGGGGTTCGTTCGGATGACCGAACGGAACAAGGCCGAAGCCCTTGTTGCCGAAACAACGATCAGCGGCCAGAAAACACTCGTCCTGACGTTCCGTGGCTCCGATGGATCGGACGCCTTTTTTCAGCGGCAGACCTTTGATCCGGCTGGTTCCAAGGCCTACTACAAGGCTCTACAACCGATCATCAAGGCGACACTCGACTATGCCAAGGACAATGCCAATGGGATCGACAAGGTCGTTGTTTCTGGCCACAGCCTTGGTGGTTCGATGGTCGACATGTTTTCCATAGTGAGCGGAAGTAACCCGGATGTTGTGGGTGCCGAGCACTTTCTGTCCGAGGAAATTGATCTCGCTGTGGTTTCATTGGCCTCGGCAGGAGTCGATCCATTTTTGAATCAGGTTTTGGCCCTCGACGAAAATCGAATTACAACCAAATGGTATTCACCATCAAATATTCTTGATGACTATGGAACTGGGATCGGCTCTCTTAGAACCCCAGCCTACTACACAAATATCAGTCACACCGAAGATCGAGTTAACTTTGCAAAGTCTTGGGATGGGGGCGGGATCGACGGCCTTAGCCCAAACTCGGTGCTGAAGGAGAATATCAGGTTTGGGGGGCAATATGATCTCGATCTGCCTCTCATCGAAAATGACGATGTGACATATGAAACGACCGGCGTGCGATGGGTCGGAGGGCGGAGCCCAAGGGCAGTTCGCTACACCGAGGATAAGTTGCTGTTCAAGCACGGTTTCGGTGCGGAGCACAATTCCCACTTGTATTGGGCCAATATCGAAGCCCTGTTCCGAGACCCGTTCTACGCGAAATACGAGGCCCTCGGTGGCGGTTTCAATCTTACGATGGGGATAACGGACTACTCTAGAACAAAGGAGTACGACGGCAGCGAGATCGCTCTGTTCCAATCCTATGACGGGTTCGGCACCCACGATGGCGACAACGATCAAGGCGATCGGAAACTGGTCGGAACGTCTGGATTGGACTACATTCTCGGTCTGAGCGGCAATGACGAGATCTATGGAAACGGTAGCTCGGACTTACTTTCGGGCGGGGAAGGAAATGACCATCTGTTCGGCGAAGCACAACGGGATTTTCTCGACGGCGGCGCGGGAACGGATCATCTGTGGGGTGGCGAGCATGCCGACGACCTTTACGGCGGGCATGGAACCGACACGCTGAGAGGTGGTTCCGGTGATGACAATCTCTTCGGCGGCTTCGATGTAGATGTTCTCTGGGGGGATCAGGACAACGACACCCTTGACGGTGGACATGCAGTCGACCGTTTGCGTGGCGGTCCCGGCAACGACACATTCATTGTCGGAGATGGCGACATCATCGAAGACTACCGGGCGGGAAATTCGACGTCAGACAAATATGATGAAGACGAATTCGACAAAGTCGATGTCTCTGCTCTAACCTCGGCAGTCTGGGATGAGGGAACTGACAACAGCGAGGATGACTTCGTTCGGGTCAGGTTCGACGCGGCCACGCGGGTCGCTATCCTTCAGGTCGACCGTGATGGCAAAGATCCGGCATTCAGCTGGCAAACGGTCGCCGAACTTCCGGGTTTGCCGGATGGTGCTAAGATAGACGTGCAACTTGGCACCGATGGCACTGTTACTGTCCCGACCGACACATTATCGGCCGCGCTGGAGGATGCTCCGGCAAGTGGCACCAGCCAGATCGTGTACAACGGAGCCCCTTTCACCTGGTCGATCTCTCCCCAGATCGAACTAGTTGACGAGGATGACGGAGCGGTCACCTTCACCGTGACCCGCCCGGACGCCACCTTTGTTCAGACGGTCTATGTCAGTACGACGGTTGTGCATGGCTCTGAGAACGACGGCGACTATACCTACAAGATTGACGAGCCTTTGACCTTTGCCGCCGGTGACAAGACCGAGACTGTGACGATCAACATCAAGGACGATTCTCGCGACGAGGGGCTAGAAACCTTCGGGTTGATCGTGCAGGCCGCGCCCGATCCCAATGTCAGCCAGCGCCTCGCAGCAGCCAAGTTCACCATCATCGACGACGATGCACAGACATCGAGCGGAGTTCTGACGGAAGATGACGACTGGATCATCGTGACTCCTGTGCTGGGCAGCCAAACCTTCTCGGATCTCGGAGGCGTCGACACAGCAACCCTGGATTTCGGAAACCTTGGGGAGCCGCTTGTTTTTGAAGCCTATTCCAGTGGTCATCGCTTCCGGACGTCCGATAGCTCACACACTGCCCAGATGAACCGCGTCGAGAACTTCTTTGCGCTCGGCGGCAGTGAGGACGACTCCTTCCGGGGCGGGTCTGGCACCAACATCTTTGTCGGACGCGGTGGCGACGACGCCTTCTATGCGGGCTCTGGGTCAAATGTCTTCGATGGCGGATCTGGCGACGACACATTCTCCGGCATTGGCATCGGCGACATCGTTTTTGGCGGCACCGGCCACGATACCGTCAGCTTCAACCTTGCTGCGATGGCTGCTGGAACTGTGATCGACGTAGAAACCGGGACCGGCCTCGGCGGCCATTGGTCCGGGATAGAGAGCATTTCCGGCAGCTTCGGGTTTGGCAACGATGTTGTTGTTGTTCCGATGCAATTGCACTCGCTCCATGGGGGCGGCGGAACGGACACTCTTGCTCTGGATTACTCGGGCAAGTCGCATGACGGATTGACGGCCCGCAAGATTGATTTCTGGGAACTTGGTGCGGGCCTGAATTCGTCTACCAGGGACGAAGTCGTCACCCTGAGTGATGGCAGCACGCGGAGTTTTTACATCCGCTACTTTGAGCGTTTTGACATCACCGGGACGGATGGGGACGACCGCATTCAGGGCGGTGGCAACGACGATCGGTTTTTTGGAAAGGGCGGCAACGACACGCTGCGCGGCGGCGATGGAGCGGACCTGCTCGATGGCGGAGATGGGGATGACTACTTCTCCAACGTCGGCACCGGCGACACCGTGCGCGGTGGCGATGGCGTGGATATCCTTCACTTTCATTT
>CANLZY010000062.1 GCA_947495685.1 uncultured Tropicimonas sp.
GTTTCAACGACCTAGGCACCGCCGAGATCATCCGCGTGGCATGACGTCTGCGGGGCAAGGGGAACTCACGCCTCAAGGGTGGGTAATGCAACAACGCCCTGCGGAACCACCAGATGTTGCCGCGTTTGGGGAGAAAAGCTGTTCTGCCCATTTTTGGCTCCGGCGGTAGGGGCCTGTTCCGTCACCCGAAACACGTTGAAAACGTTGTGGATTTCGCGCGAAGCCAGTGCGATCTCGGCACGATTCCGGTAATGTGTACCAACGTGTGACGTAGCTTGTGACTTTGTGCAAGGGGGGCAACAAGGGCAGGGGCGCCCGCAGCAACAGCAAACTGACTCTCCCGCAAACGGCAATCGGCGGCTACCAGGATTCCGGTTTCGTACTCCTGGTCTGAGAAGTGTTGGCCATCAGCTGCATCGCCACACGAGGCCGGCCACGGGCCCGGTCAGAGAGTGTCCAGAAGATTTTGAGCGGCCTTGGAGGAAGGGCCAGAATGGGCCGCGGGCCGTGATCGATGCGCGGGTGTCACTTCACAAGCAGATCGTAGGTCTCCGGTTGCCGGTGCTGGCTGAAGTTGAAGACGTTTCGCCGGATTTCGCGGCAGCGATCCAAGTCTATACGGGCTGTGATCACTTCGTCCCCCACACCCAACGCCCGTGCAAGGATTTCGCCGGTAGGGGCCACGATCATGCTGCCTCCGATCAGATCGCAGCCTTCCTCGCGCCCAGCCTTTGCAACCGCGATGGCCCAGAGGCCGTTCTGATAGCAGCCCGCCTGTATCGACAGCTCGTTGTGGAAATACTGGAGATGGTCGTGTTCTGGCGCAGGCGGGTAGTGCAGCGGAGTATTGTATCCCAAGACAACCAGTTCCGCGCCACCCAGCCCCAGCATGCGCCAGGTTTCCGGCCAGCGACGGTCGTTGCAGATACACATGCCAATCTGGCCGCCCAACCCATCGAAAACAGGGAAGCCGAGATCTCCCCTTTCGAAATACCGTTTCTCAAGGTGCTGGAACGGGCGCCAGGTTTCGTTCTCCTGGTGGCCGGGCAGGTGGATCTTGCGGTACTTGCCGATGATCTGACCAGTCTCGTCAACCAGTATTGACGTGTTGTAGTGGGTCCCCTCGGGCGTAAGCTCGGCGTAGCCGAGGTGGAATCCGATTCCCAGTTCCGCCGCCAGATCGAACAGGGAGCGGGTCTCGACCGAGGGCATCTCGGTTTCGAACCAGCGATCCAACTCGGCATCGGTCTCGAAAAACCAGCGTGGAAAGAAGGTCGTCAGCGCCATTTCGGGAAAGACGACGAGCGTAGCACCCCGCTCGTGGGCCTCGCGCATCATCGCCATCATCCGCGCCACGGCAGAGGCGCGGGGCTCATCCCGGGCGATCGGACCCATCTGTGCCGCGGCGGCGATGAAACTCCGGCTCATGATGCGGCTCCTTCCACGATCTGCTGGTAGAGTTCCGGGTCGGTCGCGCCTTCGGTTCCGAACACAAGCACCCGCGCACCCGCCCCCAGACCGAGCGCCGTGGCGGCGGCATCGTCCTGTAGGGCATTGGCCAGCCCGGCCAGCCCGGCGACGGCACTTTCTCCGGCGACGATCTTCGGATCGCCCTGCAGGGGGGCGGCGAGCCGGCGCATCTCGCGGGTGGCCGCGCTGTCGGGCAGGGCCATCACGGCGTCGCCATGGGTTCGCAGGATCTCCCAGGCCAGTGAAGAAACCTCGCCACAGGCCAGACCCGCCATCATGGTGTCGAGATCACCTTCGACGACAGTCGGCGCTCCGGCGCGATAGCTCTCCAGCCAGCAGGCCGACAGGTCGGGGTCGGCCAGCACGACACAGGGACGGTCCGCGCCCCAGCGGCGCTTGGCTTGGGCAGCAACCGCTGCGGCCATGCCGCCGACGCCGGTTTGCAGGAAGATATGCGTGGGTGGCTCGGGCAATTGATCGAAAGCCTCGGCGGCCATCAATTCATAGCCCTGCATCACGTCCTTGGGGACGTCCATGTAGCCGGGATAAGAGGTGTCGGACACCACGAACCAGCTCTCACCGTCTGCAGTTTCTTGCGCCTCGCGGACGCTGTCATCGTAATTCCCGGCGGTGCGGCGGACCTCTGCGCCATAGGCCTCGATTGCGCGCTTGCGACCCTCCGAAACCGTTGCATGGATGAAGATCACACAGTGGCAGCCGAAACTCTGCGCGCCCCAGGCCACCGAGCGGCCGTGATTGCCATCGGTGGCACAACAGACGGTGACGCGCGCGACACTTTCCGGGTGGGCGCCGCTCACGATTTCGGCCATGGGCACCGGGTAGCCGAGCGCGGTTTCCACTTGTTTTTGGAGCAGGCGGGCAACGGCATAGGCGCCGCCGAGCGCCTTGAAACTGCCCAAGCCGAACCGACCGCCTTCGTCCTTGAAGTGGAGCGCATCGATGCCAAGCTCGCTCGCACGGGAGGGCAGGGCGTGAAGCGGCGTTTCCGCGTATCCGGGCCAGGACGCGATGGTGGCCTTGGCGGCGGAAAATGCCGCATCGCTCAGGATCTCGTCCTGTTGCGCGGTCCAGGAGGCCGACGGGTCGCCCGTGGCGTTGAATATCAGGGTGAAGTCGTCGGCTGTGCCGTCGGTGCGCAGGTAGTCTGTGGTCATGGATGCCCCGTCAAATGCCCGGGCGACGCCTGCCGCCCGGGATCCCTGCCGCCCTTAGTAGGCGGCTTTTTCTTCCTCGATGCTGCTCAGCAGCGCGTCAAGCATTTCGGTGCCTTCGGTGCCGTACTGATCCTCGATCAGGGCACGGACGGCAGGCTGGGCGGCCTCGGCGAATTTCGCCTGCTCTGACGGCGGGACCACGTTGACTTCCATCTTGGCGGCCAGCGCCGGCAGGCCGTTCTCGGAGGCCTCGATCACGCGGCTCATGGCGCGCCCGGATTCCGTGGCGACCTCTGCGGCCCAGTTCACCAGCGTCTTGTGCTCGTCCGACAGCCCTTCGTAGAACTCCGGGTTCATCGTCCAGATATAAGGCGTGATGACGTGGTTGGTGATCGAGAGGTATTTCTGCACTTCGTCGAACTTGGCAAAGGCGATGACCGGCACCGGGTTCATCTGACCGTCGGCAACGCCGGTTTGCAGGGCGGTATAGACCTCGGCCCAGGGCAGGGGGGTCGGCTGACCGCCGAGCGAGGACACGATGGCCTCATGCGTGGGCAGGGTCATGGTGCGGATGCGCAGCCCGTCCATATCCTCGACGGATGTGATCGGCTTCTTGGAGTTGGTGAAGGCAAAGAACCCGCCCGAGTCGATCAGGCCGAGCACCTTCAGACCGGTCTTGGCCTCCAGGTCGCCGACGAATTTCTCGCCAAAGGAGCTCTCCTTGGTCATCACCTGGCTGGCGACGCCGATATTGGGGAAGGCGAATGGAATGTCGAAAACTCCGACCAGCGGGTAGTGTTGCGCCATGCCACCGGAGGAAGAGATGGTGCTTTCGACCAGCCCGCCACGGACTTGCTCGATCACCTCGTTGTCCTTGCCGAGCTGACCGTTGGCGAAGAGTTGCACTTCGATGGCACCGTTGGAATTGCTCTCGACCAAGGACTTGAACACGGCGGTCATGGTGCCGGAATGGCTCTGGAACGGATCTTCGGGGTTCAGGTGCGCCAGCCGGATGGTGATGTCGGCGGCAAAGGCCTGGCTTGCCAGGCAGGCACCGGCAAGGCCGTAAACGGCGGATTTCATCAGGGTCATTGAGTTTCCTTTCCTCTTGGGATGGGCTTGGGCTGTTCTCAGAGGCCGAACAGCCGGGGAACGAAGAGCGTCAGGTCCGACCAGAAGGCGACGACCAGCAGGATCGCCACCTCGGCAAGAATGAAGGGCCAGAGTTCGCGGGTGATCGCCTCGACTTTTTCACCGGTGACGGAGGCCAGCACGAACAGGCAGGCGCCCACCGGTGGGGTCATCAGCGAGATATTGAGGGCGAGGATGATCATGATGCCGGCGTGAACCGGGTCCATGCCGATCTGGAGCGTCAGGGGGCCAAGCACCGGAGCGAGGATGATCAGCGTGGCGTTGATATCCATCACCAGCCCGATCAGCAGCAGCAGGATCAGGATCAGCCCGATGATGACCTGTGGGTTGGATGAGAGAGACAACATGCCTTCGGCCACGGCCTGCGGGATGCGGTTGAAGGTCATCCACCAACCGAGAATGGAGGCGGAGGCGATGATTAGGAAGATTATACCGGTGATGCGCGTGGTGCGCACGGCGATCTGGTAGAGGTCCGCCCAGGTGAGCGCGCGGTAGATTGCGCCGCCGACAAAGAGGGCGTAGGCCACGGCGATGGCGGCCGCTTCTGTGGGGGTCGCGAAGCCGCCGAGGATCGAGCCGAGAATGAAGACCGGCAGCAAAGCCGCCAGGAAACCTTCGCGCAACGCCGAGGCAACGACGTGCAAACTCGGCCGGCCTTCGCCTTTGGGAAGCCCCTTGGCGCGCGCGGTCAAAGCGATCACGCCCATGCAGATGGCGCAGATCAGCAGTCCCGGCAGGATTCCGGCGGCGAACAGCCCGGCTATGGAGACCCCCATGATCGAGCCGTAGATGATCGCCAGCGTCGAGGGCGGGATTGTTGGCCCGATGATGGAACCGGCGGCTGTCACCGCGCAAGCATAGGGGCGCGAGTACCCGGCTTTCTGCATTGCGGGGACCAGCGTGTTGCCAAAGGCTGCCGCATCCGCCGTGGCAGAGCCGGTCAGGCCGGCGAACATGACCGAGGCGACCATGTTGGAATGGGCCATGCCGCCGCGCATCCAGCCGACCAGCGCGTCGGCCAGTTTCACCAGCCCCAGCGTGATGCCGGATCGGTTCATGATCTCGCCGGCGAGGATGAAGAATGGCATGGCGAGGAAGGGGAACATGTCCAGACCGGCGAACATCCGGTCCGGCGCCATGGTCATGAACTTCGGCCCCATGTCAAAGATGCCGACCATGCCGGCGACACCGATGGCAAAGCCGACCGGCATGCCGAAGGCGAGAAAACCGAAGAAGGCGAGGGGAACCAACCAGAGACCCATTATTCCATCCCCCCGGCCAGTGCTTCGCCCGTGGCATCGGGGGGCGTGTCGTCAAAGACATCCCGGATGCCGACGAGCACAAGCTGCACGCAGGCCAGTCCGGCGGCCAGCGGCACACCGATGAAGGGATAGCCCTTTGGAATGCCGTAGATCATCGTCAGGCGCGAGAAGCCTTTCTCGACAAAACTCAGTCCGTGCCAGAACAGCAGGAAGAAGAAGAGAAAGGCGATGACATCGAAGACAATCGCAAGGGTTCGGCGGGTTCTGGCGGGCAGGCGAGTAAAGACGAATTCGACACCGATATGTTCGCGATAGGCGATGCCGCTGGAGACCGCCAACAGCGCCATCCAGATCATCAGGTACCGCGCCAGTTCCTCGGTAAAGGTTAGCGGCAGCGGGATCACATAGCGTACCAGCACGCCGAGCCAGACATCGAGCACCAGCAGCACAAGCAGTGCGACACAAGTGATTTCGACCACCTTGTTGATCCGCAGGCTCCAATTGCGCGCCTGTCGTGCGATGTCGTTCATGCCGGAATAACTCCGTTCGGTCATGTCCCGGTGAGATTGGCAGCGGATGTATGGACGGCAAGGATTCCGCCCCTGTCCTCAGGTCGGTCGCACCGGATCGCCGAATTTTGATGCAACCCGAAATGCCACGGCTCGCGAAATGCGCAAATGAATAATTATTATTGTTTTTCAGGTGGGTATGGGGAGATTCTACGACGCGAACATCGACCTGGAAATCCGGGTCGATTCGGCGGCTGATGCCGGTCGGTGTTGGATCGTCAGCCCAGTTCGAGCGTCGCGATCGTTCGAATTCCCGTTGCCGCAGTCGGGGGCGTTCCGCGGTACATGCGGGCGGTCGAAAACGAGCATGCCATGCCGATTGTCCGGCAATGTTCGGCAAGCGCGGTCATGTCGTTGGGGATGTCGATGACGAAATACTCTCCGGGGATTTGTGCGGAGATGGCGTGTAGAAGGGCCTCTGCGGTTTCCTGCGTATCGGCGACCAGCGGTCCGATCTTGGACCCACGTAGGCAACGTCGGCAGGTTGCAAAGCCTGCGATCCGCCCGTCTGATTCCAACACCAACGTGTGGCGGCCATCCGTGTCCGCCAGCCATCCGGACAGGAAAACGTCCATGGCGTAGCCGGCAGAGGCATTCGCCAGGTCGATCAGTTCAGGGATCTCTGATGTTGCCGCAGGGCGCAGGCGGTCGTCGGGAGCGGCTGCGAGCGCGCCTTCAAACCGGCTGGTCTCTGCCGCCGGACGGAAACCGGAGCGGCGATAGTTTTCCTGTTGGGCTGGCACGCCGTCCAGGCCGATTGTTCGATCTCCCGCATGTTGTAGCGCGTGCTGCCACAGCGCGAGGCCGATGCCTTGGCCCCGATGATCCGGGTGGCAGATGTAGAGACCCAGAAAGGCGAAGCTGTCGGAGTGGTTCACGACCGATATCGCTGCGGCGAGCGCGCCGTCGACTTCGGACACGAAGAATCCCTCAGGGTCGGCGGCATGGAACGCGGGCGCATCCCCGGTGCCCGGGTTCCAGCCTTCAGCGGCGGCCCATTCAAGGATCGTTCCGAGTTCCTGGCAGGTCATGGTGCGGAGAATCATTCTGTGCGCAGCGCCTCTTTCAGGGAGGTCGGCCCGTCCGGCGGCTCTGTCAGCTCAAGCAGGGACACGAGGTCGACCAGGTGGCTTGTCATCAGTTCCTCGGCCCGATCTGCCTCGTGGGCGGCCAGGGCATCCAGCAAGGCGTGGTGGGCGTGGCTTTCGCACAAGGCATTGCGGCGCCGCCAGTACATCGCGATGACCAGAGACGAGCGCGCCACCAATTGCCCGATGAAGGTGGCGATGGTCGCCTGGTCGGCGATACGGGCGATCTCGATGTGAAAGCTGCCCGACAGGCGCAGGGCGCGTCCGGTTTCGCCGGCGTCGATTGCCGCATGTTCTTCATCGATATGGCGTTTCAGCAGGTCCATATCGGCAGGGGTCGTTCGAATGGCCGCGGAATGGGCGGTGCGGGGCTCCAGCAGGGCGCGCGCTTCAAAGACCTCGCGGGCTTCGCGGATGCTTGGCTGGGCAACAAAGGCACCGCGATTGGGTTCGATCACCACGAGCCGTTCATGGGAAAGCGACTGAAGGGCGCTGCGCACAATGGTGCGGCTGACCCCGAAGATCTCCCCGACCTCGTCTTCGTTGAGCTTCATGCCCGGGGTCAGGCGGTGCTCGTGAATGGCGGTGGCGAGTCCATCGGAGACTGTCTGGTCACGCTTGCTCGGTTTTCTTGCGGCACCTGTCACTGGCCATCCTCTTGTTGCAGGTCGTTGATAGGCATCAGGACGGTTGGGTGCAAGATTCGCGATGTGTGTTCAATATGTCGCTGATGATTGTATACAATTATTGCCAGCAAAACACACAATCGCCCGGTCCATCCGCAATTATTGCGGGCAAGTGACGTCTATGGCCCGTCGATTGCCAGCTCTTGTTTCCGCTTTCGGGTCGTCCCTGAGATTGCTTGAGAAACACGATGCGGGAGCGACGATGACAACCGGACAGGATCTCGAACTGGTCTCGCTGACCAAGCGCTACGGCGAGACCGTGGCAGTGGACAAGATCGACCACCATTTCCGGGCAGGGTCCTATGCTTGCCTGCTGGGGCCATCTGGCTGCGGAAAATCGACCACGCTGCGGATGATCGCAGGGCATGAGGACCCGACAGAGGGGTCCATCGTGCTGGGCGGCTCGGATGTGTCCTGGCTGCCGCCGGCCAAGCGTGGCACGGCGATGATGTTCCAGAGCTACGCGTTGTTTCCGCATCTGAGCGTCAGCGACAATGTCTCTTTCAGCCTCAAGATGAAGGGTGTGGAGGCGGCGACGCGGCGCAAGGCGGCAGGCGAGATGCTGGAGCTTGTCCACATGACCGATTTCGCCGACCGGCTGCCGGACCAGCTTTCGGGTGGGCAGCAGCAACGGGTGGCGCTTGCACGGGCCTTGATCACGAATCCGCAGGTTCTCCTGCTGGATGAACCGCTGTCGGCGCTCGACCCGTTCCTGCGCATTCGGATGCGCAGCGAGTTGAAGCGGCTGCAACAGGAACTGGGCATCACCTTCATCCATGTCACGCACAGCCAGGACGAAGCGCTGGCACTTGCCGACGAGATCGTGGTGATGAACAATTCGATCATCGAACAGGCCGGCTCGGCGCGCGAGGTGTTCAACGCGCCAAAGACCGAATTCGTGGCGCGGTTCATGGGCGGGCATAACGTGATTGCGCTGCCGCATGGCCATTTTGCCATCCGCAACGACCAGGTTCGACTGACCGAAATGGGCGAAAGCCGGATCGCGGGCAAGATCACCGGGGTCGAGTACCAGGGCGCGCATGTGCTGCTGAATGTCCTCGCGGTGGGGGATCAGGAGATCACCGCAATCGTCCCCGAGGAAATCTTTTTCGACAACCCGATCCCGCCGGACACGGATGTGGGGCTGACGTGGGATGACCACGCGCTGCACCCCGTCACGGCATGACGCAAAGAAACGCAAAGACCCGAAACAGGAGAGACAGCATGACGGACTTCCATACCCCCAAGCTCAGCCGACGCAGCGTGCTGAAAGGCGCTGCCGCCACCGTGACCGCGGTCGGTGCATCCACCCTTGGTGCGCCGATGATCTGGGCACAGAACATCAAGGATGTGACGCTGCGCCAGTTCGGTACCGGCGTGTCGAACCTCAACGAGGTCGGCAAGAAGGTGAAGGAAGATCTCGGCTTCAATCTCGAGATGACGGCGCTGGATTCCGATGCAGTGACCCAGCGGGCCGCGACCCAACCTGACAGTTTCGACATCGCCGATATCGAGTACTGGATCTGCAAGAAGGTCTGGCCGACCGGCAACCTGCAGGCGATGGATGTCAGCAAGATCAAGAACTACGACAAGATCGTCGGCATCTTCCGGGACGGCAAGCTGACGCCCGAGAGCACCATTGCGCAGGGCACGGCGCCCCATTCGGTGGGCTTCACCACGGGCGTTGACGGCAAGGAGTTCGTCGCCGAGGAATCCGGCTGGATGACGCTGATCCCGACGATCTACAACGCCGACACGCTGGGCATCCGCCCCGACCTGATCGGCCGCGAGATCTCCACCTGGGCCGAATTGCTGAACCCGGAATTCGCCGGCAAGGCCTCGATCCTCGACATTTCCTCCATCGGCATCATGGATGCGGCGATGGTCTGCGAAGCGATGGGCGAGATCGCCTATGGCGACAAGGGCAACATGACCAAGGAGGAGATCGACAAGACGATGGCGATCTTCACCGAGGCCAAGAAAGCCGGCCAGTTCCGCGCCTTCTGGAAGACCTTCGACGAGAGCGTCAACCTGATGGCCTCCGGCGAGGTGGTAATCCAGTCGATGTGGTCGCCCGCCATCACCGCGGTGCGAAGCCAGGGCGTTCCCTGCGTCTACCAGCCGTTGAAAGAGGGCTATCGCTCCTGGGGCGGCGGCATCGGCCTCTCGAAATCGCTCTCCGGCCTCGAGCTGGACGCGGCTTACGAATACATCAACTGGTATCTCGATGGCTGGGTCGGCGGCTTCCTGATGCGCCAGGGTTACTACTCAGCCGTGCCGGAAACCTCGAAGAACTTCATGTCCGAGGACGAGTGGGGCTTCTGGTTCGAAGGCAAGCCGGCGCAAGGCGACATCACCAACCCCTTCGGCAAGGTCATGGAAAAGGCCGGTGCCGTGCGCGATGGCGGTTCCTTCCAGGATCGCATGGGCGCTGTTGCCTGCTGGAACGCGGTCATGGACGAGAACCAGCACATGGTACGCAAGTGGAACGAGTTCATCGCCGCCTGAGCCGGATCATGACTCACCCGGGGCGGCCGGGCCTTTCCCTCGCGAGGCCGTCCCGACACGCTCCCTTCCCGATCTCCGGGAAGGGAGTCGTTTATTCGATACCGGAGCTTCGATGCGCAACCTGTTGAAAAATAGAAATGTATCTGGATGGATGTTGGCATCTCCCCTGGCGGTGGTGTTGGTGTGCTTCCTGGTGCTGCCGATCGCCATGATCATTGTGGTCAGCTTCTGGGGCGCGACGGAGTTCTCCATCTATCCGGCGTTCCTGTTCGACAACTACGCGTTTCTGTTCGGCTCCCCGGTCACCTATTCAGTCTTCTTCAACACGTTCAAATACGCAGTCATAACCTGGGGCTTCACCTTGGTGATCGGGTTCACGGTCGCCTATTTCCTGGCGTTCCATGTGCGCAGCCTGACCTGGCAGATCGCCTTGTTCCTGCTCTGCACGATCCCGTTCTGGACCTCGAACATCATCCGCATGATCAGCTGGATCCCGTTCCTGGGGCGCAACGGGCTGGCAAACTCCACGCTGATTTCCTGGGGGGTGATCGACGAGCCGCTCGAGTGGCTCCTGTTCTCCGACTTTTCGGTGATCCTCGCCTTCGTGCATCTCTACACCCTCTTCATGGTGGTGCCGATCTTCAACACGATGATGCGGATCGACCGCTCGCTGATCGAGGCGGCCTATGACAATGGCGCCTCGGGCCTGCAGACGCTGACCAACGTCATCATTCCACTCACAAAGCCCGGTATCATGATCGGTTCGATCTTCGTCGTGACGCTGGTGATGGGAGATTTCATCACCGTGCGCTTCATGTCCGGCAGCCAGTCGGCCAATGTCGGGCGGTTGATCTCCAATGACATCGCGCTGCTGCAATATCCCTCGGCAGCCGCCACGGCGGTGGTTCTTCTGAGCACGGTCCTCTTGATCATCGCCGTGCTGTTGCGCTTCGTCGATATCCGCAAGGAGCTTTGAAATGACAGGCAAACGCCCCCGCAGCTTCTATCTCCTTGCAGCCTTCTTCGCGCTGTTCCTGCTGTTCCTCTATGGACCGACGCTGACGATCGCCATCCTCTCTTTCCAGGGCCCTGATGGCGGGCTGACCTTTCCGATGCGGGGAGTGTCGACGCACTGGTTCGCGGATCTGTTTCGGGAGCAGGCCGTGGGCGATATCTGGGGCAGCTTTTCCCGCTCACTGGTGCTTGGGGTGATGGTGATGCTCACCACGGTGGTCGTTTCGGTCATGGGGGGGCTGGCCTTTCGCAAGCGCTTTGTCGGCTCCACGGTGATTTTCTACCTCGTGATCACGTCGCTGGTGATTCCCTCGATCCTGGTCTCTCTCGGCGTCGGACTGATCTTCTCCCAATCCGGGCTGAATGTTCACTGGTCCACCTCTGGCTTTGGCTCGCAGCTCACCTGGACGCTGCCGTTCGGCCTGTTGATCATGTTCGCGGTGTTCAACCGTTTCGACCGCAGCTTCGAGGAGGCCGCCCGCGACCAGGGCGCGAGCGCCTGGCAGACCGTGCGCCATGTCGTCTTGCCGATCATCGCGCCGTCGCTGATCGGGGTGGCGCTGTTCGGCTTTACGCTCAGCTATGACGAATTCGCCCGCACCCTGCTGACCTCGGGAAGCTACAACACCCTGCCGTTGGAGATCTACGGTATGACCACCAATGTCACCACGCCGGTGATTTTCGCGCTCGGTACGCTGACGACGCTGTTCTCGCTTGGTGTCATCGCGATCTTTCTCCTGAGTGTCTGGGTACAGTCGCGTCGTCGTGCGCGGCATGGCTCGGATGCCGGCCAGGGGATGGTCTGAATGCCGCGCGTTCTGCTGCTGAACCCGAACAGCACCCGGACGATGACCGGGGCAATGGTCGCGGCGGCACAGAAGGCCGCCCCCAATGTCGATTTCGTTGGCTGGACGTCAACAGACGGTCCACCTGCCATCCAGGGTGCGGAGGATGGTCGCCGCGCGGTGCCGCCCATGCTCGACCTTGTCGCGCGCGCCGGACCGGAGATCGATTGCATTGTCATCGGCTGCTTTGACGACACCGGATTGTCCGAGGCAAATGACATCGCCGAGTGTCCGGTGATTGGAATAGGGCAGGCGGCCTTCCACATGGCAGCCTTGAAGGGGCTCCGGTTTTCGGTCGTCACGACCCTGTCGGTCTCGGTCCCGATCATCGAGCAGAACATTCACGCCTATGGGTTTGCGCATCAGCTTGGGCGGGTGCGGGCAAGTGACCTGCCAGTGCTGGAAACCGAAGACGAAAGTGGCGCCGCCGCAGACCTTGTTGCAGGCGAGGCACTGAAGGCAGTGTCCGAGGACCAGTGCGATTGCGTGATCCTCGGTTGCGGAGGAATGTCCCGCCTTGCGATGGCCGTACGGTCCAGAATGCCGGTTCCCATATTGGATGGCGTCGAAGCAGCGGCCAGGTTGAGCCTCGCGATCGTTTAGGCGGCAACTTTAAGAGGAAGGGTTCAAACGACCTGCGATGGCCGAGCGCTATCAATGCATTTTCAAGTGAACGCACCATCATGGCTCCGTCTCACATGAGCATCGGCATAAAAGGTGTTGACTATACGATTATTTTTTTGAAGTCGCGGATGAGCTTGGTGTCCGGCGGTAGGGGCCTGTTTCATCACGCAAAACACGTTGAAAACGTTGTGGATTTCGCGCGATCTCAACGCGATCCCGGCACGATTCCGGCAATGTGTACCAACGTGTGACGTAGCTCGTGACTTTGTGCAAGGGGTCCCAGGGCACCAGACGGAAGGTATTCGAATCCGTTCTTGTCCTTGCTTCAGCTCGAAGCACCGGGAGCCTCGTCAGGTTTCCTTGTCGCGATTGGGTTTTCGTCCCTTCGCGTGCTTACGTGACGTGCGTGAAACGGCCCGGCCAGTTATTGAGACTGCACGGTTGATCATTCGCGCCGAGGGGATGCGCCCACTCGTGAGAGACTCTTTGAAATCTCAAAGGACGATGAAACGATGACCCGAAGCATTCGGTCAATTCTCGATGAGAACGAGGCCAATGGCAGGAAAAACCGATGCTAAGTGCTTTTCGTCTGGATGGATGGTCTGCCGTGAAGAATATCGAAAAACTGATTGAGCGGGAGGTGCAGGTATTTCCTGGGAATGGGGGTGCCTCGAGCCTGAGCATGCATTCTGTGTTCGGCAGGGCCCCTTTCGGACAATTTCTCAGGTTTATCAATTGGAAAGAAAGCGTACTTCGTTCTGGTGGTCGCGCTTATCCCATCATAGGCTGACTTTTAGACAAAGATGTTGGCAAAAAACGTAAGAGGGCAGAGTGTCTTACCCAAGTTGGATCCTGGAACGTTCATTCGGTGGTCTCGGAGTCGCGGTCTCGCCGGTGAATGGCGCGTCGAACGACAAGTGGCCGACAGGCCCGTCATCGCCGATGTCTTCCGAGGCCTGCCGAGCCATGATGATGGCATGTTCTGCGGGCGATAGCCTGGGGCCGGCGCACATGGTGTTCCTCGTCGGCGGCGCGGGCAATGGTAAGTCCCGGCTCGCTGCGGAGGTCGTCAAGTACGTCCAGGGAACCCGGAAAGGTTCGGCCAGCGCTTTCGCTCAACGAAGCTACGAGTTCGACTTACCAAACGGGCGTTCTCTGCACGTTTGAGCCTCCCCCAATGAAGTGGTCCGCCCCTATGATTAGGAAGCGGAGGACCATAGATGACGATCAAGAGACCC
>CANLZY010000063.1 GCA_947495685.1 uncultured Tropicimonas sp.
TGCAAACCATGAGAGGGTCAGCCTCGATCCGGCTGCGGGCATGGTATCCGGTCCAGCGCTTCCAGAATGCCCGACCGAAGTAACGGGTGGCGCGCAGGGTCTCGTTGCGGGCGCGTGCAGCCGGGCAATCTTCCTTCCACGCGCGGCCGTTCTTGCGGATCGGGATGATCGGAATGGCTTGCCGCTCGATTATGGCTTTGTGGCAGCGGCGCGTGTCGTAGGCACCGTCGGCGGTGACCGTTCCAATCTGCTCGTCCTCGGAACTCTGGCCGAGCAGGTCCGGCAGCACGGGGCTGTCCACTACGCGGCAGTGGTTTGCGCGCAAACCATGAGAGCGGCCTTCGCGACCGGGGGGGACTTCCACGGCACGGATGTCGGATGTGGCCGGATCCATGGCCAGATGGACCTTGCGCCCCCTCTCTGCGACGCTTTGCATCGCCTGCCGGGCAGTGATGGGCGTCGGCCCTGCACCCCATGCTTGCGCGCCTGCCATGCGCCGTCGCCGAGGACCTTGATCCCGGCGCTGTCCGTTGACCGGCAGGGTCTTGCAACGCAATGCCCGGGAGGGGACCAGCAAGGTCAGTGGGCCATCTGCGCGGCGATAGGGAACCTGGACGGCCCGGGTCTTCTGCCTCCTGCATAGGGTGGAAAAATCCGGAACGGGCCAGTCCAGCCCCGCAAGCCGGAGCAGACTGGCTACCATCCCCGCGGTCTGGCGCAGGGGGAGCTTGAGGAGCCCCTTGATCGAAAGGCAGACTTGGAGGGCGGCATCAGAGAAGACCGGTGGCCGTCCGGGGCGCCCCTCTCGCGGCGCCAGCCAAGCCATATCCTTGTCGACCCAGATCAGCAGCGAACCGCGCTTCTTGAGTGACGCCCTCGCCAGTGGGCTCGAACCAATGGCGCCTCAGTGGCTCGATAGCTGGACCCGTTCGTCGTGCGGTAGCGCGCGGTAGGTGGTTTACTCATGCAGAGCGTCTAACGGCATGGATTCACAAAGTGACTCCTCTACAGATCGAATTCTGCAACAACGCCGATCACATCTGAACCACTACACGAAAATGTTGCGACCACCTCTCGCAAAAGTGGGGGACCACAGTGGCAATCAACAGGCAGTTCGCTCATCCTGAAGCAGGCTGTCGATCGCTTGTTCAGGCAACGGCTCACAGAAGAAGAACCCTTGGAAGCACGTCACCCCGAGCGATTTCAGAAGCTCCAGTTGTTCTCTGTCCTCAACTCCCTCCGAGACGACCTTCATGTCGAAGTTCTTGGCCAGCTCGATGATGGATTTGATCATTAGGCGTGCCTGGGTGTCGTTGGTGATGTCGTGAATGAATGACTTGTCGATCTTCAGTTCGTCGATCGGAAGCGACTTCAAATAGCTGAGGGATGAGTAACCGGTACCGAAATCGTCGAGCGACACAGAAACCCCATAAGATCGGAGTTTCGCCAGTTTGTCCGTCGCATCATTGATGTCCTGAATGAGCACGGATTCCGTTACCTCGGCAACAAGCTTGGTGGGGTCAATGTTATGCGCGTTGACCCGTTCCATGAAGTTGTCGACGAAATTGCTCTGCCAGATCTGTTTGGCCGACAGGTTTATCGCGATCTCCAGGTGCTTTGTCTTTGACGACGATTGCCATCTGGCCAGGATTTCACAAGCCTGATCGAGGACCATCTCGCCGATCGGAAGGATCAGGTCGTTCTCCTCCACGATGTCAATGAACGTTCCCGGAAGAAGCACACCGAATTCCGGATGGAACCAACGCACGAGGGCTTCAGCGCCAAAGATTTCCCCAGAAAAGTTGTACTTCGGCTGAATGTAGATGCCAAACTCGCGGTTTGCGACGGCGTGATAAACGGATTTCTGCAGGTTGCTGGCATGTGACAGCTCGTCCTGCATGTCCACGCCAAAGACCTTTGCGGACTTCCCGCCGGCTGCCTTGACGCGGTACAGCGCCGTATCCGCCAGTTGCAGGATCTCGCTGGCGGAGGTTTCTTCCGAATTGAAGACGATGCCGCCCACACTTGCGGTGATGCTGTAGTCGATCTCCAGCATCTGAACATCACTCTTCAGAGCAATGCTCACGGACACTTCTCGGATCATGGCCTCTGCGTAATCCTGGGCCTTGCGGGCTGCCGCGGCCGCATCCTTGTCGAGGAGGGGGAGGATGATGACGAACTCGTCGCCACCGAAGCGGGCGATGATCCCTCTTTTTTTGTCGACCTTGCGGAGCCGATCGGCGATCGCCTGCAACAGCTTGTCGCCCATGTGGTGACCATAGCTGTCATTGAGCAGCTTGAAGCGATCCAGATCCACGAACAACAGGGCGCTAAAGGAATGCTCAGCCTTGCTCAGCGCGATGGTGTTTTCCAGTTCGCCTTCAAGATGCGCGCGATTGACCAGTCCCGTCAGCTGATCGTAGTAGGCCAGGTTCGCGACCTTCTGCTGGTTGTCCTTGTCGGACGTGATGTCCTGAGCGTTGCCGACCAACCAGAGAGGTTGGCCCTCGCCGTCATATTCAGCGACGCGACCCCTGTCCCAGATCCAGATAATCTGCCCGTCGGGGCGCTTCATTCGAAACTCGATGCTGTAGGACTGATTGTGCTTGATCAGCGTTTCCAGCGCCGAGTGCACCTTCTCCCGGTCTTCGGCGAGAATGCAGCCATCAAATTCGGCAAATGTATTCTCGCTGTCCTTGATCCCGGTGATCCGCTCCCACTGCTTGTTGTGCAGGACCTGATTTGTCGTGATGTTCCATTCCCACACCCCGCCCTGGGATACATCGAGAACCTGCTCCAGTCGGTTCTTGTTCCTGTCTGCCTCTTCTTTCAATTGAACGATGTCTGTCACGTCCTTGGCGACGACAAGGATCTTCGGATTGTCACAAACGTCTCGATACGGAACCTTTGTGGAGCGAAAGTGTCGAACCTCTCCGGTGACGGCGTCTGTGGAGGTCTCGTAGACCTCCTCCTTCTCGAAGCGGTCCATTATGGAGCGAACATTCTCCAGAAAAAAGTCGGATTGCTCCTTGTTCCCCGTGAAGAAAAAATCGTCCTTTCCGGTCATCTGCTCCGGTGTGCTGTTGTAGAGCTTTGCGACCGTGGCGTTGCAGAAGGTAAAACTGCCTTGATAGTCCTTGATCACCAGGACGTCGGAGAGAGAATCCGTCAGTCCCCTGAGAATGCTGGTGTGTTTCTTCAGTTCCCGCTTGAGGAACCACGAATGCACAGCAGCGCCAACCCCCAGACTGGCCGCTACTATCAGGACGCTGAAGAAACTGGCAAATCCGACAGAGAAGACCGCGTGAAACACGAAGATCCCGACTGCGCACAGGATTGCCTGAGCAACGGCAAAGCCGACAAACTTGGTCATTGAGAAGCCGGTGACGTCGAACATGATACCTCTTGTCTTGGCGGAGACCTTGGAAAGTGGCTTGGAAGGCCGATTTCAGAGCACGCGCATCGTCACACGGGATCTGCCAACATTTTCCAAAGGCCTCGCGTGCTTTTTGCTGACAATTTGAATATCAAACCGATGCAGAGCGACATCGCCGGGGTAATCCCCCGAAAGTAAGGGTCTGCGGAAGTAGAATATCCTCGGCAGATGCATGAGGAAATTCAGATCAATTTGACGAGATACAGCGAAGCCCCCCGAAGAATGCGAACGCTCTGTCGTGGGCGTCGAACGCCGAGCCATAGGAGCGCCATTGGTTCGAGCGACAATGGCGGGGCTCCTAGGTCTCGCGGAGATACGCCCGGACGAAGAGCATCCGGCTGTGGCTGGGCCGAACGTGGGCCACATTGATCGTCGCCGTCACTCCGTCGATGATCGCCACCTCATTGCTCCAATCGAACTGATAGGCTTCATCGGGATCAAAGCTCAGCGGGACAAGGGCCCGTGACTTCGGCTTCCGATTTGAACCAAGCGGCTGCATATCGGCGAACCGCATCGTCGCCGCCGTCGTATCCAAGATCCCGCAGGTCTTCGAAGATCCGAATGCGCGTCAATCGCTCCCGCTTCGGCTTTCGCAGGTTCATGGCCAGCATCCGGTCCAGTTCGTCCCGCCAGGGGCCGATCTTCGGGTGAGGCTGAACGGTCCGCTCATAACTGAACTCCGTCGCACCGCACCGGATCATCTTCCGAACCGTGTTCCGCGATCCACGAAACTCCCGGCAGAACTGCTTGATGGGCTTCCGGTCCAAAAATGCGCTCGACGGACCCTCGCAATCGTTTCCAAGGCCAGCATCCCAAAATCGGCTCCTGAAAGATGTCAGGACCACGATGGAGCATGACCTGCTCCTCTGAAACGTCCGCAGTTTGAGGTTAGCCGGTTCTCCAAACAATGAAAAAGACGATGCGGAAGAGCCGGTTCAGCGAAGAACGGATCATTGGCATCTTGAAAGAGCACCAAGCCGGAATGGGGGGCAACCCGCCACCGAAGGCGGGCTCGCGCATAGTGTCAGGTCTGACCTCCAGCATCGGCCGCGTTTCGGTCATGAACACGGATTGGGCTCTGGGACGTGGTGTGGTTTTCTCACCGGCTGAGCGCCGAACCGGTTTGCAGGGCGGCGACCGCCCGAGTGCACCTGGCAGGCATGTCGGACACTCGGTCCAAGGACCGTCTCGAAGACCTGTTCCAGGCTGAACGGCAGCGCCGACCCAATCCGCCTGTTACCGCCGGCTGTTGGTTTATGCCTTGGATTTGTCTAAGACTATCTTGGACATACCTAACCGGAGGTTGGCCCAGTGTTAGCCAACGAGCGGCGTACCCGCATTATTCTCGAGCTTTCTCGGCAGTCAACGGTCTCAATTCGGGATCTTACCGAGAAATTGGGTGTGTCGCGCGAGACCGTGCGCAAGGATCTCGAGAGACTCTCCCAGGAAGGCAAATTGAACCAGGTGCGGGGCGGCGCCGTCCGGGTGATGGACTGGGAACCTCCGATAGCAGACCGGTTGCAAACCAACATTTCAGGCAAGTCCAGAATTGCGAACTATGTCGTCGACATCATACCGGACGGGGCCTCGGTGATCATCGACAGCGGGTCCACGACGTTGATCGTCAGCAGATGCCTGGCCAGGACGCACACTGCGCTCACGATCTATACCAACGACCTGAAGATCGCGATGACAGTCGGGCCAACAGCCAAGGAGGTCATTCTGCTCGGCGGCCGTATGGACCCGCGCGAACACGCGGTTTTTGGTTTTGATGCCATCGAGCATCTCAAGAAATACCGGGCGGATTTTGCCTTGATCGGCGTTGCAGGAGTGAGTGTCGACAACCTGGTGACAGATTTCTCGCGCGAAACGGCTGTGCTTCGGGAGGAGATGATGTCGGTGTCTGCCAAGTCCTACATTCTGGCGGACAGCAGCAAGTTCGGCATGGTCGGACGTGCAAGGATAACCGTCGGCAAGGACACCAGCATACTCAGCGACGAGCCCCCCAATCCGGATCTGGGCGACGCACTTCGGACCGCAGGCATTGATTTCGTGTCCCTGGCAGATACCTGAAGGAATGATTTGCAAAATTTTGCAAAGTGTCGCAGCGTGATTTCGACGCCTGTGCCGGAGAAATCGTACATATGCCTCCAAACCAACTGCCAGATGCCGCTGAATTTGTCATAATCGGTGGCGGAATTGTTGGAGTGTCGGTCGCATATCATCTTGCAAAACTTGGCCAAACTGATGTGGTGCTGCTTGAGCAGGGCCAGTTGAGCTGTGGGACCACATGGCATGCCGCCGGTCTTGTCGGTCAGCTTCGGTCGACGCCCGCGATGACGAATTTGATTCGATACTCAACGCAACTCTATTCAGAGATCGAAGCTGAAACCGGCCTTGCAACCGGATGGATGGAATGTGGTTCCGTTACTGTGGCCAGAAGTGACGACCGGATGACCATGTTGCTGCGGACCGCGGCCTCTGCACGCGCCCAAGGCGTTGACGTCGATGTGATAACAGCGGCGGAAGCTCAGGAGAAATGGCCGGTGATGCAGTCGGCCGACCTGAAGGGCGGTCTGTGGATGCCCGGCGATGGAAAGGCCAATCCGACCGATCTGACGCAATCCTTGGCCAAAGGTGCCCGGATGCGCGGCGCCAGCCTCTTTGAGGGCGTCGAAGTGTCGGACGTCTTGACCGAAGGCAACGCGGTGGCCGGCGTCATGACCAGCCAGGGGCCGATCAAGGCGCGTGTGGTGATCAATTGTGCCGGACAATGGGCGCGCAAGGTTGGCTTGATGTGCGGTGTGGACGTGCCGCTGCATTCGGCGGAACACATGTATGTTGTAACCGAGCGGATCGAAGGCGTGACCCCGGATTTGCCGGTTCTGCGCGATCCTGATGGTTTCATCTATTTCAAGGAGGAAACCGGCGGTCTGGTTCTGGGCGGATTCGAACCCGAGGCCAAGCCATGGGGCATGAACGGTATCCCCGACAAGTTCTTCTTTCAGCTTCTGGAAGACGATTGGGATCAATTCGAAGTTCTTATGGAAAACGGTCTGATCCGTGTGCCGCAACTGGCTGAAGCCGGGGTGCGCAAGTTCTACAACGGCCCGGAGAGCTTCACGCCGGACAACAACTACCTGCTGGGCGAGGCGCCCAATCTGAAGAACTTCTTTGTCGGTGCAGGGTTCAACTCGATGGGCATTGCCAGTGCCGGCGGGGCAGGGCGGGCCCTGGCAGAGTGGATCGTGCAAGGCGCGCCGACGATGGATCTTTTCTCCGTCGACATACGGCGTTTCGCCGGCTTCAACAACAATCCCCAATGGCTGCATGACCGGGTGAAGGAAACGCTCGGTCTGCACTATGCAATGCCTTGGCCAAACCTCGAATTGACCTCGGCGCGCCCCTTCCGACGCTCTCCCCTTTATGACCGACTTGCCGCCAAGGGGGCGGTGTTCGGCTCGAAAATGGGATGGGAAAGGGCGAATTACTTTTCGACCGGAGCGGCGGACGCCAGGATCGTCTATGGTTTTGGACGTCAGAACTGGCATGAGGCGGTCAAGGCCGAACATGATGCCGTGCGCACGGGTGTGGGCGTGTTCGATCAAAGCTCCTTTGCCAAGTTTCTGGTACAGGGACGCGATGCGACACGCGAACTGAATCGGATTTGTGCGGCAAACGTCGATGTTCCGGTTGGCCAGACGGTCTATACCGGCCTGTTGAATTCACGCGGCGGGTATGAAAGCGATCTGACGATCCTGCGCTTGAAATCGCAGGAGTACATGATCGTCACGGGCTCGGCGCAATCGGTCCGTGACGCGGACTGGGTCTCAAGGAATTTCAGCGACGACGCCCATGTCTTCCTGACCGACGTCACGGCGGCCTGGGCCGTTCTGTCCGTCATGGGACCGAAATCGCGGGATGTGCTTGAACCATTGACCCGGGCGGACCTTTCGAATGCCGCATTCCCCTTCGGCACGCATCAAAGGCTGGACGTGGGCTATGCCACGGTCTTGGCCAACCGCATGACCTATGTTGGCGAACTTGGCTGGGAGCTTTTGGTGCCCGTGGAATTTGCCGCCGGTGTCTATGATGACATCATGGCCGCTGGCGAGGTCGTCGGCATCCGGGACGCCGGGTATTACGCCCTCGAAGGGCTCCGGATTGAAAAGGGTTACCGCGCCTGGGGCCGCGAACTGACGCCCGATATCACGCCGCTTCAGGCGGGTTTGAGTTTCGCGGTGGACTGGGACAAGCCCGGTGGATTCATCGGGCGCGATGCATTGCTTCGGGCCAGGAATGACCCCAGCCATCTCAAGACGCGCGTTGTTCAACTGGTTCTGCAAGACCCGGACGCGCAGTTGTGGGGGGGCGAGGCGGTTCTGTGCAATGGTAAGGAGGTCGGCGAAGTGCGATCTGCCGCCTTCGGTCATAGCCTGGGCGCCTCGGCCGCGCTGTGCCACATGCACGCCCCGGACCCAATCACATCCACATTTCTTCGGAATGCCTCCGTCGAGGTAAATCTGGCCGGGCGGATGCTGAATGCGATGGCCTATCTGCGAACGCCCTACGACCCCACGGGCATCAGGCCGAAGGCCGATGCATCAAGCGAGCCGATGTAGCGAAAGCTCGCTGCTTGATATGTTAGTAAATTCTGCCACGGTGTTTCTACAAACCAAAAAAAGCGACGACCAAGGACAACAAGGAGTAGACTATGAAGACCAAGGCAAAGCTGATTGCTTCCACGATTGCCGGCTTGATGGCCGCTACAATTGCCCAGGCTGATACGGAACTGACCGTGTATACGGCTGTCGAAGCGGAAGATCTTGCGCGGTATGCAGAGACATTCAATGCGCATCACCCCGATATCAAGATCAACTGGGTGCGCGATTCCACCGGTGTCGTCACCGCCAAGCTCCTGGCCGAACGCGATAACCCGCAGGCCGACGTTGTCTGGGGGTTGGCGGCGACCTCGCTGTTGCTTCTGAAGTCCGAAGGGATGCTGGAAGCCTACGCGCCCGCCGGAGTTGAAATGCTGGACCCCAAATTCGTGGACAAGGGCGAAACGCCGACCTGGGTTGGTATGGACGCCTGGGTCGCCTCGGTGTGCTACAACACTGTCGAAGCCGAGAAGGCCGGCCTGACGCCGCCCACATCGTGGAAGGATCTCACCGATCCAATGTACAAGGGCCATGTCATCATGCCGAACCCGAACTCGTCGGGCACGGGGTTCCTTGACGTCTCAAGCTGGCTGCAGATGTTTGGCGAAGACGGTGGCTGGGAGTATATGGACGCGTTGCACGAAAACATCGCGCGATACACCCATTCCGGCTCGAAGCCTTGCAAGCTGGCGGCCTCCGGCGAAATTCCGATCGGTGTCTCGTTTGCCTTCCGCGGAGCCAAGTCGAAGGCCGATGGAGCACCTCTCGAGATTATTGTGCCAAGCGAAGGCGTCGGCTGGGACATGGAGGCAACGGCCATCGTGGCCGGCACCGATGATCTGGAAGCGGCACAGAAGCTCGTGGACTTCACCGTGACCAAGGAAGCCATGGAAATGTACAACACCGGCTACGCCGTTGTTGCCATGCCGGGCGTGGCAAAGCCCGTTGAGCATTTCCCCGAAGGTCTTCTGGAGGCCATGATCGCCAATGACTTCGAGTTCGCCGCCAACAACCGCGCGAGCATCCTGAAAGAATGGCAGAGCCGCTACGACGGCAAGTCCGAACCCAAAGGCTAGGGTCAGGCACATCCAGGAGGGCAGATTCTGCCCTCCTGTTCTCTTGTCCGCCGTCGCGGACAATCCCAATACTTTGCTCGGGGGCGCCGATTTGACCGAAGCCACTACCGAAGCGCGGCCATATCTCAGCATCGAAGGGCTATGGAAGGCCTTCGGTGACTTCATTGCGCTGAAGGATATCTCGCTTGATATCCAGGAAGGCGAGTTCGTCTGTTTTCTTGGCCCCTCGGGGTGCGGCAAGACAACCTTGTTGCGTGCAATCGCTGGTCTTGATTTGCAGACCAAGGGAACGACCACGCAGGCCGGCAAGGACATCTCCAGCCTGCCGCCCTCGTCACGGGATTTCGGGATTGTTTTTCAATCCTATGCCCTGTTTCCGAACCTGACGATCAAGAAGAACATTGCGTTCGGGCTGGAGAACACGGGTCGGAGCAAATCCGAGGTCGAGGCCCGGGTATCGGAGTTGCTGGAACTTGTTGGCCTGACCGATCAAGGCTCCAAGTATCCCGCGCAGCTCTCTGGCGGACAGCAGCAGCGCATTGCCCTTGCCCGTGCGATCGCCACCAGTCCCGGTTTGCTGTTGCTGGACGAACCCCTGTCAGCGCTCGATGCGAGGGTCCGAGTTCGTTTGCGGCATGAAATCAAGGAATTGCAACGCAAACTTGGTGTAACCACCGTCATGGTGACCCATGATCAGGAAGAAGCCCTCTCCATGGCGGACCGCATTGTCGTCATGAACCACGGCGTGATCGAGCAGGTCGGATATCCGACCGAAGTGTATCGCGACCCGGCGACGTTGTTTGTCGCGGACTTCATTGGAGAGATGAACCAGATCCCTGCGATCTCGGGCCTGTCGGGCCAGGTGCAAATCGGCGCGGCCGACATGATTTGCAGGCCCCATGACTTCGGTGAGGGCACGTCCGTCGTGGCCGCTATCCGCCCGGAAGATGTGATCCCCCATGGCGATGGTATTCGAACGACAGGGGCGGATGATGTGATCATTACCCCGGAGAACGCGTTCGAGGTAACCGTTGACGAGATGGAATTCCTGGGATCCTTCTGGCGGTGTTGCCTCGGCAGTGAGCGGTTCAGCAATTCGGAACTCATCGCTGATTTCTCGATCAACGCCGTGCGGCGATTGGAATTGGCGGAGAACAAGAAACTGACCATCGAACTGCCGAAAGACCGCCTGATGGTCTTTGCGCCAGGGGTCGGGTGATGGCCGAGATCTCGTCGACTCTACCGGACGGTCCAACCATCAAGGGCCGGCTCAGCCAGGACGACATTATCATGCGGTTTGGCATGGTGATGATCGCGGTCTATCTGGTTGCGACCATGGTCCTGCCGATGTGGACGATGCTGTCCAAGAGCTTTTCGACCTATCACTTCGATCTGGCGGGATATGAGCTTCAGGTCAGTGATGACGACGGCGCATTCGATGGCACCATTCTGACGCCAGCCGCTCTGAACACGGAGTTGGGCGTTGTTGAACCCGATGATCTGACTGCCGGATCCGACAGCCGCATGGGACTGACGCAATTCTTCCCGGATTTCAGCTTTCGCAGCCCGGTTATGTACCGGGTCAGAAACACTTCTGACACCGGGCGTTTTTTGGTGGGATCCGAACTGAAGACCGGAACCGACTGGCTGGAACTGGACAGCAACACCTTCCGGCGCGTTCAGATGCGGCCCGTGAAATCGACGGGCCTTGGCAACTTCGTCAACTACTTCTCGACGCCTGCGTTGTTCAACTCGATCAAGAACTCTCTGTTCATTGCGGTGATCAGCACGGTTATCACCGTCTCACTGGCGTTCTGGTTTGCCTATGGGCTGAACCGAAGCTGTATGCGGTACAAGGGGTTCTTCCGCCTTGTCGCCATGGCGCCCATCCTGGTGCCGTCGCTTCTGCCGGGGATCGCGCTTGTCTATCTCTTCGGCAATCAGGGCATGTTGAAGGAGCTTCTGTTCGGGGCGAGTATCTACGGCCCGATTGGAATCGTGATCGGGTCGGTTTTTTTCACCTTTCCACACGCGTTCATCATCATCTCGACGGCGCTCGCGATATCTGACGCGCGGCTCTACGAGGCGGCGGTCAGCTTGCGATCGACGCCTTGGCGGACGTTCTGGACAGTGACAATTCCCGGAGCCCGCTACGGCTTGATTTCGGCCGCCTTCGTCGTGTTCAACCTGGTGATTACCGACTTCGGTTTGCCCAAGGTGATCGGAGGCCAGTTCAACGTTCTGGCCGTGGATATCTACAAGCAGGTGATCGGCCAGCAGAATTTCGAAATGGGGGCCGTGGTCTCGGTGGTGCTGGTGGTGCCCGCCATTCTGGCCTTTGCGATCGACCGAATGGTGCAATCAAAACAGGTGGCGTTGTTGTCGGCGCGGTCGGTGCCGTATCAGCCGGCACCCAACAGAAAAACCGACAATATCTTCCTCGTCTACAGCATCGCGGTGGCCACTTTCATCCTCGGCATTCTGGTGATCTGCCAATACGCGGCCCTGATAAAGTTCTGGCCCTATGACCTGAGTTTCAGCCTGAGGAACTATGAGTTCGACCGCATGGACGGCGGTGGCTGGGGGTCTTACTTCAATTCGATCCAACTGGCTTTTCTGACGGCGATAATCGGCACCTGCGTGATTTTCTTCGGCGCCTATCTGGTAGAGAAATCCAACGGGTTCAAGACCGGACGCGCACTGTTCCAGATGTTCGCGATGCTGCCAATGGCCATTCCGGGCATGGTCTTGGGGCTGGCCTACATCTTTTTCTTCAACAACCCCGACAACCCTTTGAACTTTGTCTACGGGACCATGGCCATTCTGGTGATCTGTACCGTCACGCACTTTTACACGGTGTCTCATCTGACCGCCGTGACCGCGTTGAAGCAGATGGATCGCGAGTTTGAATCGGTTGCGGCATCGCTCAAACAGCCAACGCTGAAACTGTTTCGCCGGGTGACCGTGCCGGTTTGCATGCCTGCAATCCTGGATATCTCGATCTATCTGTTCGTCAACGCCATGACGACGGTGTCGGCGGTGGTGTTCCTGTATTCCCCAACGACAACGCTGGCGTCGATTGCCGTCCTGAACATGGACGACGCGGGCGATATCGCTCCGGCCGCCGCCATGGGGATGATGATCTTTTATACCAACGCCGGCGCTCGAATCATTCACCTGATCCTGACAAGAAAGCTCCTGGGCCGCACCCAGGCCTGGCGCGCGCGTTAGTCTCGGTCTACGTGCAGGCCGCCCGATGTGAATCGTGCGCGCAAACGTCCCCCCGGGGTTGCGCATGCGGAGACTGAGCATTTGTCGTGAAGGCCTGAGCGACAGGTCCCATTCTCGGGCGCGTTGGCCAGGGTCTCGCGATGCCCGGCAGCATCTATGTCAAAGACGATTGCCGACAGATCGCAGGCGAAGTGAGCCAACTGGTAGCGATTGACACGAAAGACGGCGAGGTTCGCGTCATCGGTGGAAATTTCCAGTTGAGATTACCATTCGATCGGCTTGACTGGATTGTCGAAGTTGAATTCCGAGAGGCTTTCAGATCGGCTTTCTGCCCGGACATCGGTGAGGAACGGCAGCAGGCTCTGCCCACCCATGCTGTCGGGCACCTCGACACCGATGCGGTTTGGTAGCGACGGCGTCACGTCAATAGACAGGGTCATCGCGTCGACCGTGTTCCCGTGCATTGCAGGTTCGGTCGGATCGCGGACATTCAACGGGACGTGAAAGGCGGAATCATGAAAGGTGCCCTTGCCCCACAGGCCATGAGCGCCCAGCATCTCGCCGTGGTTCGAGGTGACGACAAGTCCCGTGTTGTCCCACTGGTGTGTCTCTTTCAGGGCATTGATGACCCGTCCCAGTTGATAATCCACGTGGGCGCAGAAACCCAGAAAGAGCGCGCGCAGGGTCGCGGTGGTTTCTGTCGATCCTCAAAGGTCGGGAAACCCGTCGACCGTGGAGGCAGCCAGTGTCCTGTCCTGAGGCGGGCCATGAAAGGATGCCAGTTGCGATCGTCGCCCGTGGTCTCGGCCGGTGGCATGTCGGCAGGTTCGAACATTGTGTTGCAGGGCCCTGGCGCGACGAAGGGCGGATGCGCGCGCACATAGACCAAAGTCGAAAACCACCCCGGATCAGCTTGACGCGCGAAGCCGACGCGGCGACCGGTCAGCAACGCCGTGTCGCTGTTTTCGTCGCTATCGGCGGGCGGGTCGGTCAGATTCTCCCCGATGGGGCGATAGCAGTCGGGGAAGGGCGCAATCTGCCCTCTCCTGGACGCAAGGTGATTGAGCTACTCCCCAATCGTTGGACGGGATCTGGCGCGTTCCAAGCTACTCTCTGCTCTTGCTGATCGGGTTTGATGG
>CANLZY010000064.1 GCA_947495685.1 uncultured Tropicimonas sp.
CGCACCATCGACCGGTGACGCCGGACAGATGTTTGCAACCTGGGACCTGACGGCGGAACAGATCAGCGAAAACCTTGTGCTCTCTCAAGATGCCAATGATCTGTTCTTCGCCGAACCGGCTCTTCCGCATCGTCTTTCCCTTTCAGGAGGGCAGGCTAACTTCAAACCGCAGACGTTTCAGGGGAGCAGGTCACTGGTGCACGTGTCGCCGGGGAGTTGGATGCGCTTGTGGGGGGGCAATGGAAAGCCTGCCTGCATTGTCAGCGACAATGGGACGAAGTTCACGCGCCGGGCGATCCGGAATCCGGCGAACGAGAACGAAGTTGTCTGGCACCACATCGACCCCGGCAAGCCGCAGCAGAATGCCTACATCGAGTCATTCAACGGCAGCCGACGAGACGGACTGTTGAACGAAGAACTGTTCGACAGCCTGGATGACGCCCACAGAAAGCTGGCCCTCTGTCGATACGACTACAACCAAGTCAGGCCTTGATCATCACTGAGAAACCAAACACCCGCTGAAGTGCGTCGAGCACTCGAGCAATTTGAGGGCCCCGAGCACGAGGCCCTTGCCCGAAACGAAGCCAGGGAATACGAAATCCAGACCCGCAAACTCTCGCTCTGAACGAGGGACCAACGGGGGCAGGTCAGCTGCATAGCTCGTATTCGGGCGCGCCGTTCTCTATCTGCCGCAGCCCCCTATTTGCGCGGAGATTGCCGGACCCTTGAAAGGCATTGTAAGTATTCGAAGCCTTTGGCGGTTCCAATTTGCACGTGCCTTTGCCCGAACGTTCCCAGTCATTCTGCACTTTGTGACAAGGGCCGGCCATTGTGGGGCGAAACACGCCAAGTTATCGAGAGTCGCTGACCGGCCCGTAAAGCATCGCGATCAAGACGATCAACATCAATCTCCGTAGTGGGTGCTCATGTGTTGTCGAATTTCCAGGCAGGGATTCCCAAGTCCGCCCCGGCAATGCAGATTGTCATATTCCGGTACAGACTGTTCATAGCAGGCGTCGCGCCGGAATCGATCGCCGCCGCGCGGGAGCCGGTTGTGGACAGCAGCACCACCAATTGCAGATTTCTCGCGCTGCATCACAAGGCGTTTGCGGCGACTGTCCCGGTTGCGACGTCGTCGCTGATACAAGCGGGGCGGAGAAAGCGGTGCTGGGGCCTAGACGGCGCGTCGGGATTGCGACGAGTTCCGGCGTCACAGTTACAATAGGCGCATCTGGCCAGCTCGACCAACCCGATGCCACGCCATGACCGCACTGTTTGTTCCGACATGCCATGGGCGTCCGTCGGCTCTTGGCATGAGTAGTGACGGAGCATCCTGATCCCAACTGTTGAAACGCGTTTGGCCATTGGTCCCGCGTAAACGATGGTGCGTACACAGAAACGGGCAACCAAGGCGGCCGTCTGGTCGTTTTGGCTATCTGAAAGCGTCAGGTTGACGTGCGGCTGCTTGGGTCGAACCCCAAGCCTCCTCAAGCTGACAACACCACGGGCAGATCGGCGGGAAGGGCGCACGGTGTCGTTGATCCGATGATGGCGAAAAATTGTTCCGAGTGTTTCAGAGTTGTAGGAAACCCAAATTCCCGCGCTTGTTTCGACCGGCCCATGGAGTAAGCCGATTGGCCACTGGGAATACCTATGAGCAATCGGACTTGTTGGCGTCGGCACGCCCAAGACCATCCCCCTCTGAAGCTCTGGTCATCCAAGAGGTTCGGTTCGTTGAAGCGCCTGATCCCAATTTATGGATTGCACGACTATCAGAGTAGAGTTGGAAAGCTGTCGTGATGCTCCAAGTTGCTCCGCCATCAATTCGGACGGGGCCGCTCCGCAGGTATTGTCGGCAATCGTTCCTCTGCTGCTTCCGTCAACGATCAGGATCTCAGGTATTGGTCCCGCGTGGGCCGTGGTCCCGAGAGCCAGGAAGGCGAACATCACGCATCGCTTTCTTGTGTTAGCCGCAATCTGACTGCTTGGCCTCGATCGTTGTCGGACATCCCGCGAGTGGTCTGCCGGGCAATCGCCGTGTCACCTGCATGTTGCTGATGTTTTGCGTGTTTTTAGGCCCGAGCGTTTGCCCGGCTGTGGGCGCGCGCGAACTTGGGTGGCTTGGCCGTGACTCGGTCGCGTCGTGGCTTGGCGGCTTCGTTTTCAGGGCGGCGAACAAACCTGTGGAGCCGCCGTTGTCCGGCTTTCGGCAGGATCATGGTCATCCAAATGACCGTGCGCGGAGGCGGGGATTGCCGAACCTGAATGCCGGGCGGGATCTGATCGTGCATGAAAATGCTGAAGCGTTTGACCCAGTTGGGCTGTGCAAAGGTCATCGGGTCGGACAGTCTGCTTTCAGCTCAGTCTGTGCTGTTTTCAAGGACGCGCGCGATGGCCATGGCCGCAAGGGAGGGCAACGCCAGCCCGTCCCGGATCGTGTCTTGCCGGGCCTCGGTATAGTGGTGTTCCTCATGCAGAACATTGACCGTTGCGACGAGGTTTCCACCCAGAAATATCGGTAGGTTCACGACCGAGCCGCAACCAAGTCCGCCGATCACGGCATGGTCGGGAAACACCTCGGCGATATCGGCGAGCGTGTTGGCGACAAAGCACTGGCCGCGGCCATGGACGATGTCGAACCAGCTGTTGCGTTCGATCGGCTTGGTCCCGGAGGTCGGGTAGGTGACAGGTTCGTTTGAGTAGGCCCGCCTCGCAAGGCCTGCGGACATATCCACGGTCATGACCGTGAACAGTTTTGCGCCGACCGTCGCCTGAGTCAGCTCGCACAGGGCGTCGAAGGCGGCCTCCGGTGTCTCGGCCGCTGATACCCTTTGTTGAAAGGCCTTCATATGACGGGAAATGTCGGTCATGATCCATCCTCAAACATGATTTCGTCCCCACCGCTGGCCGCAAACAGATGCCGCGAATAGGGATCGGAGAAGTCGCCGGACCGCAGCGTGTCCGAGGTCGCCGTTTCCACCACCCGACCGCCGTTCATCACCGCCAGCCTGTCACACATGAACGCGACCACGGGCAGATTGTGGGTGACCATCAGATACGTCAGTCCCTGGTCACGGCGCAGCCGTTTCAACAGGTTCAGGATTTCCGCCTGCACCGAGACATCCAGAGCGCTCGTCGGCTCGTCCAGCAACATGATCCGGGGCTTCAACATCAGCGCTCTGGCGATTGCCACGCGCTGTCTCTGGCCGCCGGACAACTGGTGCGGGAAGCGGAACCGGAATTCCAGCCCCAGCCCCACCATTGCAAGCGCTTCGATCACCCGTTCGTTCCGGTCGGCAATCCCATGCACCACCAGAGGTTCGCTCAGCACCGTATCGACGGTCTTGCGCGGGTGAAGCGATCCATAGGGGTCCTGAAACACCATCTGACAGGTTCGGGCGAAATTCCGGTCAGGTCCATGGCTGCGCGGCGATCCCAGGACGGAGATTTCGCCAGACCATTCAGGGGCCAGACCTGCGATGGCCTTGAGAACGGTCGTCTTGCCCGAACCGCTCTCGCCCACCAGTGCAAAGCTCTCGCCATCTGCGATATCCAGCGACACGTGATGCACCGCAGGAATGCCACCATAGGAAATGGTCAGCGACTTGAGGGAGATCGCGCTCATGTCGCGCCCCACGTGCTGCGGTCAAGCACAGGCAATTCCGGCCGGGTCTCGTTGATCCTCGGGATCGCCGCCAGCAGGCCCCGCGTATAGGGGTGGCTGGCTTTGTGAAGATCCGCGGCTGCGCAGCTTTCAACAACCTCGCCTGCATTCATCACCAGAATCCTGTCGCAATATCGGGCGACGAGATTCAGGTCATGGCTGATCAGGATCAATCCCATGCTGTTGGCGGCGATCAACTCGTCGATCAGGTCCAGTACCTGCGCCTGGACACTGACATCCAGCGCGCTTGTCGGTTCGTCCGCAATCAGCAGGTCGGGTTGCGGGATCAGCATCATGGCGATCATTACGCGTTGGCCCATTCCGCCCGAAACCTCGTGCGGATACATGCCGGCCACGCGATCCGGGTCGTTGATCCGCACGGCGTCCAGCATTTCGCGCACCCGCGCCTTCAAAGCACGGCGGGGGACCTTTTCATGCGCCCAGACGGCCTCTGCGATCTGTGCTCCCACGGTCATCACAGGGTTCAGGGAGAATTTGGGATCCTGCATGATCATCGACATGCGTGCCCCGCGCAGCCTGCGCAGGCCACGCTCGTTCTGGGACGTCAGGTCAATGCCGTCAAAGACCATTCGGGTGGCAGAGACCTGCCCGGGCGGTTGGATCAACCGCAGGATGGCGCGACCCGTCATGGATTTTCCCGACCCGCTTTCGCCAACGATCCCGAGCCGCTCTCGGCCCAGGGTGAAGTTCAGCCCCTTGACCACCTCGACCCTGCCTGCCGACGTCGGGAAGCTGACCCGCAGGTCCTCGATTTCCAGCAGCGGTGTCATGATTTTCCTGCCTGCTTGGGGTCAAGAACGTCCCGCAATCCATCGCCAAGAAAACAGAACCCCAATGACACCAGAATGATGGCAAACCCCGGCATGGTCGCGACCCACCACTGATCCAGGATGAACACCCGCCCGCGCGAAATCATCGCCCCCCATTCCGGCAGGGGCGGCTGCGCGCCAAGCCCAAGGAACCCGAGGCCCGCCGCCGTCAGGATGATCCCTGCCATGTCGAGGGTCACCCGAACGATCATGGAGGACGTGCACAACGGTATCACGTGCAATCCGATGATCCGTGCATCCGATGCGCCCAGCAACTTGATCGCCGAAATGAACTCGGACCGGCGAAAGGTGATCGTCTCTGCACGGGCGATCCGGGCATAGGCCGGCCAGGCCGTGATCGCGATGGCGATGATCGCGTTCTCGATACCCGGTCCCAGGGCCGCGACGAACGCCAGCGCCAGGATGAGCTTGGGAAGCGACAGGAAAATATCGGTGAACCCCATCAGGACCTTGTCCACCCATCCGCCGAAATACCCGGCCACCGTTCCGATGATCAACCCCAGCGGCGCCGCGATGATTGCGACCAGCGCGACGATCATCAGGGTAATGCGCGCGCCGTAGACAACCCGGGAAAAGATGTCCCGGCCCAACTCGTCGGTTCCCATCCAGTTCGCGGCAGAGGGCGGCAGCAGGCGGCGGCCCAGATCCTGACCAACCGGGCTTTCCGGGGCGATCCAGGGGGCAAACACCGCCGTGGCGATCAGCAGAAGAATGATGGCCGCGCCCAGCACAGCCAGCGGGTTGCGACTGAGCGCCAGACCCATGCGGTAGAACCGCCCGATGTTGGCCTGCATCCGGGAGGCCGGAGAATCGTCCATCAGCCAGTCGCGCGTGCTCATCAGCGGCTCCTCGGATCGAGAATGCGATACAGCACGTCCGATGCCTTGTTGATGCCGATGAACACGGACCCGATGATCAGGGTTGCCCCAAGAACCGCGTTCATGTCGGCGTTCAGCAGCGCGACGGTCAGATAGTTGCCGATCCCGGGCCAACTGAAGACGGTCTCGATCATCACCGAGCCTTCGAGAAGTCCGGCATAGGACAGGCCGATAACGGTGATCAGCGGCACCCGGATCGGTGCAAAGGCATGCACCCAGATTACCCGCCACTCCGACAGACCCTTGACGCGGGCCGTGGTGATATATTCCTGACCCAGCTGATCCAGCATGAAGGATCGGGTCATGCGGGCGATATAGGCGAGGCTGAAAAAGCCGAGGATGGAGGCCGGCAACACCAGGTGGCTGAGCGCATTCCAGAACACCTCCCAGTCACCCGCCATCATGCTGTCGACAAGCAGCAGCCCGGTGACCGGGTCCACCACGCCATCATAGAAAATGTCCACGCGCCCCGGTCCCGATGTCCATCCCAGGCTTGCATAGAACAATGCCAACCCCACAAGCCCCAGCCAGAAGGCGGGCACCGAATACCCGAGCAACGCCAGCACCCGAATGCCTTGATCCAGCCAGCTGCCTTGCCGGGATGCGGCCAGAACCCCCATCGGAACGCCGAGGCCAACACCGATCAGAATGCCAAGCGTCGCCATTTCGAGGGTCGCTGGAAACACGCGGGCCAGGTCATCTGAGACCAGCCGATTGGTCGAGACCGATCGGCCCAGATCGCCCTGCATCACATCGCCCACGTAGGAGATGAACTGCACGATCAATGGTCGGTCGAGGCCCATCACGATCTTCATTGCATCGTATTGTTCCTGCGTCGCTCGATCGCCCACCACGGCAAGCACGGGGTCGATCGGAACGACACGTCCGATGAAGAACGTGATGGCCATCAGGCCTAGAAACGTCAGGGCCAAGGTCAGGACAAACCCGGAGAGGCTGCTGAAAAGCGCCATTATTCTGGAGAATTTCGGGATCTTCGCTGGCACGGTGGCTTGCCCTGTTCCGCTCTGGCAACTTCACAACGGGTAAATTTTTTTCTTGGATAAAGCAAAAGTTTTTGCATTAGTAAAAAAAGTTTTCCAGATTCGTTCCTCAAGGAGATCCGCCAACCCATGGCAAGAGCAGGGCTGAAACAGGATCCCCAACTTGGTCCGTTGATCCGCAATCGGCGAAAGCGGCTGGGGTTTACCCTGCAATCTCTTGGGGATCTCGCAGGCGTGTCGGTTGGCTATCTGTCACAAGTCGAACGAGACAACGCGACCCCGTCGCTGGGGACGCTCGCCCAGATCGCGCAGGCGCTTGACGTGGGGTTGGAGTATTTCGTTTCCACGCCCAAACCCGTTGACAGCCTGACCCGCGCCGAACGACGCCCACGGTTCTCGATCACCGAAAACGGGATGACCTACGAGTCGCTTGCGGCGGAGTTTCCGGGGGTGGAGTTGTCCTCCTTTATCCTGCACACGCCCCCGGGCTTTGTCTCCGAGCTGTCACAGCACGAGGGCGAGGAGATCATCTATATCCTCGACGGCGAGATCGAGCAGATGCTGGGCGGCGAGGTGTTCACCATGCGCCAGGGCGACAGCCTGCACTACAGCGGCGCCACCCCGCATTCCTGGAAAAACCTGACCGACACACCGGCCCGCATCCTGTGGGTCGGAACACTGACGGTCCTGCAGAGCGCCGGTCAACGGCGCCTTCCGACCGTGACGCCCGCACCACGAGACAATTCCAACACCTGAGAGTCCCCTGAAGGAGAAGCCTATGTCCTTGTTGAGATCCACCTTGCTGGCAACAGCCTTGGTGCTGCCACTCACCGCTCCGGCCTTATGGGCCGCTACTCCGGACGGCGTTCTTGTCGTCGCCCAGAACATCGACGACATTGTCGCCATCGATCCGGCACAAGCCTATGAGTTTACGTCGGGCGAGCTGGTCACCAACATTTACGACCGCCTGGTCCAGTACGACGCCGAAGACCCCACGGTGATGTCGCCTGGCTTGGCCTCCGAATGGGCCATCGACGCGGACGCCAAGACAATCACGTTCACGCTGCGCGACGGGGCGACGTTCCACTCCGGAAATCCGGTGACCACCGCCGATGTCGTTGGCTCGCTTGCGCGCGTGATCAAGCTGAACCTCACCCCGGCCTTCATCCTGGTGCAACTTGGCTGGACGCCTGAAAACGTCGACCAGATGGTCACGGCAGACGACACCACGGTCACGATCAAATACGATGGCGACTTTTCCCCGGCCTTCGTGATGAACGTCCTGGCATCCCGCCCGGCCTCTGTCGTCGACATGAAGACCGTGATGGAGAACGAGATCGACGGCGACATGGGGAACGCCTGGCTGAACGAAAACTCCGCCGGTTCGGGGCCGTTCTCCCTGCAGACCTATCGGCCTGCCGAACTGGTTCGCCTGAAATCGAACCCGGACTATTTCAAGGGTGCGCCCAAGGTCAAAAGTGTCATCGTGCAGCATGTGTCCGAGGCCGCGACCCAGCAATTGTTGCTTGAATCCGGCGACGTGGACATGGCCAAGAACCTGACACCGGATCAGATTGGCGGCATGAGCGGAGACGCGATCAAGGTCGAGACCTTTCCGCAGGCTGCCGTTCACTTCCTGTCGTTCAACCAGAAGACCGAGAGCCTGACGCCGCCCGCCGTTTGGGAAGCCTCGCGCTACCTCGTGAACTACGAAGGGATGGCCAGCACGATCATTGCAGGGCAAATGGAGGTCCATCAGGCGTTCTGGCCCAAGGGTTTTCCGGGATCCTATGATGAAACGCCGTTCAGCTATGATCCCGAAAAGGCAAAGAGCATCCTGGCCGACGCCGGGATCGAAACGCCGATCACCGTGACGCTGGATGTGATCAACGCCGCACCGTTCACGGACATGGCGCAGTCGTTGCAGGCGAGCTTTGCCGACGCCGGGATCAATTTCGAGATCCTGCCGGGCACCGGCGCGCAGGTGATCACCAAGTATCGTGATCGGACCCATCAGGCGATGTTGCTGTATTGGGGGCCGGACTTCATGGACCCGCATTCCAACGCCAAGGCGTTTGCCTACAACTCCGACAACTCGGACGGCAACTACGCGGCCACGACAACCTGGCGCAACGCCTGGGCAGTGCCCGACGAGATGAACGAGATGACCAAGGCGGCGCTGACCGAAGCGGACCCGGACAAGCGGATCGCGATGTACCAGGAGCTTCAGCAGAAGGTGCAGGAAAACTCGCCCATCATCATCATGTTCCAGGCCTCCTATCAGGTTGCCATGGGGGCAGGGGTCTCCGGCTACGTCAACGGCGCGACGTCCGACTTTGTATACTATCGTCTGGTCGAAAAGAACTGAACCGACTGTGACGGAAGGGCCGCCGGCTTTGGCCGGCGGCCCGCCCTAGACGGGCGAATAAAAGTGTAGAAAAGCAGATCGGCAGGTGCCATCGCAGGCGCCGTATTCACGAGGACAATCCAGAGCCTTTGCCGACGATACACCGCCGGATCTGGCATCGGACATCAGATGATATCAAAGTCGTCCTTGATTTCAGTCAGGTCGCTGAAGCCTTTGATCTTCAGTTCGTTTTTTCCAAAATCAAAGATCATGTCATCGCCATCGACACTGGCGAATTTCTTGATGACCTGTTTCTTGGTCAGCGTGCCGGACCAGAGGGTATCGTCCAGCTGGATCGTATCGACATCATCCTTGAAATCCTTGACCGTGTCCTTGCCATGACCCTTCTTGAAAACGAACTTGTCTGCCCCGTTGCCCCCGGTCAGAACATCCACGCCCTTTCCCCCACTCAGAGTATCCGTACCCTTGTCGCCAAACAATTTGTCCTTGCCGTTGCCGCCAAAGATCGCGTCATTGCCACGCCCCCCTTCGAGGCGGTCGCTTCCGGCGTCGCCGTATAGCTTGTCGTTGCCGCTGCCGCCCAGCAAATCGTCGTTACCGCCGGCACCAAACATCTTGTCCGCGCTGCCCTTGCCGATCAACTCGTCATTGCCGGCGCCACCGCGCAGAGTGTCCTTGCCATTGGTGCCCACAATCGGCTTGTCGCCCACTCCACCACCGTCGTCCAATGACGTGTCAGCCCCGGGCAGGGTGATTTCGTAGACATTGCCGCCAACCACAAAAGCCGTGTTGTTGTCGGTACGCACGATGTCATCGACTCCCCAGAGATATGCCCCGGCTTCGGTGTCCAGCAGGGCACCATTGGCGTCGTATTCCTTCAGCCGGCCCTCCTGGGTTCCGGCAAGGTCCAGCACCGAATACCCAATCACAAACCCGTCCTCCGTGACGACAACCAACGGGGTATCTTCCCGGGCCTTGACGACTTCGGCATTGACCAGCGTGGCGCCAACCGACTCCGAGCCGTCGGCATTCAAGATGGAAAACCAGGTTGACGTCTGGTCTGTGTCCGGCCCGGAATCGGTGTCGTTTTCGACCCAGACCACCAGGATGCGCCCGTCGCTCAGGGTTTCAACCTGCGCCGCGGGGGTAGCGCCGAATGGCATGGAACTGGTGTTGCCCAACGAGATTTCCGAGCCGGCGAAAACGCCATCCTTGTTCATCAGGCGCAGGTGCACCGGGGCACCGGTGCTTCCGGGGGCCGTCTCTGACCAGACGACGGCGACCTTGTCGCCCACCTCGGTCAGATCGAACAAGAGCTGGGACCCATGATTGAAGATCCCACTGCCGAGCGAAGAACTGAGAGCGACTGAGGTCCCATCCGCATTGACGATCTTGAAGACAAACTGGTTGAGGACGTTTGCCGTATCGACCAGGGCGATTGTCCCATCCGACAGCGATATGGCCTGTTGCAGCATTTGCCCGTCGGCGTGGCCGGCGACGTCGGTATGGCCCATGGCCCCCAGATCGCCGAATTGGGAATATGGCAGATCATGGGTTGGGCCGATCTTGGCGCCAGTATCAGCGTTCAACGTGACGTAGACGTCGTCATGGGTCAGCGGCAATCCCGGCCCCGTCAGCCGGAAATAGACGTTCATCGTCCCGTCGCCATTGTCATGAACAAAATACGGATCGACCTTGCCCCAACCGCCCGGCGCAGGTTCATAGTCAAGCGCTTCAAACACAACGCCATCATCACTGAACGATGCGATCCTGTTGCCCTGGACAACAACGCCATGGTCCCCAACCCGAAAGACCCGCCCACCAACAAGCCCGATATCATCGACTGTCAGGGCGACGTTTGCAGAAATAGCCATCAGTAATCTCTCTTTTTGTTAAGCAGGCACTCCGGATCACTCTACCCGCCATGCTGCTGTGGTTTTCGGCAGGGATCAAGCCTGCTTGGTGTGATCCCCCAAACCGGTTCCGAATGGGGTCGGAGGTGCCCGTTTCAAGTCTCCGGTTGGTTTGCTCATGCCCCGTGATTGTCGGTCGCTGACAGCACCTTTCACCTGAACCGCCGCATATGGCGCGGACGCCGCCATGGCACCAAGTGCATGGCGAGGAGACGGCTGGCAGTTTCGTTCGCCGGTCCGCCATGGCGGCTATCCGGGAAATTCGCGATTCCGGAGCCGGGATCGGCACGGGGCGCTTTCATTCCTGCCCGCATCTGAACTCCGCAGGAATTGGGTCAGAAACACGGGTTTTGTGGCCCTCCCGTCACCTGACGGTCGTCTCATCTCTCATCTCTCATCTCTCATCTCTCATCGCTCGGATGAGCGGTAAGTTGCTGAATATAAACGGAACAGTGAGCGGTAGACCCGCGACTCCAGCTTTTCACGGGCCTTGAGGCCGGCACCGGAGAAGCCCGGCTGAGAGCGGGGCTCCGGTGCCGTCAAGAGGACCCGGCGCGGTCTGTCACCTGACATGACTGGACGCCGTTCACGTCAGAAGACGAAGTCGCTGCTCTCGAGGCTGTCGAAGTAGTCGTCGAGCATGATCGTCGCGTCTTCGTTGAGCGCGATGAGGGTGCCGTCCTCCTCCTGGGTGATCGTAAGATCCTGAAGGCCGTCCGCTGCCTTGAGCACGATCCTGTCACCTTCGTCCCGACTGAAGTCGTCAATCCAGTCCTGTCCGAACGCTGTGCCTTTGAAGGTGAACCGGTCGGCGCCGTCGCGGCCGCGGAACCAGTTGTCCTGATTGTTGCCGATGAAGGTGTCTTTCTGCTCCGTGCCCTCGACGCCTTCGATGTTCTTGAGGCGGTCGGTGGTCCCGAACCCGTCGCGCACCTTGCCCTTTGACAGATCCGCCTTGATGCCATCGTATCCCCGTTCCCAGGTGTCCTGATAATACTGAACCCTGTCGAAACCGCCCTTGCCGTCGATCACATCGTTGCCACGAAGGCCCACAAACACGTTGCCATCGCCGTCGCCCTTCATGACGTCTTTGCGGTTGGTGCCGACAACCCTCTCGATGTCTATCAATTTGTCGACCTTGCCGTCCGGTCCAACGGCTTTTTCCTTGGCCAGGTTGACATCGATTCCCCTGTTGGGGGCCAGGCGAGCGTAGAACCAGTCATTGTAGGACACGGAATCCCAGCTGTCCCCATCGGTGCCGATGTAGCGATCTGCGCCGCCGGCATCCTTGATGTAGCTGCCACCGGGACCAGCCTGCACCACATCGTTGCCGTACCCGGTGGCGACATCAATGCCGTGCTCTGGCGACGACGGGCCGTCGAACGTGCTGTCTTCGGCCACCAGGTTGGAGTACGCGCGCCAGGGCTCTTCGAGCAGATAGAGATGGAACAGACCGGCATCAACACCGATGTCCGTCATCGCAATCATCAGTTTTCCGGACTTGCTGTAGTAATCGACCGCCTTGATCGCACCGCTCGTGATCAACGTCTGTCCGGCGGACTCGCCGTATTCAGGCTTGTATGTCGTCATCTGATCGATCGTGACCTTGATGGACCATGGGGACCGTTCGGCATCGAATTCCCGGCCGTCCTTGTCTTCGTCATAGACGAGCTTCATGACCCCGGATTTCTTGTTGAGGCTCGTGATCCGGTAATTCTCCAGATCTTTATAGCGATGGTGGTAGTGCTGATTGTCGGTGAAAGTGACTGTGGCCAAAGGTTTTCTCCTTGTCTGGCAAAGAGCGGGCGCAATGAAACCGTAGAACAATCAAATCAATTCGCCTGTTCGCCCGCCAAATCAAATCGACTTTCCCCCAGTGGGACGCCGATCGGTTGATGGTGCCGTCATCCTGCGCACCGATCAAGACTCTTGATCACATTGTGCCGGTGTTTGTGATTCTGGCAGCGATCCGCATGTTCGGGGAGCTTGGGCCTCCTTCGCCGTGTTTGGCCCTTCGATGTCGCGCGACTTGTGTTGCTGAGTCTCCTGGCCGACAAAGCCTATGGCATTGAGCGTGAAGCCGCTTCCGACAATGTCCAAGGCATAGCGGCTCTCACCCTTGGGGTGCGGATTCCGGACGGTCCCCGAATTGGACCCGTTTTCGTGCGGGCCATTTCTTTCCAGATCGCGGGTGTCGCCCTCCTTGCCAATCTCAACACGTAAAAGGCCCGCCCCTTTCGGGACGAGCCTCAAGAGTGGCGTTTGCCGCTCGGGAAGGATCAGCTGTCGCGACCGTTTCCCGAGGACTGCACGGATTTCAGCTTGACCAGCTCGGCCAGCGAGTAATCGGCCGCATCAACACCGAGCGACGCGGC
>CANLZY010000065.1 GCA_947495685.1 uncultured Tropicimonas sp.
GGACCGCCAGACCGCCGAAATCCACATTCGCATCGCTCTCATGAACCGCTTCAACGACCTCGGCACCGCCGAGATAGTCCGCGTGGCATGACGTCTGTGGGGCAAGGGGAACTCACGCCTCAAGAGTGGGTAATTCAACAACGCCCTTTTGATTGAACGAGCGGCCTCGGAAATTGGACGAAGACCCAACGCCGCGCAGTTTCAGTTTCGCCAAAGACGGATCAGGGGCGGCGATCTAGCCGCTGGTTCAAATTCGTTTTCAGGAACCACGCCGTTCGATGCAGCGACTTCCTGCAAAACAGACAGCAAAGCACTCAGGTGCTCTCAGCCTGTCCTTTCGCTTGGGCGTCCCGGATAAGCGCAGCAAGACGATAGAAGCCGTGTGCCATCTTGGTGAAAGGGGTCAGCAGGAAGAATGACAGGACGGCACCGAGATGCAGCGCCAGCAGTATTGGCATAAGGTCAGTCCCGCCGAGCACAGGGAGAACGAGCCCGCTCGTGGCGACAAGGAAGAGCAGCAGGATGAAACCCATCTCTCCACCCCATGCGGATTGATCGCCGACATGGCGATCGGCCGCAAGCTTCAACTTTGCCATCCAGGCCGTGCCACACACCAGCATGAGGCCACCTGGGATGCCGAGGAGCTTCGGCAAGGAAAAGATGCCGTACGGAGCGTGCAGGTCGAATATATAGTGCAGGACGGTGCCCGCGCTTGTAGCGGCAAAGCACAGCAGGAAACCGAACATCACCAGTTGATGTGCATACCGTCGGGCATGGGAAAAGCGGTCCTCTTCCTCGAAATTGCAGCCGTCGCCGTGGCCTGCGGCGAGATCCTTCATCTTCGCCACCATTTGAAAGGCAGCGGTCAGATGCGACAGGTGGATGCTTTCGCCACCGACCGTCTTCCAGTAGCGGCGCAGGCTCACGGCAAGGCTCGCCAGCGGAAACAGGAAGGCCGGGGCAAAGATAGCCACCATCGCGTTGTGGGAAAGCGCGGCGTAGAAGCCCTCGCCGCCTGCTGAGCCGATCGCCCGGATGGCGAGGAATAGCAACGCAAACCCCAGAACGCAGGCCGCGGCAATCAACGTGCCGTTGGTATGGAACAGGCGCGCGACTGGTGCAGGCCATGCATGGTCTTCCCAGCTCTCGCGCCGCACCTCTGCCAGTGCCCTGGGGAGGTTCAAGTCGAACTCGTGTGGCGCGGTGTATTGGCAGGCATAGTAGCAGCCGCGGCAGTTGTGGCAGAGATTGGCAAGCTGGGTAATGTCTCCATCGGAGAAGAAACGCTCCCGGTGCAGCGCCGGGAACACCGAGCAGTACCCCTCGCAATAGCGGCAAGCGTTGCAGACTTCCGCCTGGCGGCGGGCTTCCTGAATGAGATCAAGCGGCATAGTTCGAGGCCTCCCGACCTGCGATGCGTCCGAAGACGGTTCCGATGGTCATGCCGAATCCGGCGAGATAGCCCTGCCCAAGGATCGACCCTGCCATGGTCTCTCCGGCGGCCCAAAGATTGCGGATCGGGCCATTTGCGGTGGAGCACCGGGCATTCTCGTCGACCTTCAACCCGAGATAGGTGAAGGTCACGCCGGTGCGCAGGGAATAGCCATAAAAGGGTGGCTCGGTGATCGGGCGGGCCCAGTTGGTTTTGGGCGGTTCGATTCCGTGCGTCGCCACGTTGTCCAGTTCGGTCGGGTGGAAGGCGGAGGTGTCACCACAGGCGGCGTTGAACTCCTCGACCGTGGTGCGCAACCTGTCCGCCGGAAGACCCATCTGACCTGCCAGATCCTCCAGCGTGTCTGCCTTGAGCGGCGGGAAGACCGAGGGCATGAAGAGTTCCAGCGATTTCGCGTCGATGATCACATACCCAACCTGGTCGGGTTGGTTGGCGACCAGCCGGCCCCAAATCGCGTAACGCTTTGGCCAGACATCCTCGCCCTCGTCATAAAAACGTTCGGCGTGCTTGTTGACGACAATCGAGAACGGCACGCAGTCGAGCCGGGTGACGATACCGCCGTCGAATTTGGGCGCCCGCCCGTCGATGGCAACGGCATGGCACTGGGTCGGGTCGCCGACCTGGCTCACGCCCTGATCCAAAAGATCGGCCAGCACGACGCCCCGGTTGTAGGGTGTTCCGCGGATCAGGAAATTCTTGGCCGGTTCGCCCCAGGCCCGGGTGAGCCAGTCCGTGTCGGCCTGGAAGCCGCCGGAGGCGACGATCACTGCCTTGGGCTCGATCCGGTGGTCCTGCCCTTCATGAGTATACTGGACGCGGGCGATCCTGTCCCCATCCAGTTCCAGATGGGTGACATGGGCCTCGTAGATCACGTCGATGCCGAGCCCTTCCGCGGTGCGGTAGTAGGCATTCACAAGGCTCTTGCCGCCACCCATGAAGAAGGCGTTGGTGCGTGCCAGGGACAGCGTGCCGGAGAGCGATGGTTGAAAACGCACGCCATGCGCCTCCATCCAGGGGAGGCATTCTTCGGAGGTGCGGATGGCGAGACGCGCGAGCGGTTCGTTTGTCTTGCCAGCGGTCACCTTGAGCAGGTCGTTGAAATACTCTTCCTCGCTGTAGTCGTCCACCAACGGCCCGAGCGAACCTGAATGCATGCAACGGAAGTTGCGCGTGTGGCGTGAATTGCCGCCCCGATAGGGCTTGGGAGCGGTCTCGAGGATCAGTACGCGCGCGCCGGACTCTGCCGCCGTCATGGCCGCACAAAGCGCCGCGTTGCCGCCGCCGATCACTGCGATGTCATATTGGCTCGTCATGGTCTTGTCCCTTGTTGCGATCTGGGTAGCAGAGGCGTTTTGTTTTGACCAATGACGCTTCTTGAGTGATTATTGCGTCATGCGCATCAATTTTGATTTCGGCGATCTGGAGGCTTTCCTCTCGGTCATGGAGAGTGGCTCCTTCCACACCGCGAGCAGCGCCCTTGGCCTATCCCAATCGGCGATCACGCGCCGGATCCAGAAGCTGGAGACAGCGTTGGGGTCTGAGCTGTTCGAGAGGACAACGCGGGCGGTCCAACCGACGCTGGCGGCCAAGCGCCTGAAGGCACGCGCAGAAGCCATCCTCGAAGACGCGCGAGAAACCACGCTGGCGTTGCGCGATGAAAGCGTGGCGCTGGAATACCAGCGCAATGCAGTGGTGACTGTCGCCATCATTCCGACGGTCGTGGAACGGTTGGTGCCGGAAGCGCTGCGCTGTTTTCGGGAAGAGGGAAATGCCGCCCGGATCCGATTTCTCGACATGGCGGCCACCGACGTCGCTGGGGCGGTTGCTCAGGGGGATGCGGATTTCGGGATCTGCTCGGTACCGGTGGGGGAACCCGGTTCCGAATTCGAGCCGCTCTTCGACGAACCGATGGTGGTGGCCCTGCCGTCGGGGCATGAACTGGGAGAAGTCGACGACCTGAACTGGAAGGATCTTGCACGTCAGTCGCTGATCCTGCCAGCGCGGGGAACTGGCAACCGGCTGCTCATCGACGACGCCATGGCCCGGGCGCGGCTGGGCCATTTCTGGACCTATGAGGTCCAGCGATCCAGTACGATGCTGGAACTGGTCTCCGGCGGGAGCGGAATCGGTATCCTGCCGCAATCGGCGATCACCAAAGGATACGTGGATCGTATTGTCATTGGTCACTTGCCGACGCCGGGGATCGTTCGGCCGGTCGGGCTACTGACGCGTATCGGTCAGGCCGACAGGCCGGCCGTGGCAGCGTTCCGGACCGCCGTGCGGACCGCTGCCGACTCGGTTCAGCTGAGCTGAGCGTCCCGGGCCTCCGGGTTGATCATGTGGATCGGCGCGCCGTCGGCATAGGCCTTGACCTGATCGAAGATGTCGGAGAACTGCAGGTCGAACTCGTCCTCGGTGACGAAGCCGATATGCGGTGTCGCAATCAGGTTCGAATGAGCAAGCAGCGGATCGGCTGGATCGATGAGCGGTTCAGTGTCGAATACGTCGATCGCGGCCATGCCGGGCCGACCTGCATTCAACCCATCGAGCAGTGCGCCCGGTGCGATCAGCCCCGCGCGCGAGGTATTCACGAAGAGCGAGTCAGGGCGCATGGTGGACAGGTCCGCCGATGTGATGATGCCACGGGTGGCCGGTTTCAGCCGGACATGCAGCGAGATCACATCGCACCCCGAAAAGAACGCCTCCCGGCTTTCGGCGACCAACTCGCCATCGGCGTCGGCCCTTGCGCGGCCCTCTTGCGAACTCCACCAGACGACCTCCATTCCAAAGGCCCGCGCGTAGCCCGCGACTGCCCGCGCGATACGGCCATAGCCATAGAGCCCGATCCGTCGGCCGCGCAGCGTCTTTCCAACACCCGTCTGCCAGGTCCCGGCCTTGACCGAGGCCATCTGTGACGGGATCTGGCGCATCGAGGACAGGATCAACGCCCAGGTCAGTTCCGCAGCCGCATAGGAGGGCGTGCCGGCATGCATGTTGGAGCAGAGAAGCACGCCGTTGTCGGTGCAGGCGGGTACGTCCACATGCGGGTAGACGCTGCGCTGGCTGATCAGACGCAGGCGGGGCAGGCGCTCCAGTAGCGTGCGGGTGACCTTGGTGCGTTCGCGAAACAACACCAGTGCCTCGGCCTCGGCCAGCCTTGTGGCCAAGGTGTCGATGTCTTCGACGTGGTCGGTCCAGACCGTGACGTCATGGCCATCCAGTTTCCCGAAGCAAGGCAGTGCGCGCAGCGTATCGAACCAATCATCGAGGATATGAACCTTCACCAGTCCCGTGCCTCGCCATGCAGCGACGAGAGCGCGCCGGTGACCCGGCGGTGCAGGTCCACGAGGCGGGCGCGCTCGACATCAGAAACGCCACCGGAGCATTCCGGCTTGGCCAGCGCTGCGCTCAGATCGCCACGAATGGTTTCCATTTCGCGCGACAGATCCCGGATGCGCCCGGTGGTCTCAGAAACGATAGACATGATTGACCTCAATGAGACAGGAGAACGGGAATGCGAATATCTTTCAGAACCCGCTCGGTGACGCCACCGAGGAAATCCTCGCGGAACTTGGAATGCTCATAGGCGCCCATGACGAGCAGGCTGGGGTCCGCATCTCTTGCATAGGCAAGTATCGTGCGCGCAACGCCATGGGAAAGCTTTAGTTCCTCGTGACGCGCAGCGATGTCGTGACGGTCCAGATGGTCGACGACTTCGCCAACCGGCCGCGGCATATCGGTGCCTTCGATCGTCAGGATGGTCACCTCGCCATGATCTTCCAGAAGCTGCAGCGAGTCGAACAGCGCCCGGCCGGCGGCCCGACTGCCGTCCCAGGCCACGGCGGCGCGCGCGTGGCGCGCCTCGCGGTCATGACCGGCAGGGATCACCATGACCGGTCGACCGCTCATCAATGCAATCCGGTCGGGATGCAGCACGACATGTTCGTCGGCATCCCCATCCGAGGGGCGACCGACGATCAGCAGGTCGAAACCGCGTGCTGTCTCGGAGATCACCGCGTCGACACGACCGGCGGTATCGACATAGTGCACCCGGTCGCCCAATCCGAGGTCGCCGGACAGCGCATCGAATTTGGCCCTGATGTCGTCGATGATCTTGGCATTGGCTGCGGCGATGATCTCTCTCGCCTTTGCGGGAACCCAGGGGGCGTGGCTGCTGACCGTTTCGTGCCCTGAATGCGCGACGAGTGCGGTCACGTGGGCGCCGCTGGTCCTCGCAATGCTCGCGGCATAGCGCAGCGCGGTTTCGGCACTGTCGGAACCGTTGAAGGCAACGAGGATGTTTCGGGTACTCATGCATTTACCTCCTGTCCCGCCCATACTGCACGGGGAACATACACCTGACCATCGGCAAGCTTGCGTGCGGTCCGGACAAGACCGGCTGCGGTCAGGGAAAATCCGCCCTCGGTCGTGAAATCCACCAGAACGTCGATCCTGCCCGAGGCGTGTTCGATCACTATTTCGGCAGGGCTGTCGGTGGGGCGTTCCAGCATCCCGTCCGCCACACTGCCAGGGGTCAGCGCGCAGGAGGCGATGCACTGTGCCCCGGTCACCGCCATGGTCGGATGAGCCTTCCAGGGCATGAAGTAGCGTGCTGCGATGGTGCCGCCCTCCTGCGCTGGAGCGATGACCGCGAATTTGGGAGTCACGGATTTCGAGACATCGCCCATGCCCATTGCCGCCCCCGCCTTCAGCCGGATTGCCTCCATCCGCTTGAAGAAGGCGCGATTTGCGTCAAGTTCCTCGACGCTCTCGTATCCGGTCAGGCCGAAATCGGTGGCGCGTGCCAACACAACGGGCATGGCGACATCCATGCAGGTGACCTCGACTCCGTCAATTTCGTCGCGCAAGTTGCCGGTCGGCAGAAAGGCCCCGGTCGCCGAGCCGACGACGCCCATGAAAGTGAGCTGCACCGCCGATGAGACACCGGGAACGCCGGCAATCTCGGTGCTGCCTTCGTAGGACAGGCGTCCGCCAGGCGTGCGCACCTTTGCCACCACCCGCGCACCTGTATTGGTGGCGCGTATGCGGATCTCCGTCACGTCTTCGGCCGGATCGATCAATCCCATCTCGATGGCGGCCGGCCCGACACCAGAGAGGATGTTGCCGCAAGTCGGTTTGAAATCCACCATTTGCTCCTCGACCGAGACCTGGGCGAAGAAATAGTCGATATCCGCCCAGTCATCTTCAGAGCGCGAGAGCATGGCGACCTTGGTGGTCACAGCCGCACCGCCACCGATCCCGTCGATGTTGATCGCGTGACCGGAACCGACCACGGCAATCAGCACCTTTGCAAGCGTCTCGCGATCCTCGGGAAGATCCTCGCGTCGGAAGTATGGTCCACGGGACGTGCCACCGCGCATGAAGACATAGGGAATGCCAGTCTGGGTCATGGATCACGCCCCTCCCAGCGGCCAGGGAAGCTGGACGTAGTGCTGCAGCAGCCCCGGCGGGAAATCGCGGTTCAGGACGCCGGCCATCAGGCACATGAAACCGATCCCACACGCCGTCAGGATCAGGGTCTTTTTCCAGCTCGCGCCGGCCCGAACCCGCAGGAAAGTCACCAGGAAAGCCAGCAATGCGAGGATGAAGCCGACGAAGAAGGTGCCGATGATCAACGAGGCAAACCAGGCGAGCGTCGACCAGAGGCCGTAAGGTGCGTCGGCATCTTCACCGGCAACTTCCTTGTCGGCAAAGATCGCGTCACCCTCCGGGCGGCGGATCATCTGCACCAGCAGGATCAGGCAACAGAACAGGGCAAACCCACTGATGAGCATCGGGATGATCTTGTCGGTCATCGCGTAGTTCGGGATGAGCGAGGCGTTGATCAGTGCAAAGAGCAGGTAGCCCATGATGCAGAACAGGAAGACCATGGGCGCACGCTTGGTGCCGGCCTTCACGTCGCCCTCGGCCATGATCAGCTTGGCCTGACGCAGGCCCAGCACGACCGACACCACGGTGATGACGATCAGTACGATAACAATTGGCGAGAAGACGTAGTCGATCCCTTCCTCGAAGCCCTTGCGGAAGCGGAAGGAAGCGATCTGGAAGGCCTGGTTGGTGAACTTCTCGACCGGGTTCGACAACACGAAGCCGATCAGGAAGGCCGGGCGCGACCAGTCGAAGCGGCGTAGGAAAATGCCGATCATGCCGATCACGAAGAGGGCCAGCAGGTCCTCGAAGTTCTGCCCAGACTGGAAGGCGGCGAAGCTGATCAGCATGAAAAGGAACGGCGCGAGATAGGTGAAGCGGATCGTCGTCAGCTTGGCGATACCGCCCGAGGCCGCGATGCACAGCACCGTCCCAACCACGTTGGCCAGTGCCAGCAGCCAGACGATGGAATAGGTGATGTCGAGATTGTCCTTGAGCATGTTCGGACCGACCTCGATCTCGCCCGAGCCAAGCAACGCCACCGCACCGATGAAGATCGCCATCGACCCGGAACCCGGGATGCCGAAGAGCAGCGTCGGGACAAGCCCGCCCCCCTCCTTGGCGTTGTTCGAGCTCTCCGGACCAATCACGCCGCGCACCTCGCCGGAGCCGAAATTCGACTTGTCCTTGGTGGTTTGCACCGCGTGGCCATAGGCGATCCAGTCGACCACCGAGCCACCGAGGCCGGGGATGACGCCGACGACGACGCCGATGATCGAGCATCGAACGGAGAGCCAGATATTGGCGAACCAGTCCTTCACCCCGTCGAGCCAACCGGACCCGAGGCTTGCGCCACGGGCGATGGAGCGGTCCTGGCGCAGCAAGGATACGATCTCCGGGAGGGCGAAAATGCCCAGCCCCACGATCACCAGCTTCAACCCGTCGGTGAGGTAGGGAATGTCGTAGGACGCCATGCGCAGGGAGCCACCCGCATCGGCCTCGCCGATGGTGCCGATCATGATGCCGAGGCCGGCCGCCGCAAGCCCCTTGAGAGCGAAGCGTCCGGCGAGCACCGCGACCATGGAGAGGCCGAGAACGGTGACCATCAGCATCTCGGGCAGGCCGAATGCGAGCACGATCGGCCGCGCGGCGAGGATGAACAGCGTCAGGAAAGAAGCCCCCACCAACCCGCCAAAGAGGGATGACGAGAACGCCGCCGACAACGCGCGCGCCGCCTCGCCTTTCTTGGCCATCGGGAAGCCGTCGAGCACGGTCGCCTGCGAGGCGGACGAACCCGGAATGCCCATGAGCACCGACGCGAACGTGTCGGATGTCGGGACGACGGCCACCATGCCGATCATCAGCGCAAGCCCGAGAATCGGGTCCATTCCGAACATGAAGGGAAGCAGGAGCGAGAGGCCGGCGATGCCGCCAAGACCAGGAAAGACGCCGACCGCAAGCCCCATCACGACACCCAGCACAAGATAGCCGAGCACGATGGGTTGCAGGATCAGCGCCCAGGCTTCGCCAAGCGCAGGCAGGGCGGTCGCGAAAATCTCCATGGGAGCCGCTTTCGGTTGGAATTATGAAATTCGAGGGGGCAGAAGAGGGGCGCTGGCCGTCGCGAGACGAATGGTGGACGGCCCGCGCCCTGGGTGTTGGCTCCTACTTGAGCGTCACGCCATAATCTTCGGCAAGCCAGTTCACGATGTACGCCTTGGCGTCACCGGAGACCGAGATCGCGGTTTGCAACGCCCCTTGCGCATCGGAGCCGACGAACACCGGGTATTCTCCGACGCGCTTTGCCGAAATCTCGGCGAAGTCGGCGCGTGCGACCACCTCGTTGAAGGCGGCGGTATATGTATCGACGACCTCCTGGGGCGTATCACCGGGCAGGAAGGCGAGTTTCTGGACCGGGAAACCGGAGATGAAGAAGGCTTTCCAGGCCTCCCACGTCTCACCCGAGGTCTCGCACCCATCCGTTGCCTCGCAGACTTCCTTGAAGGTGGCGATGTCCGGGAAGGTCGGGTCGCGGACGATGTTGCCATCGGCGTCCAGCGCCCCCCAGGTCATCATCGGGACGGCCTTGCCGTCATTGACCAGCGCCATCGATCCGCCGATGTAGCCCGACGAGGTCTGGTAGTCGATGTTGGCCTCGCCACGTTCGAACATCAGACGACCGTCGCCGCGCCCCTTGATGCCGAAAACGGGCTCGACATTCATACCAAGCATCTTCCAGGCCAGAAGCGGCACGATGTCGAGACGGGTTGCACCCTGGCTGCCGAAGATGAAATCCGTTTCCTTCAGCGCGTTGGCCGATCCGTCAAAATTGGCGCCATCTTCCGGGTTCAGGTAGGCCACGCCACCGGTGCCCGAGGCCATGACCGGAATCCAGTCCTTGTATTCATAGCGAACGCGCGGGTCGTTCAGCAGATAGGGGAACTGGGTCGAGCCGGAGGTGCCGAAGAGCAGCGTGCCATCCTTGTGCTTCTGATTCTGGAACCAGTTCGCGCCCTTTGTGGAGCCAGCACCAGGCATGAACTTGACAACGACGGTCGGGTTGCCCGGCAACGCCTCGGAGAGCAGCGGGCCGAAGAAGTTGCCCCATTTGGCCGAGCCCCCGGTTTCCGAGAACGGGATAACCCACTCGATCGTCTCGCCCGAGAAATCGACCTCGGCGCTCGCCGGGGCCGCGATTCCCGCTGCCGCGATCAGCCCGACGACAACGCGTCGGGAAAAGATGGAATTGGTCATTGGTGTCCTCCCTGTGACCAGTTTAACCACGGCGCTTTCCTTTTCGACACCGGGCCTGTTCTTGATTCGGGGTATGATTCCCCGTTCGATGTGACCAACATGGCGGACCAAGCTTGCGTGAAGCTTGCGTGGGAGGATGCTTGGCGAACCCGGGGAGGTTTCATGCGGATCGCGATCGTGGAGGACAACGAGTCGCTGGCCAACGGCATCGCTTACCGGCTTCGGGATCGCGGGCACTCGGCGGATGTGCTTCATGACGGCCAGGAGGCCGATGCCTACCTCGCTCAGGAAGGCGCCGATCTGGTTGTGCTTGATATCAATTTGCCGGGACTCAGTGGATTGGAGGTCTTGCGCGCGCTTCGGGCCCGCGGAGACGGCTCGCCCGTCATTCTGCTGACCGCGCGCAGCGAAACCTCGGACAGGGTGGCCGGCCTTGACCTCGGTGCCGATGACTACCTCGTGAAACCTTTCGAGATGGACGAACTGGAGGCACGGATACGGGCGCTTTCGCGTCGTAGAAATCTCGACTACGGCGCGCATGAGCGCATCGGAAAGGTGGAATTCGACCGCGCCAGCCGGCGGGTGATGGCCTCGGGAAAGGTGCTCGAGATCCCGCGCAAGGAGCTTGCCACCCTCGAATGCCTGCTGGAGCGACGGGGCCGGCTGGTGTCCAAGTCGATGCTCACCGACCATGTTTACGGAGTGGGAGCTGACGTGGACGAAAAGGCCATCGAGCCGCATGTCTCCCGGCTGCGCCGCCGGCTGGCCGGGCACGGTGTGTCGATCAAGACCGCGCGTGGTCTGGGCTACATGCTCGACGTCGAGGGATGATGCGCGGCACGCTCTCCCTGCGGCAACGGCTCTTCGCGCTGATCCTGACCCCGCTCGTTCTCATGGCGATATTGCTCGGTTTCTGGCGCTACACGGTCGCCCATGACACCGCCTCCAAACTCTTCGACCGAACGCTCCTCTCCGCCGGCCTCGCCATCTCGCGTGATGTGGCGATTTCCGAAGGCGATGCCCTTCTGCCCTCCACCCGGGACCTGATCCGGGATGCTTCCGGCGGCGAGGTGTTCTATCACGCCACGGGACCGGACGGGATCTACGTCACAGGATATGCCTATCCGCCGTCTGGCGGTGTCAGAAGCCAAGCCCCCTATCACCCGATCTTTTTCGAGGCCAGTTATCGCGGGGAACCCGTCCGTGTCCTGCGTCTCACGGAACGCCAGACCATCGGCAACCTGGAGGGTGATGCCACGGTGACGGCCTGGCAACGGATATCCGACCGCAATGCCTTTGCCTATGAACTCGCCATTCGCGCGGCCGCGCTGATCATTGCCCTGTTGGCAACGCTTTCGCTCGTCGTCTGGTTTGCCGTGGAAATCGGCCTGCGGCCTTTGCTCGATCTCGAGGACGCCATCGCCGCGCGCTCCCCGGATGATCTCAGCACGATCAAGCGTGCCGTACCCGAAGAAACCCGCGGTATCGTCGAAACGCTCAACCGCCTGTTCGGACGGGTTGAGGCCAGCATCTCGAACCATCAGGTCTTCATCTCCGACGCGGCTCACCAGCTTCGCAACCCTGCAGCCGCTGTGCAATCCTTGGCGGAAGCGGCGCGCAATGCGGCGACCGAGGAGGAGCGCCGGCGCCGGATCGACGAGCTTGTCCTTGCCGCTCGTTCCGCCGCGCGTGTGACCGAGCAGCTCCTGTCGTTGGACCGGCTTCAGAATACCGACGGCGAAGACACGTTCGAAGATTTTGACCTCGGTTCCCTCGTCAAACAGACATGTGCGGATCTGGCACCGACGATCCTGGTGGCGGGTATCGACTTCGAACTGGTGACAACATCGTCCTCGCTTCCGGTTCGCGCTGACCGGTTCTTCGTCTCGGAGGCCCTGAAAAACCTGATCGACAATGCTTTGAAGCATGGCGGAAAGGGTCTGTCCCGGATCGTTGTCCTGACCGACAAGGACGATGGGATGGCCACTGTAACGGTCGAGGATGATGGATTCGGGATGTCACCTGATGTTGCCAGCATCGCTTTCAGCCGGTTCTCCCAGGTCGAACCTTCGGACGGAAGCGGATTGGGGTTGGCAATTGCCGCATCGGTGGCTGGACGACACGATGGCTTTCTTCGGATCAACCCATCCGACGTTGGAGCGAGCCTGACAGTGGGACTGCCGCTCGCCGAAAAGGATTGACCCGAAAGGAGAAAATCCGATCACCGGATCACAATCGGGACAATCCCGAGTGTTCTTCGATCGCGCAAGGCCGTGTCAGGGCCCCGCCCAGGCGTGATTTCTCGCGTCGATCTCCTAGCCTCAGAAGCGTCCCGGCGCGTTCGGGATTGACCGGCTTGCGTGGGCAAATATCCAAGTTGAGAATGCCGCGCTGCAGCAGATCAGCCTCCAATTCGTGGTCAGCTCCGGACCGCTCCCAACGGTAGGCCGGGCAACATGGTCGCCCCTCTCGCGGGTGCAGCATACCGAAGGGAGGGTCCGCTTCCCGCACATCAGTGATTTTTCGACGTGTCTCTGGATACGCTTGAGAAGACCTGCGCACCATCATCCGGACCACTTGAAGACCAGAGTGAAGGCGGCGAACGGGTGGGCAAGTACCCTCGGTGAGCCCCACACGATCACGGGAACGAACCGCGCGAGGCGCCCTCACACGGCATTTCCCTGCGGCGGACCACAAGCGCTTCCTCTGGTCACAATCGGGAACGGACAACTGAGCCTAGGCGTTCCGCCAAGCCTCGACTCGCGGACAAGTAAGAATCCGATCCCCGCCGGCAGGCGAGAATAAGCCCGTTTTTTGGGGCCGACCGGCTTTGTTGCACAAATCGTCTGACGGTCGCATTTCCCCTTTCCCGGACGGATTTATGCTTCGGCCTCAGTGACAG
>CANLZY010000066.1 GCA_947495685.1 uncultured Tropicimonas sp.
TTGGGTCTCTTGATCGTCATCTATGGTCCTCCGCTTCCTAATCATAGGGGCGGACCACTTCATTGGGGGAGGCTCACGGCTACTGAACCATGGGTTGGTTAGGCTGCTTCGTTTCGCCGAATTGACCTTGGTTCGATCTGCGTTGATCGTTCACTCTCTGTGAACCTATCCGTGTGCCCGGTGGGGTTTTCCGACCTTGCAGACATTGGCTAACGTGCTCACACGACAACCACTCATGCGAAAGATCACCAGACGTTCGCAGCGGTCCAACCAAAGCAAGTCAGCGGACTTTGCAGACATTCGACTGAGGAGCCCGAATGCGGGCGAAGGGCAAATTTCGTTGAAAACCTCATGCTTGATCGAAGGGCATCCGGCTGATTCAATTCCTGCAATGTGTGGGCTCACAAAGTCGAAAAGTCAGCTCTGCCGATCTCTCGGACGTCCATGTTTATAGTCAATCGCCTGGGAGCCCCTCCCATTTGAAAATCGAAGGCTGCAACTTGCTGCGTCTTCCGCATATATTTCCAAATACTCTGGAACATCTTCGTCCAATCGATGTCAAAGGGTCGAGAGCAGGCTTGGAGGTGTGACAGATGGAAGTTGACTGGAACCATTCTCGTTGCATTGCCTGCCTTGGTTCAGACGGGGTGACCGTCGAGCATGTTATACCCGAGAGCCTCGGCGGAATCCTTACATGTTCTTTTCTTTGTAGCCACTGTAGCAGCAGCTTTGGCGCCGGCTTCGAATCAAAGGCTCGGCAGGCTCCTGAAGTTCGAAAAGCAGCGTCCGGAATTGGAGGCGGCTTGTCTGAGTTGAAGGAAAAACTCGAGCGCGGAACCCAATACAACAGCCAGTTTGGAGACCAGACATCCAAGGGCAAACTTCGAAGGGATGGCCAGATAGGTACGTCAAAGCTCGCAGACGGATCGCTCGTCGTCCCTGAGCCAGATGCACCCGCGCGAATTGCATCGATGATGCAAAAAACGCGGCGTGGGAGACACGGAAATAATGGATGCAATCGCCAAGTGGAAAGTCGCACCGGATGGACACTGCGTCGATCTGGGTTCCGACATCATCATCAAGAAATGGCAAGAACACCCTGCGACCCCAGCTTACACCGAGCCCGCACTAAGCCCGCTTGTGCCTCTAAAAATCGCGTATGAGTTTGCAGCGCTACTTGTGGGTGGAGCGATCTACGCCCCTGAATTTCAAAATCTTCGCGACGTGCTTTCGAAACAAGATGAGACCTCGGCTGACAAAATGGTCGCCTACAATTGGGCCAAGGCTCCCGATGCTTTCCATGGCGTCGCCTTCCAAGGTAACGACGAAATCGCCCAGTTTCAGGTTCGGCTTTTTGGTCTGTTGGCCTACACTGTCAGGTTCCCAACGATAGCAATTCAACATCCGCCGGCCGTCTACACTCATCGATTGGATGCCGGGAAGGACTGGGCACATATCCTTGATGAAAGCGGTCAAAAACCAATTGACGGAACTGATAATATGGGAAGTCCGGCGCCGTAGCGCCATTCATCTTCATCCGTACATCCGATAGTAACGGTATTCCGGTTGAAGGGGCCAACGCGCAAGTTGAGCGGCTGATAGAGCTCCGGACTGGCTCGACGCAACCTGACTTCGATGGCTGAGCTCCACAATAGTGCAAATAACGGTTGAGCACGGGTCCCGGCTCACTCCTTCTCGCTGCCACCGCCCAGAACCTCCGCAAATTGGCCAAGATCCTTCCCGCACCGCAGCAACAGCGGAAAGTCCGACAGGAAAGGCGCTCGCGCTCTCTTCGGTCACCCAAATTCTGCGACCGCGATCGGGTGCCTTTCCACGGAATCAGCCCATTGCGGACTTTCACCTGACTGCACCCGCTTTGTCGTGCAAGTTGTGGTTCCAGACATCAGTCGCAGCGCTTCGATTTGATCTTCGATCCGAAAAGCGCGTAACGGACCGCTCCTTGGCTACTGACTTCACTCCACTCCTTTACGAATTCACGAAAGGCAACCGATTCAGGCACTCGGGTTTTCGAGATGTCGGCGCAGCTCCCGGCGCAGGACCTTGCCGATAGCATTCCTGGGTAGGTCCGGAACAAAGTGGATCCGCTTGGGTACCTTGTAGCTCGCAAGGAATTTCTGGCTGTAGGATATGATTTCCTTTGGCGTTGGCGCCGCCGCCTCGGGCACGACGAACAGGCAGAGTGATTCACCTGTTCTTTCGTTCGGGACACCCACTACAGCACACTCGGCGACTTCCGGCATCTGGCTGACAACATCCTCGATCTCATTCGGCGCGACGTTGAAACCAGATACAATAACGATGTCTTTCTTGCGGTCGACGATGCGGAACGTATCATCCTCCTGGCGCACGACAATGTCGCCGGATTTGAGCCAGCGATCTTCGGTCAATGTGCGATCGGTCTCTTCGGGGGCATTCCAGTAGCCTTGCATCACTTGCGGCCCGCGGACCCAAAGTTCGCCGGGCTGGCCATTGGGAACATCGACGCCATTGTCATCGACCACGCGAAGCTCCGTGGAACGGAAGGCAACGCCGATCGAGCCCACTTTTTCCTGTCCGAGGATATTCCCGGTGACACCGGGAGAGGTCTCCGACATTCCATAGGACTCGCTGACGACACAGCCGGTCAGGTCTTTCCATTTCCGGGCTGCATCATGGGTTAGCGATGCACCGGCGGCGACCGTGATCTTCAGGGAGGAAAAATCGAGCTCGCGGAAGGCCTCGTGGGTCGACAGTTTGAGGATCAGCGCATTTATCTGCAGGAAGCCGTGCATCCGTATTCCGCGCAGCGCCTTGGCGAAGCTTCCTAGGTCACGCGGGTTGGGGATCAGAAGCGAGTGACAGCCCTTGCTTAGAAACACCAGATTATGCGCTGTGAAAGAAAATATGTGGTAGAGCGGCAGGGGGGCGACCCAGATACTTCCGGGCGCACCCACAACTTCGCCCAGGTGAGCCTGGACCTGGCCCATATTGGCAACCAGGTTACCGTGGCTCAGGACCGCGGCCTTAGATGGACCGGTTGTCCCGGCGGTGTATTGGAGAACGGCAACGTCGCTATTGCTTGCCGCGTGATCGGCGCGCCCCGCCTTCGCCCCGTCCTTCAGGGCAGACCGGAAGGATACCTGCCGCGCAAACCGAAAGGGCGGTACCAGTTTTTTGAAATGCTTCAGCGCCGTGTTTATAATCGTTCGCTTGAGGGGTGGGTGCATGTCCCCCACCTCGGAAACGATCACGAGGTCGACATCGGTTTCGCGCACGACCTCGCTCGCTACATGGGCAACATTGGCCAGCACAACAAGGGCCTTTGCGCCGCTGTCTTTAAGCTGGTGCTTCAACTCCGCAGCCGTGTAGAGAGGGTTCGTGTTCACCACGACAAGCCCCGCGCGCAGGGCCCCCAGAACGGCAACGGGGCTTTGCAGGAGATTGGGAAGCTGGATCGCGATCCGATCTCCCGGTTTCAGACCGGCTTTCCGCAGATAGGCAGCAAAATCCGCGGTCTTGTGCTGCAACGCCTGGAAAGTAAGACTTGCCCCAAGTGAGGAAAAGGCAGTCCTTGGCCCAAAGCTCTCGGTTGAGTATTTCAAGACATCCAAGACCGACTGGAAACCAAGCGGGTTCAGATCAGGCTCTATCGCGCTCAATATCCTGTCTCCCTTGAAAGGCTGCCGCCCGCTTCATCATCAAGACCAGGTAGGCCCCATGAAAATCGATTGCGCGAAAAGGTCCCCGAAAGGGAAGAATGTCAACTCATTGTTGCCAGGCAGGTGATTGGCGCAATCGCCGAAATTCGACCTCTACGCCTCCAGAGCGGACGTTGGACCCAAGTGCAGCGAAGGACCGCAATTCGCTCTCCCTGTCGGTTTCGGCACTCTGCAGCGGAAGGATCGTTCGGGCCGCCCCTACGACATACGAAACCGGCCCTGAGCGGACCTTGGCTGGGCCCGGCCACGCCGCAGCTCGGCTTCACCGACCGGCCATTCGTGCATCGCGCAGCATTTTCTCAGGTCGGATGACCGGTCTGGGGACAAATGCAGTCATTCGCTACAGCCTCCCCAATGACGCTTTTCGGTGCTTTTTTAAGGCGTTGACCAGCTTTATGGACGAGAAACTGACTTGCCTCTTCAGCGATTGCCAAGCCCGGCCGACCAATAGGGCGAAACTCAGTTTCGAGTTGCCAAACAACCCGATCACGCTGAACCGTGCATAAAATTGTCGGACTTGGCTGTCAAACCTAGCGAAGACGACGTTCGGCTCAGGAAAAAAATCATATGCTTACTTCTCTTCTTCGTATTCTGATGAGACATTGGGATAAGGAGCAGACCAAGCCACAACCGCAACGGCGGGAGTCGGAGTTCGACAAGAGTTCCGAGCGGCTACACCAGAAGATGGAGAGCGTCTCGGAGGAATTCGACCGCGAAGCGCGCGAGACACGGGAGTGGTTGCTGGATCACGCCCGCGAGACGTTGACCAAAGGCTCTGATTGCGACCTCATCGCCGCTGTCTTTCATCAAAAGGGCTTCAGAGGGAATAATTTCGCACCGAACGCGGATGCGATGAAGCATGAAAACGACAAACCCAATGTCTTCCAGATCCTTAGTGATTGGCGCACCCAAGGCGATTGGAAGAACGACCTTCACGTGGATGAAGTGAAACATGCCATCGTCGCCAGGACTGATGGCCCAGAGGGACGCGCCAAGGTTGCCGTCGAAAAACTGCTCTGCGACTTCATGCGCAAGGGGTTCAAGCCGCGGTATCACCAGTTCGAACAGGTTCTTCGCTTTCTCACGACCACACCGCTTGGGTCCACGCAGGGGCTTCCCGCACGGATTGGAGAGTATGGCGCGAGTGGGGGGCGGACCGCTGTCTTGAAGGAAATCGCCACGCGCGTCGACAGCCCTCCGCAGTACACCGATGACGTCCGCGCGATGATCGACCAGTTGGCGCGGCGGTATCTGGAGATAGGCGATCCGCACACGGACTGGACGACCAGCGCCCGCGACTGCCTGCTTGCGCCGCCCGAAGTCGAGGCGCTGCTTAAAATGACCGGGCGGACGCGCGACAGTGTTCTGACGCAGGCCAAACGTCGTCCGACCGCACGGCTTGGGGCCTTTGTTCCGCCGATCCCCGAGGGCGGGTATCTGAACGCGGTCAAGGCACTCGACGCGGCGCTGGACGAGATGATTGCAGAGTTCGAGCAGACGGGCGGACACCCCGCCTGGATGCAGAACGCCGAGGCCTATACAGGTTTCTTCGGCACATTCACCGGGGACAATGCCCCGTTTGGCTGGTGGGAACGCGCCCGTGAAGGCAATCGCCCGGGGCTGCATTTTGACGCAGAACAATACGCGGAGATGCAGACCCCGGGTTTTTTCGACGGCCGGTTATCCTTGTATGAGACCGGAAAGGCACTCCTGGCAGAACCTCTGGATGACAAGCCGGTTTCATTCTTTGAACGGACCGTCCCCGCCGTTGACGTGTTTACCTTCGATGGCAACGACCCGGAGGGGCGCCTGCTGGAGCATTTCGCGACGCTCAGGTCACCCAGACCGACCAAGGCCTGCCTGACGACGGCCAGCCGGCACATTGATGTCATCGGGGTGGACGCCGTGGGCACGGGGGTGTGTGACTGGCTGTCCATGGTCCAGCCGATCGCGCGCGTCCTGCCCGGGTCGCCGCACCCCGTATACGACGGCGTGTTGCGTGACGCGCCGACAGGGGCCATCCACTTGTTCAACAGGCCTGGTGATCACACCGACACGCCGGAGTGGGTCCACCGTACCGCTCTCAGGATGATGGCCTTGCCGTTTTCCTTCCGCAAACGCGAACTGCCACCAAATCAGCCCACGGTGCGCGAGGCGATCCTGAAGGACGAGGCCACCGACCGGATCCCGGCGTTGACCACCTTGATCCTGATGGGGGCTCTTGCCGTGACGGCGACCCTGCAGCCGCGCATTCCGGCCGAGGTCATTGAACAGGTCGCGGCCTATTGCTATCGCGACGCCGGATCCACGCACAATCAGCTCCGATCACGCAGCGTCGGCATTGCCGCTGTGCAGGCGTTGGGTCAATTCAAGACGAAAGACGCGACCGACGCCCTTCACAGGCTCAGAGCGAAATTCCCACAGGACAAGTCGATCCTCAAGCAGATCGATGCGGTTTTGACCTGACGGCAGGTCGCCTCATGGCACACCTGGGACCAGGCACAGGTGAGAGATCGCCAACATAAGTGCAATTGTCGGCGTCCCGACATCCGGCACGATGCAGCCCCCCCAGTTTGCCTTGCGGGCAGAGTGCTCGTTCGAACACGGCGCAGCATTGGTCAGTTTCGGGCTCATAGCTGCCTTGCGGCGCTGCAGCACCCGGTTTTCAACCAGGACCGACCTTCAGCGCCGCTTCGGTTGACCGCTGCCAACCCATAGCGGAAGCAGGTCGGAGTTTCTGGATTGGGCAAACCGGACCTTCACCGTGTAGAAGTCGACTGAAAGCTCGGCGGACAGAGCTATCGAATGCTGAATTTGCTTCGAAGGCAGTTCTGCGCTCTTTGATATTGGTCTGCGCCGATCAGTTAGCTCATGAGTTTTGACAAGTGCGACCTGCGTTTGAGCAAGGGAATTCTGGTCAGAGCGTCTCCGATGCTGTGTGAAAGATCCGAAAACTCAGGCTCCGAACCGTTCTTGGAAAGCGCGGATACGGGCGGCGTTGACGCCCTGATCGCTCCGCCCGACTCTCGATACGCCCCGCATATCAACGCGGCTTCCGACTCCTTGGGGCGTCACGACAAGCACAACATCATCCGCAAAGTAGAAGACAGAGGTGCGGGCGGTCGCCTCGATGCGGCGACGCTCCGCGTCTGAAGCGACAATCTCCCACCCCATATCCAGCGCGACCGCCAGGGCACGCTGATACGCGGCATCTGCGGACAGGTCTGTTTCGAGGGGCGCGATATCGGGATAGGCGGCGGCCTGGGTCTCGGCCAGTTTGGGTCCACCGTATTCTAGCGTGTTGCGGGCTCCCTGGCGGGTTTCATCCAGCACCTCAAACGCCGGCGGATTGGTCGTATCCGTGGAAATATCGTGAATGGGCGGCGCGCGGCGCTGCGGGTTGATCGTCCCGGCGATCAAGGGTGCGAGACAGGCCAGCCCGATGAGGGCCGCAACGCCACCTGCAATGGCGCCGCGTCTTTCCTTGCGAAGGACATGGATGATCATCGCCAGCAGGCCCAGGCCCAAAATGATCCCGCCGAGTGGATTGAAATAGGTTCGGTAGAGCCCAAATCCCGTGATCGGCTCCCACAGCCCCAAACGCGCCCCGATCAGCACCAAGCCCATGGCAAACACGCCGATGATTGCGACGAGAAGTGCGATTTTTCCGGTATGTCTCATAAGTTTCATAGGCCTTTCACCACCCAGATCTGAATTAAAGCCATGGCGGTCTCAAACCGGGCTTCACCGCGTTGGCGGGTTTCTTTTGTCTTCCGGCTGTCTTCCGGCGCAATCGCGGCTGGACCTGCTCCCTTTGCGATCTGCACCTCTTCCACTGCCCCGCTCACCGACGTGCGCCTCTTGAATTCGGCGACGCTCCAGGTCCCGCCCAGATCGACAGCCAGGATGGGCCGGGAATGGTCATTGGACGGGATTCATACGAACGGAAGCTCCGATCTGCCATTCATACGGGCGTGGGAAAGGCCAGTGATCCGGTTGGAACCGGACGCTCAACGCCCTGCCTGTCCGAGCGAGCACGCTCCCGACCGGCCTCGGCCGATCCCGTCATGCGTCACTCAGTGACAATGCTCCACCGTTTCAGCGACGGATCGACATCATCGCAGTTTTGCAGCGTGAGCACCCGCTTTACCCATGGACCCGCTGGAATGGTTTCCGTTGAGACCGCCAGACAGCTCTGTCTGTCCTCATCCAGTCGCAGGGTCTGATCGGCCTCATCGTAGATGAACTTCTGGCGCGGATGGTCGCTGCACTCCAGCAGCGCAAACTCCGTTTTCCCTCTGGCGACCAGGACCTGCATGCAGAAGCCTTCGAACGGGTAGGACATGATTTGCAAACTGCTCGAATCGTATTCGAATCGTGTGTCATGGCCTTCATAGCCGCGCGGCTTGCCCTCCGCGGCTGGTTTGCAGGTGTGGGTATGCATCAGATCGGACTTGCCGGCCCCGAATGTATCGAGGCAAAAACCATACCCGTTTGGTTCGTCAAGGTTCTCGCTGAGAACGATATAGGGGGCATTCGACGGAACCTGTGGCGCGTCGGCGTGAGCGATGCCTGCCGTCGCGAGTAGCGCGGCTGTAAGAACTGTAAGTCGCATTATCCATCCATTCAAAGGGGTGTCCGATGAACATCCGGGTAGCGGCTCCGAGAATTAGTATCAACTCAAACTATTTTGATCAGAACTATTTCGCTTGCTTGATTTGAACCGCTTCAAGTGGCGCCCGCGTGTTCCTATGTTGCGTGCATGAAACGTCAGCACGCCCAAATTCACCCCTTCCTCCATTCTGCCGCGCTCCTGGAGAAACAACTGGAATCATTGCTTGGGTCGTCGGGGGTCCGGCATCGTCAAGCTCTTGTTCTGGATGCGCTACGGATTATCGGACCGAGCTCTCAACAGAACCTCGCCAGGCATTTCAGCGTCTCCCCCGGAACAATGAGTTCGATGGTCTCGAGGCTTGAAACACTTGGATACGTAGATCGCGAGACCAACCCTACAGATCGACGAACCGATGTGGTCAACGTCACATCCGACGGGTTGCGGGCTCTGGAGGGGGTCGCAGATGTTTGGCGAGAGGGCGACAAGTTGGTTGAGAGCATCCTCGGACCGGAAGAAAGCAAACGGTTCCTTGCGTCCGCAGACAAACTGAGCCGAGCGCTTGGTGGCGGCCCGCCAAAGTTGGAGTCAACCGACCAGGAGATTGGAGCACGAACGGACGTGTGAGAGCGCAGGTTTGATTGTCGAGCGGACGTTCACGCTTTGCGCCGCAATCGTCACATTGGGCTCATAGCTGCCTTGCGGCGCTGCAGCACCCGGTTTTTAAACAGGACCGATCTTCATCGCCGCTTCGGTTGACCGCTGCCAGCCCATGGCGGAAGTAGGTCGGAGTTTCTGGATTGGGCAAACCGGACCTTCACCGTGTCGATGTCGACTGACAGCTCGTCGGACACTGCTGCCTTTCGTCCCCGAGCGGTCAACTGGCGCTACCTGGGCATTCCGGACATTGGACCGCATGCAGCGCTTCGCATGTGCAAAAAGATATCGCCCCATGGTCTCGGCCCCGAGCCGGTCATTTGCTGGGTTGCAAGTTGCTGCGTTGCAAAATGCCGAAGCGGACATCGCAGTTTCAGCCGGTTTGGCGTTTCTCGCCGAGCGCGCGGCTTTGGCGTCTGGTCATCCTGTGACGTCAGACCCGAACGAAAGAAAGAGACAGGGGCCGAGTTTGGTCGGCGCCCTGCCAATGCTGGATAACTCAATCAATGTGGATCAGGGTCGCCTGTTCAACTCAGACACCTTCCTCCAGGTTCTCACCATTGAGGAAGACGCTGGTTTTCATCTCGGTCGCATTCATGATGCCCTCACCGGCAAAACACATGGCAAGCGCTTGCTTGGCGTAGTCCACCGCAATCTCCTCTTCGACATCGCTGTCGACCGCGATCCGGGTGATGACACCATCGAGGTGGCCCGTCATCGTCGGCGTCATGAAGTTGTCCTGTTGGTAGTCGAATTGGTGTTCGACACGGAAATCGTCGATCTGCTGGCCCTGGCTCATCATGTAGAACCTGTTCGCAGTGAGCTGGCTCATCAGGCAGAAGGACGTTCCAACGGTGAAGAGGTCGCGCGAGGTGGGTGCGGCGTCGATGCCGTCATAGCCACGGCTGTCATCCGTCAACAGATCCCACGTCTGGTAGTTTTCGGTCAGCGACTTGGCACGGACCCGGTGCAGGTAGGGGCGCTCGGCATCGCCTGCGGATTCAGCAATCGAGATCTCGCTGAAAACGAAGGGGTTGGGGAAGGCGTGCATGTCGACCGAGAGGTCAGGCTCGATCTCCACCGTCGCCAGCGTCAGGTCGGGGGTGACATCCGTGATCTTGCGGCCGTGATCCATGGAGATCGGGCTGCCCACCGCGCCCGGAGCGGACTGGATTCCGAGCCAATCATCAGAGTTGACCGAGATTCCCACGTCGATTGCCGTCTCGTTGGCCAGTGCCTCGCCCACGGCCCAGGCTTCCACGGCGCGTTCCTTCAGCTCGCGGATCACTTCAGGAGACTCGTTGCTGGTGATCAGGATGTTGGAGATGACCGTGTCGGTATAGCCCGTCCAGTGGTCGGTCATCGGGTCGTTCCAGCGGAAGGAGATCTTCGATTCCACTTTCACCTCCTCGACCTCCAGATCCATCACCTGGATCATCCGTTCGAGCTGCGTCAACAGGCTCGAAGAGGTGCCGGCAGCGTAATAGGTCAGCGGGTTCGGGGCGGTTTGCCGATGGTCGGCGCCGCCTTCGTCGCTCACCAGTTCCCAGGCGCTAAACGCCTCCTCGCCGATGGGTTTCACGAGGCCTTTCTTGAGGAAGCCGGCCTCCTGGTTGAGGATGTTCTGGGTGGTGGTCGCGATGTTCTCGGTGATCGCGCCATTCACAGGCACGGCTTTCGTCGGGGTGAACATCACCGGGCTGTTATATCCGTCCAGCCGCGTTCCGACCTGATAGGTTTTTGCGTCCTGGGCGAGGGCCGCGGCTGCTGAGATGGCGAGAATTGCGAGGATGGAGGCGGTGGAGAGGCCGGTTTTCATTGTCTTGTTCCCTTGAGCGCTGTGACATTTGTTTGCGATGGAAGGCTTCGAACCTTGCAAAGATAAATTAGCGATACACAATTGATCCGGATATCCGTTCATTTCGGAAGTCATAGTTCCGGCAAGCGGAATGATTGCGGAATACGGATCGTTGCAACGAACCCACGCAGAAAGGCCGACCTTGAGGGGTCGGCCTTCTGGTGCCATGCATTTCGGTGCGCGGCCCGAAACGTTCGGGCCGCGCAAAAGGTCAGGACAACAGTTGACCTGTGTGCGGGAAGATCGCGGATTTCAGGCAGCGCCATGTGCGCAGGGCCTTGATCCCAGCCCGCATCACCCAGCCAGGAACTTCCGGCAGCCAATCGGTTACGGCGCGTTGAAAGGCGGGGCGAGTTTGCTGGTTTTTCGCCCAGGCGGCGATGCCGGGCCAGGGGCTGAAATCGAAACCGAGCATGCCCAGCAGTACATGTTGTGGCACCCAGGCAATGTCGGCGATGCTCTGAGTTTCGCCCACGAGGTAGGTGTGGTCCTTGAGGCGCGCCTCCATAATGTCGAAGACCTCGACCAGCATCCTGTGGGCCTCTTCAATCTCTTCCGCCGTGAACCCGTCGAGCGATTTCTCGTGGAATGCGACCAATGATTTGTCCGGTTGGATCTCGGCATAGCGGCCCATGTCCGAGCGCTTCTTGGACGCGCCGCCCGTGCTGCCATAGACCCAAGTCTTGATCGCCTTCATGTGCAGCGAGGCGGCCAGGTCGAGCCATTCCCAGGATTCGGCTTCGAGCGCCGGGTCGGCGGAGACCAGCGCCGGTTCGGGAAAGGTCGCTTCGAGATACCGCAGGATGTCGTTGGAATCCGTCACTGGCACGCCGTCATGGATGATCGCCGGCACCAACCCCTTGGGGTTGATGGCCAGATACCAGGGTTCGAGGTTCTCCTGGTGGCCGATGTTGACCTCATGGGAGATCCATTCCACACCCTTTTCCTCCAGCGCCAGCCGGACGCGCATGGCGCAGTTGGACATTCCTGCGTGATAGAGGTGCAAGCCCTTGAGTGAGGTTATTGCGGGAGTGTCGGTGTGGAGGATGGGCATGTATTGGTCCTGTTCGGGAGTTGGCAATAGGATGGAGGCGGAGGTCGTGGTGCGCCGCCCCCGGCGGGCCAGGGGGGCAGTCGGCGGTGATCTGCCACTCCTCCACGATCCTGGTGCCGGCCTGGGAAAAGAGCTGGTGGATTGGGCAGAAATCGTGCACCGCCTGCTTGAGCAGCTCGAGCTGGGTGTCGTCCACGTCGTCGGATAGGCGCAACGAGAGCGCGATCTCACGGAAGGGGACGTTGACCGGCTCCTTGAACATCACGCCGCGCAGGTCGAAGGTGGCGTCGATCTCGGCATCGACCCCCGCCAGGTTGATCTTGTGCTTCTTCGACGTGATGCGGATCACCATGCTGGCGCAGGCGGCAAGTGCGGCGAGGGCCGTTTCGGTCGGGCTCGGGCCCTGGTTGGTGCCGCCAACCTCGGCCGGTTCGTTGATGGTGATCTTCTGGTTACGGACGGTGGCGTCGACGCGCATGCCCTCCGACAGGGTCGACTGGACCCGCAACTGGGTTGTGGGGATTGGGGTGGTCATGGATCTGTCCTTTCAGGGTCAAGCTTTGAGCGAGGCGAAGTAGTCGTGCCAGCCTTGGTGCGGGCGGCCGGCGGTATCAACGGCGGAGCAAAATCCGGCCACGGGGCGGAGCAAAAGTCGGCCAGTCTGGGCGTGACTGGCGCCTTGGCAAATGTGCTCCCCATATAGCTGACGGTTGCCAAGGCGCCTTGGTCCGCAAGGACCAATCCGAACGCGGTTCAAGAGTTCTGCTGGGCCCTGCTCTGAGCGAGGCGACAGCTGTCGCCGTTCATCTCCAGAATGCTGACATGGTGTGTCAGGCGGTCCAGCAAGGCGCCCGTCAGGCGCTCTGATCCGAAGGTTTCCGTCCACTCGTCAAATGGCAGGTTCGATGTAATCAGGATGGAGCCGCGTTCGTATCGCTGGGAGATCAGTTCGAACAGCAACTCGGCTCCGGTCTTGCTGAGGGGTGGCGTTGTTGCAGAATTCGATCTGTAGAGGAGTCACTTTGCGAATCCATGCCGTTAGACGCTCTGCATGAGCAAACCACCTGCCGCCCGCTACCGCACGACGAACGGGTCCA
>CANLZY010000067.1 GCA_947495685.1 uncultured Tropicimonas sp.
TGGGTCTCTTGATCGTCATCTATGGTCCTCCGCTTCCTAATCATAGGGGCGGACCACTTCATTGGGGGAGGCTCAGCCAGTTGAACGTCTTTGATGTTCAGGCCAAGGCCTACACCGCGGTTGGGGACGGGCCGGACTACAATATCAATGCGGTCGGGTTCAACGTCGAGGACGATCTGATCTATGGCGTGGCCAAGTCTGGCGGCGTGGATTCCCTCGGGAACACCGTCGCTACCTCGGACATCGTGATGATCGCTGCCGACGGTGAGACCTATCGGATCGGAGAGGGTTTCTACGGCGACTATGTCGGTGACTTCGACAACAGCGGCAACTTGTGGACGTTCGACTCGGCCCTCAACCGGCTAAGTGTGGTTGATGTGAATGCCCTGGATGCCGACGGCAACCCGTCCATCGAACACTACAGGATCCCGTCGGCGCTGTTCTCGGACCGAACCTATGACATCGCCTACAACGCCGCCGACAACACCTTCCTCGCCGTTGTCGCTCCGAGAACGAACGGGGGCGATGGCAAACTGGTCACAATCGACGTGAGCAATGTCGCGATCGGCGGCACCCCGGGCTTCTCCGAGATCGCAATCACCGCCACCCTCTTTGGCGACGAGATTGTCGATGGCATGTCCAAGGGCGCCTTTGGGGCCGTGTTCTTGGACGGCGACGGAAACCTGTACTATGGCCTGAACAAGGGCGATCACGATCTCGACTCCGGCACCGGGGTGCAGGGCGCCATCTTCAAGGTCAATGTCGATTGCGATGCGGGCCAGGCCTATGCCGAATTCATGTCGGAGGCGCCGACGACCGGCTCGAATGACGGTGCGGTCGACCCGCGCTCGACGGACGCCTTTGCCGAGATCGACGCCGATGCCGCCGTCCTGCTGCGCGATCCGACCCTGACCGCAGCCGAGGGCGGAAACGACAAGCTGCGCGGCGGCGATGGGGAGGATGAAATCCACGGAAACGGCGGCTCCGACGAGATCAACGGCGGCAACGGGAATGACACACTGTTCGGCGACGAGGGCAATGACCGGATATCGGGGGGCACCGGAAACGACGCAGTCTCCGGCGGAATTGGCAACGACAAGCTCCTTGGCAAGGCCGGCAATGACGCGGTGTCCGGCGGCGACGGGAAAGACTACCTGGCAGGTGGTGGCGACGATGATACGCTGTCCGGCGGTGCCGGAACCGACAAGATCATCGGTGGCGCGGGTTCTGACGTCATCGATGGAGGCACCGGGAACGACCATCTTTGGGGCGGCAACTGGAGCGCCGACGGCACGGTCGACACCTTCGTGTTCAAGAGCGGCTCAGGCAAGGACTACGTGCATGACTTCGAAGCCGAGCACGATGTGATTGACCTGACCGCCTATGCAACCAACATGGATGACATCATGGCCGCATCATCGGATCTTGGGTGGGCATCGACCATCGACCTTCGGCAATTGGCCGGTGGGGAAACCGAGAACAAGATCGTGCTGATGCAAGTGGATCTTGCCGATCTGGATCGGGACAATTTCATCCTCTGACCTGGTGATCACAAGACCCGTCCCGGTCAATCCAGAACACCGGGCGTTGCGCGCCCTCTTCGGCAAATGTTGGCAAGCTGGCCGTTGTGCCAGCTTGCAAGCCTGTCGGATAGTGGACCTCGGACCGCCAATTTCGATAGAACGCGGTGCGCGGGATACCCAGCATGTCCAGGGTCACTTTGGTTCGCAGATGCGGTCCCTCGACGGCGCGGATGATCTCCATCTTTTCTGTTGCAACCCCCTCATCGCTGAAATCACCGACTGCCGGGTGATTGTTGTCTCACTCCTCACTCGCCTTCCTTCCCAGACAGCCGCCGCTTTGCAAAACTTGAGTTGAAAGGCATGGCGGCTGATCATCGCCAGGAAACCCGAAATCACGTCGCTGCCTTTTCCCCGACCGCCGCGATCATCGGTTGTCTGTTCTCGGCTCCATCACAGCCAACCCTCGCTGTCTGGTATTTCGCGGCCCGGAATGCCCCCGGACAATTGGAAGGCGGGCCATTGGCTTTCAAGGGAGCATCTCGTGGGTCTGCAACAGATAGGCTCGAACCAGCAATGCCCGGCTGTGAGAAAGTATGATGTGCGCCACCTGAAGTTTGATGCGCTCACCGCGAACACCGGACCAGTTCTCGCTCCAATCGTACTGGAACGCCTGGCCGGGGCGAAACACCAACCGCACGAAGGTTCCGGCCCGGTTGTTGTCTGAGCGAGTTGCCGATCTATCTTCCGAGGCCACACAAAGGCTGCATCCCTTTCTCAACATGGGTCGAAGCCAAACTTCACCAGATCTGAATGTATCCGCTTGGCCGTGCACAGCTCCTTGCGTGATTTGCGTTGCTCCGCCACCACCCGACCTGACACCCTCTCCGCAAACGGATCCAACGTGCCTGGCCGCCTCGGCACTTGCAAACTCTGCTCCCTTTTCCTTGCCCGCCGGTACTTCCTGATGGTGCTGCAAGACAGCGTAGTCCCCAGTGAACTCTCGCGAATGGGCGGAGAACGGCCGTTCTTTGCAAACGACACGGTAGCGAAAAAGACCGACGAAGGCCGCTCTTGGAAGGCCGGGCGCATACACCCCTTCAATCCCGAGCGGCGGTGTCTCTCGGCTGTGGCATCTCGGAGAGGTCACATCAGGGTCCGTTCTGATTCGCATCTCGGTCACGCCCCCCCTCACCATTGCCAAAGCGCGGTCGTCCCGGTCGGCTCTTCAGGGTCACCTGAACCGGCACATGGCTGCCACCGGTACTTTTTTGGCCAAGCTCGAAAGAGGAATACGAACAGCCGGAACAACGTATTTACAACTCCCATAACCTTCGCCTTCGCTTCCAGAAACCGCCCTGTTCTTGGGCACCCCTGCAGATTTCAACCGGCAACGTGCCCGAAATCTGCGCCATTGGAAAAGTCGAGGAGCGAATTGTGGCAACGGCGCTTGTACTGGAAGAAAAGGGCAAACTCTCCCTGCGGGATTTCCCGATCACATTGGAACTCGGGCCTGACGATGTGAAGGTCGCCGTCCGCACCGTTGGCGTATGCGGGTCGGATGTACACTATTACACCCACGGCAAGATCGGTCCGTTCGTGGTCAAGGAGCCGATGATCCTGGGGCACGAGGCGGCGGGCGTCGTCATGGAAGTGGGCGAGGCCGTCACAGACCTTGAACCCGGTGACCGGGTCTGTATGGAGCCGGGCATTCCGAACCCGAGCTCGCGGGCCTCCAAGTTGGGAATCTACAATGTGGATCCAGCCGTGACCTTCTGGGCAACGCCTCCGGTGCATGGCTGCCTGACACCGGAAGTCGTGCATCCGGCTGCCTTTGCCTACAAGCTGCCGAAATCCGTCTCCTTCGCCGAGGGGGCGATGGTGGAGCCCTTTGCTATCGGGATGCAAAGCGCCCTGCGGGCAAGGATTCAGCCTGGCGATATCGGGGTCGTGGTCGGAGCCGGTCCGATCGGGATGATGACGGCGCTGGCCGCCCTAGCCGGGGGATGTGCCAAGGTGTATGTCGCGGATCTTGCCCAACCCAAGCTGGACATAATCGGGGCCTATGACGGCATCGAGACCATCAACATTACCGAGCAACCTGTTGCGCAGGCGATTGCCGCGGCGACAGATGGCTGGGGCGCTGATGTCGTCTTCGAATGTTCCGGAGCGGCTCCGGCCCTTCTGGACGTACCAGCACTTGTCCGCCCCGGCGGCGCCGTCGTACTCGTCGGCATGCCGGTCGAGCCGGTGCCCATGGACATCGTTGCGCTTCAGGCCAAGGAGGCGCGTGTCGAAACCGTCTTCCGCTATGCCAATATCTATGACCGGGCCATCGCGCTGATCGGCGCGGGCAAGGTGAACCTGAAGCCGTTGATCTCCGAAACCCTGCCCTTCCGGCAGAGCATCGCGGCCTTCGATCGTGCCGCCGAAGGCCGCCCGACGGATGTGAAGATCCAGATCGCAATGCCAACGGCGTAGTGGACAAGGAGGAGTAGCCCCATGTTTCTTGGATTGGACATCGGTACGTCGGGCGTGAAGGCGATGCTGGTCGACGAGACCTTTGCCACGGTCGCTGTCGCGCAGGCGCCGCTGAAGGTCTCACGTCCGCATCCCGGCTGGTCGGAGCAGGATCCACAGGACTGGATCGCCGCCTGCGAGCGTGCAATTGCCGAAGTGGCGCGCGAACGCGGCGGCGCATTGGCAAAGCTTCAGGCGATCGGCCTGTCCGGACACATGCACGGTGCCACGCTGCTGGACGCCTCGGACACCCCGCTGCGGCCCTGCATCATGTGGAACGACGGGCGGTCGGGCCAGCAATGCCGAGAGCTCGAATCTCGTGCAGACTTCCGCGGCATCGGCGGCAATATCGTGATGGCCGGGTTCACCGCTCCGAAGCTGCTATGGGTCGCTGAAAACGAGCCAGAGATCTTCGAGAAGACGGCCAAGGTGCTGTTGCCGAAGGACTTCGTGCGCCTCTGGCTGACGGGCGAGCATGTTGCCGAGATGTCGGATGCCGCCGGGACGCTGTGGCTCGACGTCGCGCGACGGCAATGGTCGGACGCCTTGCTCGGAGCCACCGGCCTGACGCGGGATGCCATGCCGGCTCTTGTCGAAGGCTCGGATGTATCAGGGATCCTGCGGACCGAATTGGCAGAGAAATGGGGCGTGCCGCGCGTTCCCGTTGCCGGTGGCGGCGGAGACAACGCTGCAACGGCATGCGGGATGGGTGTGATCGCTCCGGGGACGGGGTTTCTGTCGCTTGGGACTTCTGGTGTCCTCTTCGCGGTGACGGATCGCTACGCGCCGAACACGGATGAGGCAGTGCACGCTTTTTGCCATGCCTTGCCAGATGCTTGGCATCAAATGGGAGTAATACTTTCTGCAACCGACAGCTTGAGCTGGCTGTCCGAGACCTCGGGACGGAGCCCAGGCGATCTGGCGGGGCTCCTGCCAGAGAAAATCACCGAGCCGTCGGGGCTCGGGTTTCTTCCGTATCTCTCTGGGGAGAGGACGCCGCATAACAATCCGGACGCGACCGGAGCCTATCTGGGGTTGCGCCGCACCACACGGCTTCCTGATCTCGTGCAAGCGACGATGGAGGGGGTCTCCATGGCCTTCGCCGACTGCGTGCGTGCGCTTCGGTTGGCGGGCACGGAAATCGAGGCGGCCTATGCTGTCGGCGGCGGCGCGCGGTCCGATCAGTGGCTGGGCATTATGGCCTCGATAACCGGTTTGACGCTTCTAAAACCGGTTGACGGGGACTTCGGAGCGGCTTTCGGCGCCGCAAAACTCGCGGCAGCCTGCGCAACCGGCGATGCCTCCGCAAGCGTCTTCGCGCCGCCGAAGGTGGACCACGAGATCACCCCGGACGCTGATCTGGCGGCAAAATACATACCATTTTACGATCAATACCGCCAAGACTACGGCAACCTGAAGGCTTGGCAATCCGGGCGCCCGTGAGGAGCGAGCACCCCGCAGGCGAAATGCGGGAGCGCATAAAAAATCCGGAAATCAGGGGACGATTCTTCGTCCCCTTTCTTCTTGCCGAGGGGCCGACTTCGAGTGCCGCATCTCGCCCCAGGAAGGTTCGAATCAATCCGTCAGGCTGACACACCCCAAGGTTTCGGCGACACAATTCTGCGGTAGAAGAAGTCTAGTATCTGCAAAATTCAGCAAGTGACGGTCAAAATCCTATCACAAAAAGCTGCAGGCCGATGTAGAGTATTTTGTCACTTTCCTGCTAAAAAATCATGCAACGCCAAAGCGGAAACTCGACGACCAGGTCGAGCCGCCACCGGCGAACAGGGAGGCATCCGTGCAACCAGATCTGGAACTTGTGCACATTCGGAAGGGCGAATCCTTTGCTGCCTGGCAGCATGGATACCCCTTCCGCACGGTTCGCTGGCATTACCATCCCGAATACGAAATCCACCTGGTCGTCGCGACTACCGGAAAGTTCTATATCGGTGATCACATCGGCTTTTTTGAACCGGGCCAACTGGTGATGACCGGCCCCAACCTTCCGCAGAACTGGATCAGCAACGTTCCCGGGGGCGGAATCGAGCCCCGTCGGTCCCGCATCATCCAGTTCGCCGAACCATTCATCGACGGCGCCTTGGAAGCGATTCCGGAGATGCAGGCTTTCCGCCCGCTTCTGGAGCGCAGCCGCCGCGGCCTGCTGTTCGATGACGCGACCGGCAAGGCTGTCGAGCCACTCATGGGCGAGCTGGTCGAGGCGCGCGGGGTCAAGCGGATGGCGCTCTTCTGCGAGATCGCCGACAGGCTGATCACGGCACCCGAACCGCAGATCCTGGCCAGCCTCAGTTTCCAGCTTAACATGGCGGCCCCGGATGACAGCGGGATCAACCGCGCCATCGTGTATCTCCGGGAGAACCTGACCGAACATGTCAGCGAGGCCGATCTTGCGGCCCTGACCGGGCAGAGCACCAGCAGCTTTTCACGCTCCTTCAAGCGGCACACCGGCATGACTCTGGTCCGCTTCAAGAATCAGCAGCGGATCGACCTGGCTTGCCAGATCCTGTTGTCCGACCCCGAGGTGCGGGTCGCCGATATCTGTTTCGACGTCGGTTTCTCGAACCTGTCGAACTTCAACCGCCATTTTCTCAGACTGAAGGGAATGTCTCCAACACAGTTCCGCTCCATCTTCGCAGCGAACGATGTGGTGAAAATGACCGGCTAGCCTTCTTCGAGAATCTAACGAAATGTCCGACGCGGCGAGAGGAAATTGCCGCGAACGGGAGAGCTTTGACCATCTTCAGCAACGGGAGGAACCCAATGAAGACCCTCATGAAAACCGTATCCGCCGCCGCCATGTGTGTCGCCGCCTCGGCAGCTTTTGCCGCAGACGGCGGCCTGAAAATCGGCATGACATTCCAGGAGATGAATAACCCCTACTTCGTCTCCATGCAGGAAGCCCTGCAAGAGGCCGCCGAAATGCTGGGCGCCGAACTGGTAATCACCGATGCCGGCCACGACGTCGCCAAGCAGATCTCGGACGTCGAGGACATGCTGCAGCAAAATATCGACATCCTGCTCGTGAACCCGACCGACAGCGCCGGTATCGAAACCGCCGTCAAGATGGCCAAGGAAGCCGGCGTCATCGTCGTCGCAGTCGACGCCAACGCCAACGGCCCGGTTGACACCTTCGTCGGCTCCAAGAACCGCGACGCCGGCTATATGTCCTGCAAGTACTTGGGCGAAAAAATGGGCGGCGAAGGCGAAGTTGCCATTCTCGACGGTATTCCGGTCGTTCCGATCCTGCAGCGCGTCGAAGGCTGCAAGGCCGCGCTCGAAGAATTCCCGGGCATCGAAATGGTCGACATGCAGAACGGTCGCCAGGACCGCTCGGTCGCTCTCGGCGTGGTCGAGAACATGATCCAGGCCCACCCGAACCTGAAGGGCGTCTTCTCGGTCAATGACGGTGGCGCAATGGGTGCGCTGGCCGCCATCCAGGGCTCTGGCCGCGACATCCTCCTGACCTCGGTGGACGGTGCTCCGGAAGCCGTTGCAGCGATCGCGAAGGGCACGCCCTTCATCGAAAGCACCGCTCAGTTCCCGCGTGACCAGGTTCGTGTCGGCCTCGGCATGGCGCTTGCCCAGCTCTGGGGCGCCCGTGTTGTTCCCGCCGAAGTTCCGATCGACGTGATGGTCGTGGACGCCGAGAACGCCGAAGGCTTCTCCTGGTAGGACTTCTCTCCCTGGCCACTCCCGTCCCTTCGGGCGGGAGTGGCCCCCTTTTCTGACGCGCGAGGGATACCATGCTGGAAATGAACAGGATCAGGAAAAGCTTCGGCAAGGTCGAAGTTCTGCGCGGCGTCGACCTCGAGGTGCGCTCTGGCGAGGTGCATGCGCTGCTGGGCGAAAATGGCGCCGGTAAATCGACCCTGATGAAGGTGTTGTGCGGCATCATCAGCGCAACCGACGGTACGATCCGCATCAATGGCGAGGAACGCTCATTCGCCAATTACGACGAGGCCATCGCCGCCGGCGTGGGGATCGTCTTTCAAGAATTCTCGCTCATTCCCTACTTGTCGGCGGTGGAGAACATGTTCCTCGCCCGGGAATTGACGAACAAGCTCGGCCTGCTCGATCGCAAGGCCATGCGCAAGCGCGCGCATGAGATCCTGCAACTGCTCGGCGTGGACCTGCCGATGAATGTGCCGATCACGACCCTGTCGATTGCCGAGCAGCAATTCGTCGAGATCGCCAAGGCCCTGTCGCTGGACGCCCGGATCCTGGTACTGGACGAACCCACCGCGACGCTCACGCCAACCGAGGTCGAGCATCTCTTCAACGTGCTCCGCGAGTTGCGCCGAAAAGGTGTCGCGATTGTCTTCATCTCGCACCATCTGGAAGAGATCTTCCAGATCTGCGACCGGATCACCGTGCTGCGAGATGGCGAATACATCAACACCTGCAACGTGTCAGATGTCGACAACGACCGCCTGGTCGAGATGATGGTCGGCCGCCGGATCGAACAGAGCTTTCCGACCAAACCGGACCTGCCCGACGACACGGAACTGGTGCTCGAGGTCGATGAGCTTCAACTGAAACGGACCGACCCGATTTCGTCCTTCCACTTGCGCAAGGGCGAGATCCTCGGCTTCTCCGGCCTTGTCGGCTCCGGTCGGACGGAGACCGCGCTGGCCATGCTCGGCGCGCATCCCCACACGAACCGCAGCATGAAGCTCAACGGCAAGGACGTGAGTTTCGCCGAGCCCGCCGACGGTTTGGTGGCCGGGATCGGCCTGCTGCCCGAGAGCCGCAAGGAGCAGGGGTTGATCACCAGTTTCTCGATCATGCGCAATATCTCGATCAACAATTACGGCAAGTACCGCAAGGGTCGCTTTTTCATCGACCTGACGAAGGAGCTGACCTGCACGGTGGAGGCCATGGAACGGGTGGGCGTGAAGGCAAATGGTCCGGACGACCGGCTGGACACCCTGTCGGGAGGCAACCAGCAGAAGGTCGTGGTGGCGCGTTGGCTGAACCACGACATGAAGATCCTGATCTTCGACGAACCCACCCGCGGGATCGATGTTGGCGCCAAGGCCGAAATCTACTTCCTGATGCGCAAGCTGACCGAAATGGGCTGTTCGATCATCATGATCTCCTCTGAACTGCCGGAAATCATCGGCATGTCCGACCGTGTCTGCGTCTTCCGGGGAGGCGGCATCGTGGCGACCGTCGAAGGGGACGACATCACGTCGGAAAAAATCATGACCTATTCAACGACGGGGAAACTCGAAAATGCCGCATGATACAACATTGGGCACCTCGGTGCGGGGCTACAAGAAAATGAATGTGAACCTCCGTCAAGTGATCCGGTCACCGCTCGTCCTTCCGTTGGTCGGGCTGATCGTCGTTTCTGTTCTCATGGGCTTTGCCAGCGAGAACTTCTTCAGCGTCTCCAACATTCTCAACGTGTTGCGGCAAGTGTCAATCAACGGCATTCTCGCGGTCGGCATGACATTCGTCATCCTCACGGGGGGCATCGACCTGTCGGTCGGCGCGGTCATGGCCTTCTCCGGCACCATTTGCGCGGGCCTGATCGTTAATATGGGCATGCCTGGCGCGGTCGGATTGGCTGGTGGCCTGCTGGTTGGTCTCGGTCTGGGCGTCTTCAACGGCGTGCTGGTGGCCTGGGGACGGATGCCCGCCATCATCGTCACGCTCGCGACAATGGGCATCGCGCGCGGTCTTGGCCTGATCTATTCCGGCGGCTACCCGATCAGCGGGCTTCCCTCCTGGATCTCCTGGTTCGGCATCGGCCGTATCGGCAACATTCCAGTGCCGGTCATCCTCATGTTCCTGATCTACGGCATCGCCTGGGTGCTGCTGGAGAGAACGGCCTTCGGTCGCCATGTCTACTCCATCGGCGGCAACGAAACGGCGGCCCGGCTTTCCGGCGTCAAGACCCAACGGATCAAGCTGGCAATCTACACGATTTCCGGGCTGACCTCCGCGCTTGCCGCCGTGATCCTGACCGGACGCCTGATGAGCGGCCAGCCCAATGCGGGCGTCGGCTTCGAGCTTGATGCCATCGCGGCAGTGGTCATGGGCGGCACATCCATCGCCGGTGGCCGGGGCCTGATCTTCGGTACGCTGATCGGAGCGGTACTGTTGGGCATCCTGAACAACGGTCTGAACCTCGTGGGCATCAACCCCTACCTGCAGGACGTCATCAAGGGCTTCATCATCCTGCTGGCCATCTACATCGGACGCGGCGAACGGCGCTGATCACCGGGGGGGAGCGCCTCTCCCGGCGACGTCCTCCATGACACGCCAGAAGCCTGGAGATGGGGCGGGTACCTCCCGACCGCCGGAAACGGCCACCGCCCGTCCCATCCCCGGCCGCCGTCGAAACCAACACCACCAACCAGACCCGAGGCCAGCAACGGGAGGGCACGGGAGAGTTGCGGCCCGGGGCCGCCCGAAGGCCCCCGGTCGATTGCCAGCGAACCCCGGCCCCGACCGGGCAAGACATCTCAAGAGGAACACAATGGAATTCAAGGGAAAATCGGTCATTATCACGGGCGCAGGCAAGGGCATCGGCCGTTCCGTCGCCATCCTGCTGGCCCAGCGGGGCGCACAGATCGTCGGGATCAACCGCTCGCGCGAAACCCTGGAGACCCTGAGCGCAGAAACCGGCGCCCGCATCGTCACCGCCGATCTTTCCGACCCCGCCCAGGCGCGGGCCGCGATGAAGGACGCCGGCACCTGCGACTACCTGATCAACTGCGCCGGTACCAACGTGCTCGAACCGGTGCTCGACATGACCGACGAAGGCTATGAGACGGTGCTGGGCATCAACCTGCGGGCCGCCCTGATCTGTTCACAGGAATTTGCCCGCGCCCGGGTGGCCGCTGGCGGCGGCGGGGTGATCGTCAATGTCACCTCCATCGCCGGGCATCGTGGTTTTCAGGATCACCTCTGCTACGCGGCCTCCAAGGCCGGGCTCGAAGGCGCAACGCGGGTCATGGCCAAGGAACTCGGGCCCCATGGAATCCGCGCCGTTGCGGTCGCGCCGACCGTGACCATGACCGAACTGGCCGTCGAGGCCTGGAGCGATCCGGCCAACAGCGAGCCGATGATGGTGCGCCATCCCATCGGCCGTTTCGCAGAGCCCGAAGACGTTGCCCGTTCCATTGCCATGGCGATGAGCGACGACGCGGCAATGGTCACGGGCTCGGTCATCACGGTCGATGGCGGTTTCCTCGCCGTCTGACCCTCCTTCCGCAGAAAACATATCGATACAAGGAGCAACAAATGTCCCAATCCCTCGAAGGCAAGATTGCCGCCATCACCGGTGCCGCGTCCGGCATCGGCCTTGCAACCACCGAAGCCCTGATCGACGCCGGCGCGACCGTCGTCATGGTCGATTTCGACGAGGCCGCACTTGCCAGGGAAACCGCCCGGCTTGGAGAAAAGGCCATTGCTCAGGTCACCAACCTGATCGACCCTGACAGCTGCTCGGCCATGGTTCCCGAGATCCTCGAAAAGGTCGACCATATCGACATTCTCTACTGCAATGCCGGCACCTATATCGGCGGCGATCTGGTGGAGACGGACTCCGCGACCATCGACAGGATGCTCAATCTCAACGTCAACGCGGTCATGAAGAACGTCCGCGAAGTGGTGCCCCACATGATCGAGCGTGGCACGGGCGACATCGTCGTCACCTGCTCCATCGCCGGTCACTTTCCGACCTATTGGGAGCCGGTCTATTCGGGTTCGAAATGGGCCATCACCAGCTTTGTTCAGGGCATGCGCCGCCAGCTGATCCCGCATGGCATCCGCGTGGCCCAGGTCTCGCCCGGCCCGGTCATTTCCGCTCTGCTGGCCGACTGGCCGGAAGAGAACCTTCGCAAGGCCAAGGAAGCCGGCAGTCTCATCGAGGCCAGCGAAGTGGCCGATGCCGTGCTCTATATCCTGACCCGGTCGCGCAACGTGACGATCCGCGACATGCTTGTCCTGCCGACGAACTTCGACAGGGTCTGACGCTTTCGACCCGGAGCCGCGCCTCACGTCCGGGCCGGCCTCCGGGCCAAGAACCTATATCCGGCCGGCCGAGGGGGTGGGGCGTATCGCCCCTGTCCTCGCCACAATCGCCACCGATCTGCAAGGAAAGATCAGAATGTCACAGT
>CANLZY010000068.1 GCA_947495685.1 uncultured Tropicimonas sp.
GCCCGTCACAGCCTCCAACGCGACCTTGGCCTTGAACTCCGGGGGGTGTTGCTTCCGTTTCGACATCTCTGATCTCCTTCGTGTTGAAGATCGGCCGACAACAAATCGTAGCTTGCGTCAGTGTCCGGTTTTCGCGGGGGTAGCTCAGTGCGCCTGGCGGCAGTAACACGACGCCTTGATCGGCACTTCTGCGCGAGCGACCGCCGTGTCGAGTTGAAGCTTGATATGTCTGGCCTCGATTGTTTCGCCGCGGCGGGTCAGGCACTCGTGCAGTCCGTGCAGGCTCCAGACATTTCCCGGATGCTGGCAGGCCCGGCTAAGCGTCGAGTCAAGCCCGAGGTCCGCACGATAGACGGCCTCTGCTTCTTCTGCCTGACCCTGCTCCAGAAGGAGCGCACCCAAGGCATGGCGGGTCGGTTGCATCCAGCCCCAAGGTTCATCGTAGGGCAGGGTATCGTCGATCTCGACTGACTTGCGCAGGTGGGCGAAGGCTGTTTCGTGTTCGCCCATATGATAGGCAAGTTCGCCCAGCATCATCTGTTCGGCGACCTTCAGGATGTCGCGGCACGTGTTATTGAACAGCATGCGGCTTTCGGGAACTCGGTCCAGCGCTTCGTAGAAGCGGTCGCGTTCGGCCACGGCGTCGTCAATTCGCCGGGTGTTGGCCAACGCGACAGTGCGGGCGTAACGCATCATTGCCACCGTGACGCTGTAAAGCTCTTCCTCCGCGGGCAATGCCTGATCCAGAATATCCTGCCAGCGGCCGAACCGGATCAGCACATGTTGCTTCATGGGAATGAAGCCTTCGAACCAGTCCGCCATCGGTCTGAGAGTCTCCGTGGGCAAGGTGGATATCAGTTCCTCGGCCGCTTCCAACGCCGCCGTTGGCCGGCCCAGGAACATCGCTCCATAGATTTTGAAATGGTAGTTATGGGAGCGATAGACGGAATAGAAATTGTCCGGTCCCACGCGTTTCAGGAACTTGCGGTCTGCCACGATGGCCGCGTGGTTTCGCAGGACGACATTCATGTAATCGCCACACAAGACATCGATGTGGGTCGGCATGTGAAGAAGGTGCCCGGCTTCGGGCATCAATGTGCTGAGCGCATCCCCATGGCGCAGCGCCTTTTCTGGGTGAGGCGACATTTCCATCAAGTGGATATACATGTGTAGGAGCCCCGCGTGCTCCCAAGCGCCGGGTAAGGTGTCGAAAGCCTTGTCCAGAACCTCGATCGCCTCAATCGTGTTTGCCCCCGGTGCGGGTTGTCCCGTAGCCAAGTCCCAAAGCTGCCAGGGCGTGCGGTTCATGATGGACTCGGCAAAGATTGCGCAGATGTCCAGGTCGTCGCCGTGACTGGCGTAGACTTCGCGCATTGCATCGGCGAAGCCGTCGTTCCAGGGGCTGAAGTCCTCGATATCCGATGAGGCGGGATAGCGTGCCGGAATCGCTTCGATCAATGCGCGCTCGACCGGGGTCAGTTGTTTCAACAACGCTCGGGCGGCATCGATCGAGGAACGGGCCACCGCGATGCAGTCGGGTTTTTCATCTTCCTCAAACGTGTTCCAAGGCTTGTTGTAGTTGGGTCCGATGCAATACGCGATGCCCCAATGGGCCATGGCGCAACCAGGATCGCAGGCTAGAGCCTTCCGAAAACACTCGATCGCCTCCTCGTGATTGTACGCGTAGGTCCAGGCCAACCCTCGGTCAAACCAGACCTGGGCGTCCTCTGAAGTGGTCGAAATTGGTCGCGAATACGTTCCCAGGTCAAAATAATCCATCGAAACTTCCCCAATGTCTGACCTCAAAGTAAAGCAAAGACACCTTCGTTTATAGCCCTCGGGCGGGCTGTTGGCTCGGTGTGGGTGTCTGATAGCTCCTATCTGACTTTGGGGGTTAGGAGGGTTTTGGGTTGACTGGATTCGCATATTTTCCCCTCCTGCCGAGCCCGCGCTTGCAGGGTATGGCGCACTGCCTCAGGCGGGGCGAAAGCGATTGAACCGGACATGATTTCCTGCGCGCATCGGCACGACTCGCACAGCGCAAGCCTGAACGGAATTCCAGTACGGGTTTCCTTGTCCCATTCAATCCATTAGACCCGCTGATCTTGTCCCGGCAGGCTTTTCAGGAACGCCCGGATCATCGGAACATCGCGCCTGGACTTCAGCGTCACAATGGCCTCGGACATGGCAAGCCCCATGCCTGCGATCGGGATGTGCATCAGGCGTTGATCGTTGCCAAATTCGGCCTCGCTGACAAACCCGATACCCGCGCCCGAGGCGACAATCTCGCGCATGGCCTCGCGGCCTTCGACCTCGATGGCAGGCGTCAGCGTTACCTTCACCCTGCGCGCTTCCGCTTCAATGCTGGCACGGGTGCGAGATCCCTGTTCACGAAAAATCAGGGGATGGGCCTGCAGGTCGGCGAAATTCGAGATGGCAGTCCGGTCGGGAAAATAACCTTTGCGGACAATGGCAATGATCGGCGACAATCCCAGATCGACAAGGTCAAGGTCGGGCGCGGGCGCAATGCTCCCGACCACGCCGATTTCAGCTTCGTAGTCCCTCAGTCGTTGCAACACATCCTCTGTATTGCCGGTGTGAACCGAGACGAAAACATTGGGATGGTCAGCGCGGAATGCTCCGATCGCGTCGGTGATGTGCATGGCCGAGTCCGCCACGATCCGCAACTTGCCGGAGATATCGCCGCGCTTGCGGTCGAAAAAGTCCTCGATCTGCTCTTCCACGTCGAAAAAGGCGCGGGTCAGACGAAACAGGTCCTCGCCCGCCTGGGTCAGGCGCACCTGGCGTCGCTCGCGGCGAAACAGCAGCGTGTCGGTGGAAAGTTCAAGCCGCCGAACCTGGTCCGACACAGATGGTTGGGTCTGGTTCATCGCCGCCGCCGCGCGGGAGAATCCCTGGTGCAACGACACGTAGTGAAAGGCGCGAAGCTGGGTATATCGCATGGTGTCACAATATATAAGCTCAACCTATGGAACAATAGATAATGAAGATATATCATATACACGGGCAAGGCCTATACATGTGTCAGGTTGCAAAGGACCTCCACCATGGACAACGTGCCGTTCCCGGCTCCAGAACTGGGCGAGCCCTACTTGCTGACTCCTGGTCCACTGACCACCTCTTTCGAGGTCAAGCAGGCTATGCTGAAGGACTGGGGCAGTTGGGACGATGATTTTCGGGCGATGACTCAGGTCATGCGCAAAAAACTCATCCGTCTCCTTGGAGATGGCGCCGAGGCCTATGATTGCGTGCCAATTCAAGGGTCGGGGTCCTATTGCGTCGAGGCGATGCTGGGGACTTTCGTGCCCAAGGACGGCAAGGTTCTGGTGCTGGCCAATGGTGCTTACGGACAACGCGCGGCCTCGACGATGGACTATCTCGGCCGCGCCAGGGTCGTGTTGGACAAGGGCGACTATCTGCCGCCACGCGGTGCGGACGTGGCGCGGATCCTGGCGGACGACCCTGAAATCACCCATGTTCTGGCGATCCATTGCGAAACCTCATCGGGCATCCTGAACCCGGTTGAGGAAATTGCGGAGGCGACGAAAGCTGCGGGATGCAAGTTGCTGATCGATTCAATGTCTGCCTTCGGGGCCATCCCTCTGGAGCCCGCAAAACTGGGCTGCGCGGCGTTCGTGTCCTCGGCCAACAAGTGCATCGAAGGGGTTCCGGGCTTTGGCTTCGTGATCGCTCTCACGTCCGAATTGGAGGCCGCCAAGGGAAACTCCCATTCGCTCAGCCTGGACGTCGAAGCGCAATGGACGACGATGAACAAGACCGGTCAATGGCGCTTCACCCCGCCGACACATGTGGTCGCCGCCTTCCTTGAGGCATTGGGCCAACACGAGTCCGAAGGAGGGGTGCCGGCACGCGGTGCCCGCTACATCCGGAACCGCGATGTGCTTGTCGACGGTATGCGCGAACTTGGCTTCGAAACACTTCTGGCCGACCGCTGGCTGTCGCCGATCATTGTCACCTTTTTCTGCCCCGCCGATCCTGCGTTTGAGTTCAACCGGTTTTACGAGTTGATGAAGGGCAGGGGCTTCATCATTTACCCCGGCAAGCTGACCGTCGTGGACTCGTTTCGCGTCGGGTGCATCGGGCGAATGGACGAACATGTGATGCGCAGGGTCGTTGACGCCGCGAAGGAGGCGCTTTCCCAGATGGGTGTCGCGTCGGCGTCTCCACCGGATGCCGCTTTGGAAGAACGCAAGAAACTCGCCACTTGAGGACAACCATGCCAATCAACGAACCTGTCGTCGCCAACGACCGAACCTATCCTGCACCCAGAACCTGTGCGATTGTCATTTGCCTGGATGGTTGCGAACCGGAATATCTGGATGTCGCCATCGCCGAAGGGCTGATGCCGACCCTAAAGCGCATCCGCGAAACCGGCACCGACCGGCTTGCGCATTCGGTGATCCCGTCGTTCACCAACCCCAACAACCTGTCGATTGCCACCGGGCGCCCGCCGTCGGTGCATGGGATCTGCGGCAATTTCCTGTACGATCCGGACACCGGTGAGGAAGTGATGATGAATGATGTGCGGTTCCTGCGGGCGCCGACAGTGTTCAGCAAGTTCTACGACGCCGGCGCGCGGGTTGCGGTTGTCACGGCCAAGGACAAACTGCGTGCATTGCTGGGGGCGGGGCTTGGGTTCGACGAAGACCGCGGCATCGCCTTTTCCTCGGAGCGCTCCGGCGAAACGACCAAGGCGGAACACGGGATCGACAATGCAAGCGCGTGGCTGGGCATGGACGTGCCGGAGGTCTATTCAGCAGAGCTGTCCGAATTCGTTTTTGCAGCGGGCGTGAAGCTGTTGCGGGAGTGGAAGCCGGACGTGATGTACTTGTCGACGACGGACTATGTGCAGCACAAGTTTGGCCCGGACGAGCAGGGGGCCAAGGACTTCTACGCAATGTTCGACCGGTATCTGGCCGACCTGGACGCGCTTGGTGCGGCCATCGTCGTGACCGCAGATCATGGCATGAAGCCGAAGCACGACTGGGTGACCAAGGAGCCCTCTGTCATCTACATGCAGGATGTGTTCGACGGCTGGCTGGGCGTGGCTGAGGCGCGCGTCATCCTGCCGATTACCGATCCATATGTCGTACATCACGGCGCGCTTGGCGCCTTCGCGACCGCCTACCTGCCGGAGGGGGCGGACCGCGCCGACATCGTTGCGCGAGTCCGGGCCTTGCCCGAGATGCTCGAAGTGCTGACCAGGGAAGAGGCAGTGGCGAAATACGAACTGCCCGCCGATCGCATTGGCGACCTGACCATGGTGTCCACGGAAAACATGACAATCGGCACCAGCGCAGACCGTCACGATCTGGCCGCTCTGGGCGAGCCGCTTCGCAGCCACGGTGGATTGACCGAACAGGAAGTGCCCTTCATCGTGAACCGTTTGATCAAGCTGCCGAATGCTCCGACACTTCGCAATTTCGACGCCTTTTTCTACGCCACGACTGCCGCTGCAATGGATGAGGTGCCCAAATGAAATCGCAAACCACGGATTTTCGCGCCGAAGGGATGCGCATTGGCGGCGAGATCGTCTTCACCGACAATGTGATCGAGGTGACGTACCCCTATACCAACGAAGTGGTCGGCACGGTTCCCGCCGGCACGGCCGAGCATGCGGCCAGGGCATTCGAGATTGCCGCGAACTATAAGCCCACCCTGTCGCGATACGAGCGCAGCCAAATCCTGAACCGAACCGCCGAGTTGATCGGCGAAAGGCGCGCGTTTCTGGCGAAATGGCTGACGCTGGAGCTCGGCATTTGCCACCAACACGCGATTTATGAGACCAAGCGCGCGCAGGACGTCTACCAGTTTGCCGCCGGTCAATCGATGATGGATGACGGCGAGATATTCTCCTGCGATCTGACCCACAACGGCAAGAACCGCAAAATTTTCACCAAGCGCGAACCGGTGCGGGCGATCAGTGCCATCACGCCGTTCAATCACCCGTTGAACATGGTCAGCCACAAGATCGCGCCATCCATTGCGACGAACAACTGCATGGTTTGCAAACCGACCGAGTTGACGCCGTTGACTGCGATTGCGCTGGCCGACATCCTGTACGAGGCCGGCTTGCCGCCCGAGATGTTCCAGATCGTCACCGGTCTGCCGGGCGATATCGGCGACGAGATGGTGACCAACGACAATATCGACATCATCACGTTCACCGGTGGTGTGCCCGTGGGCAAGATGATCGCCAGGAAGGCTTCGTACAAGCGAACCGCACTGGAACTGGGCGGCAATGATCCGTTGATCATTTGTAACGACCTCGACGATGCCGATCTGGACAAGGCGGCAACGATTGCCGTGGCGGGCGCGACCGGCAATTCCGGCCAACGCTGCACGGCGGTAAAGCGCATTCTGGTGCAGGAAAGCGTCGCCGACAAATTCGTGCCATTGGTTCTGGAAAAGGCCAGGAAGATCAGGTTTGGCGATCCGCAGGATCCGGAAACCGAGCTAGGCTGTGTGATCAGTGATGTGGCCGCCGAGCTGTTTGAAAAACGTGTCTTCATGGCGGAAGAAGCTGGCGCAAGGATCCTGTATCATCCGGGACGACAGGGTGCCCTGCTGCCCCCCATCGTGGTCGATCACGTGCCTCATGACAGCGAATTGGTAATGGAGGAGACCTTTGGCCCCATCGTGCCAATCGTTAGGGTTCCGGACAATGACGACGCGGTGATGGCGATCTCGAACTCAACCGATTTCGGCCTGTCCTCCGGCGTTTGCACCAACGACCTGAACCGGGCGATTGCCTATATCAACGGGCTGGATGTTGGCACCTGCAACATCTGGGAACAGCCCGGATACCGTATCGAAATGTCCCCCTTCGGCGGCATCAAGGACAGTGGCAACGGTGTGAAGGAAGGCGTCATCGAAGCGATGAAGTTCTTCACAAACGTCAAGACCTACTCGCTGCCATGGCCTTGAGCCGGGCGGAAACCTTGGGCGTCGGTAGAGCCGTTCAGGTTTGCCGTGGCGGCGACCGGGAGTCTCGGTTTCAATCGATTTGGCTGCGGAACATGGTCCTCGATGCCGCAACGCGGGCACCCACAAACACTCAGGGGCAGATGACGCGGAGGGACCTCCCTGGCGGCATGCCGTTCGGGACCCAAGAGGATGACAACGGGCTGCCGTTGTTGCTTGCTGCTTTGGAGGCTGCGTGACCGCGACCAGGGACGCCATCTCCGAGCGGCGCAGCGCCGAAACCTGTCTTGGCGAACCGGTCATCCTGGCGCAGCACATATTGCATGGGGCGGCTGTGGCCGAGGCCAAGGGGACCATGGGCCGCCTGGGCGCCGCAACTCTGTTGCATGACATCGGGCAGGATACGTCGGACCCCGGCCCCTACTTGCCGGGGGGCTCCGAGGACCTGAAGAATTGCCTCCCACCGTTCATCGTGGATTGCGTCCGGCCGCACGTTGTCTCGAACGGCGATCTCTGGGCGAGGGGGCCTGCGGATTTTGATCGTCTGTCGCCCGGTTCGGATCACGCGCTATTTATGCAGGCCGAGCCGATGACCGCCAAGGAGGTTGCGGCCTTTGAGGCCGAACCGCAGTTCCACGAGCCGGTCGGGCATCGCAACCGGGACAATGGCGGCAAGGATACGGACATGCAAACCCCCGATTTCATCCATGACCTGCCGCTGCCGGAACGGGTCGGATATGCCTGACATTCATACCGAAGGCGAAAGCAACACATCTGACGCCCGGCAGCGTTGGGCGGCGCGCGAAACCCACAATGAAACCCGCGACCTGCTGGCGCGCGACGCGAGCGCCTTCCTGCACCAGTCGCTGTCCAGCCCCTGCGTCTCCACCATCGCCAAGGCCGATGGCATCTGGATCGAGGACACCGCCGGGCGCCGCTACATGGATTTTCATGGCAACAGCGTTCACCACATCGGCTATGGGCACCCGCGCCTGATCGCGGCGATCAAGGACCAGCTGGACCAACTCTCCTTTTCGCCCCGCCGGTTTACCAACGATGTCGCGACAGAGCTTGCCGAGAGGCTTGGCGCCCTGGCCCCGTGGCCGGCCAAAGTACTGTTCACCACCGGCGGGTCGGACGCCAACGAGGTCGCTCTGAAGATCGCGCGGGCCGCGACGGGGCGGTTCAAGACCCTGTCATATTGGGATGCTTTCCACGGCGCGGGATTTGGCGCTTCCAGTGTCGGCGGAGAAGCCACGTTTCGCAGCCAGATCGCGGGCCCCTTGTTGCCTGGGGCGGAACACGTGGCGCCATTTCACTGCTATCACTGCCCGTATGGTCATCCGGGTCCCGAGGCGTGCAACCTGGCCTGTGCGGGCATGGTCGACTACACGCTTGCCCGTGAAACCGATACCGCGGCCCTGATTGCCGAGCCAATGCGGGCGGTGCCAGTGGTGCCGCCCGCCGGCTACTGGTCCAAGGTCGCCGCGAGTTGCCGGAACCAGGGCACGTTGTTGATCATGGACGAGATCCCCACCGGTCTTGGCAAGACGGGCCGGTTCTTTGCGTTTGACCACGACAAGGTGACGCCCGACATCATTACCCTTGGCAAGGCTCTGGGTGGGGGTGTTCTGCCGATTGCGGCCGTGATTGCCCGGGCCGATCTCGATGTGGCGGGGGATTTCGCCATTGGTCACTACACCCACGAAAAGAACCCGGTGACCGCACGGGCGGCGCTGACAACGCTCGACATCATCGAGGACGAGGGGTTGGCGGAACGGGCGGCGGTTCTGGGCGCGAGCGCCATGAACCGGTTGCACGACACTCTCGCGGAAAGCCCGATCGTCGGTGACATCAGGGGGCGCGGCCTGATGTTCGGGGTCGAAATCGTGTCCGACCGGGACGCCCGCAGGCCCGATCACGACCGGGCTGAACAGATCTACTACGCCTGTCTGGCCGCGGGCCTGTCCTTCAAGATAAGCGCGGGCAGCGTGCTGACATTGTCGCCGCCCCTGACAATCCCGGAGGGCGATCTGGCCCGGGCCCTCGGGATCGTAGAAACTGCCATCCGAGACGCTGAATGACGGCAATCACCACCGCGCTTGTGTTGGTGGCGGCCATCCTTCATGCGACGTGGAATGCCCTGGTCAAGGGCGCGGGCGACCGGACGGTCATGCTGGCGCTGATCTCGCTTGGCCACGTTGTTCCCGGTGCGATCCTTGCGGCGTTCGTGCCTTTGCCGTCGATCGAATCCGTGCCGTTCATCGTGGCCTCGACGGTGGTGCATTGGGGCTATTACACGTTCCTGAACCTTGCCTACCGGTTTGGCGATCTGTCTTTCGTTTATCCCATCGCCCGCGGCACCGCGCCCGTCCTCATCGCTCTGGGCGCCCTGGTCTGGGCGGATGAACAATTGCCGCTTCTGAGTTGGGTCGCGATTGGCACCGTGTCTTGCGGCATTCTGATTTTGGCCGCTGTCCGCCACGCCGACCCGCGTGCCCTTGGGGCCGCTCTTTTGACCTCGCTGATCATCGCCATCTACTCGGTCGTTGATGGTATGGGCATTCGGCTGTCAGGCAGCCCGCTTGGATACGTCGCCTGGCTGTTCATCGCCGAGATTTTCGTGACGTTGTTCATCGCCATCACACGTTGGCCTCGCCTAAGGGCAGCCAATCGGCAGAGCCTGATAATCGGATTGTCGGGCGGCGCCTTGTCGGGGCTGGCCTACGCGATGGTGTTATATGCCAAGACTCTTGCGCCGTTGGGCGTGGTGTCGGCCATGCGCGAAACTTCGGTTATCTTCGCGGCCCTGTTTGGTATCCTCTGCTTCCACGAGCGCCCCATTGGCCGTCGCCTTTTCGCGGCAGGAGTCGTTGCGTGTGGCATAATTCTGCTAACACTGTCCTGACATGTTGATCCTTTCATTTCTTTTGCATCTATTTGGCGCGACATTCCTGTTGCTGTTCGCTGTGCGCATGGTCCGTACCGGGATCGAGCGCGCGTTCGGCGCGTCGTTCCGCCGGGTATTGACGGCGGATCAAACGCCATTGCGCCTGATCCCGCTGGGCACTGTCCTTGCCATCGTGCTGCAAAGCTCGGCCGCTGTAACGCTACTGGCCGCCGGGTTTGCCGCCAACGGGGCGATTTCCTTCCTTCCGGCCGTGGCGATTGTGCTCGGAGGAGACCTGGGCTCTTCTCTCCTGATCCAGATCCTCTCGCTGAGGGTCGATTGGCTGGTCCCGGTGTTCTTGACGGTCGGGGGGGTGCTCTTCCTGAAGACCGAACGACGAAGCCTGAAACAGGCAGGACGCATCATACTTGGTATCGCCTTCATACTGATAGCACTGAGGTTCCTGCGCGAAGCCATCCAACCCATCCAGGACAGCGGCTTGTTGCCGGCGATGTCGGTCTGGCTGGAGAGAGACCCGCTGACCGCCTTTTTCCTCGGGGCCGCCCTTGCCTTTGTCATGCATTCCTCCGTGGCAGCGGTCCTGATGGTGGTCACCGTGGTGAGCCTGGGCGCTTTGCCCTTCAGTGTCGGTGCGGCCATTGTGTTGGGGGCGAACCTTGGTTCGGCCCTCATTCCCGTCTGGCTGGGCAGGGACATGAGGCCGGCTGCGCGACGGGTCATCCTGGCCAACGTGGTGTTAAGAGGCACGGCTGCCTTGCTGACACTGGCAGCGCTGACCTATCTGCCGATATCGCTGCCTCCCAGCGGTCTGGAGCCGGGTCAGTCCCTTGTCTCGTTGCACATCCTGTTCAACCTGATCGTGGTGCTGGGTCTGCCCATCGCCCCGCTGTTGGAGCCAATCCTGAAGGCCGTCGCGCCGGACGCCGCACCCGATATCCTTGCACCCAGGCACACAAGCGCGCTGGACCAAAGCGCCCTGAACTCGCCCACCCGGTCTCTGGCCAGTCTTCGGCGCGAGGTGCTGCGGATGGCGGACATCCTTGTCATTTTGCTGACCCCGGTCATGGACCTGTATCGCTCCTACGATGTCGAGTCGGTGAAACGTCTTCGCAAGGAGGACGATGCGATCAACACCGCCCTGGATGCGATCCGGCGCTATTCCGCCTCGATGCCCCACGACACAATGTCCAAGCCGCAAATGCGTGAAATGCGGGCCCTCGTGGATTATGCTATCGCGCTGGAAGCGGCAGGTGACATCGTGGTCAAACGACTTGTCCCGCTGGCCGCCGAAAGGGCCAAATCCGGTGTGCATTTCAGTGTTCCCGGGCGCGAAGAACTGACACGCATCCACGAAATCGTGCTGGCCAATCTGACCACTGCGACCAATGTGCTGGTCAGCGATGATATCGAAAGCGCACGGCTGCTGATCGAGCAGAAAGCCCAAATGGGCCGGTTGGAGCGGGACAGCCGCAAGGCGCACCTGAAGCGGCTCACAGCAGGGTACACCGACAGTTTCGCGTCGTCCGACATCCACCTGGAAACGGCCTACTCCCTGAAGGAGCTCAATTCCTGGATTGTAACCGTTGCCCATCCGATCCTGTATCGTGAGGGCCAGTTGCTGGACTCGAGGCTCGCGCCCAACGGTGACGAGAGCAAGGTCTTCTGAGATGGGTGGTGCGGTCCTCATGCCCCTGCTGAGAATTGAACGGAGGGTGGGATCATGATCGAGGCTGCGATTGCAAGGGTCGCACGCTTGCCCTGTTTCGACACCCCCGGTGAGATCGAACTGCTGGGGGGCGGGATCACGAACACCAATCTGCGCGTCACGGATGGCGCAAGGAAATTCGTTGTTCGGCTTGGGTCAGACATTCCCGAGCATGGGGTGATCTGAGCTACCCCGCGAAAACCGGACACTGACGCAAGCTACGATTTGTTGTCTGCCGATCTTCAACACGAAGGAGATC
>CANLZY010000069.1 GCA_947495685.1 uncultured Tropicimonas sp.
GGGCTTGAACCATTGGCGCCTCAATGGCTCGATAGCTGGACCAGTTCGCCGTGCGATTTCGGGCGGGAGATGGTTTGCTCATGCAGTGCGTCTAACGGCATGGATTCGTGAAGGGAATCCTCCGTCGTCGGACTTGTGAAACAACGCTGGTTCGACCCCAAGAGCCTTAGCCTTTCGACCAACTCAAATCCGATCATGAAGCAGATCCAGGGAGCTTCTCGTCAGGTCCTTCTTGAGCAACTGGAGGAGCACCTTGCCAACCTTCATCGCTTTGCCGTGCCGCAGGAGGACCTCGTCGAGGTCCTGAAACGCGACCTCGGTGGAAGTGCTTCGCAGCTACGATATCTGATGGCTGAACTCCGGTGGCGAAATGAGAAAGTGAAATGGGGTGGCAAGGACTACGCAGGAGCAATCTGGGTGCACCCTGACTACTGGGTCGATCGCGGGCACGTACCGGCCGACTTCTGTTCGAACCGGCGCGAACCGAAGCCTTGTGCTGTCTACTGCGGAAGATACATCGCGCCGCGGCCAGTGGCTTCCCGCACTATCTTGTGTCTTTCCGCACCGCGGCCCCCAGAACGTCGAACTCGAACCGAGAGCCGCCGTGACAGGGCCGGCACTGCCGTTGGTCGCGGGACTCGGCGCTGTGAAGCAGCCTACCCGATGCGGACATCGGCGACTGCGGTGACACACCACTGAGCCGCTCAAATCCGTCTTTTCGGCGGGCCACCATGCGTTACGCAGCACTCTTCCATTTTATGGGGGTAACGTAGACGATGCTATCATCAACACTGACCATCACGTCGCCGTCCTGAATACTGATCTGGAGCTTCATCGCGCGGCTTGCCAGTTTTGCCAGAGCGCCGGTGTCGGTCTCGGAGAAATTCACCACCTCAAGATTTTCAAACCGGGTGGTGCTGTTCTTGATCTTGTCCCACCACATCTCGGCAGTCCTGCCGCCATAGGGATAGACAATCACCTTGCCGGCCTTGCCACAGGATTGACGCATCACCTTCTCGCTTGGAAGGCCCAGGGCCACCCATACATCAAGCTCTCCGCTCAGGCTTTTCTGCCAGATGTCTGGCTCGTCATCTGTTGAAAGACCCTTCGTCATTTCCAAGTGCTCATGGGCATTCAGCGCAAAGGCGACAATGCGCACCATCAGCCGCTCATCGGTCTCCGAGGGATGCTTGGCCACAGTCAGTTTATGGATCTCATAATAGTGACGATCCATGTCGGAGACTGAGAGTTCAACTTTATAAATGGTGGCCTTTTGCGCCATGATGTGCCCCAAACCTTCAAAGATTGGGATGCCTACTCCGTCCGGCGACCTTTTGAAAGCAGATACAAAAGGCATCGAATTAAGGGGGGCGAAGAGGTTTGCCAAGTTGTTTGGCGTCGAAGCGCAGGATGGTTGAGTAGCATTTCGCGCATCGCGTTCCCTGCAACGGTGAACATCGGCTGGGCTACCTTGGTGCTTGCCCGATGGCTCAACCCGATTGATCTGCTGAGCGGCCCCACTTGAGGGATCCAATCTGAAAGCTGGTTCATGGTCGGCTGGACTGCTCCCCGCCGTTGGACCACCCGGCTGGAAACTCTCCGGCGGTCTGGGCTCAAGGTGCTTTCCGCAGACCACAACCGTTCATCAGCGTTACCGGCGCGTTGTTTCCGATGGAACCGTGGGGACGTACTCCGGTGTAGTCCCTGCGCCACTCCTCCGTTTTTAATCGGGCATCGGCAAGGTTCCCGAACCAGTGTGTTTTGCGGCATTCTGCCCTGAACTGGCCGTTGAAGCTTTAGATGAAAGCGCTCGCCATTGGCTCCTCTTGTCTTATGACCTTGCAGGCTGGCTCTTGCAGCAGCAGCCTCCAAGGTCATAAGACAAGTGGGAGCATCCGGACGGGTCAGCTCCATCGCACCGGTGCGCGACAAGACCAACAACTATTCCGTGCAGGTCGCCCATGCGCCGCGCGGCGGTTGAATGCGTGCACACAATGAGAGTGGCCATCGGGATGTCTGGATCCGCGCCTATGGCGACCAAGTGGCGATCGGATGCTGCGGCGAGATCATCGCTTAGCCGGTTCGCAGCCACGACCGCGAGGGCATGGTCCATGACCTGCTCCACGACCGACCGTTGCTGGAGAACAAGACTAGCTCCTTCCGCGACGCGCTGAAATCGTGAACGTGGCTTTGAATCCCCTTACTGGGGACAAAGGTTACGAAACTCGACACAGTCGCGTGTGGCATCTGGTTTCTGGAACTGCCCGTCCGGAAGACAAGGACAAGTGACACCGGTTCCCTTGTGTCAGGACCCATGAATTTCGGTCTCGCGGCATGATTCACGGCTCCTCCCTGAAGGTGTGGTGAGAGTGACGTGTTCTGGTTGAACGATGAACCGATGGAGCGTTTCCGCCCGCTCTCTCCGAAGTCGCACAGGCGGCAACGTGTCGATGGCAGGCGGGTTCTGAGTGGGTCTATCTCAAACAATCGCCGCGGGTTGAGGTCTGTGATGCTCCTGCCAAAGACGGCCGTCACAAGACCCCAAACAACCGTCGGGCACGCTCGAGGCGGAGGGGTGTTCTTGCCACGATGATCGCAGGTCGGACAGAACACGCCGACGATCCTCGGACCAGATTGATCGACGCGACCGACTTGAATGCAGACCGCAACGGGTCCGGCCAGGGCGGTCCAGAAGTGGCAAGAACACCAAACTCCGTGCTGTCTCCGACCGCGATGGACGCCCGAAACGGTTCTTCGTCACCGCTGGCAGGTCAGTGACCACAAAGGAGCGGCGGCCATGTTCAGCTCACGGTTGGCCCCCATACGGCTGCTGGCTGATCGGCGACACAGGCGAATGCGGAATGGGTCAGCAACACATTGGCGGATCGGGAATTCGACCGTGCATCCCGCCCGGGAAACATCGCAAGTGTTTGACAAGCGACGATACAAGCGCCGCCGTCGTATCGTCGGCATCTTCGATGGCCTGATGGATTGGCGAGGGGTGGAACCGCGCTTCGTGCACAGGTCCGAAGGTCTCCCTATCCGCCATCGCTCTCGCGGCGACCTTCTTTTTCTGACTACGTGTCCTGGCCATAGATGGCATTCGTCGGGAAAACAGTTACCCGGACTGTTGCTTGACCACATTGATCAGAGAAAGTCTCCGCCCCCCGTTTTCATCTTTCGACGCCCCCTGCGATGTCGCGGTCGAACCAGACCGGCAGCGAACCTCGATTGCGAAGCGATCTGGTGTGCTTGGACCAATTCGTCGTGCAACGGAGGGGAAAGGCAGGCTTCGGAGTGCCGCCGATCCAACCTGCTGGATTCGTGCGGTGAACCCCGGACAAACCTTATGAACCAACGCCATCTCGGACGCGGCGCAGGCGGATTTCGGCGGCGTTGGCATGGCCTTCCATCCCCTCCATTCTGCTGATACGCGCCGTCCTTTGTGCCAACTCGTGAGACGCCTCGGCATTGCAGCGCTGCCAGGTCACCGTCTTGGTGAATTTGTGGACCGACAGCCCGCCGGTATAGCGCGCCGCGCCGCTGGTCGGCAGCACGTGGTTCGGCCCCGAGGTCTTGTCGCCAAAGGACACGGTCGTTTCCTCGCCCAGGAAAAGCGATCCGTAGACGGTGAGCCGGCGCAGCCACCAGTCCAGGTCCTCTGCCTGCACCTGAAGGTGCTCCGGCGCATACCGGTCCGACAGGCAAGCGGCTTCTTCGCGGGTATCACACAGGATGACTTCTGCCCGGTCCTCCCAGGCCGTACGCGCGACCGAGGCATTGGGCTGGGGCAGGCTGTCGATCAGCGCAGGCACCCGGTTCATGACCCCCTGGGCCAGATCACGGTCAGTCGTGATCAGCCAGACCGGGCTGTCGGCGCCATGCTCGGCCTGGCTGACCAGATCCCAGGCGACAGTTTCGACCGAAGCCGTGTGATCGGCGATAACCAGAGAATCCGTCGGTCCCGCGAACATGTCGATACCGACCTGCCCGAACAACATGCGTTTGGCTTCGGCGACATAGGAATTTCCGGGCCCCACCAGGATATCGGCAGGCCGTGCCCCGAACAGACCCTGGGCCATGGCTGCAATGCCCTGCACCCCGCCCAGATTCAGGATCAGGTCCGCGCCGCACAGGTCCATTGCATAGACAATGGCGTCGGGAATGCCATCGGCGCGGGGCGGTGATACGGCGGTAATATGCGGCACGCCGGCAACCCTGGCCGTCGTGATGGTCATCAACGCGCTGGCGATATGGCTGTAGCGCCCGCCCGGCACATAGCACCCCGCGCTGGACACGGGTATCTGCCTTTGCCCGGCGATCAGGCCCGGTATCACCTCGACCTCGCATTCCTGCACAGTCTTCATCTGCGCCTCGGCAAAGCGGCGGATATTGGTGTAGGCGAAGTTGATGTCGGCCTTCAACTCGTCTGACACGCGATCACAGGCTGCCTTGCGTTCGCCCTCTGACAGCACGATTTCGCCGCTCCAGCCATCGAGCTCTTCGCAGTAGCGGCGCACGGCCTCTTCTCCATCGCGTTCGATATTCGTCAGCATGATCCGAACAATATCGCGGATGTCGTTGTTTTCCGTGGCGGGCCGGGGTGCCGCCCGTTTCAGGTAGGTGACGGTCACAGGGGCACCTCTTGTGCAAGTGTATGGGTCTGGATCGCATGTGACAGAACATCGACAGTATCGATGATCGGAAGGGTCTCGGGCAAATGATGCGCGATCAGGGAAAATTCGGAGCAGGCAACGAACAGGAGCGACGCCCCCGCCGCCGCCAACTCCTCGGCGGCACCAACTACGGTCTGGCGTGCCTCCGGCGCCGGCCCCGCTGCCTTGATCGTTCGAATGGCCCTCAGCATCGCGGCGGGGTCCGAAGGCCAGATCGCCCGCAGACCGGCTTTCGCCAGGGCCTCGTCGAACACACCGGCCGTGTGCACCGCCGGCGACGCAAGAAAACCGATGCCATCCCCGGCCTGCAATCGCGTAGCGGCTTGGGCCACAGACAGATCGACCATGTTCAGGAAAGGGATGGACACCGCTGCGGCGATCTCGTCGGCATAGTGATGCGCAGTGTTGCAGGGCATGCCAAGCGCCGTCGCCCCGGCAGCTGCGAGGCGCCGGGCCATGTCGGCAAGGACCGGTCCGGGGCTGGGACCGTCCTGGTCGATCAGGTGGGCAATCCGTGACGGAACCTGCGGGTTCATGTCGATCAACAGCGGCAGGTGATCGGAATCGTCCTCCGCGCGAACCCGCGTCAGAACCCGCTGCTGAAGCAGGATGGTCGCCTCGGGTCCCATGCCGCCAATGATGCCGACGACACGCCGGGTCATGAACCCACCTCGTCGACCACATCGCGGATGAGAGTGGCAATCAACGTGCAATCAGCCTCCGAGAAGGTCAGCGGCAGACGCATGTCGAACAATGTCGTCAGGACGCCGTCCGTGCGGGGCAACGCCTGCGGCGAGACATACCTCCAGCTGGAATGGGAGGAGGTGAAACCGTGGGGTTCCGAGTCACCGAACCACTTCAATTCAACACCGCGCAGGGCCGCCGCCCGAAGCACGGCACGGCATTGTTCGGGCGCGAAGGTGGGCAGCCGGAACTGGAACGACGAGCCCACCATGCTTTCGCGTGCCGGGCGGTGGATCAACGCGATCTGGCGATGCCCGCGCAATCCTTGCTCGACCCGACAATACCGTTTGTTCCAGCGGTCGACATTGCGGGCGAGCCCGGCCAGTTGCGGCCGCAGGATCGCCGCGCGCAGGGCGTCCATCCGGGCGGAGCAGTTCGGCATCTCGTAGCGCGCCTCGGCGAATGCCTCGGCCTCCGGCCCGGCCCCGTGACGGTCAAACAGCATGTAGCTGCCGGACAGCACCGTCGCGCGGGAGGCCAACTTTGGATCATTGGTGGTCAGCAAACCGCCTTCGCCAGAGTTCAGATGCTTGTAGGTCTGGGTCGAGAAACACGCCACCTTGCCGAAATTCCCCGACCGGTGACCGTTCCAGTGCGCTCCCATCGAATGAGCGCAATCTTCGATCACCGTGACACCCGCCGCATCGCAGATCCGCATCACCCGCTCCATGTCGCACAGATGGCCCCGCATGTGTGACAAGAGCAGAAACCGCGCACCGCTCTCCGCGATCTTCTTCTCCAGATCGGACAGGTCCAGCCGCAGCGTCTCGTCGATCTCGACCAGAACCGTACACCCGCCGACTGCCGCAATCGCGCCCGGCACCGGGGCCAGGGTAAAGGCGTTTGTGAGTACCGGGGTGCCCGCAGTCACGCCGCAGGCCCTGAGGGCGATCTGGAGGGCCTGCCCGCCGGACGTCACCGCCAGGCAATACTCGCAGCCCTGCCAGTCCCGGAACTCCGCCTCCAGCAGAGCGACCTCGCCCGCCTCGCCCGGCGCGACGTTGTAACGATGGAGCCGACCGCCTTGCAGCACGGCCACCGCAGCCGCGACCGCCTTGGGCGGCAACGCCTCCTGTTGTGTGAAGGAGCCCGAAAAGCAGCGTGTCACGGACATGGCCCCCTTATACGGTCACCCAGCGATCGCTGTGATCGAAGGAGAAATCGTAGCCGAACAGGCCCACCGCCCCCCCGGTATGCAGGAACACGACACGTTCGTTCTTGAACACGCCCTTGCGCGCCAAATCGACAAGCCCGGCCGCGCCCTTGGCGGAATAGACCGGATCGAGCAGGAGGCCCTCCAGCTCGGCAAACATCCGGATCGCCTCGATGCCGCTTTCGGTCGGAAGGCCATACCCTTCACCGACGTATTCGGTATTGGCCATCACATCCTCGCGCCGCACGACACCAGGGCAACCGAGCTTCTCCACCGTCTTGCAGGCGAGGTCATAGACCATCTGCTCCTGCTTAGGCTGCGGCGCGCGGGTGCCGATGCCCAGAACGGGGATCTGCGCGTTCATCGCACATAGGCCCGCAACCAGACCGGCCTGTGTGCCCGAGGAACCTGTCGCGTGGACGATACGGTCGATCTTCAGCCCGCTGTCGTTGGCCTGCCCCACCAGTTCCATCGCGCAGTTCACGTACCCCAATGCGCCGGTCGGGTTCGATCCGCCGCCGGGAATGACATAGACCGTGTGCCCCTCTGCCCGCTTTTTCTCGGCTGCAGCCTCCATCTCGGCGACCATGTCGTGACCGCCGGGGAACTTTTCGGTTGTCGCACCGTGCAGGTGGTCCAGCAGGACATTGCCGTTGCCGTTGTAATTCGCATTGTCGTAGCCGGTGCGGTCTTCCAGAAGGATGTGGCACTTGACGCCGAGCTTGGCAGCAAAGGCGGCCGTCTGGCGCGCATGGTTCGACTGGGTTGCACCCTGGGTCATGACCATGTCGGCGCCTTGCTCCAACGCTTCGCCCATCAGGAATTCCAGCTTTCGGGTTTTGTTGCCGCCGGTCGACATGCCAGTGCAGTCGTCACGCTTGATCCAGAGTTCGATGCCAAGCTCGCTGGACAACCGTTTCATCGGCTCCAGCGGAGTGGAGAGATGTGCGAGGTGGACGCGTGGGAAACGGGACAGGTGCATGATGTGTTCCTTGAGAATGCGAAGAAGGTCGGAAGTGCTTGGCCGTTGCCGGGGTCAGCCGCGCATCAGGGTGAAACCAGGATCATAGGGTGAGGCTGCTATGACCTCGGCGGTCACGCGGTCCCCGTAGAGGTCCAGATCCATCGTGCTGCCGTCAGCCGCCAGATCTGGATCTACAAAGGCAAAGGCCAGGTTCAGTCCGACCCGGTGGCCCCAGCCCCCCGAAGTGACCGTTCCGACGACCGAATCTCCCTGCAACAGAGATGCGCCGGGATGGGCCGGAGCATAGGTGGAGTCCACCTTCAGAGTCACCAGCTTCCTGCGAGGCCCGTCTGACTGACGCTTCAGCAGCGCCTGCTTGCCGACGAAATCTGCCGCCTTGCCGGGCTTCACGAAACGGTCGAGCGCGGTCTCGAACGGGTCGAACTCCGTGAGCAGGTCGGCCTTCCAGTGCATGAAACCTTTTTCCAGGCGCATCGAGTCGACCGCGCGCGCGCCAAAGAGTTTCAGCCCATGCGCCGCTCCCGCCTTCCGCAAAGCCAGATATGCAGCATAGAGCGAGGCGTTGGGCACGTGGATTTCATAGGCCAGCTCTCCCGAGAAGCTGACGCCGAGCACCGTGGCCGGTGCGAAGCCGATGAAACATTCGCGCAGGCTGAGCCAGGGGAAGGCTTCCCTTGACCAATCGCCCCGCGAACAGGCCGATAGCACGGCGCGCGCCTTGGGGCCGGCCAGGACAAGGATCGTCTGGTCATTGGTGAGCGAGCGGATCTGAACGTCCTCATCCTGGCGCAGATGCTGGGTGAGCCAATCCATATCGTGGCGTTCCGCCGCCGCCGCCGAGCCGTACCAGGCGCGCGCGGGGCCGCGGTCGCTGGCAGGCAAGTTGGCGATGGTCGCCTCGCCCTTGACCATACCGTGATCGTTGAGCAGGTAGCCAAGCCCGACGCGGCCATCCTTTTTGGTCACCGCTCCACAGAACATGCGATCCAGAAAGGCGTGCCGATCTGCGCCGGTAATCTCGAACCGGTTGAAGCCGTTCACCTCGCACAGACCCACATTCTCCTGCAGGTTTTTCACCTCCGCTGCCACAACATCGAACGTCTCGTCGAAGTCGAATCCAAGCGTGGGATGAAAGTCCGGGGCGGGCTTGATGTAGTCGACCCGCTCCCAGCCGTTCACCACCGTAAACTCGGCTCCTTCAGCGGCGAGGATCGGAGTCAGCGGCGTGGTCTTGGCCGGGCGGCCAGCCGGGCGGTGTTCGTGCGGAAAATGGAAACGGAATTCGTTCTGGTAGTCTTCGATCGCCTTGAGCGCGGTCAGTTCGACGTTGGTGTGGCCGGAGAACCGACGTGGGTCGATGCACCAGGTGTCATAGCAGGCCTCGCCATGCACGATCTGTTGCGCCAGCAGCCAGCCATGGCCACCGCCTTCGCCAAGGCCGGCACGCAGGCCGATGATACAGAAGGCATTGCGCTTGCCCGGGATCGGGCCGACCAGCGGCGCGCCGTCGATCGTGTAGGTGATCGGGCCATTGACGACCGTGTGGATGCCCACCTCCATCAGGGCGGGCATGCGTTCGAACGCGCCTTCCAGCACATCGGTCACCCGGTCCAGATCGTCCGGGCACAGCGCGTTGACAAAGTTCGGGTCGATCCCATCCATGCCCCAGGTCTTGCACTGCTGTTCGTAGAAACCGAGCAGCAATCCGTTCTTTTCCTGTCGGCAGTAATAGTCGCTGATCGGGCAGCGGATCAGGGGCATCCGGCGACCGGCCTCCTTGATGGCCGGGATCTCCTCGGTCAGGAAGTATTGATGCTCCATCGAGGCGACCGGATGGTGCACCCCCATCATCGCGCCAACCTCGTTGACGCGATATCCGCCGGCATTGACGACGATGTCACACTCGATGTCGCCATGCTCGGTCTGCACGGTCCAGGTATCGTCGCTGTGCTGGGTCAGCCCGGTCACCGGCGTGTTGCGATAAACCTCGGCCCCGGCCTTGCGGGCACGCCGCGCCAGCGCCTGACACAGCTGGGCCGGATCGATGTCGCCGTCCAGCGGATCCCACAGGCCACCGATCATGTTGTCGGTCGAGATCAGCGGGTGGCGCCGGGCGCATTCTTCGGCATCGATCACCTCGAAATGAACGTCCATCGCCCGCGCCATCGAGGCGAAATGACGATACCCCTGCATCTGTGCCTCGGTGTTGGCCAGCCGAATGCCGCCGTCACCGTGGTGATAGTTGATCGGGTAGTCGGGATCCTCGGCCAACGCCTTGTAGAGGTTGATCGAATGGGTCTTGAGCCCGACCATGGTCTGGTTCATGCCGAAATTGGTCACCTGCGCGGCCGAGTGCCAGGTTGTGCCACTGGTGAGTTCGTTGCGCTCTATCAGCACGACGTCACTCCAGCCCTCCTGCGTGAGGTGATAGAGCGTCGAACAGCCGGCAATGCCGCCCCCGATGACCACAACCCTGGTGCGCGCCTTCATGCATGTGCCTCCAAAAACCTGAACCCAACAGGTGAAAGCGATTGGCCGCCATGGCAACGCGACAGCGGTAAATGTCAAAAAAACGAAAACCAATTTCGAAGATTGCGGATCAATATCGTACCCGCCCGACCTCCTCCTGTTGACCGACCCTTGATCGGCAATGGTGCACGGCTGACGCAGAGACCGGGAACGCCAAAGAAACCGGGAAGACCGCGCGGTTCAGCGTCATCTGGGCGGGCTCAATCGATCAGCGCGAAGCTGTCCTGGAGCCAGGGGGCACTGTCGCGATACGGGGCAATGGCATGGGTGCTGATCAGCTTGCGCAGTTGGGTATCGACCAGCTCGACCACCGAGCCCGAACAATCCGGTGTCGATACGATCGACAGGGTGCGTGCGAAGTTTTTGCCGGGAAACGGATGCAGGCGCAGTTTGGGCTGAAACCGTTTGGCCCGGGAGAACAGGAGCGGCGTCGTGATCGTCCATCCGGCCCCCGCAGCGACCATGGCCATCAGGGTCTGGTGGTTGCTGCATTCGAAGCGATGCGGCGCGGCCAGACCCATGCGGCGAAGCTGGGCCTCTATCTGCCTGGAAATGATCAGGTTGCTGGCGAAGCGCAAGAACGGGAGCTTCGTTCGGCCCTCGACGATGTCGCCAGGTGAGTGTTCCGCGCCGACACTCAGGACAACCACGAACGGGTCGCGCAACAAGGGACGGTCCTGCAAATCGCGCAGGCGTTCGCCGGGGCTTGCAGTGATGCCCAGATCGAGTTGCCTGTTCCGGAGCTGCTCCAGGATCGAGACGCTGGTGCCGTTCTGAAAGAGGAAGTCACAGCGCGGCATCCGTTCGGACAGGAACACGGCCAACTCGGGGATGATGTCGCTGTCAAAATCCTCGATGGAGCCAATCCGAAGATAGCTGGCTTCGGCAATGTTGCCGGCCGACGCCTCGGCCTCGGCCTTGCGGATGGCATGAAGGGCACTGTCGATATTGCGCAGGAAGACCTGGCCCTTCGGGGTCAGGACCATTGGCCTGCGGCTGTGGTTGAACAGCTCTACGCCCAGATGATCCTCAAGGGAGCGCAGATGGTGGGAAATGGTGCTGACTGTCAGGCCGGTTTCCTCGGACGCTGCTTGCAACGAGCCCTTCTGGGCACAGATCTGGAACAGTTTCAGCCATTTCAGGCTGAGATCTCTGGATTTGGGCATGCGTGACATCTGGGACGCTCCAGGCATTGCGGCGTCGGTAATTCCTAGCTTGTATGAGCATTAGTCACAAAGTTTCGAAATAGAAAGTTGCGAGTCTCAGGTCGCCCCAGAGTGTGAATACTAAATGGTCTGGAGCCGAGTGCACCAGGCAGGCGCTGGTGCCAACATCAGGGAAACGGATGAAGAACCTGATTCCGACCTTTGCAATCGCCGCCTCCAGGAACGAGAGGCATCACGGGGTTTGCGCGACCTCGGCGTTTTTCACAGAGCGCCGGGCACGAAGTCCGAAGCGTGTAGACGCTGCGGGCTCCGGCGGTTGCGGCGTTCCGATTTCGCAGGAGGCTTTGCGCCACCATCAAAGCACGCGGAGCCGTGCATCACACCACCAACAGGGAAACACTCCAATGACACAGACACTTCGGACGATACTTGCCGGAAGCGTGATGGCCATGTCGGCTCAGGCGGCCGTGGCGATGGACGAGATCA
>CANLZY010000070.1 GCA_947495685.1 uncultured Tropicimonas sp.
CGCACCATCGACCGGTGACGCCGGACAGATGTTTGCAACCTGGGACCTGACGGCGGAACAGATCAGCGAAAACCTTGCAATGGGAGAGACATCCATAGATGTAGAACCTGCCATCGCTGATGCCGTGCTTGCGGCACAGTTCCCAGGCCCCCATTCCGGCTTGGTGCTCTCTCAAGATGCCAATGATCTGTTCTTCGCCGAACCCTGATCGCATCGTCGCCTGTCTCCCCTGAAAGGAACGGACCAATCCAAGATCGCGGACGTTTCCGGGGAGCAGGTCAGCAAAGATACGACACATGGAGCGAACTGCCGCCCGTCGACCAGAACAACAGGCATGGCCATTGACGAGTCGCGTCCCGAGTTTTGGTGTGACTTCGATGGCATCTCGGGCTGAACCAAAGCTCGCTTGGCTCAGGCCAATCCCGCGTGGCTTGCCGGTCGGTCACGAGTGTTCTCCGGGACCACCGGACAGCGGCGGTCTTGCGGATCTGCTCGGGTCACGCCGGCGAGGTGCGGGCCATCCGCCCGTCGGTGATCTGATAGACGGCGTCGGCGACCTGTGCGAGAGCGGGCGTGTGGGCGATGGCGACAATGGTCGTCTCCCTGGCCAGCCCTTGCAGGGTCGTGCAGATTGCAGCCTCGGTTCGCGCGTCCAGCGCATTGGTCGCTTCGTCCAGAACCAGCAACCGCGGCCGACGGACCAGCGCACGGGACAGCATCAGCCGTTGACGCTCTCCGCCAGACAGCCTGGCACCTCGCTCGCCGATATTGCTGTCCATCCCGTCCGGCAATGCATTGACAAACGCCCATGCACCTGCGGCTTCCAATGCCAGTTGCACGTCCTGGCGGCTCAGGGTCGGGTCCCCGACGGTCACGTTTCGCTCGACCGTGTCATGCAGCATCAGACCGTCCTGGGGCACATAGCCGACCTGCGCGCGCCATGCTTGCCGGTCGATGTCCGACAGGGGAACGCCATCCACCAGGATCTCGCCGGACGACGGCGCCTGAAGGCTGAGCAGCAGATCGATCACGGTCGATTTCCCGGCCCCCGAGGGACCGGTCAACACGGTCAGGCTGCGCGCCGGTATGTCGAAGTTGATGCCCTCCAACACCGTTCGATCGTCATAGGCAAAGCCAACGTCTGCAAACCGGATGGCCTTGTCGAACACAGCCGGCGCACCGGGGGTTCTGGTTTCGCGTTCCGCCTCGGCCGCAAGCGTAGTTTCCAAGACGCTCTCGAAGGCACGCTCCGCGACGACGATGGCCTCGTAGTGATATTGCAACGCAACGATCCGGCGCACCGTTCGCTCGAACAGCACCAGCAGGAACACCACCGCCTCCAGGGAGCCGGCGACCTGCAGAAGAACAAGGGCGCCCCCGAGCAGGGCGAGCAGCAGGATCGGCTCTTCGAGGTTGGCGCGGTATTCCCGGCCGGCCACCTGCTGGCGCGCGGCCATGCGGATCGCCGCAACTTCGGTGTCGATCAGTTGCGTGGCGACCTGTTCGCGGCCCATTGCCTTGATCGTCTTGATCCCGCCAAGGGCATCCTGGATCTGCCGCGATAGATCCTGCAACCGGTTCTGTACCTCGCGGCTGGCAATGCGGACGCGATCGACAAAACCCGACAGGATCCAGACGGTGCCACCGCCCAGCACCACCGCGATCAGCGTCATCTGCCAGGAAACCCAGAGCGCCAATGCAAGGTACACGGACAACTGGATCACATTCGCAATCAGTTTGCACAAGGCGACAGCGGCCTCGGCGGCCTTGTCGACCTCGCCCAGAGTGATTGCCTGCAACCGACCGCCCTGCAGGGTCAGAAGGTGCGACCAGCGGGCCGCGAGCACTGCATGCACCAACCGCATTCGCATGGCGGCACCGATCTCGGCCGCGGCATAGCCGATCTGGGTCATCGCCGTTACCTGCAGTAGGCTTCGCATGGTGACCAGGCCGGCCACTGTCAGGCACACCGACAGGATCGTCGGCTCTATCCCGACGGCGCCATAGATGTCTGTCACCAGCCGCCCAAGTGCATGATCCGTGCTCACCCCGTCGCGAAACAGCATGACCAGCGGAACGAGGCTCATCACCGCCACGACATCCAGCAAGGAGGCCGCGACGAACGCAAGGATCATCAAGACCATGCGCTGCGGATAGATCCGGTAGAGGACCTTCGCAGAGGCGATCAAACGTTGAAAAACGGCAGAAGCGCCCATGTCGCTAGTCCTTTGACGGGAGGATCGGCGGCATGGTACGCGGTATCGATTGCAGTTTCAGCCAGAGTGTTCGCGCGTCCGTCCCATGCGTGTCGGGGTGCTGCGAGGAAGACGGAGCGTGCCGGACATGAAGCTTCTTCATCTCATCCCGGACCTGGGGCCCGGCGGGCCTGCGCGATCGCTTTGCGTTCTGGCCGAGGAGAGCCTGCGCACGACATCCGGCCTGCACCACAGCGTTATCGCCGTTGGTCCACCGACCTATATGCCTGTACGATTGAAGCTGAAGCGGTTGGGCGTCGCCGTGCTTGCCAACACCGCTCCGGACAGCATCGACGACGCCATCCGGGACGCCGATGTGGTGATCCTGCATTTCTGGAACACGCCCGTCCTCTGGCAGCTTCTGGCGCGACCGTTGCCGGACGCCCGGTATGTGATCTGGGCCAAGGTCGAAGGAACGCACGCCCCGCAACGCCTTGCCCCGGTGCTTCTGGACAGCGCCCAATGCACGATCTTTACCGCCGCGCCGCCGGATCGCCTTGCCATGCCAAGCGCTTGCGTCGTTCCGGGACTGGTGGAGACAGCGCGGGTGGCCAATGTCGTCCCCACCGCTCACTCGGGTCTCAACGCCGATTACCTGGGAACCCTGTCTGCCGGGAAGCTTCATCCCGCTTTCTTCGAGATGATGGACAATGTTTCGGCGCCGGATCTTGCCGTCCGCTACGGCGGTGGGGCGCTTGACCCGACCTTCGCCCCCAGGCTGGAAGCAACGCGTCATCCGGGGCGGTTCCGGTCGTTGGGCTTTGTCGAGGACATCGGGCAGGTATTGGCCGCGTCCGACATATTTGCCTATCCGCTTGCACCGCAAACCTACGCCAGCAGCGACAAGGCGCTTCAGGAGGCGATGCTTGCCGGGGTCCCCCCCGTCATCCTGCCCCACGGCGGTCCGCAACGGTTTGTCGAAAATGGCGTGACCGGCATTGTCGCCAGTGACGAAAGCCACTTCACCGAAGCCGTGGAAAGCCTGTGCAGAGACACGGCCCAACGGCGCGTGCTGGGCGCCAGGGCGCAACGTTTCGCCAGGGACGCCTTTCAGCCAGCGCCGCATGTCGCACGGTTCATGGAGGCCGTCCGTCGCGTGTCCAGCGAGCATCGCTCCGGTCCCTTGCTCGAACCTGCACAAGGCCTGTCGCCGCCGGGGGTGTTCCTGGTGTCGCAAGGATGGTCCCCGCAGGCCGCCCGGGGCGGGCTCGCGGACTGGGACACAGGCAGGAAGGACACGCTGCGCGCGTTCGGACACAACGCTTCGGACGACGTGTTTCGGCTTGAAGGCGGGATCCTGCACTGGCGCAATGCCTTCCCCGGGTCGGCGGTACTGCGCCAATGGTCGGCGGACTGGTTGGAACGACAGGGCAGATCCGAAGAGGCCGCTCGGGAGGAAGAGGCCGCCCTGGCGCTTGATTGGCAGGCGCACTCCACTTGAGACGCGATACCCGATTTCGACACGACCATCCCCGAAACCGGCTTTCAGCATGATCCCGCGGTCAATCTGCCAAGCAGGGCGCTGATCATCCGTGCCGACTGCGGCTGTAACGGGGCACCGCGGGCGGCGTGACGCAGCAGCGCAACAGCCGCCAGCCGCCTTCCCCGGGTCGCCATCCGTTCCGCAATCAGGCGCGCAGAGGCCTGCGTCAGGCTATCATGGGTCAAGTCGTGGTAGAGCTTGTCATAGGTGCGATCAGGCGCCCGACGGCGTGGCGGCGTGAACGGCCCGGCCAGGTCATGCAAGCCGGCCAGTTCGTACAGGATCGATCGGTCCTTCACGTTCAGAGCCCCCGATCCACTTCCCTTGTGGCAGGCGAGATTGACGCGCGGGACAGCCGTCAGCCCCCCCGACGCCTGCCGTGCAAGCGCCCATGCATAATCCCACGAAAGGCGGTCGGACCTTCCCAGACGATCATATCGCCTGAGCCGGGTGGCGGCGATTTCAGGATCCCCCAGAAACTGCAAGACGGCCTCCCGAAGATCCGGCGCCGGCCAGCGGGTGGTCACCGCGTCCAGCGTGTCCCAGCTGCGACGCCAGCCACCCCAGGCCTGGGCATTGCCCAACGTGGTGAAGTGATAGTCACCGCCCGCATCCCAGTGATCCAGTGGATTGAGCCCGCTGACCATCATCACGTCCGGATCGTCAGCATGGCGTTTCAGCAGTGCATCGCAAAACCTGAAAAAGGACGGCGACAGAATCACGTCATCCTCGACGAAGATCGCCTGTGCTTCGCGGGCAAAGACCTCTGCAATGCCGGTGGGCACGCGCTCTGCCCCAAGATTTCGATCCGCGACGGAGACCTTCACCGGGCATCCCCAGTCCGTGCACCTGACCAGATCGAGCACCGCCGCGCAATCCGGGCCATCCCGTTCGGCATCACGGGGGGCATCGGCAAAGACATACAGACGCGGCGGGGCGGCTGCACGAACCCGTTCGGCGAGCCCGGGCAGGAACTCGGGGCGCTTGTAGACAAACAGAGCAACAGGACTGTCAATCGCCATCGATTTTCTGTCCCTCCTTGGTCGCGGCCCGCATCGCAAGCTGGCGCTTTCGGATCAACTTGAGCATGGCGGCACGGTTTTCGGCCGGGTCGCGGCTCAGGTTGGATTGGTGGATCTGCTTGTACATCAGCACGCGCCCGGTGACTGTGCAGGAGATGCCGGAACGGCGCAGGCGGTCGAACCAGTCGGTATCGCAGCCCAGCCCAAGTGTGGGATCAAAGGCACCCACGGTCTTGAACACCTCCCGATGGGCCATCAGCGCGCTTGGCGTCCAGCCCAATCGCGGGAACCCCATGTTGGCTTGCGGCCCCCGTCCACCCTGCAAGCGAGTCTCGAAATTGACGATGCACGCCGCGGGCGCGTGAAACCGGGAGAGCGCAAAAACCTGTTTCTCGAGCTTTCGGGGATCCCACGTGTCGTCGTGATCGAGAAAGGCGACCAGCGGCGTTTCGGCCAGGGCCAGCGCCTGGTTTCGGGCGTTGGCAAGCCCCTGGCCATCCTGTTCGATCACCCGCACGTCGGGTTGGTCCAGCAGATACCCCAACGTGCCGTCGTTCGAAGGGCCGACGCAGGCGAGGATTTCCTTTGGCGGCAGCGACTGCGCCCGAATGCTTTGCAGGGCATCTGGCAATCGCTCGCGACCGTTCCGGACCGTCACGATGACGGTGACCCCCGGTGCCTCCGGCATGGTCGTCGTCACGTCGGAGGGGGCCGGTGCAGGCCGGACGGTCGCGCGTCGACGTTGAAGGCTCTGGCGCAACAACTTGAGCCAATTGTCCTCCACGCCCCGGTCCAGCGCGTGGCGAACCGGTGCAACTTGCGTGTGGGCGTCCCGCCGGTACCGCAGGACCACATCGGGAATGATCACACGCGGGGCGCCAGCCTCCTGCAACCGCATGAACAGATCGACATCTTCGCTGCGCCTCAACGCTTCGTTGAATGGGCCCGTACGGTCCAAGGCGTCTCGGCGAAAGAGGCAGGCCCCGAGATTGAACCCCTGGTAAGGCGGGCTGACGGTCTGGTCGTCAACAAAGCGCTGGACGTGACCCTGAACCAGGTCCGCCGTTGCCCGGTCGAACGTGTGCCGCAAGGCCGCCAACGCGCCCGGCGGCCAGATATCGTCCGCATCCAGGAAGGTCACGAACCGCCCCCGCGCGACGCCAAGCCCCGTATTGCGAGCAGCAGAGGGACCCGCGTTTTCCTGCCTCAGGAGGATCGCATCAGGCAGGACGCCCTCCAAAATGTCGCTGACCGGCACGGTGGAACCGTCGTCGACGACGATCACCTCCACGTTCGGAACATCCTGCGCCGCCACGCTTCGAAGCGCCGCGCCCAGGAATGCTCCGTCATTGAATGTCGGTACAATTACGCTGATCTCGGGTGCGGCCCGAGGGGCAAGACCCGTCATGCCGTCAACGCCTTGGCTGTGGCCAGATCGTCGATCAAGGTTGACAGGGCCGCCACCGATCGCTCCGGGCACGGGGGCATCTGCAGGTGATAGGCGGGCAATCGACGGGTGAGCGCCGCGAGTTGCCCGAACAGGTCGCCCTGACTGGCCTCGGACTGGGCCAGAGTGCTGGGGGCGAGGCTCGCAAAGGCATCTGATGCGGTGGCTGGGCGGATCCGGGCCTCCTCCACCGGGGCAATTTCCGGCAGGACAATGCCGTTCAGGGCCAGTGAGCCGGGTAGCCGAACGCCCGGCGTTTCAGCAAGGAACACCAGCATCTTGTCATCAACGGCGATGGGCGACTCGACCACAGCGGCATCAGGGACCAACGGCTTCAACCGCCCACCGGGCACCCACTTGCCGGTGGTGAACAGGGCATGGGCCCGCAAGGTTTCGGCCGGTTCGACCAGGCAGTAATCGTCGGCAACATAGGCAAGCCCCGAGGCCGCGGCGCTGAGGGCCAGCGTGGACTTGCCACTGCCGCCCTTTCCCGCGATCAGGACGCCACTGGTCCCGCGCCCCAGCATCGCCGCGTGAACGCTGGCCAGTCCCATACGCTGGGCCAGGATATCGAACAGCCAGCGAAACGGCGCTGCGTATTCATATTGCGGCTGGGCATCGATCCCGGGAAGCCAAACCAGGGCGACGCTGCGCGCCCAGTCAACCACGGCGACGCCCTGTTGGGCCCGTAGGAAGAATACCGTGCGCGCAGCATCGGACCAGCCGGGCACCACCCGCTTCAAGCCGAAATCGGAGACCTGCCACGCCAGACGCGGACGTGCCACGCCGCAGCCCTCGCCGTCGATCACGTGAATGCTCAGGGCCTTCGGCGCGTCTGGCGTGCGCGGCGGTGGCAGTGCGCGAGCATAACGCACCGGTGATCGGTTGGTGTGCAGCGAGATGTCGATCCTGCTCCGGGCAAACCCGCACGCGCATTTGTGGACCCCGCAGGTGGAGGCCTCGATACCGCCGGCGAGATAGCTGAAAAGGTCCGACGCCGATCCAATCATGCCTGCCTCCGTCTGCCGGTTCAGCGGTGCGGCCAACCGGCTGTCTGGTCGACATCATGGATGGGATCGAGGGTAAGCAGGTCCTGCATGTCCTCATGCTTGTCGACTATGAACGCTGGCAGCGCTTCACCCGCTGGGCCTTCGAATTCCGTCATCGGGCTGCCCGTAGGGACAGTTGCCTCCAGGATTCCCTCGCCTTGGAGCCGCGCCGAGAGTTCACCGAGAGCCGATGCCACCTCGACCGGTGAAACCGCGTGATGCGCAGCAAGTGCATCGACGATGTGGGTTACCGCAACACCGGAGGACAGTGGCTTCCAAACCTTCGGAACGGCTCCGCCAAGAGCGAAATAGGTCCCGTCAATCACATCAAGCACGACGATTTCGTCGGCAAATTCCTCTGCTGCAAACTTGGCGCCATTGAACTTGAAAGCAGTGTCTTTCATCGCGTCAGCCTTTTTCTGGTCGTCACTCCGGCCAGGAATGAGCAATCGACGACGACGGTCAGGCCTTGAGCGCCTCCAGTGTCTTGCGCGCATTCCGGCCCATGCCTTTGAGCGTAGCTCGCCCCGGGGCCGGGTCAAGGGCAATTGTGTGCAGCGCATCACGGGCACAGAACGCAACGTATCGCGCGCGCTCGATCGGCGACGCCCGGTGTTCTTCTGTCCCGCGCAAGGCATACCATTGCGCCCGAAACGGATCCTGAAGGGAGCCATTTCCGGCACGCACCGAGGCAGCCGCGAGCGCGGCCAGGATATCGCGATCGCCCTCCGAGATCGGCAGCGCCAGCACGGAGTCGGCCAGACCTGCCAACCTGTCCGGCATCACCGGCCGAAACGCCGCAAAATGATGCCGAAACAACGCCACCGCATTGCTGTCCCGGATCCCGGCCAGGAAGAGATCGTCATCGAATCCCGGCTCGTCGGCGCAGGTTGACAGATCCAGGACCCAGAGACCCTCGTTGGCTGTCACCCGCGCGTTGTGTGCAAAGGTGTTCGTGAGGTTCAGAAGGGCAAGATCGGTTGCATCCGGAATATGTGCTGACCCGCCGGCAAACGCCACGGACCGCCGACGCAACAGCATCGCGCGAACACTCTCGACATCCCGCCGCCTTTGCCCGGTGTCGGTCATGCTCCATTGGGACGGGACGACATGCAGGTCCACCGGCACCTTGCCCGGTCCTTCCAATGCTATGGCATGTCCCGCCCGAACCGCCCGGGGACGTGCCGGCCGCAAGAGGTTGAGCGCCTGTTTGATGTCAGGCGCAGCGATCAGGAGGTCGACGTCGGCCGTGGACCTGTCACCCGTGCGCTCGCACGGCCCCAGCAGCAACGCTGCGCCCTTGAACAGGATTGACGGAATGCCCGCTGCCTCCAACGTGGCCTGCATGTCCGCTGCCTGCGCCAGCAACAACCGATTGTGGGCCCAGACCCTCTTGGCCACACCCCGAAAGACGCTTGCCATCGGATCCTGGCTTTCGGTTTTCTCAAGACGGGGAAAGAGGTATGGCAGCAGCTTGTAGTCGATGCCGCTGAGACGTTCCGGAGACGGATGGAGCCGGCGCCAGGTGCGCCAGTGCCGAACACGGTCCGCCTGCGAAGAGGCAAGCGCCGCAGGCAGAAGGCATTCGTCGTATCCGTCTGGCGTCATTCACGGTTCCCCCTGGCTCTCGAAGAGCGTCAGCGCGACAAACAGGTTCGCACGACAGCATTGCTTGCCTCTCGCCCGGCGTGGATCAATCCCGTCCGTCGAGACATCACTTTGCTCGGATCAATCCCGGATTGTCAAAACTCTTTCGGGGTTGTCGAACGTGCCCAGAGGAACATGGCTTTCCGGGATCAACCTCATCTCGCGCCGTCCCGAGATATCCTCGCCCAGCGGGTCGCCACCGCCGTGCTTGTCGGGGCGATACTGTCGGGATGTGCAATCCGATTTGTCGGGCTCGAGGAAAGGGTTTTCTGATTCAACGAGATCTTCACCTCCCTTCGCCTCGCCGGGCAGCGCGAGTCCGCGGGCCAAATTCCGGAGCTCGTCGATGCGGGCCCGATACGACCAAGCCAGATCCGCTCCTACCTCGACCCGCCTGTGGACACGACGATCATGGATGTGGCGGCATCCCTTGCCGCGAAGGGGGCGAAGCAACCCCCCCTCTATTATGCCGTGGCGCACGGCTGGTCGCAGGTTTTGGGAACGACACTCGAGGCGTTGCGGGCCTTGTCTGCCACCCTGAGTGTCAGATTGATCGGTGCGTTCGGAATACTGGCCCACGCTTTGTTCAGAACGCGGCAGGTAACCCTGGTCGCCATGGCGCTGATGGCCGTGTCCCCGATCTTTGTGCGGTACGCCCAGGAGAGTCGCGCCTATACCCTGTGGCTGGTTTTCGCGGTCACGGCCTGCATCTTCTATCTTCGGGCCGCGCGGGACGGGCGGCGGTGGGACTGGTGCGGGATGGCGTTGGCGCTTGCGGCCGCGTTCTGGACCCACCTACTGACGATCCCGCTGATCCTTGGTTTTGCGAGACACCTGCTGCTGGCTCAACGCGGTCGCGCTCATCTGCGCGGGTTCCTGGCAGCGACCGTGACGAGCCTGCTGCTGTTTTCCCCCTGAATTTTCGTGATGGCGCGAAACCTCTCGATGGCAGTGGCGACATCGGGACACCTCGGCCGGCCACTCGACCCGGTATTCCTGACGTGGAACTTCGGGTTGAACCTCTCTCACGTCCCTGTCTCGTGCGACCCAGCCAACTTGACCCTTGGTGCGCTGCTCATGGCAGCCGCGCTGGCCACGATCGCGGTCTGCCAGGGGGGCAAAGTTGCCAGATGGGACCGCTGTGCGGCACTCTTGTTGATTGCGCTGGTTCTGCCGTGTTTTGCGCTCACGATCCTGCCCGACCTTTTCTGGGGAGGGCAACGGTCCCTGCGGGCGCGCTACATCTTTCCCGCGTATCTGGCCGCCTTGCTTGCAGTCGCCTACAGCCTTGGAGCCAAGGATGCAGCGCGGTTCGGTCTTCGAACAACCGGCACCTCTGTGCGCCTGTGTGCTGCGCTCCTGTCCTGCGCTCAGGCTGTCCGGATGCCCCATTTGGTGGGGACTGTCGTCGGTCGACCTGCGTGTACTCGACATCGTATCGCAACAGCCGCGCTCGCTGATCGTCACCAATCTCGGCTACTGGGTCATCGCGCCATTCAGCCTGCGGCTCGATGATCGCACATCCGTGCTGTTCACCACGTCGAACGGCCCCGGTCCGCTTCCCGCCGGCTTCTCCCGCATTCTGCTCTACCAACCATCCGACGGGTTGCTGGCTGCGATGAAGGCTGGTGGAGTCACGCCGGGCACGCTGATGGAAATGCCGAGGCGGGACAAGGTGGGCTATCGGCTATACGGCCTGGAACCGCGACCAAACGAAACCGGGCATTCAACGGTCACCACTGATGACAAGGGTCACAGTCCCTTGCCGCGATGATCTCGACACCGAGGGAAGGACGGGCATGCCTGGCCTCTCCGCAAGCGCGGGTCTGGACGGTCGCCGCGAGCCCATCGCTGACCGACGTCGTTCTGCTTTTGGCTCTTATAGGACTGTCTTCATAGATTCGATCTAGGATTAACCTATTTGATTCAACGTGATAGCTTGAGTGCAAGAGCAATTGCCCCCTACGAAGTACAAGACCACAAACTGGCCGTCTTGCAATGACGGCTTGAAGCGGCGAGGATCGCTCTCGATCAGGTTCGAACCCGAGATGGCCCAGACGCCGCCACCGAGAGGCAAACACGGTCGACGGCTGCAAGTCGATTACCCTGCGATCCACCCCTGCCTGACGCTGAAGATCGTGTTCGGCATGCCTCCTCGTCAGATCGAGTGTGTCTCCCGGCGACAGGATGCCCACGGAAAGGGTCTGATGATCTGAGCGTCGCGGAGTGGAAATCCGCAGTCTGA
>CANLZY010000071.1 GCA_947495685.1 uncultured Tropicimonas sp.
AAACCATCGTCCCGATGGACCAACGACCAACCATGCACTAACTTTCAGATTGGACCACTCAAGTGGGGCCGCTCAGCTGCGTGAGGCCCAAATCCTGATCGAGAGATGGCGCCGTCATCACAACACCGTCAGACCACACAACGCCCTGGGATTCCGTCCACCAGCGCCCGAAAGCTTCGCCCCGATAGACCAGAGGCCGACCATGCACTAACAATAAGCCCGGACCACTCGTTGGGGGCAGCGAACCGCATCGACGAATAGCTGTCGTGGAATTGGAACAATCAGGCCGCCGCTGCCTGATACGCAGTATCAATCGGTCGGTTACTGAGTGCTCGCTTCAGACCCCGGATCTCCGCATCCTTCTCCGCCTCTCCCGAAGAGGCCTTCTGAAACTTCTTCTTCCACGCGTAGAGAGAATGCTGGCTTACTCCGAGCCGCTCCGAAACTTCTCTGGCCGGGTAGCCCCGCTTCGTGATCTGAGCGACCGCATCCCGTTGTAAATCGTCACTGCACTTGTTGCCGCACATCATGGTTTCCTTGCCTCAAAATCAGCGAAGACGGCGTCCAAGATGCACAGACCTTTTCAGATATAGGTTACGATCACAAACGCGATCATCATAACCGAATGCCTGGACTTCCTGCGCTTGATGAAAGAAACGATTGCTCGATGGCCACCCGATTACATTGGCAGCGCCGATGAAATCACCTCACGTCCTCGGACATTAACCTGCAGCCCGTCTAAAAATGCCTCCTCTGACATGGGGCGCGCGCCGAGATACCCTTGAAAAAACTTGCAGTTGTACCTGGCAAGAACGGCAAGCTGCCTTTCGGTCTCAATGCCTTCAGCAACCACATCCGCATGCATGACCTTTGCCATGGAGAGCACTGTAGCCATCAGGTTCTCGGCTTCTTCGTCCTCACCCACATCCTGCAACAGACTCCGATCCAGCTTGAGGATCTCGAATTCGAGCCCCTTGAGGCGGCCAAGGTTCGAGTACCCGACGCCAAAATCGTCAATCGCCAACCTTGCTCCGACCGCGTGCAACCTCTCCAGTTGTCGTTCGATCCCACTGACATCCGTCATGGCCGTGTTCTCGGTAATTTCGATTTCGACCGAACCAGGTGGCAAACCGCTGCCCTCGATCAACCACAGAATTTCCTCGACCAGAGCTTCATCGGCAAGTTCATCGACTGAGAGATTCATGGCGAAGGTCAGTTGGGTCGGATAGAAATCTCTGACACTTTGCGCGACCGCCAGTGTCCTCCGTACCACCAATCGACCGATTTCTGGCAACAGTCCCATACCGGCGACGAGTGGCAGGAACACATCGGGCGTCAGAATGCCCTTCGTCGGATGGTTCCATCGAATGAGCGCTTCGGCGCCCGTGATTTCCCTGGTTTGGACAAGGAACTGCGGTTGCAGGAATATGATGAACTGATCTGTCTTCAGAGCTTGGCGAATCTCGCCTTCAAGAACCTGCCGATCCAACGATTGCTGGTGCAGGTCGCTGTCGTAGAAGGCGTAGGTATTCCGCCCGGCACGTTTTGCTTGGTACATCGCAACATCGGCGCATTTCAACAGACCTTCGGTCGTCGTCGCATTCTTCGGGAACATCGCGACGCCGATGCTTGTGGTTGTGTGAAAGTTCATACTTTCCACGTGGAACACGGGCTTCATGCAACTGATGACAGCATCCACGAGGTCTCCACAGAATGCCGTCGGTACAATGACAGTGAACTCGTCTCCGCCAAGACGAGCAATCAAGACATCGGACTTGAAACGATAGGAGTGTGTATTTCGGGTTAGACCGACATCGACCACGTTCAGGCCCATGTCCAAAGCACACCGCCGGAGTCGTTCGGTGAACTGAACGAGCAGCGAATCCCCAATGTGGTGGCCATGACTGTCGTTAACAGACTTGAAGTTGTCGATATCCAAGAACAGGATTGAAAACTCGTTGCTGGTGCCCGCAGCGTCGACGGAGATCTGCTGCAGTTCGTGACTGAACCAGGCCCGGTTGGGCACACCGGTCAACTTGTCCCGGTAGGCAATTTCGTGGATTTCCTTGATTGAGCGCCGCAACGCCCCGAGCATCGTGTTGAATGACGTTGCCAGACTTTCGAACTCGTCGTTGGTCTCGACCGAAATAGTCTGTTCCAGATCGCCATCTGCAGCCCGTTCTGTTGCAACGGTCAGCCGGTTCAGCGGTCGCACCAGGCGCACCGCAACCATGCGGCTGGTAAACACGCCAATGCCAACGAACAGGAGGCCAGCCAAAAGGTTACGTGTCCGGAGCCGGGCGATTTCGGAACGATCGCTGAACCTGTTGTAATCCAACCGCAGCGTTCCGTAATTCACCCGGCCGATCAGCAACGGCTTGGCGATCAGGAGAACATGTTCTTGTTCCTGCCTTTCAATCACGCCGCTCCGACTGACCGCATCCACCAGCGGGTCATTGGAGATCTGAAGGTATTCTGCGCCGTTCTCCGGCCCGCTTTCGACCAAGACGAGCCCGTCGGCATCGACAACAAAGACGTCGTTGACGTCGGGTTGCTTGCGGAGTTCTTCATAAATGATTTCGAGCTCTGCACTCCGCCCCTCGATGAGATACGGCAGCGAGACTTCCGTCGCCAGATCGAGGAGGTGGGACTGGCGTTGCTCTGACCGTTCCTCGACCATTTGGAGTTGGGATTGAACATTGAGCAAGATCACGGCGACAACGATCATGGTGATCAACGCGCCAAAGACCGTGGACAGGCGGCGTCCGAGACCAGAGGTGGCCATCCGGAACCTACCTAACACCCACCTCAGAAGTTTCATCATATTCCCTAACCTCCGAGGACTCCCGCGCTTTCAAGGTCCTCTAGCAGGTCGTAGATCGGGGTGAAGGTGCCTTCAACGCCGTCTGGAAACTGGTCGAAACGAGTTGTCTTGTGAAACTTTTTCAGGGCCTTTGCGCCTTCAGGCCGATCCTCCATTGAGACTAGTACATCAATGACGCGCGCCGCCAAGTCAGGGGCGAGGTCCTTTCTCTGAACCACGATCTGACGAGGAACCTCGATACTCCGGGCGATGATCCTGAAGCGGTCTGGAAAGCTTTCGTTCAACAGCTCGAAGCCACGAGGATCCGTGGCGGCTGCGTCGATCCAGCCGCGCGACAGCCAAAGAACCGTGTTCTTGTCGTCCTCGGTGAAAACATATGACACTTTGCCCGAAATTGCCTCATCCTCTCGGCAGGACATTTCCACGGCCTCGATGTTCCGACTAAGAACAAGGCCGAGCGGAAGCAGGAACCCGGAAGTCGAGTCTCGGTCCTGAAAGCCAATCCGACGGCCTTTCAGGTCTTCGAGAGTGGCAATGTCGCTGTCATTGGGCGCCACGATGACGGAATGATAGGTTGCGACCCCCCGCTTCCATCGGCGCAGTACAGGCACGGCTTCGGATTGTTGTGCCACCGCTGCCGCAACCAGAGGGCTGTCGAAGTAGAAATCGACATCTCCCGTCGACAGCGCTTGCACCATTGCTTTCGAGGACGGCAAAACCGAAATATGAACCCGCGTCACACCGCTGTTTGCCAGTTCCGTTTCGAGGTATTCGACCAGAGGGGTGAACCGGGAAATATGTTTGCGAACATTGTCGTTGACGCTGCCCAGGACCAACTCGGCACCGGACGCGGCCTGACCAAAACCGAAGAGAAGGGCGGCAAGTGTCCGGATTAGACTTCCCAGTTTCATGGTGCAATCTCCTTCTATCGACCGAATGCATCTGGGATAAGCCGTGACGGGCCTGCGTTAAAAACCGCTGAAGCTTTGCCTCTTGTCTGAGTTCAAATTGACGCCGATTCGAATAGAATTGCCAAGAATGCTCCGCCGCTGAGGCGTTTCTGGTTCAACCTGGAACTCCCTGAGACAGGATGCCCACGGAAAGGGTCTGATGATCTGAGCGTCGCGGAGTGGAAATCCGCAGTCTGACACCTGAAGCGGATGAGCGGAGGGTGGGGCGATGTGGTCTGTGGGCTTTTTCAACCGTGTCCGGCGAGCGTGCCATGTTGATGGTATGAGCAAGAATGCCGCTGGTCGTCTTTTTGGGATCGACCGCAAATCGGTGGCAAAGATCCTGCTGCATTCCGTGCTCCCAGGGTATCGTCGAACTGTTTTGCCTGTCCGCCCGAAGCTTGATCCCTACATTCCGATTGTCGATCAGATACTCGAAGACGACAAACGGGGTGTCAAAAGGCAACGGCACACCGCCAAACGCATCCATGCCCGGCTTCGGGATGAACACGGCGTCTCCGGCGGGAGAACCATTGTCACCGACTGCGTGCAGGAGACGCAGCGCCGGACCCGCGAGGTCCTTGTGCCGTTGTCGCCTGCGCCGGGGCATGCCCGGGCAGATTTTGGAGAAACGCTCGGGGGGATCGGCGGTGTTGACTGCAGGCGGCACCATTTTGCGATGGCGCTGCCGCATTCGGACGCGGTCTTCATCAAGACCGGTCAACTTGTGGTTGAAGGAGGAGCCCGACAGGCCTTCCAAGGAGACGTAGGTATCTCCTTTGGCTTCCCCTGCATTTTCGGTCGGGTCGTTCAGGTTGGCTCGGACCCTGGTTGCGGCATCGGAGTAGTCTGCCCGGTCCATGCCAAATCCGCAGTCCAGCACGTCAGCATTCTTTCCGCCGTTCAATCAGTCGTTGCCGTCACCGCCGTGCAATCTGTCCTGGCCGATTGAGCCGTGCAGTGTGTCGTTCCCATCCTCCCCCCCTGAATGCGTTCGAGCAATTGTTGCCGTACAGATTGTCCCCAAACGATGAACCAGAAAGGTCCTCGATGGAAATGTACGAATCTCCTGCCGCTTCACCGGAATTGGTCCCCCCGGTCGCGCAAGTCGGAGCGGACCTTGCGGGTCGCATCTGAGTAGTCCGCTCGGTCCGTTCCCGCGCCACCGTCCAGAACGTCAACGCCTTTGCCACGGCTCAGAACAGGAAGTCATCGCTGGTCAGATCAGTGGCCATCAACAGCCCGTCGCCGTCATCGTTCAGGACGAGGGCCTCACCCTCGATCTCGATCCTGACCTGGCCGGCCGTCTCGTCGATCAGCGTCAGGTCGGCAAAGCGGATGTCCCATCCGCGAAGGTCGATCAGGTCGGTGCCATCCTCGAAGTCGCGAATCCGGTCACGTTTGCCATCCCGGGCCTCGATCCTGAACGTGTCGGCGCCGTCGCCACCAAAAAGCGTATCCTTGCCCTGACCACCTTTCAGAACGTCTTCCCCTGACCCGCCCCTCAGGGTGTCGGGCCCTTTGTCGCCGAACAAGCGATCGTCCCCGGTCCAACCGGTGAGATAGTCCGCGCGGCGACCACCATACAACTCGTCGGCCCCGTCCCCACCTCCGATCCGGTCGGGTCCATCGCGTCCGAACAAGCGATCATCGCCGGCGAAGCCGAGGATCGTATCGGCTCCTTTCAATCCGTAAACACTGTCGATATTCCCCGTCCCGTCGAGCGTATCGGGACCATCCGTCCCGACAAGGGCACCGACCACTGCCAGTTCTATACGGCCATCCACGGAGCCGGAGATGCGGTCGAGCATTGTGAGATTCCCACCTCCCCCGAATATGACGTAACTCTCTCCAGATTGCGGACCATTCGCACTGGCGTTGGACGCCCCGATGATCAGGTCGTCGACGCCATCACCGTCCACATCTCCGGCACCGGAGACCGGAGATCCGGACCAGTCGTCTGACGCGATGCCCGCAAGGGCGAACCCGTCCGAGCCGTTCAGGGCGGACAGATCCAGCGATGCCGCAAAGCCGTCGGAGCGGCCGAAAATGACGTAGCTCTCCCCGCTTTTTGGCCCATTCGGGCCAGCGCCGTGTGCCCCGATGATAATGTCGTCGATACCGTCGCCGTTCACGTCGCCCGCGCCCGAAACAGATCCGCAAAGGTCGCCCTCGTTCTTCCCCGGGATGACGAACCCATCTGAACCATCGAGGCTGGACAGGTCCAGAGATGCCGCAAAGCCGTCGGACCGACCGAAAACGACGTAGCTCTCCCCACTGCGGGACCCGTTCGGATCAGCGCCAGCCGCCCCGATGATCAGGTCGTCGATGCCGTCGCCGTTCACATCGCCCGCTCCGCTGACCTTACCTCCCAAATAGTCGCCTGGATCGATACCCGCGATGGTGAACCCGTCAGAGCCGTCGAGACGGGACAGATCCAACGATGCCGCAAAGCCGTCGGAGCGGCCGAAAATGACGAAACTCTTCCCATTGGCAGACCCGATCGGATCATTGTCATCCGCACCTATGATGATGTCATCAATGCCGTCGCCATTGACATCGCCCGCGCCGGAGCAAGCCGCTCCGACAAAGACGTTCGCATTTTTGCCCGGGACGACGAACCCGTCTGTGCCATCGAGGTCCGAAAGATCCAGTGATGCCGCAAAGCCGTCAGACCGGCCGAAAACGACGTAGTTTTCTCCCAATCCGTAGTAATTCGGATAGGCGTCAGGCGCTCCGATGATCATGTCTTCGATACCGTCGCCATTCACATCGCCCGCACCCGAAACGGACCTTCCGTTCAAGTCGCCTGGATTCAGGCCCGGGACGACGAACCCGTCTGTACCATCGAGGTTTGAAAGATCGAATGATGCCGCAAAGCCGTCAGATCGGCCGAAAATGACGTAGCTTTCCCCGCTTTCAGTCCCGTTCGGGTCTGCGTAAGGTGCTCCGATAATCAGGTCGTCGATGCCATCTCCGTTCACATCCCCCGCGCCTGAAACAACCCCAGAATAATCGCTAGAATCCAAGCCCGGAATCGCAAACCCGTCTGTACCATCGAGGTTTGAAAGATCGAACGATGCCGCAAAGCCGTCAGTTCGGCCGAAAATGACGTAGCTTTCCCCGCTTCCAGACCCATTCGGATCAGCGTAACGGGCTCCGATGATCAAGTCTTCGATTCCATCGTCATTCACATCTCCCGCACCGGAGACAGAGCTTCCAAACCGGTCTTCCGCAGAGACGCCTTTCAATACAAATCCAGTCTGTGTGCCGCTTCCCATCTCAAGGTTCCTTTTCTGAGTCGCGCATCGCCAATCGCCTTCTTGAAGCATATTCGTCCCGGGCGCCTTGTGCTGCGTCAAGGACTGGGCTGGATTGTCCGTCCCGGGCCACCCGCACGCGCAGCGGCATCAGATACATCGACGGCGGGTTGCCTTGGGCGTGTAACTTCTGCGGGCCGTGGGACCTGCGATTTCCGCTACATCCGCCAATTCCGGATCCGGTGTCGCGGATATGGCAGGATTAGTAGGGAAGCCCGGCTCGCTCAGGACTTCCCCCAAGGCGGCTTGAACATAAAATGGCATTGGTTGATCTCACGATCCGGTACATCCGCGCCGAACCACAGCAGTTGCCAGGTCGGAAGACGTCGGGTGTGCTTTGATCGGGCCGACAGGCATCCAGCGACCAGATCTCGGGTATTGCACCAGTTCCGGAAGATCATTTCAACTCGAAACTGATGCGAGTCAACGACCGTGCGCAGGAGCTGTGCTAGGTTTTCCGGCAGTCTTTCGGTTGCGCTTTGACGAGCAGCCAAGGTGGGCGCTGGATGAACCAGACACGTGAAGACGTTCAACTCATGGCTTTTTCCGACGGCAATCATGCCATCGGCATCCAAAGAGGTCTTTCAGCTACATGGTTGCCCGATGGTGGCTTGCAAACGGCGTGGCGCTCCAATGGGCGGGACGGCAGAGGCTGTGGCCTGCCTCTCAACGCCTTGACGCGGGTGCGGCCGCTTTTGCGGAGGCTTCGCGGATCAACGCCGATGCCCTTCTTCGGGGTGTTCACCCCAAAAGGCGCACCGTTCCTTGCCAGGACCGGACCTGGAGCTTCGCAGCGGCGGATGCGGGCGGCATTCGCAGCGCGCGGCGTTGCCCGGTCCGGTTCCGATCAAATCTGAGGAGGAGACGACATGGCATATCGGTTTATCGGTATCGAGGCGGATGACGAGGCGGGGCATTCCGTCGCCTCGGCAGGCGACGTGGATGGCGACGGCAAGGACGACCTGATCATCGGGGCCTATCTGGCCGATGGCGGCCACCGCGGTTCCGGCGAGGCCTATCTTGTCCTCGCCGCCGATCTGGTCGCTGCCGATGCCGCAGACGGAACCATGGACGAGGTGATCAACCTGGACAACGTCAATGGTCACACCGGCTCTTACCAGTTCATTGGAACCGAGATCCATGACTATGCAGGGTGTTCCGTCGCCTCGGCAGGCGACGTGGATGACGACGGCAAGGCTGATCTCATCATCGGGGCTTATGGGGCTGATGGCGGCGGCTGGCGCGCTGGTGAAGCCTATCTTGTCAGCGCCGCCGATATGGCCGCCGCTGACGCCGCAGACGGAGCCACCGACGGGGTGATCGATCTGGACATTGTCCATGGCCACACCGGCTCCTACCGGTTCATCGGCGGGGAGCGGGGTGACGAGGCGGGGAGTTCCGTCGCCTCGGCCGGCGACGTGGATGGCGATGGCGCGGACGATCTGATCATCGGCGCCAACAAGGCCGATGGCATCGGCAGCCATTCCGGCGAGGCCCATCTTGTCCTCGCCGCCGATCTGGCCGCCGCAGACGCCGCGGACGGGACCACCGACGGCGTGATAGATCTGGACAACGTCAAGGGCCACACCGGCTCCTACCAATTCATTGGTGCCAGGCCCTTTGACTTCGCGGGGCATTCCGTCGCCTCGGCGGGCGACGTGGATGGCGACGGCAAGCACGACCTGATCATCGGGGCTCCGGTCCTCTATGGCGGCGGAAGCCCAGGCGAGGCCTATCTTGTCCTCGCCGCCGATCTGGCCGCCGCGGATGCCCCTGACGGGACCACCGAAGGGGTGATCGATCTGGACAATGTCAATGGCCACACCGGCTCCTACCGGTTCATCGGCGCCGAGGCGGGTGACTTGGCGGGGCATTCCGTCGCCTCGGCAGGCGATGTGGATGGCGACGGCAAGGACGACCTGATTATCGGGGCTCCATTCCCCTTTAGCGGTGGCAGCAGGTCCGGCAAGGCCTATCTAATCTCCGCCGCCGATCTGGCCACTGCCGATGCCGCTGACGGGAACACCGATGGGATGATCGATCTGGACAATGTCAATGGCCACACCGGCTCCTACCGGTTCATCGGCAGGGCGTGGGATGACGAGGCGGGGAGTTCCGTCGCCTCGGCAGGCGACGTGGATGGCGACGGCAAGGACGACCTGAGCATCGGGGCCGTCTGGGCCGACGGCGGCGGCATCGACTCTGGCGAGGCCTACCTGATAACTGCCGTGGATCTGGCCGCCGCGGACGCCGCGGACGGAGCCACCGACGGCGTGATCGATCTGGACAATGCCAACGGCCACACTGGCTCCTACCGGTTCATCGGCGCCGAGGCGGGTGACTTGGCGGGGCGTTCCGTCGCCTCGGCGGGCGATGTGGATGGCGACGGCAAGGACGACCTGATCATCGGGGCTCCAACCCTCTATGGCGGCGGTAGCCAAGGCGAGGCCTATCTGATCGCCGCCGCCGATCTGGCTGTTATCGATGCCGCAGACGGAACCATCGACGGCGTGATCGAGCTGGGCAATGTGGCGATTTACAATGCCGCCGTTGCCCAGGACGATGCCTTCGCCATGGACGAGGTCACGGCCCTGTCCGGTTCGAACGTCTTTGACGACAACGGGTCCGGGCCAGACACGGATGTCGATACGCCCCTGCGGGTGAGCCGGGTGAATGGCGTCGCGACCAGTGTCGGCGTTCCGATTGTTTTGGCCAGTGGCGCGTTGCTTGAGCTCGGGTCGGACGGGACATTCGACTACGACCCGAACGGTCGGTTCGAGTATCTTCCCCTCGGATCGACAGGGATCGACAGCTTCACCTACGAGGTGAACGGCGACGCGGCCGCCAAGGTCACAATCACGATCAACGGGATCGACAACAACGATGTGTTCGTCGGAACCTCGTCGGACGATGTGTTTGACGGAGGCATTGGCAACGACACTTTCACTGGCGGCGGCGGGAACGACATGCTGCAAGGTGGCAAGGGCATCGACCTTGTTCGGGAAGCGGGGGATTTCGATTTCACGATCACGCCAACCCAGTTGACCGGGAATGGCCGCGATAGCCTGCAGAGCATTGAACGCGCGCATCTGATCGGTGGCGCAAACGACAACATCATCGATGCGAGCGGATTCGCAAACGGTTTTGTCACTCTCGAGGGCATGGACGGCAACGACACGCTGATCAGCCCGGATGCGACAGGGGAGGGAGAGGAAGACGAGAAGTATTTCTCCTTCAACATGCTGTTGGGCGGCGCAGGCGATGACACGCTGATCGGCGGGACGGGGTTGAGCGGCCCCACTTGAGTGGTCCAATCTGAAAGTTAGTGCATGGTTGGTCGTTGGTCCATCGGGACGATGGTTTC
>CANLZY010000072.1 GCA_947495685.1 uncultured Tropicimonas sp.
ATGTCATCGCGTCTCATGACCCACAAGTGACACGCCTGACAAACAATGGGAATCCTTCGTAAGGTGGGGAACACTAGGGCTCAGTGTGGGGAGTTCCAAGAACGGTGTGCCGGTTGAGCACGGCGACGCGGATGTGGATCTCTGCAACCTGCCTTTCGAAGTCCCTTGCCATGAGGCTCTGCCTCAGAAGCTTGACACAGTGCATCCTTCTGTTGGGCAAACGCTCCACCTGATCGTTTGCTGATCCGGCTCAAATCTCGACGCGGCTTCGACGGTGGTATCCACTCGAGCATCGCCACAGAGTGCGGTCAAGGAATCGCTGTGCACTGACCGCTTCGTATCGGGCAATCGCCTCGGGGAATTTCGGGTGTCTTACGCCCCATCAGCGAGGGCGCTTCCGATGTCCTGAACGGACGGGATCTGGTTCAGGAGTTCGGGCAGCATGGGAGCATCCCCGACCTTGCGGCCGATAACTTCGATCATCCGGACATCAAGTGTTTTTTCATCAACTCCAATGTGAACCCTACGCAATTGCGGCGCTTGGGACCGCCGTGCTTGCTGGCGTTCCATTCGCCTTCTCCCTCGGCCTTGAGGCCGGTGCTGTCCATTGCCCGAAAGGGACAAACAGGTTCAACGGGTCCCTTGAGACGCGATCAGGCAGGCTCACGTTCACTATCCTCTGGCGGCGGCATTGGGGGCTGTAATCCGGCACCGCCCAGTCCAACCGGACCAACTTCTGCAAGCTCCCAACAAAGCCACCTCGCCATGGTCACTCGGACCAGTGGCGTTCGCATGGCTCGATTTGACGAAGAGGCACGCCGAACAAGACCATCAGCGTCAGGCAGGCTTTGATCGCAGCGTCACTGAGCTGCATCCATCGACCGCGTTTGCCTGTCGGTGGCGGCGTCCAGGCCATCTCGGGATCGAACCAGATCGATCCTCGCCGCTTTAAGCCGTCATTGTCTGGCCATCAGTTTAGGGTCTCTAACTTCGTTGGGGGGCAGTTGCTCGTGCACTCAAGCAATCACATTGGATTCATAAGGTGAATCCGAGATCGGATCTATGCAGTAGAGCCCAGAACAAGTTGCAAATGGCCGCGAATGTCAGGTTGCAGCTTATCCTCACCAGATTGCCGGGGTGCGCCCATAGTTCGCGGTGCATCAGGGTGAAACCGTGACGACACAAAAGTCGAACCCTCAGGCTTCCTTGAAGAGCGGCCGTTCCATGAAGTAGATAAAACTGTGAAAGTGATCGGTAAACCCTTCAGGGTGTGGGGTATCGCGAAAGCCGACGGCTTCATAAAGGTGTCTCGAATGGGTCAGGAACCTCGCTGACGAAAACACGACCTTGCGGTATCCATCGGAAATCATCTGCTCGAACATCTCTTCCAGAAGCAGTCGTCCGGGGCCATGGCGTCGACCGGCTTTGTTGACGAACAAGCGTTTGATCTCGGCAACATCCGGATTCGACTCGTGATACAACACACACCCGGTGGGTCGACCATCTACCGCCGCCAGGAGGATGTCTCCACGCGGGCTGGCATGGAGGCGTGGCAGGTCATTGATGACGGATTGGAACGCTTCAGGACCCAACGGGTTGTTTTCCCGTGGTCCGTCCTCTGGGAAGTTCTGCCAGTGCCACTCAAGCCATCCTCGACAGTGTGTACGCGCAACGTCAAAATCCCGATCATCCTGTGCCATTCGGATGGTAGTTTCAGACATGCGATACGCTTCCTTTTCCCCGATGCCATGTCATGCAATGCAAATGGCAGCACCGGATCAAGGTGTTTCGAGGGATGTGCACAAGAATGCGGGCACCGGTGCTCAGATCCCGGACGGTCGTGTTCGTCACGCATGGCGGACGTGTGCGGCAGGATCTGCCACCGGTAGTACCCTATGAACGGCCCCGCGGAAGGGTGCCCATGCAGGAGCTGCGAGGCAGGCTGTCGAACACGAACGAGCGGCCCGGCTAAAGTCCCAACCTGAGGACCACCGCGTTCACGGCGAGCCTGAAGACCTGCTCGGCGGGCGTTGATTGGGCATCCGGCCGCGTCATCAGGCCGACCGGCCCCATCGTGATCGAATTTTCGAAGGGCAACCGGACCAGCGACCCATCCGCGATTTCATTGGCGACAACCCCGGCGGAGATGATCCAGATCGCGTCCGAGGTGCGAGCATGGTTGCGTCCGAAGGCGCCGGAGACGCTTTCGATCTTCCGCGGGATGTCGCCAACGCCATGGGCGATCAGAACCCGTTCGACCAGCGGGCGAATGGCCGAGGCCTCGGGCGGAAAGATCACTGTCCATTCACCGATCCGCCGCATGTCGGGATCGGCTAGCAGCGGGTGATCCTTGCGAACAACGAATTCGACGTATTCGTTGTAAAGCTGGGTGAAAGAGACCCCCTGCATGGTTTCGGGCTGACCAAGCCGACCGATCACCAGATCCAGACTCCCGCGCCGCAGCAGGTCGATCAGGTACCCATGCGGCCCGTCGGTGATCTGCAAAGTGACTTCGGGGGCAAGTTCGCTGAAATCATGCGCAACTTCGGGCATCAGGCGCGCCGCGACACTGGGCAGGGCGCCGACGGCCAGGCTGACCTTTCCACCACGACCGATCTTGTCGACCCCATCCAACCCCTGTTGCAGCGCGGCAACCGACATTTCCGCAAAATGAAGGAACACCTCGCCCTGACGAGTCAGGGATACGCCCGCACGGTTTCGCACCAGCAGCGATGCGCCGAGTATCTCTTCCAATTCCTTGAGGGTCTTCGAGATCGCCGGTTGGGTCAGGAACAGCCGTTCCGCAGCCCGCTTCATGCTTTTCTGTCGCACAATTTCGACAAAGCACTGGATGTGACGGAACTTGATGCGGCGGTCGATCATCCGTTTATTTCCGAATTTGGCAACTTACCCTGCCAATAAGTCATTTTACTTGCTGTTGGCAAGAATACATCCTGTTCCTGAGCGACACGGGAGACACTGATTTGCGTACACAGGTTTGCATCATCGGCGGTGGGCCGTCCGGGCTGCTTCTGGCGCAGCTTCTGCACCGCAAGGGGATCGACACCGTCGTTCTGGAGCGCAAGACGCGCGACTATGTGCTGGGCCGTATCAGGGCCGGGATTTTGGAGGTCGGGTTTGTCGATCTGATGCGCGAGGCCGGCGTCAGCGCGCGGATGGATGCCGAGAGCTTTGCCCACGAAGGCACGATCATCGCCTATGGCAACGAGGAATTCGGAATCAATTTCCGCGAACACACTCAGAAGGATGTGGTCGTCTATGGTCAGACGGAGCTGACTCGCGACCTGTACGACGCCCGCGAGGCCGAGGGGGGGCAGATCGTCTTCAACGTCGAGAACGTCGTCATCAACGATGCCGAAACCGACACGCCGCATGTCACCTACGATGTGGGCGGCACGTCGGCAAGGATCGAGTGCGATTTTGTCGCCGGGTGTGACGGGTTCCATGGCATCAGCCGACAGACGATCCCGCTGACCGTGCGCCGGGAATACGAAAAGGTCTATCCCTTTGGTTGGCTGGGCATCCTGTCCGAGACGCCCCCGGTCAATGACGAGCTGATCTATTCCTGGTCGGAGCGGGGCTTTGCGCTGTGCTCGATGCGGAACGCCAACCTTAGCCGATATTACATCCAGTGTTCGCTGTCTGACAGCCCGGACGACTGGAGCGACGACAATTTCTGGGAGGAGTTGAAACGACGCATCCCGGTGCGCCATGCGGAGGCCCTGATCACCGGCCCGTCCGTCGAGAAATCCATCGCGCCACTGCGCAGCTTCGTGACCGAACCGATGCGGTGGGGCAGGCTGTTCCTGTGCGGCGACGCGGCCCATATCGTGCCGCCGACCGGGGCCAAGGGGCTGAACACGGCGGCCTCTGACATCCATTACCTGTACCACGGGTTGGTGCAGTTCTACGAGGACGGCGACAGCGAGGGAATCGACCGGTATTCGGAAAGGGCGCTGGCGCGAATCTGGAAGGCCGAACGTTTCAGTTGGTCCACGACAAACCTGTTGCATCGCTATCCGGATCAATCGGAGTTCGACCTGAAGATGCAGCGTGCCGAAATCGAGTTTCTGCGCTCCAGCGAGGCCGCACAGAAGGTCTTTGCCCAGAACTATGTCGGGTTGCCATACTGATGCCAGGGATCGTGATCTGCCCCCCGAACCCCAATCCGCAAGGCTTCAAGGAGACTGGACATGTCTGACAAGTTCGATGCCGGGATGTCCGTTCGCCGACAGGTGCTGGGCGACGCCCATGTCGACCGCGCCGAGGCCAATCGCAACGGGTTCGATACGCCTTTTCAGGAACTCATAACCGAGGGTGCGTGGGGAACTGTCTGGGCTGGCGACGGGATCTCGCTGCGCGAACGGTCGATGCTGACGTTGGCGCTTCTGGCGGCCATGGGAAATTTCGAGGAAATCCCGATGCACATTAGGGCCACGGCACGCACCGGTGCCAGCAAACAGGACGTACTTGAAGCCTTTCAGCACGTTGCGATCTATTGTGGCGTGCCTCGGGCCAATCACGCGATCAAGCTGGCCAAGCAGACCTTTGACGACATGGAAAAAGACTGACCCGGGTTTTCCCGGCAGGAGGAGGAGACAGCCGACATGACCACCCCCGGCGAATTCTACCAGCGGGATCGCGACCGGCATCCGCCCGCGCTGACGCCCGACTACAAGACGTCCGTCACCCGCTCGCCGCAATACGCGTTGCTGAGCCTGGAGCAATCGGCCAGCGAGATCACCGGCCCGACCTTCGGGCACGGCGATATCGATCCGATCGACAACGACATGATCCACAACTACGCCCAGCCCGGCGAGAGCGCCATCGGCGAGCGGATCATCGTGCACGGGCGGGTTCTGGACGAAAACGGCCGTCCAGTTCCCAACACGTTGGTCGAGGCGTGGCAGGCCAACGCCGGCGGTCGCTACCGGCACAAGAAAGACACCTATCTTGCCCCGATCGATCCGAACTTTGGCGGCTGTGGACGGATGCTGACCGACGAAGACGGCTACTATTTTTTCAGAACCGTCAAACCGGGTGCCTATCCCTGGCGCAACTGGGTGAACAACTGGCGTCCGGCGCATATTCACCTGTCGATCTTTGGCACGTCCTTCTCGCAGCGCCTGATCACACAGTGCTACTTCGAAGGTGATCCGTTGATCCCCAAATGCCCGATCCTCAACACGGTTCCCGATCAGGCAGCGCGCGGACAGTTGATTGCGGCGCTGGACATGAACGCGACGATCCCGCTCGACTCCATGGCCTACAAGTTCGACATCGTGCTGCGCGGTCGCCGCTCCACGCTGTTCGAAAACCGTCTGGAGGGGAACTGATCATGGTTCAGAAGCTGGATTACCTCAAGGAAACGCCTTCTCAGACCGCTGGGCCCTATGTCCATATCGGTCTTGCCCCCGGCGCGGCGGGGTTCGACATTTACAAGCAGGAACTCGGCTGGGACATCGCTGGCCCGAACGCCAAGGGCGAACGCATCCGGGTCGAAGGCATCGTGATCGATGGCACCGGTTCGCCGATCAAGGACGTCCTGCTGGAGGCATGGCAGGCCAATTCGGCGGGCGTCTATGCCCATCCGGAACACGCCGGTCAGGTCGAAGACGGGTTTCGCGGCTGGGGACGGGTGATCACCGATTTCGGCACCGGCGAATGGGGCTTCGACACGGTGAAGCCGGGGGCCGTCATGGGCCGCAACGGTCGCATGATGGCACCTCACATCAACCTCTGGGTCGTGGCGCGCGGAATGAACATCGGGCTGAACACCCGGATCTATTTCGACGACGAGGCCGACGCCAACGCCACCGATCCGGTGATCGACCTGATCGAGTGGGATCGGCGCCGCCAAACGCTGATCGCCAAACGGAACGAATTGGACGGCAAGGTTGTCTATCGTTTCGATATCCGCATCCAGGGCGAAGACGAGACTGTTTTCTTTGACATCTGACCCGCACCGTCCCTAGAACTGCACCCGTCCGACACGTCCGCCGGACGGCTCTGCAGCAAATGAAAGAATGTCGTGACGAAGCCCTGTATTCTGTGTTGTGCCATCACCGGCTCGGTCCCCACCAAGTCGGCGAACCCCGCCGTGCCGATCTCTGTCTCCGAGCAGATCGAAAGCAGTCATGCTGCCGTCGAGGCAGGGGCCGCGATCATCCACGCCCATGTCCGCAACGATGACGAGACACCGTCGAGCGACCCGGAGAAATTCGCGCTGCTGAAAGAAGGCCTGGAGACACATTGTCCGGGCGTGATCGTGCAGTTTTCCACCGGAGGTCGGTCCGGCGCCGGAAAGACTCGCGGTGGCATGCTGTCCCTGCGCCCCGACATGGCCTCGCTCTCGGTGGGTTCCAACAACTTCCCCACCCGTGTCTACGAGAACCCGCCCGATCTTGTGGCCTGGTTGTCGAGCGAGATGCAGACCTATCAGGTCACGCCGGAAATCGAGGCATTCGACCTGAGCCACATCCTGCACGCGATCCGGTTGCACGGGGCAGGGACCCTGTACGGAAAGCTCTACGTGCAATTTGTCATGGGGGTGAAGAACGCCATGCCGGTGGACAAGGAAGTGTTCGATTTCTACGTCCATACGATGAAGACCCGCGCGCCGGGTGGCGAATGGTGTGCTGCGGGCGTCGGCCCGGGGCAGATCACGGTGAACGAGTGGGCCATTGCTGCCGGCGGGCACACTCGTGCCGGCCTGGAGGACAACGTACGCCTGGACCGTGACACCCTTGCCCCCTCAAATGCCGCCCTGATCGCCCGCGCAGCCGCCTTGTGTGAGAAATACGAACGCCCGGTGGCCACCCCGTCGCAGGCGCGGGAAATTCTCGGGCTGCGGCCCTCTTCGTAGCAGGTCACCGCCCGGAATTGCCCGTCCGGGCATCCTCTGTCAGGATCGAACGCAATGGGAACCGACGTCTTTCACCACCCTTGGCTTGGTGGCCTTTTTGCGGATGACGAACTGGCCGGGGTGCTGTCGCCGGAACGGCAGTTGCACCATATGCTCCGAGTCGAAGCCGCCTACCTGCGGGCGCTCGGTTGCGCCGGGGCAATACAGCCGGACCTGGCGGCGCGCGGCGCGTCACAAGTCGAGGTCGCGACGGTCGACATTGAGGCGTTGAAAATGGGCACCGGCGTCGACGGGGTTGTCGTCCCGGCCCTTGTCAGGCAATTGCGGGCTGCCGCCGATCCCGAGCTGCGCGATCTCATCCACACCGGGCTGACCTCGCAGGACGTGATCGACACAGCGCTGGTTCTGTCGCTCAAGGATGTCGTTGATCTGTTGGACCGGCGCCTGGGCGATCTCGGGGCCACGCTTGCCACGTTGAACGAGGATACGGGTGCAGCCCCCCTGATGGCGTGGACCCGGATGCAGGCCGCCGTTCTGATCGACGCAAGCGATCGCATCGACACATGGCTTTTGCCGATCGCAGACCATCGCCAACGCTTGTCCGAACTCTCGCCGCGCCTGTTGCAGTTGCAATTCGGCGGCGCAGCCGGAAACCGGGCGGCATCTGGGGCGGCAGCCGCATCGATTTCGTCCGCCCTTGCGGACGAGCTTGGTCTGGAAGACCCGGATCGGGCCTGGCACGCCATGCGTAGCCCGATCGCGGAATTCGCGGGCTGGCTGTCGCTTGTGTCTGGCACCTTTGGCAAGATGGGGCAGGACATCGCATTGATGGCGCAGCAAGGGGTCGATGCGGTGGCGTTGACCACCGGTGGCGGCTCCTCTGCCATGCCGCACAAGCAGAACCCGATTGCCGCCGAAACACTCGTGGCCCTCGCGCGGTTCAACGCGACCCTGCTGTCAGGGGTTCACCAGTCGCTGGTGCATGAGCTGGAACGCTCCGGTGCTGCTTGGACGTTGGAATGGATGCTCTTGCCGCAGATGATCCAGGCAACGGGCCGAGGCCTTCTGATCGCCTGCCACCTGTCCAAAAACATCGCGCGCATTGGGACCGATGTGCCGGGGCGCGGGCAACCCTAGGCGTCGCACTCCGCAAGGCTCTATGTGAAAACGCCCTGATCCGCCAAGCCCACGACGGTTCATCGCGGAGCCAGAACCCGCTCTGTCATTGCCAATTGGGCATAAGCGTGCACGAATTACGTGTTAGTTAGAAACTTTAGCCTGAAAAAATGTTTATTAACAGGGCATTGCGGTCCACCCGAAAAGTCATGTCATCATAAGCATGCATCACGGAAGCATAAGCGTGCATGCGGCGATCCGCGAAAAAACCCGCCACGAAATGGCGGGTCTGCTTTCAATTGGCCGTTCGGTTGAAAGCGGCTCGGCTACTCAGAAAGATCAAACAACACCCGTGGATCGAATGCCTTCTCGAAATCCGCAACGACGAATGGCGAGTAGCTTGCGGGAATACCAGATCGAAGGGTGAACTGCTCCGCGAAATCGTCGTTCGTCAGGCAGCTCTTTCCCTTCAGTTTTGCCGCAATCAGGGTGTCGATCAGAAGCTCGATCACGAGCCCCCACCTATTGGCGCAAGCATGATCGAGACGTGCTAGGAAATCTCGCGTAACAAGCCCCTCAATGTCGATGTCGACCCTATCGGCGTAAGCGAACAAAAGAGCGACGAGCAAGTCTTCATCGCGTTTGAGTTTGATCTCGCTGAAATGAACCGGGTCGACCAGCTTGTCGAGCTGCTCGTAGGAACGAACGTGTTTTGACAAAGACGGCACGCCGGACAGGATCATCATCAGCGGCCAGCGCGGCTCCTTCATCATGGATTTGAAGCTGTCCAGGAAGATCCTGTTCGTCTTTGCGCCTTCGATGAAAACGTGTTGGCATTCATCATAGTGAATGCCAATGACGCCCTGACCCTGAGCTTGGTCAAGAACCCGTTCCCAGATGTACTCTTGTGTCCGGGTTCTTTGGGGCTCGTAACCAAGCGCTTTAAGTGTCTTGACGCCAAGGTCTTTGAAAGTCACACGCCCAGAAAGAAGACAACTCACGATTTTTGCCGGTCGGCCATCTGGCATAGGCGTTTTGCTCTCATTGAAGTCGCTGATCAGTTTCTTCAACTCGCGTGATTTGCCAACGCGAGACTCTCCGGTTACGACCAAGCCGCGCGCTTCCATGCCACTGATTTCTTGGCACATATAGCGTTCTTCCACGCACCTTTGAAACGCCTGCTTCAGCGTGCCCGCGCGCGGAAACCCGAAATGTGCCTGATTGAGCTTGGCTGCGATTGCGATCTTCTCTGGGTTGATGAAGTTCATTTGAAACTACCTTTGGTTTTGGGCCGTCCAAGTGGCCGGTGTTTGTTGGGCATGGAGGGTTTTTTGTTGTGGCCACCATCCGACGAGCGATCACCCGTAGTGACCGATGCAGGTTCTTCGGTACGGGCGTTCGAACCTTCAGGAGAAGCATTCGTCGGATGGTCATCCTGATTGCCTTGATCCTGAGCTGCGTCCCTAAGGGACAGAACGCCGGGCCCGCTCATGCCGGGGCCAATTTCTCCGGGTCGCACTGACCCGGTTGGTTCGGGATTCGAACCCACGTTAGGAACTATCCGGTTAGTTTGGCTGACAAAGGGCGTGTCATCTATACTAACCTTGATTTCATTGGATTTTTTCGGTTTCCTAATTATCAGAAAGCTAAAAATCAGTACCAGATTGGACCAACGCGAGTCCAACAACGTTCCAACAGGAGCGCTGGAATGCCGTTTGCTCCCCGCCAAGGAAACTACCTAAGGATACGAAATGGCCGTCCCTACTATAGGCGGCGTATCCCTAGTGCGTATCGGCCTTTCTATGCGGGTCGGTGCGAATGGCTGATCCGCCTCTCTGGTCCCACACCTTACGACATCGAAATGGAAGCAAAGTCGCTTGCATTTAGACACAACGCGGAGCTTCGTGAGCTTGATGCCCTGAGTGCAAGGGAGCGCGGCGAGATCCTTCAACATCTACGAGAAACCGGCGAACCGCCGGAAGACTCGAGGACCGCGCTATACTCCAACGCGACTTCCAAGCTTTTTGTGGATGGTAAAGTGAGAGACGACTTGAACTGGGTCGTGCAGGATAGCCTTCGCCGCGTACGCAATGCTCAAGGGGAAGGCTTCTTCGCAATGACAGTGGAAGAAGCCCGCCATCGACTGGCCTTGGCTCAACTCGCTGAACGACCAGCAGGCCCCCTGTCGGAGGTTGAACAGGAGTTAATGGAACTGCGGCGGTATAAGTCAGAACAAGAACTTCGAAAGCTTGAAAGGGAGAAGAGCAGCCTAAAGATATCGGATGCGATTAAAAAGTGGCACGAAAGAGACAGCCAAAGGGTAATCACCCCCGAAAGTGAGGGGATGCGGAAGTAGAATTTTCTCGGCAGGATGATCGAGGAGATTCCTATGAA
>CANLZY010000073.1 GCA_947495685.1 uncultured Tropicimonas sp.
CCGCGCTTCTTGAGTGACGCCCTCGCCAGTGGGCTCGAACCAATGGCGCCTCAGTGGCTCGATAGCTGGACCCGTTCTTCGTGCGGTAGCGGGCGGCAGGTGGTTTGCTCATGCAGAGCGTCTAACGGCATGGATTCGCAAAGAGACTCCTCTACAGATCGAATTCTGCAACAACGCCGAAACGGGACAAAGACGGCGCTGGTTCCGATCGTTTGCCTACTTGGGCACACGATCTCCGGGGAATGCGCGAGCTTTCGGGTCGAGCCGCACTTTTTCCTCGGCCATGAAGATCTCCCACAGTCCGGGTCGGGTCTTCCGAGGCGTTCACGGCCATCAGAAGATATCTGATGCGATCCTGGAGGATGCCGATTAACCAATTGGCACGGTCAAAGTGGAGGGTAGGCCGGGGAAAGGGCGAGCCCAATATGCGCCGACATCTCAACACATCTCTTTTTCGAAGAAGTTTTGGCTCGAAGCGTGTCACCTGCCCTTCCTGAACCTTCATCGCAGTCGGGCGTTGGCCTGACGCTGCAATCGCCGGATCGTCCTGAACGGCCCAGACCTGACCTTGGGAGGGTTCGTCGCGAATGGCGGCAACGAGGCCGAGTTGGAGTTCTCCGCTTACAGCAATCGGTCGAATGCCCGCGTCAGGTCGGCGTTGAACCTGTTTGTCAGAGTTGTGCCAGGGACGATGTCGAAGCCGTGGATTGCGCCGGGATAGATGGCAAAGTCGACAGGGACGCCATCGCGGGACAGGCGGAGCGCAAAACGCGCGTTTTCTTCCATGAACAAGTCCAGCGCTCCGGTGATCATGAAGGTCGGTGGCAAACCGGCCAGCGTTGCCGCGTGGCTGGGGGAAAACTGGCCAATCCGATCGTCATCGAGACCATAGTCGTCCCGCAGGGCATCCCAGCCGAAACGGTTGGCGGCCCGGCCCCAGGCAAACTCGCCGGTGGTCAGGTTGTTGACCGGCGCGGCCTCAGTCCCGGTGCGGTAGTCCAACATCGGATAGATCGGGAACTGCGCTCTTACCGGCACGTCGCCGCGATCACGTGCCAGCAGCGCCAGTGCCGCTGTCAGGCCACCGCCAGCACTGGCCCCCATGATGCTGATCCGGTCAGGGTCAACGCCCAACCTTGGTGCATTTCGATACACAAAGGCCAAGACGTCATGGCAATCCTCGACAGGTCCGGGAAACGGGACCTCCGGTGCCAGCCGGTAGTCGACATTGGCGACTACGGCACCTGATTTCTGCGCCAGGTCGTGGCAATAGGCGTGGTAGGAAGCGGCGCTGCCCATGACGTAGCCACCGCCGTGAATATAGACGATGGCAGGCGCCGGAACCGCCCGCAGCGTTTCCGGGCGGTAGAGGAAAAAGCGCGCCGGGCTGTCGGGCGACTCGAAGGTCTCGAAGACCGGATCGTCAGAACCCGGGATCACGAAGGCGTCGTTTGCGGCTCTGATGTCAGGCAAGGTTTCCGCCGTTATCGGCATGGCGGGAAGTGACCGCGCCATATCGCGATACTGCGGATCGACCAGATGAAGCGTGCTTCCTTCAGGGTCCGCTGCCGGGGCGGAAAGCTGGGCTCGCGCTGCCCCGGGCTTCAATGCGAATGCAGCAGGAACGGCAAGACCTGCTGCCAGGAGTTCCCGACGCGTTGGAGTGAGGGGCATGGGGGTATCCTTCCTTGAGGGGAATGCGTCAATTCTGGCTGCCAGGGAATCGTCGTTGGCTTGTCTTTTGCGCATGTATTCCATCCGTTGGCGGACACAGGCAGCCACGCGACCTGATGCTGTCAGGCGTCTTTCGGCACCAACAGGTCCGAGATGAATTGGGACATCTCCTGTTCCGGCAGCGTCTTCTTCATCTGCAGCAACGATTCTGCATCACGGCCGGAAACATTGTGGATGGGCGTCTCTTCGGTCGCACATTCATAGACCTTTTCGGCCACCTCGCGCGGGTCGGACGTCTCGTCACCCTGTTGAGCCATCCGGGCCACGGCATCGTTCATTTTCGTAACGAGTTTGGCCGAATAGGCCCTGATCTGGTCGTCACCGTTTGCCAGTATCCCTTCGTCCATCGACGTGTAGAGGTTCGTCTCGTAGGATCCGGGCGCAATGGCCTTCACAGAGATGTTGAACGGCGCATATTCAAGCGCCAGAGCCTCGGTCAGGCCCTCCACGGCGAATTTCGCGGCGCTGTAGACCGAAGAAAACGGGATACCGATCAAGGCCGAGACCGACGAGATATTGATGATCGTCCCTTCGCCCTGCCGCCGCATGACGGGAAGGACCGTTTTTGTCACGCGCATCATGCCAAAAACGTTGGTGTCAAACAGGCCGTGGATCCTGTTCTCGTCCCATTGCTCGAAAACTCCAACACCGGATATCCCCGCGTTATTGACCAGGACGTCAATTCGCCCAAAGGCATCAAGGCTCCTGTCGACAACCTCCCTGATGCTCTGCGGATCGGTCACGTCAAGCCGACAGAGAAGCGTGTTTTCCAACCCGGCAAGTTCGGTTTCCTTTTCGGGAGAGCGCATCGTTGCGATGACATTCCACCCTTTGGATTGAAACAGCTTCGCGGTCTGCTTGCCAAAACCGGAGCTGCATCCGGTGATGAGAATGGTCTTTCTGTTCATCTTCTTTTCCTTTGCGATTCCAGATCGCGTCTTGTCATGCCAGTTTGGCCAGGGTGTTGATTTCGGCAGAGCCGAGCCGGACCTTTTCGGGGTGTTCTGCACCCTTTCCCAGAACCGCAGCGATGAACGCGCGCCCAATCTCTTCCGTCGACGTTGCCATCCCGAACGGGCGCATGAGCGGGGCCAGCCTGGCCGCCAGGCCATACATTGGAACGTTGTGTTTGATGCCCCGCCGCGGGGCGATCGTGCCCGGGCGAAAGATCAACGCCTGCTTGAACCCCATACCCAGAACGGCGTTTTCGGCCCGCCCTTTGACGCGCGCCCAGAGCTGTCGGGAATTTTCGGTTTCGTCGGCGCCTGTGCCGGACCCGAAGACGAAGCAGCATTGCGGGTTTTGCTTGTGCAAGGCTCGGGCGGCGGCGACCACGTAGTCATGCTCCACCCGGATATAGTCTTGCTCACTAAGGCCGGAACTGCGCGTTCCGACTGCCCAGAAGCAGCCGTCAATGTCTCGCAAGTCAGCGGCAATCGACGCGTAGTCCAGGAAGTCGCCATGAATGATCTCTCGGAGCTTCGAGTGCGATCGCCCCGTCGGGCGTCTGACAATGCAGAGCACCTCGCCGATTTCCGGATGGTCAAGACATTCGAGAAGGGCACCGGCACCCACTGTGCCGGTGGCGCCAAAGATCAGGACGCGCTTCGTCATGCCGGCACGGCTTCTCCGGACACAGGCTCATCGGTCGGGAGCCAGTTCGCCAGGGCTTGTTTCGTGATCCGGGCGAGCTGTTCCCTTTTGGCCGTGATCTGCGCTTCGGGATGCGCCGGGCGGATGATGTCCTCAGCCAGATAGGTTCCGGTGGCACCCTCGAATTCTGATGAAATTGCCAGCCGCACGATCCGGTCGGCGCCCACTTCGGTCGGGGACGCCATGGCACGCATGACATGGCCCATGAGCTTCTCCGCGCCGCTCAGGTGCCGCAAGAGGTTGGAGCGGATGTTGCCCGGATGCAGGTAGTTCACCGTGACTCCGGCGCCTTCACGTTTCTGCGCGAGGTCAATGGACGCCATGTTCATCGACAGCTTGGATTCGACATAGGTCTCGCTGGTGGCGAAGTTGGGCTTCGCCTGGATCTCGTCCATGTCGATCCGGTCGAGGAAGGCGGTATTCGTGGTCAGATTGACGATCCGCGCCGGGGCGGACGCGGTGATGCGGTCGAGCAGGAGGCGGGTCAGCAGAAACGGCCCGAAATAGTTCACCGCCCAGTTCAGTTCGAACCCGTCATCGGTGATGATCTGTTTGGTAGCGTTGATCTCGGCGCAGTTGATCAGAACGTCGATGCGCTCGTGGGTGGCCAGGATCCGTTCCGCACAGGCTTTGACGCTGTCCATCGACGACAGGTCGCAGGACTCGAAATCGACCCTGCCTTGCCCGCCTCTTTCTGTCAGTTCCCGGATTACCATTTGGCCCTGCGACGACTTTCGTCCGAGGAGCACGAGGTTCGCCCCCATTTCGTGGAGCATCCCGGCAGCGACCCGCCCCATGCCGTCGGTCGCCCCGGTCAGGACGATGGTCTTGCCCGAAAGATCCCTGTCGGTTTTCGGGAGCGCGTGACGTGGATCGGGCTTCCTGCGTTGCGGCAGGAAGAGGTTTATCATGATGCGAGTTCGGTCGCTGAGGAGGGGCATTGGCGTTTTTTTCAGGGCCAAGGGCGCGCGCGATACACCTGATGCGCCATTGACGAGTTGACAGTTTCATTCGATCTGTCACTCATATTGACACTGATGTCTAACTTGTCAATATGTCACCCATGAGTGAGAAAGAGAAAAAGTTCATGGATGCCGCGATGCGGGTGTTCTGGCGCTACGGGATCGAGCGCTCCAGCATGGCGGATATCGCAAAGGAAACAGGCGTTTCGCGGCAGACGCTCTACAAGTCCTTCTCCAGCAAGGACGACCTGGTGCGCGCGATCATGCGCGACATGGTGGAGGAACGAAATCGCGCGATCGATGCAGGCATTTCCGAGGTGCAAGGGCTCGCGGAGAAGCTCGATATTGTCTTTCGATTCGTCGTCCGGGAGCCGGTGGAGCTGCTTTCGCGATCCCAACATGCTGTGGATATCGTCCGGGGCGTGGGAGATGTCGGTCGCGAGGAGCTGGCCGCCGAGGCGCTCTCGACACAGGAGATCTTCCGGGATTTGTTCGCACCCCGCGCGCCTGCGCTGAAGGCGAATGGCCTGGAGTTCGATGACTTCGCGCTCCTGGTGCAGAAATCCTGCCGGTCAATCAAGGAAACAGCCACCGGCAACGAGCTTGACGGCCTCCTCGCCTGCCTGAAGAGCTTGGTGCTTTTGGCAGCCGAGAATTGACGTTCCCGAGAGATGTCCACCCCTCAAAACCGAGGCGCGGCTCCAATGCCGGGCGTAGAACAGAGAACAGGGCACCCTACGCTTCCTGCCGCAACGAGTGGCCGTGCGAGGCCGATCTCACCTTCGCCCCCCATGGGACAGCGAGTTCAATCACCCCGACGTCTCTGCCAGTGCCAGCTGCTCCCTATAGGCTTCCAAGCGTGCATTGGCGTTGGTATCCACAAACAGGATGACCGACATCATCGCGATTGTTGTGATCAGGACCGCCCGCCATGTGGGGGAGTCGATAAACATGATCAGCCCCGCGCAAACGGCGACAATGATCGGGACGAACCAGACGACGGCAATCCGGTATTCGTTCATGACCTTGTCGGCCCGAGCGATTTCGGACGCGATGAATGCCGGGGCGTCGGCGTTGAACGCGGTCGCGAAACTGCTCACGCGCATGTAGCTCTGGGCGAAGAGCCCGAGCCCGATGATCAGGAGCAAGATCCCTGCGACCAGTGTGGGGGTAATGTATGCTCTGGATGTATCGGTTTTGCCCAGATGCCAGAACCCGATACTGGCCAGCACAAAAAAAACTCCGAAGCCGATGAAGAAAGTGGACGAGAAGACTTCGGCCTTCGTCCAATCGGTTGCTGCTTTCAGGATGTCCATGTCGATCTCCGCCATCTCTGGATGGAAGCCAGCCTGATCGGGGTGTGACCCAGGCTGGCTTCGGTGGATTGAGTTGCCGTGTCAGTCGTTCTGGAACCGGCTGAAGAGCGTCTCACCACGTTGCTGCGGCGGGATGTAGTTGGGGTATTCCGGCTTCAGGGCACTGAGGGCATCCAGTTGCGCAACCTCTTCATCGCTCAACGCGATCTCCGCGGCGCCCAGATTATCGATGAGTTGTTCTTCCTTCCGGGCCCCGACAATCACGCTTGTGACGCCCGGCTTGTGCAGCAGCCAGGCCAGGGAAACCTGCGCGACGGAGGCATTCTTGCTCTCGGCGATCTCAACCAGCTTGTCCACGACATCATAGCCCTGATCCGTGTCGACCGGCGGGAAGGGGAAATTGGCGCGGCGCCCGGAGACTTCGCCTTCGCGCGTGAACTTGCCGCTCAGGAAGCCGCCGGCCAACGGGCTCCAGATCAGTGTTCCAAGACCCAGATCCATCGCGGCCGGGATGATCTCGCGTTCCAACTCGCGCCCGACGAGGGAGTAGTAGGCCTGAACCGAGCAGAACTTCTCCGTCCCCATGAGCTTTGCGAGCCCATCGGCCTTGGCAATCTGCCAGGCGCTGAAATTTGACAGCCCGATATAACGCACCTTGCCCTGCCGGACGAGGTCGTCCAGCGCCCGCAGGGTTTCCTCGAGCGGGGTCGTCGGATCGAACATGTGGACCTGGTAGAGGTCGATGTAATCGGTTCCGAGCCGCGTCAGGCTGGCTTCGACTTCGCGCATGATGGCAAGGCGGCTCGTGCCAAGGTCATTCGGCCCGCTGGTCATGGCGTTATACAGCTTGGTGGCAATCAGGGCGTCTTGCCGCCGCGCACCAAGTGCCTTGCCCAGCATGATTTCCGACATGCCGGAGCTGTAGACATTGGCGGTATCAAAGATGTTGATGCCCGCCTCCAGGGACAGATCGACCATCTTCGTGGCCAGCTCTTGCCCGGTGGCGCCGATCAGGCCGGAATAGCTGCCGTCCTCCTCGTCGAAGGTCATGGTGCCCAGTGTCAGTTCCGACACGTAGAGGCCGGTGTTTCCGAGGGGATTGTATTTCATACTCTGAGTCCTACTCTGCGTTGATCTGGTACTTTGTGCCGCTGAAGATCATCTCGTAGATCGCGCCTGCCGGCCCGTCAGCCGACCATCTGCTTCGCAAGCCACTTCGAGTCGTATTTGCGGTCGCCGTCGAAATGGGGGGCGTAGCGGTCGAAGGCTTTGCTGAGTTCGGCGGTGTCTTCGGCGACATAGTCCTTGGCCCACGGGTGCGAGACGATGTGAAACTCGCCGTTCTCGATCTGCGGCCAGATGATGTCGATGAATTCCTCGGCAGGCATGCCGATCTGGGTCATCTCCTTGCTGCCACCCAATTCCGATTGAACGCCACCCGGATAGATCGCACCGACCTGGACATGCTTCGGCATTTCCAGCCTCAGAACTTCACTGATCGCGCGACCTGCATACTTTGACGCTGCGTAGCCGCCCATCAGCGGCCCCGCCACAAACAGTCCCGTCTCTGAGACAACGTTCAGGATCATCGCCGGGGTTCCTTGGGCGATCATGCGATTGCCGAAGGCCCAGATACCGTTGAGCTGGCCGAACACATTGACGTCGAACACGCGCTGATAGGACTCAGGGGACGAGTCCAGGAGCATCTCGGGGATCCCCGGGATACCGGCATTGTTGACGAGAACATCGACTTGTCCGAACTCGGCCCAGGCGAAATCCGCCAGTGCTTTGACATCGTCAAGTTTGGCCACGTCGCAGGTCTTGTAGCGTGCCTCGATGCCTTTCGTCGTCAGATCAGCCACCGCTTCCAGCAGCCGCGCCTCGCGGCGGGCGGCGATGATTACCTTAGCACCCTCGGCACCAAACCTGTCGGCCATTGCCTTGCCGATACCGGTTGCTCCACCGGTGATGACGACGACTTTGTCCTTGAAGTTTTTCATGACGTTCTCCTGTCTCGGCGTGGTGAGCCCGGTCCCGGTTCTGCCTGACCGGGCTTTCACCACGTGCTTGTTTCAATTGTCGGGCTTGGTCAGATCTTCCACGTGAACCCGGTTTCCTTTTCCGAAAGCGTCCAGAGCCGTTCCATGGCCGGCTTCTCATAGGCATGGGGGTGCAGCGTGCCCTTGCCTACCGGGCCGACGAACTCCATGCGGCCGGTGGGCCCGTAAAGCGCCCGGGCCTCCAGGCCATTTTCGGTCGCACACATGACCTCCGGCCAGGAGCCTTTCTCGGCAGATTGCGTGATCGGCAGCTTGGTCATGATCCAGAACATGATCCGCGTCGACAGGTTGCCACTGGTGGTGATCAGCGAAGTGCGCGACGAGCCGGGGTGGCAGACATAGACCTCGACATTGGTGTTGCCTGCTGCTGCCAACCGGTCCTGCAGCTCGTAGGCAAACATCATTTGCGCCAGCTTGCTCTGCGAATACGTCTTGTTCTGATGGTAGTTCTTGTCCCAGTTCATGTCGTCGAACTGGATCGCCTTGATTCCCATGTTGTAGCCGAGGCTTGAAACCACCACGATCCGGCCCTTCGATGCCTCGATCCGCTCGAAGAGCAGCCCGCAGAGCAGGAAATGCCCGTAATGGTTCGTGCCGAGCATGCTCTCGAACCCGTCCTCGGTGAACTTCTGTGTAGGCACCTGTGCGATGGCGGCGTTGCAGATCAGTGCGTCGATCTGCGGAACCCTCTCCAGTACCTCCGCCGCGGCCTGCCGAACGCTGGCGAGCGAGGCGAGGTCCATGCGGACGAAGGAGACCTCGGCAGTCGCGCCGAATTCCTTCTTCAACTCGGCGACGGCGGCTTGCGACTTTTCGGCCGAGCGGTTCAGCATGACCACCTTGGCGCCTTTGGTCAGCAGCGTCCGCGCCGCCTGGAAGCCGGCCCCGCCATTGGCGCCGGTGATAAGGTAGGTCTTGCCGGAAAGGTTGCCGAGGCGCTCGGGGGTCCAGCCGTTCGGTCCGAATGTCGTGTCTGCCATGTGAATGCTCCTGCCAGCGCTGGCTGGCCGTCCCGATGTGGAATGTTTTGCTGTCTTGGGAGTGAAGTAGAGCCCAACATCGATCAAAAACAGGCGAATACCTCTCTAATACGTGCCTATTCGTATCTACTGGGTTGAAAGGTGCACCCTCCCGGCTTTAGTCCGGGAACATGAGCAAGCAACAGATCAAACACATCCTTGAAAACCGGATCAGCGTGGACGGCGCGGTGGAAACCGGGATCAAGGGCGTGCAGCTCTTCCGGGTAACCGAAGAAATCCGCTGCGCACCCGCGGTCTACGAGCCCTGCGTTGTCGCCGTCGTGAGCGGGTCCAAGGAAGCGATACTCGACGGAGAAAGGTATCGGTACGACAGCTCGCGATACATGTGCTGTCCGATGTCGATGCCGGTGGAGGCGGGCACGCCCGAAGCGTCACCTGAATCGCCTTTGTTGGGTGTGCTGATCTCCCTGAACACGCGGGTCATGACCGAGCTGGCCATCGAGATGGAAAACGCGGCCGGCGCAATCCGAATGCCCAAAAGCGGCCCGCTCCCGCAGGGGCTTACCCTGTCCCATTGGGACCCTGCCTTTACCGACGCACTGCTGCGGCTTCTGCAAGTGCTCGACAGCTCAACGGACAGGGCTGTCCTCGGGGAGGGCCGGCTGCGGGAACTATACTACGCCGTCCTGAAAGGCGAAGCAGGAGAGGCCGCACGGCGCGCCTTTGGCGTGGGCAACGAGATCGCCCGGACCATCGAGTTCCTGTCCAGCCGCCTGAACGAGCCTGTCACGATCGACGACATGGCCGAACAGGTCGGGATGAGCCGGGCCGTCTTCCACCGCAAGTTCAAACAGGCGACCACGATGTCGCCGATCCAGTTCGTGAAATCGATGCGGCTGAACAATGCCGCGATGCGGATCGCCGGCGGCATGACCGTGAACGAGGCGGCGATGGACGTGGGTTACGTCAGTACCTCCCAGTTCAGCCGGGAATTCAAACGCATGTATGGCCAGTCGCCCAGACACTGGAGCCAATCCTTGGAAATGCCGCACGAATTGAACTAACGGCCGAGTCGCATTGGTCGCAGCCACTTCGCTCGCGCTTTGTCTGCGACCTATCGAGTGCTCCCGTTTGTCGACAATCTATACATGAACTCTCCCATGATAGTGAAAATAGCCCCGACAAGCCGCCGTTGGCGAACCTTGCGGCGAATTACCGGTTCCCGCCCATTTCGTTGAAAACCTCATGCTTGATCGAAGGGCATCCGGCTGATTCAATTCCTGCAATGTGTGGGAGGACCG
>CANLZY010000074.1 GCA_947495685.1 uncultured Tropicimonas sp.
ATCACACCCGCTCAAAAACTGAAGTTGGCCGGGTAAATTCTACGACCAAACCCCGTTAAAAACGGGGGGATTACCCCATGTCATCCCGGGATCGAACCTCCCTCTCGGTGATGCTCGCATCACCTGCCGGTCAACGGATCGTCAACGATCCGCGCTGCTTAAGCGCCTCATTGCAAGCCGACCGGTTCGTGGTCTTGTAGGTCGCAGGGGCCCAACTGCTCATGCTCTCGAGCTATCATGTTGGATTCAGGCAGTGAATCCCTCACCTGATTGGTGCAACAAAGCCGGTAAAATGCATCATCGATGTCCCCGCGTACAGGGCAATCAATCATCCCCATCCCGGACCAGTTTTAACGTCTGCTTCAAAATAGTTTGCACAAAGCCAGTTTGTGACGTCCTCGCACGACATGGGACGGGCAATGCCGAAGCCTTGGAAGCGCGTGCATCCGAGTTCGCGCAGGACGGTGCGATGAACTTCGTCCTCCACTCCCTCGGCAAGACATCGGATTCCGAGGTTCGATGCGAGGCCGACAAGTGTTCCCAGGATCACTCGGTTGTCCTTGTCGACGGTCAGGCCCTCGAGGAACCGCCTGTCAATCTTGATCCCGTCGACGTTGAACGCGCGCAGGTTGGAGATCGAGGCATGTCCGGTTCCAAAATCGTCCAACTCGATCGCGAACCCATGAGCAGAGAGGGTCTGCAGGTTGACAATGGCCGGATCGTCATCGTCCCCAAAGAGAACGGTTTCCAGAACCTCTATCACGATGTCTGCTGGTGTGAGGCCGGCATCCGTGATCCGCGTCTCCAGAAGCTGAACGAAGCGCCTGTCCCGGAGTTCGTTCAGCGACAGGTTGATGCTGATATGGGGCACGCGGAGATCCATGTCGCGCCAGAAATTGAGTGCCTTCGTGGTTTCGTCGATCATTTTCAGGGAAATGTCGTTGCTAAGCCCGTTCTCGAAGGCGAGGTCCAGAAACGCACCCGGTGCCAGAAGGCCACGTTCCGGGTGCCGCCAGCGCACAAGCGATTCAAGTCCGATCAGTTCACCGGAAAGGTCGTCGACCTGGGGTTGGTAAAATGCCTCAAGTTCGTCTCTTTCGAGGCCCGACCGGAAATCCTGAACCAGGGCCACTTTGCGTTCCAGAGCCTCCCGGCTTCCGGGCGCGTAGAAAGAGAACTGGTTCCGGCCCGCTTTCTTGGCTTCGTACATCGCGATATCGGCATTCTTCAGCAGGGCGTCCGGCTCGAAATCCGCATCCGACGAGAAGGCAATGCCGATACTCCCGCCAATACTGATTTCATGACCACCGATATTGTGTGGCTTGACCAAGGAAAAGATGATGTCCTGTGCAACTTCTGCCGTCATGCGTTCGGGCGCCGCACGCTTCAGTACGATCAGGAATTCGTCTCCTCCAATCCGCGCAACGAAGCCGTCCGAGCGTACCAGATCGATCATGCTGTTCGCCACGCAGGTTAGGAGTTGATCCCCCACGGTATGGCCATAGGTGTCGTTAACCTGCTTGAACCGGTCCAGGTCAAGGTGAAGCAAGGCAATGTCTTCTCCTTCTTTTTTCGCGTGATCGCAGGCGGTCGCTATGTATTCCTGCAGGCCTCGCCGGTTGCCGATACCCGTCAATGCGTCGACGGTGGCCGCGCGTTCGAGATTGCGCAGCGCCCGTCCCGCGGTTGCCCAAATCGTCGAAATCGATGCGGCCAAATCATCGATCTCGTCCGGCTTCCCAAGTGTGAACTTGGTATCGAACTCCTCGGTCTGCATGAGATCCGCAACAGAAACGTCCTGCAACTGGTCGGAAAGGTCCAATACCCTTTGCACTGCGATTCTATAGTAGGCGAAGGCGCAGACCAGCGAGACGGCGATGACGATGCTGGTGTAGCCAAAAAAGAGCAACGCGTTGTCGACGAGAATTCTCAGGACATCACTGTGCTTTGCCTTGAACAATGTCAAAATGCCGAGGTCGTATGTCCGTCCGGCATCGACGTAGCTCAACGGGAAGTTCATCGTGATCGGGTCGGCTTCACCAAGGTCCGCTCCCGCAACCAACAAATCTCCGCTATCGGTTCGCAGTTCCGCTCGCGTGACCTGCGGATAGTAAACCAGGCTGTTCAGTTGAGTGCGGACCTGCGCAGTGTCGACCGCCCAGGCACTTGGAGCGAGCGTAGCTGCGGAAGCTTCGCCGATATTTGCGATGTCTCGTCTCAGCGCGCTCAGGTGGCGATGCGACTCAACCGAATAGGCGATGGTTGCTATCAGCAGGGACCCCAGAAGGCCGGCCATGAGGGCGAGGACAACCGCGCGACGTGTCACGCCGCTTGCCAACCAGCGGAACCGATTGGCTGACGTGCGTCTCGAACTCATTCTTGCCAAAGGTTGCTCCATCTTCATTCGGACCCGAAAAATGCCCCCAACCGCTCGGAGGGAAGCAAGAACTGGATCGACGCCCTGAGGACACTGATATCGTGTTTCATTTCTTTGACTATTTCCGTGAGGGGATCGATCAGATCGATGTGTTTCTTGTGCAAATAGAGGTACATGTTCGCACTATCGATCGGCGGAGTGATTGCGACGACTCCAGGAATGTCGTTCGATCTCAAGTAGGCGTCACCTTCGCCTTCTTCGTAGAGGGCGAAGTCGATGCGGTCCAACATGAGCATCTGGAAGAGTTGCTCGGGATGATCGACTTGCGTCACCGACAAGGCACCTGCCGCGTGTTCAGCGATGTACTGCCAGCCGGTGATGTGGGCGACCCGATAGCCGGCAAGATCCTGCCAGGATTCGACCTTCGGTGCGGGATGTTTCGAATAGGCCGTGTAACGGATTGTCAGGATGGGTTCGGGAACCCGTATGAGGTTGGGAAACCGCGCGTCGATCCCGATGGTCCGGAGGCCGTCTCCGTCGATTTCACCCGAATTGGCGGCAGTCAGCGACCGTTCAGGTGGAAGGTTGACGATCTCTGCGCGGTAACCGAGACGCCTGAAACCCTCGACGATGCCAAGCTTGAGCGCCTTCAGGCTCGAATACGACCCATAAGCACCGATCGTCAATTTGGGCATCTCCGCTGCGGCAGGCCCTGGCAGGGCAAACGCAAGTAGAGCGATCGCGAACAGCCGACCAATTGATCGCACGAAAATCTCCTTCGAGTCTGCGAGTTCCCTCGGCACGCTACCCAGAAAAGCTTAATCGACCTTTTAACAATGGCGTTTGTCGGCTGAGCAGTTTTGCGGTTCATCCTTTCGCCGGGATCACGATCCCCGGATCGGGTTCTGATCCGGTTCAAATCTCGCCGCGGTTTCGGCGGTGGTATCCGCTCCATTGTCGCCAGAACTCTTGGCCTAAGGATCTGGAGGCGCGGAGTGCTTCGATCCGCTCCATGGCACCGGCACTCGTCGGTTGCCAGAGTTTGGCGTTCTTTCATGGTGGGACGACTGCGGTGGCATTTCGCGCGGTGGTTGCCTCATTCCATTGCGGGTGTCGTCGGGGCCATCGCGGTGACACGCCCGATCCTTTGATCATGAGCTGACCCCATTGGGTGGTCCGGGCTGAATGCTAATGCATGGTTGGGATGCACACGCAGAAAAAGGCCGGCAAGCCGCCCTCCATGTCAATTTCCGCGACTGCGAACGCCACCTTTTATTCTGCGACGGCAGTCATAAGAAACGGGCAAGACCGGACGGTATCAGGGATCCCCTCCGTCCATGAGCATTCCTCATTTTGGGCCGCCGCCTACCATCAGGGCGGAAGTCAGATCGGGTTACGCCTTGTCGATCTGAACGGTGCAGTTGATGCATTCTCGCGCCGATTTGCCCGGCGCGAACCTTCGGAACGTCTTGGGTTGGAAAGGCGTCGTTGTTCAGGGCGTCGCACGGGTCGAAACGACTGGCAAACCAGATCGGCAGAGATCCGCGCCGCTTACAGCGGTCATTGCAAGACGACCAGTTTGCGGTCTTGTACTTTGTTGGGGCCCAGCTGCTCATGTCGCCCAGCTATCACACTGGAATCAAAACGTGAATCCCCTCGACCGATTTGTGCAACAGAACCCAACGCCATTCCAAACCACGGGTGGACGTGCATTCAATAAATTGCAAGTCTGGGGCGCGCGCTATCGCAGCATTCTCGCGTCTGCCGGATCGGGCGGCAGAGGCCCTGGGGGAACCATGTTCGTATCTATTGTCCAGAGTCTGACGACGCTGTTGGTCGGGGGGGCGGCCCTTTACGTGTTTCTCGTCAAGTTCCGTCCGAATCAACTGACTTGGGAACAGCGAGTCTTTGTCGGCCTGGTCTCCGGCGCATTGGTCATTGTGCTCGGCATGGATTCCTTCCTGCTGGAGGGGCTTCGCGCGCCGCTTGACGCCAAGTCTGGCCCGCTGGTCTTTGCCGGGTATCTTGGCGGACCCATTGCCGGGTTCATCGCGGGGGCCTGTGGTGCGGCGTACAGGATCTCGCTGGGCTCACCATCGCCCGGGCCCGGGATCTTCATGAACCTGGCCATACCGGTCGTCGGCATGGCGGTGGCACGGTTTCATCCACCGCGCGACTGGCCGACGATTCCGGTTTCGGCGGTCGGATCCCTGCTTGCAGGCTTTCTCGTCCTTCACCTTGTTCCCCTTGTCTATCTCGGGGTGATTGCGCCTGTCCCCGGAGGTATCGGGAACGCGGTAACGCTGGTGTTGGCTTTCACGGTTGTGGGCGTTTTGTCCATCCTGCTGACCTGGAAGATCATCGACCTGACGGCCCGTTTTGCCCGGCAAGGCCGCGAGTTGGACGAACAGAAACGGCAGTTGGACCTGTTCCTCTCCCATTCGGCGATGGGAATGCTCGAATTCGACCCGAAGGACGGGCGCATGTGGGCCGACGCCGGATTGGCGTCGATCTATGGCTTCGGCGACCAGGCGCGGTTCGTTTCCGGAGAAGAATGGATCACGCACATACATCCCGAGGACAGAGCCTGGTTTCTGGAAGAACTTCAGAACTTCCAGTCGGGGGATGCGCATCACAAACAGGTAGACTTCCGCGCGCTCGGGGGCGAAGGGCAGCAGCTGAACGTTCGGGGGAACTGGATTGCGAAGCGGAACGAAGACGGATCTGTCGCGCGCATCGTTGCCCTGAACAGGGATCTGACGGACATCCGCGAAGCCGAACAGCGGCATCTGGAGACGGCGGAGCAGCTGTCGGTGATCGTCGAAGAACTGCCGGGGGTCGTTTTCCAGACACATGTCAATGACGACGGTTCGTCAAGCGTACAGTATATCAGCCCGAAATGCGTCGAGATCTGGGGGTATACGGACGCGGAATTCTATGCTGATCAGTCCCTCTTCATTCAGGCGCACGACCCCGAGGATTTCCCCGTTTTTGTCCGGAAGTCACAGGAGACGATCGCGACCGGGGCCCCGATGCACCACCGTTACCGGATCACCGCCCGAGACGGCCAGAGCCGCTGGGTGGAGTTTCGCGGCAATGCGCGGAAACGCGACGGGTATGCCTTGTTCGAATCCATCGTTCTGGACGTGACGCGCGAGGTCGAAGCGGAGCAACAGCTCAAGAAGGAGCGAGAAATCGCCCATCGGGCACAGAAGAACGAGAGCATCGGGCATCTGACAGGAGGAGTTGCGCATGATTTCAACAACCTGCTTGCCGTTGTGCTGGGCAATCTCGAGATGCTGGCCGAAGAGGAGGATCCGGAAATCCGGCAGCAGCTGACCGATGCGGCCATCGCCGCTACGCTGCGAGGGGCCGACCTGACCCGGAACATGCTGGCATTTGCCCGCAAGGCGCGACTGGATCCGGTCGTGTTCGACCTCAACGACGTCGTGCGCGAGGCGAAGAACTGGATCGGGCGCACATTGCCCGAGAGCATTTCGGTGGAAACCTCGCTGCTTGCCGGATTGTGGAAGGTCGAGGCGGATCTGTCATCGCTGGAGAGCGCATTCCTGAACCTCGTTCTGAACGCCCGCGACGCAATGGACGGGAAGGGCCGGCTGACCATCGAGACAGCCAATGTCCGCATTGACGAGGGCTATATCGACTCTCGGCAGGAGGAACTGGACCCTGGCCGATACGTCATGCTTGCGATCAGCGATACCGGACATGGCATTGCGCGTGAGGATCTCGGGTCGATATTCGAGCCGTTCTTCACGACGAAAGCGCCCGGTGTCGGCACCGGGCTCGGCTTGTCGATGGTTTTCGGCTTCATGCGGCAATCCGGCGGGACGGTTCAGGTCTATTCGGAGGTCGGCGAAGGTACGACGTTCAAACTGTATTTCCCGGTTTCGCAGGCACAGGAAAGCGCACAGGTCACATTGGTCGAGCCGGCTTTGAGCGAGACCGGCAGCAGGCGCCGGATCCTTCTGGTGGAAGACAACGAGGGGGTCCGCACAACGATGGAGTTCGCTCTCGAACGAGCGGGATACCATGTGACGTCGGCGGAATCGGGAGATGCCGCGCTGTTGGTCTTCCAGGCGGACCCCGGCTTCGACCTGGTGCTGACAGATATCGTGATGCCGGGCGAGTTGCAGGGAACAACGCTTAGCCGGCGGCTTCGGGACATCCGGTACGATCTGCCGGTCGTGTTCATGTCAGGCTATGCCAATGAAGCGACCGTGCATGGCAATGGCTTGCGGCCGGAGGATATCCGCCTGATGAAACCGGTCCAGCGCTCCGACCTTCTGGCTGCGATCGCCAAGGCGCTCGCGAACGGTCACGGCAGGACGTCCAGCCAATAGCGCGGCTCTGCGACGGGAGCCTTTCCGCGGGAAAAACCTTTTCCGGGTCCCTGCGGCTTTGTTGCACAAGCCGGGACCTGAGCTGAGTTGCCCTTTCTGCTGACGGATATAGCCTTCGGCCTCTGTGACAGGTATTCCAAGAGCCGTGTGACGGTTGAAGAGGGCGACGCGGATTCGGATTTCCGCGACCTTGCGCTCGAAGTCTCGGGCCATCGGATTTTTGCCAAGCAGCTTGATGCAGTTCATCTTGCTCCCGCCTCGGCTCCGGCGGTGGTATCCGCTCCACCGTCGCCAGATGGCGCGACCCAGGTTCCTGATGACGCGCAAGGCGTCATTGCGTGTTACGGCACCTGGGCTCGTCGATGTACAGGGTCTGACGTTCTTGCGGGGCGGGATGATAGCGGCGGAGATTCCAGCGGCGATTGCCTCGTGGCCTTTGCGGGTATCATAGGCGCCGTCTGCGGGCACCGAACCAATCTGTTCGTCTGCCGGAATTTGTTTCACCAGATCAAGTAAATACGGGTGCATCACCGACTTTTCTTCTGGCACCCTCTATCGCCTCGGCCTCCGGCGTTTGTTCGACGAGGCCGATATGTATCTTGCACCAGATGCGCCGCCCGGGGCCGCCGTGCTTGCGTGTTTGCCGGGAACACGGTCCCCGGACTGTTTTCTGATGCTCCGTGCTCCACGTGCCTTTACTTGCCCTGGGGAAGATCCACCCACGGCACACCAGATGCATGGCTTGGTTCGATTACTTTGGCTGCATCTGGTATCATTCGCTGTTTGTGTGCAACCGGTTCGGTCACCTCAAATGCTGTGCTTCGCACCTAGGCAAGGGCACAGTGCGGAAGCATGGGGAGATGTGCTGAAGCCAGCGATGGCAGGAGACGCGGGATATCACCTGATGCGGACTTTCTGGTTCGATGCTGCCTTCGCCATTTCGAACCTCTATGAGATGCTGGACGTCGAAGGCATTCAAAGCGCAAAGTATACCCCTCGCGACCTGATTGCCCACAACTGACGATCATTGGCGGATGGTCGAAGGCAAGCCAGTTGTTATGGTGACATCTGCGTCGTGACGTCCACGATGTCTGGGTGTCGGACAAGTCAGAGATCGCACGAGAGGCCCACGACCGGATCGGTGCGCTTTTTGACATCGAGCGAGAGTGGATTGCCCCCAGTCATGTGGTCCACCAACTGGGATAGTTCTATCTCATTTTCAGGAGGACCAAGAGATGACTGGCAAGCGAGACAAACCGGAAGAGATCGTGCTGAAACTGCGGCAGGTTGAAGTGCTGCCAGGTCAAGGCAAGTCGATCGCTGATGCCGTTCGACAGATCGGCGTGACGCAGCCGACCTATTCTCGTTGGCGCAAAGGGTATGGTGGCATGAGTCGGGATCGGCTCAAACGGTTGAAGGAGTTGGAGACCGAGACTACCTGGCTCAGGCGCGCGGTTTCGGATCTGACGCTGGACAAGATCATCCTGACCGAGGCTGCCCGGGGGAACTTCTAGGCCCTTCCCGCCGCCGTCGATGCATTGATCACGTGCGGCAGATCCTCGGCGTATCCGAGCGCCGGGCCTGTCGCACTCTCGGGCAGCATTGTTCGACGCAGCGCAAGGCTCCCTGTGGCCTGCCAGACGAAGAACGGCTGACCGATGGGCATCATCCAGCTGACACGAAAGTTCGGGCGCTATGGATACCGCAGGATTACCGGGATGCTGAACAACAGCGGCTGGCATGTAAATCACAAGCGCCCCTCTCGTGCATGTACACATGCACTGCCGGGCAGTGGTCGAGCGGATCTGGCGGCGCGAGGGGCTGAAAGTCCCACAAAAACAACCCAAGAAGGGGCGGCTCTGGCTGGATGACGGGTCGTGTGTCCGGCTGTGCCCGGAGAGCCCCAATTGAGCGGCCCCACTTGAGTGGTCCAATCTGAAAGTTAGTGCATGGTTGGTCGTTGGTCCATCGGGACGATGGTTT
>CANLZY010000075.1 GCA_947495685.1 uncultured Tropicimonas sp.
TTGGGTCTCTTGATCGTCATCTATGGTCCTCCGCTTCCTAATCATAGGGGCGGACCACTTCATTGGGGGAGGCTCACAACGCCACCCATTGGAGCCGCAGTTCGATGGCCGAGGCCGTGGGCATCTCGCCGTCGAGCGTGGGCCGCATATGGGCCGAGGCCGGTCTGAAGCCGCATCGGACGAAGTCCTTCAAGGTCTCGAACGATCCGCTCTTCGAGGAGAAAGTCACCGACATCGTCGGGCTCTACCTCGACCCGCCGGAGCGGGCCGTCGTGCTGTGCGCCGATGAGAGTGAGCCCGTGAACGCCACCGGTTCGAGAGAACGGGCGAACGCAGATCCAGGCGCTCGACCGGACCCAGCCGGGATTGCCGCTGAAGAAGGGCCGCGCGGCCACGATGACCCACGATTACATCCGCCATGGCACGACCACGCTGTTCGCGGCGCTCGATGTGAAGTCGGGCATGGTGATCGGTGAATGCCTGCCACGCCACCGCGCGAAAGAGTTCCTGCGCTTCCTGCGCCGTATCGACCGGGCGGTGAGAGACCCTCGCGAAGCGCACCTCGTCCTGGACAACTGCGCCACGCACAAGACGCCCGAGGTCAAGGCGTGGCTGGAAAAACACCCGCGCTTCAAGCTGCATTTCAGACCGACGAGTGCCTCGTGGCTCAACATGGTCGAACGGTTCTTCGCAGAGATAACTTCAAAGCGCATCCGGCGCGGCAGCTATACAAGCGTCGACGAGTTGGAGGCCGCGATCTAGGACTACCTGCTGCACCATGACGCCAAGCCGAAGCCCTTCTCCTGGACCAAAACTGCCGAAAACATCCCCGACCGAGAACGCCGCGCGCTGAACGCTGAACGCTCTCGATGATAGCAGAGGCAACAGGTAGCAAGCGTCAGACTCAGAACACTAGGGCTCTGGTGAGCAGCGTGCCGTCGGCAGATTGGTTGCTGGGAGATCGAGGGCATGGTGCGGATTGGTTCCGCGAGGCTCTGACAGAAATGGGAATCAGATCCTGCGTCCACGGACGTAAGCCGCGCGATAGACCCATCAAACAGGACAAGCGACGCTACCAATGGCGCAACCGCATTGAGACCATGTTCGGTCGCTTGAAAGGTTGGCTTCGGCTGGCAGCTCGATATGACTGATGTCCAAAAGTTTTCCCTTCCGCCACCGCTCTCGCTGAAACCGTCTTGTTCCGGGTACAAATGAATGAGTCCGGAACCCAGCTGCCGAGCGATGGTTGGAAGGCAGCAAACAAGAAGAACCCAACTTGAACGGTGATGGTCAGCCTCCCGTAGAGAGTTCGCAATCTTTGGAAATCGCTGCGATCATGGCAGGTATCCCCAGTGGATTGGCGCTTTTGACGAGGTTGGTCGGGTCTGCTCCCTGGCGCTCGAATCGGTTGTCCAGGCAAGTCTTTCTATCCAGATACGGCTTCGTGTTGGTAGTCCCCGTTGCGGTTTGGATGGCCGCGACGCTGGGTGACGGTGTGCTTGGGCGCTGAACCTCTCGGATCGACGACGAGTCTTTCCAGGCCGTCGTTCTCCTTGTCGAGCCTAGCATCCCTACGCCGCTGTATGCCGGAAGGCTTGGCAGCCCGGTGTAGCTGGTGAACCGGCAAGAGATGGGTCGTTTAGGGCGTGTGTTCGCATCCCTGGAGAATAACCAGCCAAGAGTCGTGGAGTTCTACGATGGCTCGGCAAGGGGCTCGGTGCTGGTCCATACTGGGCGGTTCACTGCCGAGATGGAGGAGCAACGGGCAACCCTTAACTACAATGGATCGATCCGGGCGGGCGAAATCGGTTAGTCCGTGCCGGTCGTGGTGATGTCGCTGGGTGCTGGCTGGGTGGATCTCGCCGGGCAGGACGCGCTGGACTTAATCTTGCGGGAGACGTAGCTACGGTGATCGTGCAATATTCTTATCTGACAAGCGAGCGTTCGTTGTTGGCCCATCGCGAGAACGGAATCGATCACGGGTGGGAACGGCTCAATGCTGTTGTTCGTCATTGGAGCCTCTTGCCGAACGTCACGGGGAATCCGATAGAAGGGGTGCCTTGGGCGTGTTCACCCTGTCTCAGTCAGTTCTGTCAACCGGTCCGAGACGACAGGCGGCCGGACTGCGGAGGCGGGCCGCTCGCCCGGGTTACAGACCAGGAGAACACCGTGTCGCGATCCGGAACCTCCCGGGGGCCGATCCCGCTGGCGAACTCACACTCTGCCAGCCACCCGATCATGGCGATCACCCGTCAGAGCGCCTGTTGCCGTTCCGACTGGATGCGCGACGAACGCATATCGTCCATCAAAGATAATTTCGCCTGGCGCGAGGCGCCGTTTTGACCATGGAGCGCCGACGTTTGATGACAATTCTGGCCTGGATTCTGGCTGCGGCGGCCGTGGTGGCGCTACTGCTCGGCGGCAACACTCTTCTGCGATACCTCGGGGTGATGTCGAAAAAGCAAAGCCCGGACGAGATTTCCCGACTGCTCAGTCCGAGCTATCGCATCTACATGCCCCTGGGTGATGGAAGATGGCCGACGGTGCTGCTGTTTTCGGGCTGCGACGGCCCCAAGGACAACATGGAACGATGGGCCACGATGCTGAACGCCGAAGGGTGGGGAGCCATCATCGTCGATAGCCACACACCGCGGGGCTATGATGATGCGCAGATCTGGCGCCTGATCTGTGCGGGGCAGCTTCTGACCGGAGGAGAGCGGGCCGGGGATGTTGCCGTGGCGTTGGACGACGCCCGAAAGATGCCCTTTGTGGATGCCGATCACATCGTCCTGCTGGGCAGCTCGCACGGAGGATGGTCGATTCTCGACATGCTGTCGCTGTTGGGGCAGCGGAAGCTTCCGTTCAACCTGTCTCGATGGCCCGACAGCGTCCGTGACCAGGGCCTGACCGGGGTTGCGGGGACGGTATTGCTCTATCCCTACTGCGGGCCCGGCAGTCAGGTGTCACGCAAGGGGTGGGGCGACGCTGTGCCGGCGCTGTTTCTGCTGGTCGAGGATGATTCCATCGCAGACGAGGAAAGCTGCCTCAAGGTGACTGGACGGATGACGGCCCAGGGCCATGATGTCGAGATGCACCTGTTGCAGGGCACCACTCACGGCTTTGATCAGGCCGAGAAAAACCTGTTCAGCATGCTGGAGTTTTCGCCCGAGGCGATTGACGAGGCGACAGGGTTTGTGCGCCAGTTCCTGGCTCGGGTCGGCCCCTGATGTGCCAGCGGCCTTACCGCCGTTTGAACTGGTGTGCCGCGCGCTTCCCGGGATTCAGCAGCAATCCCAACACCATCTCTTCCAGTTCTTCGGTCAGTCGCCAGCCACCGGCAGCGAACCGCGCCTGTGCGTTCTTGAGGTGCTCGAACATTTCTGCGTCGGTCAGGTCGGCCGTCCTCCGGGATTTCAGCACCGACGGCTCCGGCATCGACGTGCACAGGTAGACGATCGTGTCGCGGGGTACATGGGCGAGCGGCACAAAAAAGTCCGACAGCAGCTCCATCTGGACCGGTACCCAGGGCTGGCTCCAGTGAAGGAAGTCCTGTTGCACCAACAGGGACCGTCCGGGGATCAGGGACGGAAAGAACGTCTCGGCCATCCGATCCATCGTGCGGGCCTGTTTCGAGGCATCCATCACCAGGATCTCGATCGGTCCGCAGTCCCAATCCATCCGGTCGATCTCGCCGCGATGAAAGGTGATCGCGTCCTGCCAGGGGGCGAGCAGTTCCCGCGCCAATGGCAGGATGTCTTCGCCGTCGAAGTGGGGGACGCCATTCTTGTAGAGCAGGCCCTGCTTGGCGTTCTCGCTTGCGGTAAAACGATCATAGGCGTGCAGCCCGCTGGCCAGACCGGCCGCTTGGTGCCCTTCGGCCAGCCGTGCCGTAGAACCACCGGCAAAACATCCGAGGTCGACGATTTCTCCGGCACCTTGCGCCCAGAACGCCGTCAGCCAGTAATACAGCTTCTGCTCTTGCAGCGACAACATCGTCGGCACCCTGCGGCTTGCGCCGAGGGCTCGGTCGAGCAGGTGGGTCCAGGGGGTCCTGGAAATGGCGGCGGTCGCGGGGTCGAGCTGGGATTCCATGGCGCAGCGCATATCAGAGTGGCTCAGCAAGACCAACACGTCGGTTGACCGTCGATATACCAGTGCCCGGAGGGTGGAATGAGGTCCGCCGATCTGATCTGCGACAACGTTCGCGCTGTGTGTCGATGCAGCCAATCAAGACGCGGGCGGATCGCTGATGCTGGCGCTGCCCGCCATGTGTTTCGACCACGGTCCTACTTTGGATGCTCCGCCAGGAATCGGACGAACAGCAGGGTCAGGCTTTCCCTGCGGGACTTGTCCGGCCAAAGGGCAAAGATACCAAGCGGACGCAGGCTCCAATCTGGCAGCAGACGGACGATCTTGCCGGATGCCTCCCCACGTTCCGCCAGATGCAAAGGCAAGATGGTTACGCCGATATTTTGGCTGGTGAGGTGGTAGAGCGCATCTGCGCTATCCACCTGAAGCTGGGATCTTCCGGCAACCTTCACCCTTTCTCCGGATGGCGAACTGAACTCCGCCGAGTCGGATCGGTGTTGAAACCCTATCCAGTCCCAATCCTCCAGTTCAGTGGGGTGCTTGGGCCGCGGCCGTGACGCCGCATATTCGGCCCCTACAACGAGCACACGCTCCATGTTCCCGAGCTTTCGGGACATCATGGAGCTGTCTTCGGGCCAGCCCGCCCGGATGCTCACATCGTTGCCATCTTCCAGTAACCCGACCGGATAGTCGGTGTAGGACACCGACAGCGCCACATGCGGATGAAGGCGTATGAAATCCGCAATGGCAGTTGAAATGCCGGAAGACGACATGAACGCCGGCATGGAAATCTTGAGGGCACCCGCTGGCTCCAGAGACAGCGCGTTCAGTTCGTTGAGCCCGGTTTCCGCGCTACGCACCATGTCGACAACGCGAGCATAAAAGATCCGCCCCTCGCTGGTGAGGGCAATCCGACGTGTCGTTCGAAACAACAGGGTGACCCCGAGAAAAGCCTCGAGGTCAGAAACCGTTTCGCTGACGCGTGACGGCGAAACGCCGATTTCCTTCGCTGCGGCGCGGAAGGACCCTTCATCCACCACGCGGGCAAAGACGGCCATATGTCTGAGGTGATCAATCATTGTTCTGCCTGCCGGAACTATAACTTCCAATATCACCGGATACCCGGCGGGATAAAGCGCCGATAGGGTCCGCTTGAAACGTGAAGGAGTGGTCGCTTGGAACAGCATGCAGAATTTCAGACGAGGAAGGCCAGGCAATGCATCGCGTCGCTGCGCCAACGCTTCGCTCGCAAGGTCCGGGTGCAGAACAATGGCACCTCGGGTCAGATCGAGTTGTCGTTTGGGACATGCGCGCTGAAGACTGATGAAACACATCTGGAGCTGTCGGAAACCGCCAGCGCCCAGGTGGACCTGGACAAGACCGTCGAGGTGATCACCAACCAACTGGAGCGCTCTGCCTATCGCGAGAATCCTGTGAACGAATTTCGTCTATCCCTTGCCGGCGCATAACGTTTTCTGGCGCGGTCGCCGGCTCCATTCATCCGTGGGGCTCACGGACACACTGGCTGGCGAATTAACTTTTCGAACGAGGACCTGAAAGATGCTGTCACGATTGTCTCCCTACTGGCTCTGGGCGCTTCTCGCGTTGCCCGGCTTTGGTGCGCTCATGGGAATCGTCAACGCGACCGGACCTGACGCATTCGAAGAAGCGTTGCACCCAACTGGCGAATTCGCCGCGCGGTTCATGATCGTTGCGATGCTGGCAACGCCGCTGGTCCTGGTGTTTCGTGGCTGGCGTGGTCCGCGCTGGCTGATGAGAAATCGCCGGTATTTCGGCGTCGCGGCCTTCTTCTATGCGGTGGCACACACGGTGCTGTATGTTGTTGATCTCGGGACATTGCAAAAGGTCGTGAACGACATCCCGAAATTCTATATCTGGACCGGGTGGGTCGCCTTTCTGATTTTCATCCCGCTTGGTGTCACGTCCATGGACTTTTTCGTCCGTCTCATGGGGCCGAAGTGGAAATTGCTACAACGTACGACCTACATTGCGGCCATCTTGACCCTGTTTCACTGGGCTGCCCTCCACGATTGGGGCGGGACGACTGCCGCACTGGTTCATTTCGGGCCTCTTGGCCTGCTTGAGGGCTATCGGGTCTGGTATTGGTACCTGCGCCCCAGACCCCAACCTGCGACGTGAAGGCAGATGTGGCGGGAGGCATCGAACACTGCATCCCAATGCTGGAAGGCAATTGGCAAGTCGTTTCCTCTGCCGGGCGTTTGACATCGCCGCGACAGAGACAAAACAAAGGAATTACCACATGACCATCGCTGTTACCGCCGTTACGGGGCAACTCGGAGCATCCATCGCCAAGGCCCTGATCGCGATGAACACGGGCGAACCCATCATCGGTCTCGCCCGCACGCCCGACAAGGCAAAGGGGTTGGGCATCGAAATCCGGCCTGGCGACTATGACGCTCCGGACCAGCTTCGCCCCTCGCTGGCAGGAGTCGACACCTTGCTGCTGGTCTCCGGCATGGCTGCACCCGAGGATCGGATCGGCCAACACCGCAACGTTATCAACGCGGCCAAGGCGGCGGGGGTGAAGAAGATCGTCTATACCAGCGTTCAGGGCGCCGATGAGGGGACGGCGTTTTCTCCAATCATCCAGAGCAACCGCCAGACCGAGGCCGATGTCCGCGACAGTGGCCTCGATTGGGTCATCGGGCGCAACGGCATCTATATCGAGCCGGATGTGGAGTATGTCGACAGCTACCTGAAAGCCGGAGAGATCGCCAACTCCGCGGGTGACGGTCGTTGCGGTTACACCACCCGGCCTGAACTGGCCCATGCCTATGCACAAATGCTGACGGGGGCGGAACACAACGGTCAAACCTATCTGTTGCATGGCCCGCTCCTGACCCAGGCAGAGTTGACGGGTTACCTGAACCGGGCCTTTGGTACTGATCTGGTCTATCGCCCGATGTCTCACGCCGACTACCTGGCAGACCGCATCGCCGAACTCGGCGAATTCCTAGGCACAGTCATCGCGGGGATCTACCAGGGGATTCACGATGGTGCGCTCGACGCCTCCAGCGACTACCTGGCCGCCGCCGGGCGCCCGCACCAAAGCTGGGGCGACTACTTCGGCTCGCTCAAATCGGTCCGTTGACGGACGATTGCCGCGAGTGTCCGAACAGTTTTGGCCACGCGGCACTCCTTTTCTGCCGGCGAGTGAGAGCCCGAACGTCGTCGTTTGCACCGGTGTCATGGGTGGAATGCGGGCGTTCGGCGTTTTAGTAGGCCAGCCAGCGCCCGATACCGGCCTTCAACTCTGAGCCACTCTCAAAGGCGTGTAGGTAGATGCACTCGTACTTGAGGGACCGCCACAGGCGTTCGATCATGCGGTTGTCGGTCCGACGGCCCTTGCCAGCTGTTACCGGCAGGTGATTTGCAGATTCACCGAGAGGCATGCTGATCTTGACCGTTGCCTCGCTGAGGACCTCTATCCAGCTCGCGCTGGTGAGCTGGCAGCCTTGCTCGGTGTTGAAGAATTCCGGCTTGCCGTGCCTGGCCAGCGCTTGCTTCAGGGCATCAACGCAGACGTCCGCTTCCAGCGTGTTCGACAGTCGCCATGCCAACACCTTTCGGCTGTACCAGTCCATGATCGCCACCAGGTACAGGAACCCTCGGCGCATCGGGATGTGGGCAATGTCGGCACACCCTTTGCCCGGCAGGGCATGGTTACATGTCCGAGAGGAGGACCTGATTGGGCCGGTCGATCACCATCTTCCTCAGCAGGTAAGGCCAAATCCGATGCTGCGGGTGTTTCTTGCTGGTGTTGGGCTCTTGGTAAATCGGGACAAGTCGCACGAGGCGCATCAAATCCCGCCCCCGTCCCAGCGATGCAAGCATCGCCTGCCGGGCAGTGGATGCCATCCGCACCTGCGGCCTTGCTGCTGAATATACCGCGCCATCCGGGGTGATCCGTACCAAGACGTTTCCAGGAACTGCCTCTCAATGATGGCCATGAACCGCAGGTTCTCAGTGCTCTCGCCCTTCGGCTTATAGCAGAGGTTGGACCGCGTCAGCGTCAGCAGGGTGCACTGACGCCGAACGCTCAGCCAATGATCCTTGCCCACCATTTTTTGCCTCGCGTCCCGAGCAGGTGAACCGAGGCATCCGCTGCCCAGCAGTGCATGCCTTGAGCTACGCCCCAATCGTTGGACGGGATCTGGCGCGTTCCAAGCTACTCTCTGCTCTTGCTGATCGGGTTTGATGGTGCCATTTC
>CANLZY010000076.1 GCA_947495685.1 uncultured Tropicimonas sp.
CCATCAAACCCGATCAGCAAGAGCAGAGAGTAGCTTGGAACGCGCCAGATCCCGTCCAACGATTGGGGAGTAGCTCACACCCCTGCGGAAGCGGCCGTGCCGGTTCTTCGAGAATGTGGAATGGTCCGGCACCCGGTCTTTCAGCTCCAGGCGGCAGAACCAGCGATAGGCCAGATTCAGATGCACCTCCTCGCAGAGCCGTCGTTCCGACCGGATGCCGAAGCAATAACCGACCAGCAGCATGCGCCCTCTCATGCATGTAAACATGCACTGCCGGGTAATAGATCAGGAGTTCGGGATCAACGGACGGGCGGCCCGTATGACTGTAGAAATCGGCAAGGTAGGTGCGGATACCAGAAAGATCGACGAACCGGTCGATGGCGCGCAAAGGTGATCCGGAGGGACGTAGTCCTCGAGCGAGACCTCATGGAACAGCGCTGGCTGCGCTTCCTGTCGCGGTCCCATCATCGCCGGTCCTCCCACACATTGCAGGAATTGAATCAGCCGGATGCCCTTCGATCAAGTATTAGTTTTACAACGAAATTCGCCGTTCGCGACCGTTCGGGTCCGGCGGCCATAGTGCTGGATTGTCCGCTCTGCCGTCATCTTGACGGTTCGCAGCGAAGGTCCGCAAACCGCCCTCCCCGAAGAGTGATGCAGCCGGCATGGATGGAGACTTTTGAGTCCGACGCCGTCATCCATGCATTTTCAACGGATGACGGCGAAGTCGGCAAAGCTTTGACTGGTGCAACCTGCGGCAACGGGTGTCCGCCGTCAGAGTTTTTTTCACCAAAGGCGGCTTAGACCAAGAGAAGGGTCGGCTCATCTGGTTGGTTTGCGTGTGCGGCGCTCTGGCGGTGATGCAAGTGGCGCGTTTCGAGCGTCTTTCGTTTGATCCTCTCTCGGTGTTGCAAAATGGGTTAGTCAGGGCCGAAGTTGACGTCTGCGGGTGTGACGGTGTTCTGGCTCTCATGGCAGCGCCGGTGGTTGTCGTGATCAACGAAAGCCGCGATCCGGGCGTCGAGATCGCCGGGCAGTAAACCGTCTTCCAGCAAGATGCGGATCTTCTTGGTTTGGCGCCAACGTTCGATCCCACCTTGTGTTTGGGGGAGGTGTGGCGCTTCGCGCGAGTGCTTCATGCCTTTGTCCTGCTCCCCAGAGACGTGACTCGACCCGTTTTTACTAGGCAGGCGCGGCTAGTGACCGACGTGAATCTGATCACAGCCTGACGCCTGCAGCGCCAGGTCGAGGGGATCGGTCACATCCTCAGCCCGCATGTTCGTGAAAGGCTTCCAGGTTTGATGAGGGTCAGAAGGCGATCCGCGGGATCGTCTTCCCGACGAATGGATGTCGCGGCTTTGCTCATCCAAGATGGTCGACAGATGGAAAAATTCCGATCCCAAAACCTTGAGGTAGGCGAAGTCGGTCCGCCATAGCGGGTCAATCGCAGTCGTCGTGCCCTTGAACTCGCTGGCAGCATTGGCGACGATAAAAGGCTGGGTTGGTGATCAGAATATGCGCCGTCAGTGTCCGATACGTTGCTGCGCTGGTTTCCGAGACAAACCTTCAAGCGCTGACCGGCCCGGCGCTTGCGCCAAGGCCTAGGACATCACGGATCAGGCAACGGCGCAGCGCAACAGGGGCAACCCGGTTTCAAAGAACTTTGCTGCCGCGACGGTGCGGGAGTTGTTCCATGCCAGTTGCTGGATTTCCGGGACCTGTGCGACCGGTGCAAAGGCCAATTGGGCTCTGAATTGTCGTGTTGCGAAGCTGTCCAGGAAATCCAAACCACCCCTGCCCTGCGTTCCGTAGATTGGACTATTCGATCTGCCAAATGTCGGCTACCACTGGGCCAAAGTAATGCTGGATGGTAGTTGATGAGATGACGAAGAACGCGACAATATCCCTTTTCGAAGATGAGACGTCCCGGACAAGTGGCATCAAGACACTTCATATTCTTGGCGTGAACCGGGGAGGCACCACTGCGGTTGCAGGCGTTGTGCGGCGCCTTGGTGTATTCCTTGGAGACGATATGGGCGGCAACCTCGAAGACCGTTCATTTCGGATGAAACATGGTCTCGACCACATCCGGCAGACGATATCGGCAAGGAATGCGAGCTATGAAACGTGGGGCTGGAAGCATCCGCAACCTCATGCCTACCTTGAGCAAGTCATTCCGGGGCTACGCAATCCACGCGTTATCATGGTCACCCGCGATCTGACCGCCAATGCCGCCGGACTGCTGGCTCGGGAGATGAATGACGCCGCCAAAGCCATCAGACAATCAATGCTGCATACCCGCAATAACATCCAATTCGTTCGCAAACATCGGCTTCCAACGCTGATGGTCAGCTATGAAAAGCTGCTTGTATCATCGGAAGAGGTGATCCAGGAAATTGCTCATTTCTGCGATATTGACGTGGATCAGGGCAAAATTGCGGAAGCCGCAGAGTTTGTGCGTCCCGGAGGCTATCAAGCATCCGAGGCCACGCGAACACCAAAGGAGTAGGATTTCCCTGCTTCATTCCGGAATACCAGGTCAACACCCGGCGATCGGCGTTTCTTTGGAATGATGCATGCCGAGCGGCATACGGAACGGGGGGAGCGGGCAGCCAGGGTGTGCTGACCTCCGCCCCGTCATCTGGTAGCGCGTCCGTTCACGCTAGGACCAATTCCCAACGTTCAAGCGGATCCTGCTCATCGCTGTATCCAAGCAAGGCTCGGCCATCTTCCCTGGACGCTCTCAGACGCAAGGATGAATCTCGATTGGCAAAGACCCAGGATCGGCCGCCATCTGGGTGGGTCTTGGAGATCAGAAAAAACTGTTGCTGGGCCAGAGGCGCGGCTTTTGCCAGTTGGGGTCGTGCGTTGGAATCATGACGGCTTGTGGCAGACAAGTTGAGGCCGTCGCGTCGCAATTCCACGAATTCCTGAGATCGAACAAGTGTCCAAACTCCATCGGGTCCGGGAATTTTGCTGGTCACCATCGGCGTGGCGCCACTGGTTTGCGCGCAGGTAAGATAACGGCCCGTTTCGACATTCTGCAGGAAGTACTCCCCATCGAGAATACCAGGATTTTGCCACGCCGCAGCAAGGCTTTGCATGTCCGAGATGAAGCTAAGCGAGTTGGAGGTTATTTCCTCGTTGTACTCCAAATACCCGCCATCGAATCTGACTGCTCCGGCCTTGTCGTCAAAATAGGCCTCGCCGCCCAGCACCAAGTCGGCGCCCTTGCCTGCGATATTATCGAGCGCCTTTTTGGGTTTCGCGCCGGATGCAAGCGGATACTGGCGCACCAAATCGTGCTCTGACTTGCCATTGGCCTTGCCCTGATCCTTGACGGCCTGTTTCCCATTTACCCAATCCGCATAGACGGCTGCATACAGCATCCGCCCCCGGATGCCCTGCAACTTGTCTTTGCGCGAGCCGAACTGAATATCGTCCTTGTTGGGTTTTGGGTTGATGGCCTTTTCGTTGCTCGCGCCGATCAGCGCGTCCCCCAGGTACAGACGCAAACTGGGACCATCGCCCTTTTTCGGTTCGTTGCGGAGCGAAACCGTCACTTGATACACGCTACCATCCGCCTTGATCGCATCGGGCTCCGAGCGGATCAGGATGGGCCCGGACTTCGGAGTGATATAGGTGAGGACGAGTTGCCCGTTCGGGGAAACTTCGACCCACCAATCGTGCTTCTGAGGCATGTCGCCAGAGGTTTTCCCCATGCAACTGCCGCGCAATGTGTCGAAGGCGAAGGTTGCTGATACGGTCAACAAATCCCCGTCGAAACTCTTGGAGCGTTCGATCACGGCTCGATCCCGCGTGCCGCCGTATTCATCGTCTCGAAGCAGATCCAGTTGCCAGTCTGTCAGATTGTTCGAGTAATCGTTGACGTCATAGTCAGGATCGTCGGTGCGCTTGCTCGGCAAGGCCCCGACATGCTCGCTGGACGCATAATAAGTGCCGCCCACCTTGTAGATCGAGGGGCCCCAGATGCCGCCACCTGCCGGGCTGCTGATCGGTCCGCGCATGAAGGACACCAAGCCACTGTCCGGCGGGTTCCAGTTCGACGGGTCTTGTGCGTCGGTGCCGGACGCAAGAGAGCAGCGATACATCATCACGGACGTCGGATAGTCGTTCGACCATTGTCCGCTGGGATGGCGGGTGTTGCCGCCGGAACTGGTTATATAGACATAGCCGTCTTCGCTGAAGGCGGCGCATTGCACGCGATGACCGAATGCAAAGGCATCAGGATGATTTGTCCAGTTCACAACACGAACTGGAGGACCAAACTCGGTGCCATCCGGGTTGAGCGCCTTTCGAACAGCCAAACCTTGCCCGTCGGTCGCAGGATCGGGTGGATCGCCTGCATTGCTGGGGTTCTGCCGATTGGCATCGGCAGAGATCATCCAGATCTGTCCGTCCGAATCCTGCCAGACTGCGGAGGCGCCCAGACTTTCAGCCCCGCTTTCCGTTGACAGATTTCCGCCCGGGCTGTTGCTGTCGCGGTTGATCACGGGGCCTTTGAACCGGGGAACTTCGATGCTGGCAAAGGCACCGGTGACGGGATCCCGCTTCATGCGGGTTTCCGACACGCAGACCAATGTGGTCTGGCGACGTCTTACTCTCAACCGGTGTTTGCCTTTGTCCCGTATGGCTTTGCCACTAAAATCCGGGTGCGGATACGTTACAGTGGTGGTTTCGGTCTCGGCGTCCCAACCAAACAGATAGGAGCGGGCGGTAATCCCGCGTGGATCCCCCAGATCGCGATGGACGAGACGACGATCTACCGGATCGGCGCCTTCACGGATCTCTCGGACTTCCAAGGCTTCGGGCACTGAACAGACTCGGTCAGTGGCTGGACTGCCGATGGTAAAGGTGGTCGTCTTTCCATCAAAATTCCACTCACCCAAATCCTTCCCTTTCGATCGGAACGGCTCGGTCTTTCCTGCCCAAGTGAAACTGCGTTCCTTCTGCTTGTAATAGATCAGGAGGCGATCTTCGTTCGGCGCGTAATGATCTGGCTGATGCAGAAAATGCGTGTCGCCATAGCTGAAAACCGCGATGTCAAACCCGGTGTGATAGCCGGCGACTTCGGGGCCGAGATCAGACTCGGCAATCAGAACGTCCTTTCGTCCGTTCCCGATGTCGATCGGGGTCCAGGCGGCCTGCTGCCACCCGGCGAAATCCGCGGTTGGCGTCTTCCAGAGAAACACAGCCTGCTGATTGTCCGGATCGTTGTCGACTTCGCCCCGAAAAAGCATCACGACCTCTGGGCCAGTCACCAACATGCGCGACCCGAGCCGCGCCGAGGTGGAGCGTGTTCCGGAATCCCAGGGCGCGCCCGGTGGATCGTTCAGCGCGTTGGGCAACTGCGGAACAAGAGTGATATGATCAAAGGTGGGGATTCGGGTTGAAATTGGCAGATCCGTAGCATCGTTCGAAGTCATTTTGTTCTGCCCCTCAGTGCTTCCGGCCAATTTCCAGTGCCGCCTTCGGAGACGATTCCATACTTGGCTTTTGCTGACCAGCGCGGATTGCCGTAGGCGCCGCACAAATCCAGCGGCAGCGGTCGTCGCCTGATGGCATGCCCACCGATTTGCTTCCGGGGGCTCGAATAACCCGCTGACCAAATGAGATGGACCGCGTTCCAGAGGATAGAAGTCAGAGGAATCGCGTCTGTGATCTGGCGTGGCCAGATCGGTCATGAGGCTGTTTGGAGGATAGGTTCCTGGACGAAAAATGTCTTTCCGGAGGGCCATCGTCCATGGAAATCTCTCTCGCGGCCTTTGACGAAGCCCGAGATGCCCGTGCGTACAACGCCTGTCATGACCTGTGCGAATGGCTGTTCGTTGGCTTTGTCGTGGTGTTCTGCGGGGCAAGCGGTTCTGACGAGATGTCGGGCTTCGGGAGAGCTCGGAAACCTGCTTTCGGAGATTTCCTGAAGCTCTTGCATACGATCAAATCGCGTTGCCCAGTCACGTCGTTGTTCCCGATGATCAACCCGATGGCGTTGGCCATGCGCCCCATGGCGGACCTGTTTGTCGCGGACGATGTGATCACCGCCGACGGCAGAGCCCTTTGCGGCACGCGCGCGACAAGGAGCAGGTTGCCCGAACCCGGACGATGGTGTCCGGCTACGCCGCTGGGCTGCGCCTGACGCTGGCGAAAGTCGCTAGGGACAATGGCGGTGAGGCCGCAACCGACAAGCCGGAGATCACCCCCACCGTCAAGGGATTGATTCTGCCCACAAAGGAGACACTGGCAGGCCGGGATTCCTGCGCACAACGTTCTACCGCCCCCTTTCGGCGACTGCCTGCACTTGCACGTCAGACAATGGGATTTGGTCGCTACGTCGAAGGCGGCCTTGATGGCTTGGCACACGTTCTCCCCAGCCATAGCGGGCCTGGAGCCGCATTCTTCAGGTCAGGCGAGTTGAATTGATCGAGTTGGCGCAGGAACATGAAGCCCTGACGACACAGGATTTGGCAGTCAAAAACAGGGTTGAGAGGCGGTATCCTTGTCCATTGTCTCTCGGACGAATGCTTGCCTGTCAGTAGCGTTGCGGCGGCAAGTTGGCGGTCGGTGGCGCGTATCTGGATCGAAGGTGTACCTGCCAAGGGGAAACGACCAAGATCCGTGAGGATCTCGGCCGCCATGCCGTTTGGTGCGTTTGGATCGAGTCCGAGTCGGATCTGGTTGATCAGCGTCGCCACGAGGGTGTGGGCTTCGTGGACGAGGTCCGGATCTCCGAGCAGAGTGTGCGTTCCCTCCAGAAATGGTTGTAGGTGCCGCGAATGTCAGGAGGCGGCGTTTCCAGGTGCGCCTTGGCCTTTTCGGTTTCGATGAGTTTGCCCTCAAGCTCTCTGATCACAGACCCGCGCCACTGCTCCTCAATCTGGGACACCCCGTATGGCGCTCCGTCCCTCATCGCCTGCATGATCGCCGTCCGATCTGTCTCCCGTTTACGAATTCGAGCGCGCAGGTCCTTGATTTCCGCGTCATGATCCGTGCTCGCAGCTGCGTCGAGTTCTGTCTCGAGCGCCATATCGAACGCGTCCTCAAGATCGGGGGCCAGGAGCGACGGAGTGAGGGCGCGCACCACTTATTTCCGCCAGGGGATGGGATGCCGTCGACGTTCAGTTCGCGCACGATCACATCACCCGACATTCCCTCGACGGCCTCTTTGGAAATCCTGCGGACTGTTCCGTATCGAATGCTCGGTTCAATCCCGTCTCGGCGTCGAACTTCCAGCAGCCATAGGGCCCACCATGCAGACGGTTTCGGTTTTCCAAGGCGCCCGCCTGACCGCGTCAGGTCGCTTCGGCACCTTTCTCAGGGAACATCTGCGCGCCATGACTGTTGAAGAGCAATTGGATAAAGTCCTGTTTTCCCAAGCCGACTGACAGCAGCTTGACCCAGGCGCACAACGGGATGTCGTGAACCTGCAGGTTGCGAACCACCTTCCGGGCGAACCGGTGCACGACTTCGATGCGGAGGGCATCGAAGACCTGTGCGCGGGCATCTTCCAGCATCCCTAGCAGTTCGGGACGGTTCTTGACCCGTCAGGTCCTGTCAAAAATCGACCAGTTTTCAACCACCGCCCAACCCAGCCAGCGCACTTGGCGCCGACACAAGGAGATCTGACCTTCGATCGACGTCGGATTCTGGAGATCCGAAGAGTAACGCATGTATATCGCGGCAGCTTTGTCCAAGTCGGAGAGCCTCGTAGAACTTTGATGTTCAGTCCTGACCGACAATCCTGTCGGTGAGGATGCCGGCGCATGACGCCGGCATCCTTGGCTCATGTCGTTTTCGTCAGGCTCAGTGGTGCCTACTTGACGAAGTCTTCGCGGTGAGGCGTGAAAAAATCGAGCAGCATACCTGCCTCGAGACAGGTCGCGCCATGTACGATATTCGGCTGCTTGTAGGTCGTGTCGCCGGCCCGGACGACCTTCTTTTCGCCGCCGATGTCGAATTCGAAGGCCCCGGACACGACATAGCTGATCTGCTCATGCGGGTGGCTGTGAAGTGCGGCCACCGCACCCGTTTCGAAATGCACTTCGACGACCATCGCGTTGTCGGCATAGATCGCCATCCGGCGTTTGATACCCCCGCCAAGGTCCTCCAGTTCGTGGTCCTTGCCGAAACAGAAATTGGTCACGTCCATTGGGTTTCTCCGTGGTGAATTGTGCTGAAGGGAAGCCGGACCAGAACGTTGGCCGATTTCACTTCAAGCTTTCATGAGTTTTTGCACGACGACTTTGAAGCTTTTTTCGTCTGCGTCTGTGAAGT
>CANLZY010000077.1 GCA_947495685.1 uncultured Tropicimonas sp.
CGGTCAACGGATCGTCAACGATCCGCGCTGCTTCTGCGCCTCATTGCAAGCCGACCGGTTCGTGGTCTTGTAGGTCGCAGGGGCCCAACTGCTCATACTCTCGAGTTATCATGTTGGATTCATGCGATGAATCCGTCACCTGATTTGTGCAACAGAGCCTTGCGAAAGGGGAGCCACGAAGCGTTGATCTCACTTGAGGAACACTTCAGGACCCTTGAGAGGATGAAGTCTTCTGCCTCCGCGCCTGCACGCAAGGACATCAATCACGACTTCCCTCTCCGAGGATTTGCCCTTTGCGACGACTGCGGAAGTCCTTTTACTGCATGTTGGTCTAAGGGATGCCGGAGATACTATCCCCATTGTCTCTGCGATACTCGCAGCTGTTGTTCCTCTCGGAAATCCATTTCCAGAGAAAGGATTGAGGGTGAGTTTGAGGATATGCTCAGATCCCTTGAGCCGGATCAAAGAGTGTTCGACCTGTTCCGTGAGGTCTTCCAAGGCGCATGGGGTCAGAAGTCTGCCAATGTGCGCACTGAGAAGGCTAGGATTAAAAGGAAAGCGGGGGATTTGAAACGTAAGCGTCCGGTCTGACGGCTCTATTCGGAGCGGTTCCACGGCAGGAGGTCATCTACGCGGGTGATCTTGTAGTCTGGGATGCGGGCGAGCGTGTCAGTCAGCCATGCCTGTGGATCGACGCCGTTGAGCTTTGCTGTCTCGATCAGGGTGTAGGCGATGGCGGCGGCGCGCCCACCGGTCTGTGAGCCGACGAAGAGATAGTTTTTCCGTCCGATCGCCACTGATCGCATCGCTCTTTCGGCTGTGTTGTTGTCCAATTCCAGGATGCCATGATCGAGACATGGTCGGAGCCGCTTCATGCGGGTCAGGGCATATCAGATCGCCACGGCCAAGGGCGACTTGCCCGAGATGCTGGGTAGCCGGAGGTGCAGCCAAGCCTCGAGATCGTCGAAGATCGGCTTTGCCTTTTCCTGTCTGATCTCGACGCGCCTGTCTGGCGGCAATCCCCGCGCCTCCTTCTCTACCGAGTAGAGCTGTGCGATGCGCCCGATGGCCTCGTCGGCGATGGCCGAGCCCTGGGCCCTGTGGACGTCGACGAACTTGCGCCGGACATGGGCCATTCAGGCGACCTCGTGGATGTTGCCAGATCGGTAGATATCTTCGAACCCGGCATAGCCATCCGCGTGCATCCAGCCGCGATAATCTGCGAGATGATCCTTCGGATGCTGGCCTTTTCGGTCAGGCGAGAACCGATACAAGTTGGCGGGTGGTGTATTGCTGCCCCAAGGTCGTTCGTCCCGTCCATAGGCCCACAGCCGTGCCGTCGCGGTCTTGCCGGTGCCGGGCGCCAACATCTTCACCGGAGTGTCGTCCGCGAAGATCGCCTGTCCGGCTAATACATGACGGCGGATCGCATCGGCCAGTGGCTCCAGCAGCGCCGTGGACTTGCTGACCCAATCCGCCAGTGTCGAACGGTCGAGGTCGAACCCATCGCGCTCGAAGATCTGGCTCTGGCGATAGAGAGGCAGATGATCGGCGTATTTGGAGATCAGGACATGGGCCAGCAGACCGGGGCCGGGGCGGCCGCGCTCGATCGGTCGGGATGGCAAAGCGGCCTGGGTGAAGGCTTCGCAACCGGAACAGGCCATGCGGGGACGGACGATCCGGTTCACGATGAATCGACCCGGAACATACTCCAGCTCTTCGGTCACATCCTCGCCGAGACGGCGAAGGGTTCCGCCGCAATGGGCACAGTCCTCGTCGCTGGTGGTCAGTTCGATCTCTTGACGCGGGATGTGATCGGGGATGGGACGGCGCTTCGGTTTGTCCTTGTCCTCTTCGTCCGGAAGCTGCAGCTTCGCGGTCATCTTGGCGACGGAGATCTCGCTGGCTTCCAGAGCCAGTTGGAGCTGTAGGGTCGTCTCCGACGAGGTGCCGAACCTGCGGCTGCGATGACCGGCCAGCTGGTGGCGCAGCTTCTCGATCAGCATCGCCAGCGACTTCACCTCGGCGAGCAGAAGCGCCGTGAACCGTCGCAGTTCCTCGGGATCTTCCGGCAGCGATTTGGCCACGTCCAGCATGGCCAATCATACCAAACCGAGGGCGAGACCGGAATCCCGAACCGGTTGTCGGCACCGGATTATCCCGCCTTCAGCGGCGTCCAGCTGCGCTGCGGCAGGCGCCAGTCGATCCCTTCCAGAAGCATCGCCAACTGGGCGGCCGTCAGGGCGATCTTGCCCTTCTTGGCTGATGGCCAGACAAACCGCCCCGTCTCCAGACGCTTCGAGAACAGATAAGCCCCCTGGCCGTCCCACCAGATAATCTTGATCAGATCGCCGCGCCGCCCACGGAAGACGAACAGATGGCCGGCGAACGGGTCTTGCTTCAACGTCTGCTCGGCCTGGGCCGCCAGGGTCGTGAAGCCCCGTCGCATGTCGGTCACGCCAGCGGCCAGGCACACGCGTGTGTTCGCCGGAACCGGGATCATCCTGACAGACCTCGGATCAGCCGTGCCAGCGCCGCAGCGTTATAGCCCCCATGATCCGCAGCAGCTGACCGCCCGCAATGTCAATCTGGATCGTGCCTGCTGTCGGCGCTGAACCAGTGGCCGGAGTTGTATCGCCATTCTGTGGGCGATCGACAATCTCGACCGGTAGAAAACAGCCGACATCCGTCGCGCACGTCTCGACCAACGGCTCGGCCGTGGGCGCATAGCGAGGGTCACGCAGCCATTTGAAAATCATATTGGCGTTCATAGCGTAGCGACGCGCAACCTGCGCCACGGAAACGCCCGGAGCCAACGTCTGAAAACAGATCGATCGCTTCTCCTCGTCCGTCCACAATCGCTTGGTCCGACGCGCCATCAACCGCTCCATAGTGTCCGCTATCCAAAGCGGACACTACCGATCAATCTCTACGTGCGGCAGAACCGTTAGACCGGACGCTTACTTTGAAACGTCAAATCGAAAACTTGCTTGTTCGCATCGAAGAGTCTTCGAACAAGACAGTGATCCATGAGAAGGAGCGGCGGCTAGAACAACTGGAGATGGACAGACATGTCCTTTCGGACAAACTCAGAAGTGTGGTTCCTACGGCAGGCGAGTTTGACGAGGCGATCGAACTATCGTTGAAGTTCCTGTCAAGTCTTTGGGATGTATATGAAGACGCGCCCTTGAACCTCAAACGCCTTGTGCTTCGACGGGCCTTTTTGGAGCCCATTCGCTACTCCCGAGAATCAGGCTGCCGAACTGCTAATCTTTCGTTCCCATTCAAAGGTTTCCAGGGAATGCAGTGTGGTGAGTGTCGATTGGTGGGTGATGAGAGGCTCGAACTCCCGACATCTTCGGTGTAAACGAAGCGCTCTACCAACTGAGCTAATCACCCGCCGTTGCGGTTGATAGCGCAGCCGACGCGGCGATGGCAAGAGCGCAGGAGCATCTGGCCACCAAAAGATCTGAGATCGTCCGAAACGGGGTTTTCCCGTCGGGCCGTTGACCGCTGGGACCGGGCGGGCCATCCATTTGTTTGAACGTTATGGGATGCCTCAGTTCGGTTGATCGGGCCACCATACCGTGACGGTCCGTGAATGTGCAGGTGCTCGCGATGGCCTGACAGGAGCTTGCGGCTGTGCAGCGTTGCTGTTGATCCAGATGGCCTCCAATTGCAAACGATGGACGCTCTTGATTTTTGAAGGACGCCCGAATTCAACTTCTCCCTCGGATGCAACGCTGGCTTTCCCCTTCAGGTTTGATCCAGAGCCGTGGCCTTGACGAACCCGAAAGCCGAATTTTCCAGGCGTTTCGTGGATGGGTCTATTGTCGCAGCGTGAGGTAAGGTATTTGACATATACAATATGCACCTTAACGTGACCTCAAGGCAGGATGCGTTGGCTGATTATTGGCCTTGAGTGAAGCGCGATCGCCCCGACTGAACGCCCCAGTATTCTTCGGGGCGTTCTTCGTTGAGCCGCAGTCGGTTGATCTTTCTGCCTCGGACCCCCTGCAAATTCGCAGTGCGGACACAAGCCGCGACCGTTCTGGAACGTTCAGGTCAGAATGGGAAGCACCAGTCCGGACAACTGGCCAACAGGTGGTCCTGTACTTCGCCTCCTTATTTCGCGGGGACAAGCAACAGCATGGGCTTCAAGTCAAGCGACGGCCTTCAGGAATTGGCGTCCGGGATCATCGGCATTCGATGCCGACGGCCGTCCGGTGTTGAATGCGAGCGTTCAGCGGTGCAGCGATGGCCATGTACCTCCTAGGGTCAGGCCTCATAGCCAGAAAACGACTGTTGCCGCGAGAGCGATGGCCGAGAGGAAGACCTTTGGGCATCTGTTATAGCGTGGTGCCACTCGTCGCCAGTCCTTGAGGCGATCGAACATGCACTTGATGCGATAGCGGTGCTCGTATCGCCGCTTGTCGTATTTGACCTTTGTCTTGCGGGACGTCCTGGGCGGGATGCACGGGCGAATTCCCCTATCTGCCAATGCGTCCGGAACCAATCCGCATCGCGGCCCCTGTCGGCGAGCAGCCAGTCGGCATCCGGCAGGGAGCCAGACATGGTCGCGGCGTCCGTGTCGTCGCTCACCTGGCCGGCTGTGACGAAGAAGCGGATCGGACGCCCAGTGTGATCGGTGACGGCATGAAGTTTGGCATTCATTCCACCCTTCGTTCGACCGATCAGGCGTCCACGCCCCCCTGTTTCACGCTCAGGCTCGATGCCGTGCGGTGTGCCTTCAAATATGTCGCGTCGATCATCATGGTCCGGGGATCGTGAGCTTCTTCTGCCAGGCCGGTCATGATCCGGGCAAAGACACCCATTCGGCTCCAGCGCACCCAACGGTTGCAAAAGGGTCTTGTGAGGGCCGTGTTCGACGGGAGCATCACGCCACCTCACCCCATTGCGGTTGAAACATATAATCCCACTCAACACCCGCCGATCATCGACACGGGGACGCCCGTGAGACTTGGGAAAGAATGGGCGCAACCGCTCCATCTGTTCGTCGTTCAACCAGTATGGATCACGCATACCACACCTCCAAGGAGGCACCGTGAATCATGCTCCAAGATCCAAATCAATGGGTCCTGACCCTAAGGTGTCCAGCCCCATTTCATGGGCCACTTCGCAGTAGAGTTTCGGGCACTGGAGGGCGCATTCCGAGCGCCTGATGTGGTCGTGTGTGATTGTACTCTTTGAGCCAGCAGTTGATGACGACCTGAGCCTGCCCGGTCGTCGTGAACCATTCGGCGTAGAGATGGCTCGAGAAATCTGAACGGGTGAGTTAGGTGGATATTCCCCTCCGGATCAGGGATGCGCGCCGTCTCGGCATAGAACCGTGCGCGCGCCATTGCGGCGGTGTTGTCGATCCCGCTCATACGCAGATCCTCCCGTGCTCAAACTGAAAACCCGCATTCTTGAATTCGGCTCTGATCCTGGGCACCGCCCCCACGGTCGATTGCGACCCGTCGCGGCATTCCCAATAGGCAACGCTCTTGGCGTGCACCGGCGTTGTTGCAGAATTCGATCTGTAGAGGAGTCACTTTGCGAATCCATGCCGTTAGGCGCTCTGCGTGAGCAAACCACCTGCCGCCCGCTACCGCACGACGAACGGGTCCAGCTATCGAGCCACTGAGGCGCCATTGGTTCGAGCCCACTGGCGAGGGCGTCACTCAAGAAGCGCGGTTCGCTGCTGATCTGGGTCGACAAGGATATGGCTTGGCTGGCGCCGCGAGAGGGGCGCCCCGGACGGCCACCGGTCTTCTCTGATGCCGCCCTCCAAGTCGGCCTGTCGATCAAGGGTCTCCTCAAGCTCCCCCTGCGCCAGACCGCTGGCATGGTGGCGGGCCTGCTCCGGCTTGCGGGGCTGGACTGGCCCGTTCCGGATTTTTCCACCCTATGCAGGAGGCAGAAGACCCTGGCCGTCCAGATTCCCTATCGCGGCGCAGATGGCCCACTGAACTTGCTGGTCCCCTCCCGGGCATTGCGTTGCAAGACCCTGCCGGTCAACGGACAGCACCGGGATCAAGGTCCTCGGCGACGGCGCATGGCAGGCGCGCACGCATGGGGTGCAGGGCCGACGCCAATCACTGCCCGGCAGGCGATGCAAAGCGTCGCTGAGAGGGGGCGCAAGGTCCATCTGGCCATGGACCCGGCCACATCCGATATCCGCGCAGTGGACAGCCCCGTGCTCCCCGACTTGCTCGACCAGATCCCGTCGGACGAGCGGGTTGGAACGGTCACCGCCGACGGTGCCTGCGACACGCGCCGCTGCCACGCCGCCATCATCGAGCGGCAAGCCATTCCGATCATCCCGATCCGCAAGAACGGCCGCCCGTGCAAGGAAGATTGCCCGGCTTCACGCGCCCGCAACGAGACACTGCGCGCCACCCGTCACGACGGCCGCGCATTCTGGAAGCGCTGGACCGGATACCATGCCCGCAGCCGGATCGAGGCTGACCCTCTCATGGTTTGCAAGCAAACCACTGCCGGGCAGTGGATGCGCTGCCTAAAGGCATTCGGTGAACGCATCATGGCGAGAGGCCCGGACCGCCAGACCGCCGAAATCCACATTCGCATCGCTCTCATGAACCGCTTCAACGACCTCGGCACCGCCGAGATAGCCCGCGTGGCATGACGTCTGTGGGGTAAGGGGAACTCACGCCTCAAGAGTGGGTAATGCAACAACGCCTTTCGACATAGGTCTGGTCCACGGTCCCAACATGGTATCTCCCGGCCGTTGGGAACATCCATCCGTTTGAAAGATTGCCGTTGTGAGAAAAGGCCACGGCACGACCGCCGATCTTTTCTTCGTACATCTCCAACCAGTCATCGAGAGTGGCGGCACCGAGGTCCATTCGAAGCCGACGAAGGCCGTGAAGTTTCCCGGATCATTGTGTCGTTCCGCAGCAGCCACGATGTATTCCCAGGTGAAGGCAAAGGCATCGGCACCGGGGCTGTAGGATTTGAGAATTGGCTCCGGCAGCGTTCCTTGCGAGAAGTTGGTGATGAGGTTATGCGAGCAAGCGGCACATCAGTATTGAGCTACGCCCCAATCGTCGGACAGGATCTGGCGCGTTCTAAGCTACTCTCTGCTCTTGCTGATCGGGTTTGATGGTGCCATTTCCCAGCCGGTAGACGGT
>CANLZY010000078.1:2500-5848 GCA_947495685.1 uncultured Tropicimonas sp.
TCAAGTACACTAACCAAAAGTTCCATGTCTTCGGATATGGAGCGGGAAAAAATGTACGACTTTTGACCAGAATGAGATGCCGGTCTGAACCAGCCCGGTTACTGGCTTCCTGCTCGGGAGCCTTGCTCTTTCTGGATCAAATCAAGCGCAAAAAGGGCGTTTGGTGAATGCCTTGGCAGCAAGAGGCGATGAAGGACGTGATACTCTGCGATAAGTCATGGGGAGCTGAGAATAAGCTTTGATCCATGAATTTCCGAATGGGGCAACCCACCTGACAGACTGTTATTGATAGCTTCGGTTATCACTAATGGACTGAACCAGGTACTTTTAGGCTGAATACATAGGCTTAAAAGAGCAAACCCGGGGAACTGAAACATCTAAGTACCCGGAGGAAAGGACATCAATTGATACTCCCCTAGTAGCGGCGAGCGAACGGGGACCAGCCGAGCCATGAATGTGAATAGAACGTGTTGGAAAGCACGACCATAGTGGGTGACAGTCCCGTATATGAAGCATGATTGGACGTATTAAGTAGGGCGGAACACGTGAAATTCTGTCTGAAGATCGGAGGACCACCTTCGAAGGCTAAGTACTCCTTGCTGACCGATAGTGAACCAGTACCGTGAGGGAAAGGTGAAAAGCACCCCGACGAGGGGAGTGAAACAGTTTCTGAAACCGGACGCCTACAAGCAGTCGGAGGGACCTCGAGTCCTGACGGCGTACCTTTTGTATAATGGGTCATCGACTTGGTCTTACATGCAAGCTTAAGCCGATAGGTGTAGGCGCAGCGAAAGCGAGTCTGAATAGGGCGAATGAGTATGTAGGATCAGACCCGAAACCGAGTGATCTAGGCATGACCAGGATGAAGGTACGGTAACACGTACTGGAGGTCCGAACCCACACCTGTTGAAAAAGGTCGGGATGAGTTGTGCCTAGGGGTGAAAGGCCAATCAAACTCGGAGATAGCTGGTTCTCCGCGAAATCTATTTAGGTAGAGCGTCATCCGAATACCCCGGGGGGTAGAGCACTGGATGGGTAATGGGGCCCCACAGGCTTACTGATCCTAACCAAACTCCGAATACCCGGGAGTACTAGATGGCAGACACACTGCGGATGCTAACGTCCGTAGTGGAGAGGGAAACAACCCTGACCTACAGCTAAGGCCCCTAATTCATGGCTAAGTGGGAAAGCAGGTGGGACGACCATAACAACCAGGAAGTTGGCTTAGAAGCAGCCATCTTTTAAAGATAGCGTAACAGCTCACTGGTCTAATCAAGTTGTCCTGCGGCGAAGATGTATCGGGGCTCAAGCCATGAGCCGAAGCTTAGGATGCCGTAAGGCATGGTAGCGGAGCGTAGTGTGATATAGCACCAATCCTCCTTAGTCTTCTTCGGAAGGCGTTGGAGGATAGGGTGTTGTCTGTGAAGCCGGCCTGTGAGGGATCCGGTGGAGAGATCACTAGTGAGAATGATGACATGAGTAGCGACAAACAGGGTGAGAAACCCTGTCGCCGAAAGTCCAAGGGTTCCTGCTTAAAGCTAATCTGAGCAGGGTAAGCCGGCCCCTAAGTCGAGGCAGAAATGCGTAGACGATGGGAACTAGGTTAATATTCCTAGGCCAGGAGGATGTGACGGATCTCGAAGATTGTTCGACCTTATCGGATTGGTCGGGCCGTTTAGAGGTTCCTGGAAATAGCCCTCCATCAGACCGTACCCTAAACCGACACAGGTGGACTGGTAGAGAATACCAAGGCGCTTGAGAGAACGATGTTGAAGGAACTCGGCAAAATACCTCCGTAAGTTCGCGAGAAGGAGGCCCGGTTCCAAGGCAACTTGGAGCTGGGGGCACAAACCAGGGGGTGGCGACTGTTTACTAAAAACACAGGGCTCTGCGAAGTCGCAAGACGACGTATAGGGTCTGACGCCTGCCCGGTGCCTGAAGGTTAAAAGGAGGAGTGAGAGCTCCGAATTGAAGCCCAGGTAAACGGCGGCCGTAACTATAACGGTCCTAAGGTAGCGAAATTCCTTGTCGGGTAAGTTCCGACCTGCACGAATGGCGTAACGACTTCCCCGCTGTCTCCAACATCGACTCAGCGAAATTGAATTGCCTGTCAAGATGCAGGCTTCCCGCGGTTAGACGGAAAGACCCCGTGCACCTTTACTACAGCTTCACATTGGCATTAGGCCGAACATGTGCAGGATAGGTGGTAGGCTTTGAAGCAGGAACGCCAGTTTCTGTGGAGCCATCCTTGAGATACCACCCTTGTTCTGCTTGATGTCTAACCGCGGTCCGTTATCCGGATCCGGGACCCTGTGTGGCGGGTAGTTTGACTGGGGCGGTCGCCTCCTAAAGCGTAACGGAGGCGCGCGAAGGTTGGCTCAGAGCGGTCGGAAATCGCTCGTTGAGTGCAATGGCAGAAGCCAGCCTGACTGCAAGACTGACAAGTCGAGCAGAGTCGAAAGACGGCCATAGTGATCCGGTGGTCCCGAGTGGAAGGGCCATCGCTCAACGGATAAAAGGTACGCCGGGGATAACAGGCTGATGGTGCCCAAGAGTCCATATCGACGGCACCGTTTGGCACCTCGATGTCGGCTCATCTCATCCTGGGGCTGGAGCAGGTCCCAAGGGTACGGCTGTTCGCCGTTTAAAGAGGTACGTGAGCTGGGTTTAGAACGTCGTGAGACAGTTCGGTCCCTATCTGCCGTGGGTGTAGGATACTTGAGAGGAGTTGCCCCTAGTACGAGAGGACCGGGGTGAACGATCCACTGGTGTACCAGTTGTTCCGCCAGGAGCAGTGCTGGGTAGCTATGATCGGAAAGGATAACCGCTGAAGGCATCTAAGCGGGAAGCCCCCCTCAAAACAAGGTATCCCTGAGAGCCGAGGTAGACCACCTCGTCGATAGGCCGGAGATGTAAGCGCAGTAATGCGTTCAGTTGACCGGTACTAATTGCTCGATAGGCTTGATTTGATCCAGTAACAGCAAGGCTGACTGATCAAAAGTATACTTGGACCTGATGTTTACCCAAGCGCAGACATCAAACTCCGCGTCTTGGGTTTTTCCTTGGTTTGGTGGTCATAGCGCGAGTGAAACACCCGATCCCATCCCGAACTCGGCCGTTAAGCACCGTTGCGCCAATGGTACTGCGTCTTAAGACGTGGGAGAGTAGGTCACCGCCAAACCTAGAAAAAACCCAAAACTCTCAAAACGATATCAAAAAAATAACCTACAAAAAAAATGACCGAAGACACTGAGAGGTCAATGTCAGCTAATGACCTGCTCCCCAGAGAGTCCTCGTTTATGAGTTAGCTCTGTTCAGGTTTTGGTCTTCCGTTGACCGGTTAGCATA
>CANLZY010000079.1 GCA_947495685.1 uncultured Tropicimonas sp.
TGGGAAGATCGATCCCGATGATGCGCCCCGGGCGGTTCGGGAGTATCTGGACACCCTTGATGAAGCCGCCTTTGGTGCTGCCAGCGAGGTGCAGCCCGAATTCACCTCGCATTCCGACCCGGCCAGCCAGTGGACCGCTGCCCGTAAGGGCCCGGCATTCTTCAGCTATTCCGACAACTGCCTGATCGACACGGATCACGGCGTCATCGTCGACGTCGAGGCGACCCGGTCAATCCGGCAAGCCGAGGTGGGGCGACGAAGACCATGTTGGAGCGGGCCAAGGCCAGGTTTGACCTCCACCCCGAGAGACTCATCGCGGACACTGCCTACGGCACTGCGCCAATGCTGGGCTGGCTGGTCGACAGCAAGATCGCCCCGCACATTCCTGTCTTCGACACGTCGGGGCGCAGCGACGGGACCTGGACCCGCGCTGACTTCGAGTGGGATGCTGCGAACGATCAATACATCTGTCCCGAGGGGCACGAGCTGAAGCCGTTCCGCCGCAACTATTCCGACCCCAATCGGGGCCCGACCGGCAAGGGTACTGCCCGCTATCGTGCCCTCAAGGAGATCTGTCAGGCATGTCCATCCAAGGCGAAGTGCTGCCCGAACGCGGATGCCCGCAAGATTACCCGCGAAGAGCATGAAGATGCCCGGCAAGTCGCCCGAGATATTGCGAAGACGGAGCAATACGTCTTCTCGATGAAGCTGCGCAAGAAGGTCGAGATGCTCTTCGCCCATCTCAAGCGGACCCTCGGTCTCAACCGGCTTCGATTACGGGGACCAAGTGGCGCAAAAGACGTTCGCTTCGGGCTTACGCGGCCCCACCGGGGCCACGGTCCCGGCTCACTCCTTCTCGCTGCCACCGCCCAGAACCTCCGCAAATTGGCCAAGATCCTTCCCGCACCGCAGCAACAGCGGAAAGTCTGACAGGAAAGGCGCTCGCGCTCTCTTCGGTCACCCAAATTCTGCGACCGCGATCGGGTGTTTTTCCACGGAATCGGCCCATTGCGGACATCCGGGATTATCCATCGGATGCCCGCTCCGGCGGCACGGTCGGCAGTTCCCCGGTCGCAATGAAGCCCTGGCTTGCACCGGAGAGCCCCTCAATGCCCTTGGCAGGACCTAGCGCTCGACAGCGCCGTCTCCCCTTGATGACCTGCCTCCCAGAGGGATCCCCTACTGAAACGCCTGGATCCCTGTCTGAGAGCGGCCGAGAATGAGGGCGTGCACGTCGTGCGTGCCCTCGTAGGTGTTGACCGCTTCCAGGTTCATCATGTGGCGGATAACGCCATATTCGTCCGAGATGCCGTTGCCGCCCAGCATGTCGCGAGCTTCGCGGGCGATGGCAAGCGATTTGCCGCAGTTGTTGCGCTTCATCAGGCTGATCAGTTCAGCCGGCGCACTATGGTCGTCCATAAGGCGCCCCAGGCGCAAGACCCCTTGCAGGCCAAGCGCGATCTCGGTCTGCATATCGGCGAGCTTCTTCTGGATCAGCTGGTTGGCGGCAAGTGGACGCCCGAACTGCTTGCGCTCCAGCGTGTAGTCGCGGGCCATGTGCCAGCAGAATTCCGCCGCGCCAAGCGCTCCCCAGGCGATACCGAACCGCGCGCGGTTGAGGCAGCCGAACGGCCCGGCCAGACCGCTGGCCTCGGGCAGGAGGTTCTCTTCGGGAACAAACACCTCGTCCATCTGGATCATCCCTGTGACCGAGGCCCGCAGGGAGAATTTGCCGTCGATCTTCGGCGTCTCCAGCCCCTTCATGCCCCGTTCCAGCAAGAACCCCTTGATCTTGCCGCCATGTGCATCCGACTTGGCCCAGATCACGCAGACATCGGCGATCGGGGAATTGGTGATCCAGTTCTTGGCCCCCGACACGAGATAACCGCCATCCACTGGCTTGGCGCGGGAGATCATGCCCCCCGGATCCGAGCCGTGGTCCGGCTCGGTCAGGCCAAAACAGCCGACCATCTCGCCACTGGCCAATTTGGGCAGGAATTTCTGCCGCTGCGCCTCGGTGCCATAGGCAAAGATCGGGTGCATCACCAGCGAGCTTTGTACAGACATCGCAGAGCGATAGCCCGAATCCACCCGTTCGACCTCGCGCGCGACAAGCCCATACGAGGTGTAATTGACCCCTGCCCCACCGTATTCCTCCGGGATCGTCGACCCCAGCAACCCAAGCGCGCCCAGCTCGGTCATGATCTCGCGGTCGAAACGCTCGTGACGGTTGGCCTCCAGCACTCGTCGTGCGAGGCCGTCCTGACAATAGGCATGCGCCGCATCGCGTATCATCCGCTCCTCTTCACTCAACTGCGCCTCGAGCCCGAACGGGTCGTCCCAGACAAACGCCGACGGGCGTGCCCGTGCGGTCTCGGGGGTATTGCTGCTCATGATCGCACCTCGCTTTGCTGCCCATTCCGGCCAGACCGTGAGTAAGGGCAATTTCAATCAATTTCCATCCGAAAACACCGCAAATTCAAAGCCTGTTTTGCCAATCGTTAAGCCTTGACCGGCCAAAACCGAGGCACAAGGGGAACGCGCCATGGCCACGGTTACCGGATACCAAATCCACTACGACACAGATAACGACGGTCCAGGCATCGACGACGGTGTTTCCGGCGGAAATGCAATCGTCGAAATCGATACGTTGAGCCAAGTGGCCCTGGGCCAGGGAGATGTGGACTATTACAACACCGTCGGCGTCGTTTCGGGCCTGTTTTATCAAGGGGATGATGGGGTCTATTTCGTACCCGACGACGATACCGGATTTCCACCTTTTGAGGGCGGCTGGGTCACCGCCTATACCGAGGCGACCACAGGCACCACCGGGATTGACTCGATCAACGGCACGACCGGGCGCGATGTCATCCACGACACCGACGGCAGCTTCGCCGACCCGACCGGGATGGACAACATCGAAGGTGGCGACGGCGCCGATGTGATCATTTTCGGCGATGGCGACGATACGGTCCGGGGCCGCGATGGCGACGACACGATCGGCCTGTACACGACCGGCAGCGGCAACAATGTTCTGGATGGCGGCGCGGGCGACGACACGGTCATTGGCGGCTCCGGCAACGACCAGATCGAAGGTGGCGATGGCAACGATTTCCTGACCGGCGGACAAGGCACTGACTCGATCAGTGCCGGCACGGGAACGGATCAGATCCTGGTCGCGGACGATCACGACTACGCCGATATCCAGGGTGGGGAAGGTGCAGACGATTTCGACACCCTCATCCTGTCGGGCAACACAACCTGCGACGGCGTCGATGTCGTTTTCACAGATTCGGAAAAAGGCACGTTCGCATTCCAGGGAATCACGACCATCGGGGTTTTCGAAGAAATCGAAGAGATCGTGGGAACGGACTACGCCGACACGCTTGATGCCTCGGCCAGCGCGACATCTATCAGCCTCGACGGGAAGGGCGGCGACGACACACTTACGGGTGGCGCAGGCGCTGACCGTCTTGTCGGTGGTGCGGGCAGCGACACGCTCACTGGCGGCGCCGGCGCAGACGAGTTTGCGGTTCTCGACGGCGATGGCCATGCCACGATCACTGATTTCACCCTCTCGGGTGCCGAGGCGGACCAGCTTGACCTGTCGGGGTTGACGAATGCAAACGGCGAACCGGTCAAGGTCGGTGACATTGACGTCTCCGATGACGGTAGCGGAAACGCCTTGCTCAGCTTTCCGAACGGCGAGACCCTCACGCTCGAAGGGATCATCCCCGATTATCTGGACGGGCCGACCCTGCAAGCCATGGGCGTCCCCTGCTTCACCGCCGGAACCGCCATTCGCACCGCAAACGGCGATGTCACAATTGACGCCCTCTGCCCGGGCGACATGGTGCAGACGCTGGACAACGGCCTTCAGCCCATTGTCTGGATCGGCCAACGCAGGCTTTCGCGCACCGATCTCGTCTTTCAGCCAAAGCTGTTGCCGGTGCTGGTCCACGCTGGTGCCTTGGGCAACGAACGCGACATGTTGGTGTCGCCGCAACATGGGATGGTCACCCATTCCACCGACGGGCAACCACATCTTGCGCGCGCGATCCATCTGGCCCTCGATGGTGGTCCGGGATTCCGAATTGCCAGAGGTATTCGCCGGGTGACGTATTTTCACCTGATGTTCGAACACCACCAGATCGTGATGTCGGACGGTACGCCAAGTGAGAGCTTCTACCCCGGTCCCATGGCCACGCGCGCTCTCGCCGCCGCGCAACGCGCCGAAGTCAGCGCGTTGTTCCCAGGACTCATGCCACACACAAGAACCCTCGCGCAAATCGCTGCCATCTACGGGCCCACCGCGCGCTCCTTCCTGCGCCGACACGAGGTCTCGCGAAATACCGCAGACTTGTTCCGCGCCGCGCCCGCGATGGGGTGAGCCAGCGAGATATCCAACAGCTTTGTGCATCAAGCGATTGCACAGGATTTTTCACCGGGTAGTGTCGATCCGACAGGAACACCCGCGCGTTCGGCCCAGCGGCAAGGAAAGGGACTCCCACATGAGCAACTGCGTCTTCGTTCAGATACGCTGCGCGCCCGGAACCACATACCAGGTGGCCGACGCCATCGCCCTAAAGGAGATCCATTCGGAGCTCTATTCCACCTCGGGCGAGTATGACCTGATGATGAAACTGTACATTCCCGAAGATCAGGATGTTGGACATTTCATCAACGAAAATGTTGCCGGCATTCCGCAGATCCAACGGACGCTGACCACAATGACGTTCCGGGCATTCTAGAGCAGCAGGCCGGCCCTGATTGGCAGGTTCGACGAACTTCCGTTGCGCGGTTCGTTGACTGACATTCTCGCGGTCTCTAACGATCCTGTCGAAAACAGAACCCAAGAACATTTGCAGAGCTCACTGCACTGCCACAGGATCCACCGATGAAAACGATGTTTGCGATGATCTCGTCGAATACGGCGTGACATTACAATGGCAACTTCACCCGGGTTCAATCCCTGACACGCTCATCAGATCCGACCACCGCAACGTTGAGAACCAACTACGGCAAGACGATGAACAAGGGCAACATGCTGATCGGGGAAGCCACACAGCGTCTGCTCAAAGTCAACCGGTCCCATTCGGCTCATGTCTGAGCGGCCCCACTTGAGTGGTCCAATCTGAAAGTTAGTGCATGGTTGGTCGTTGGTCCATCGGGACGATGGTTTC
>CANLZY010000080.1 GCA_947495685.1 uncultured Tropicimonas sp.
CCGAGATAGCCCGCGTGGCATGACGTCTGTGGGGTAAGGGGAACTCACGCCTCAAGAGTGGGTAATGCAACAACGCCGATCTGTTTGCTCCTTCGAAAGGTCGAGCAAATTCTACATCAAGGTGAGGGACGTCTCGGGGGGGCAGGTCAATTGACGGCGGACAAGATAGAGCCGTATCGAGCGTAGCCTTGGCGACACGCGCAATTCGGAAGTAATCCCATTTCGATAATCGCTCGTCGAAAGTGGTCGGGATCGGATCAACGAAGCTGGCTTCCGCTTCTTTGCTGAAGATCGGTTAAGGGGACTTGAGGTTGTCGTTCCGGCCCTTCTCGTCGATCGGCAGCTTCCAACTCTCGAACGTCCGGGTGTTGGGCTAGATTGCTGAAACCAGCGTAGCAACTGCCGTCAGGAATGACCGCCTCCGGAGAGCGGGTCACACTTGACCCACTGCGCCGCCGCACGGCAGCACCGAGCCCAAACCAGCCCACGCATGCCCGATCCGCGGACGACGGCTCGGACCCCAATCAGACGAATCGTTCCGTGCAGCGGGTGGCGCGTTCTTGCGTTCCATCGCTGCCCTCGACACAGGAAGCGAAGGGTTTCTGCGAGCACACCGGCGACAGCAACAGCCCGTCGCGAGCGGACTCCGGAGGCCCTTGCAGACAGGAAAACTGTCCGCTCTTTCATCAACACCAGGTTCGTTCGGGCACTGGACATCTTGCTGCATCTGGCTATTTGCTCTGCGATTATGACGACAATAGAACTTCGATCCTTGTGCATTCGATGGCCAGGTCAGCCCGATCCGGTCCTCACAATCGATTCCTTTGATTTGGACACCAAAGAGAATGTCTTTCTGCGAGGTCCAAGCGGAAGCGGCAAGTCCACCTTGCTATCGGCGATCGCCGGAGTGATCGATGTTCCGGAAGGTTCTGTTCGCGTGGCGGGTACCGACCTCGGGACGTTGGCCGGCGGTGATCGCGACCGCTTCCGCGCTGATCATCTTGGCATCATCTTTCAGGTTTTTAACCTTTTGCCTTGGCTGAGCGCGCTGGAGAATACACTGCTGCCGTGTCGGTACTCGACGCGGCGACGCAGCCGCGCGGGACCTGATCCGACGGCGACTGCAAAGCGGTTGCTGGCGGAACTGGGTCTTTCGGAGTCCAGACTGATCAATCGCCCCGCAAATGCGCTGAGTGTTGGGCAGCAGCAAAGAGTGGCAGCCGCGCGCGCTCTGATCGGATCGCCTGATGTCGTGCTGGCCGATGAGCCCACCTCGGCACTGGATGAAGAAGCAAAGGACGCTTTCGTGCAGCTGTTGCTCAAGGAATGCATGGCATCCGGGGCAAGCCTCTTGTTTGTCAGTCATGATCGCACCCTCGAAGGCCATTTCGATCGGAGCATCGACCTTCCAAAGCTGAACGAGCGGACCGCCTGATGTTGGACCTTTGTCTCAAGAGCCTGCTCAACCGTCGCTTTGTCGCCTCGCTTACTGTTGTTGGCATCGCGCTGAGTGTCGCGCTGATCCTCGGGGTCGAACGTCTCCGGACCGAGGCGCGCGCAAGCTTCGCCAATTCGGCTTCGGGCATCGACCTGATCGTCGCGGCGCGCGGAAATGACGTGCAAATCCTGATGGCCACCGTTTTCGGCGTCGGTTCGACCGGAACCGGCATCAGCTGGGACAGCTTCGAGATGGTCGAGGACCTGCCGCAGATCGCCTGGACCGTCCCGCTGATGATGGGCGACAACCATCGCGGCTACCCGGTGATCGGGACGTCGGAAAGCTATTTCGACCGATTTCGCCATAGCGGAGGCGAGCCACTTGCCTTCCGGAGCGGTGGCGCATTCACCGGTCCGGATAGCGCAGTGGTGGGCGCCGAAGTCGCGCAAACCCTCGGGTACGGTCCCGGGACGGTGATCGTGAATGCCCATGGGTCGGGTGAGGTCGCCTTTGACGTTCACGACGAGGCGCCGTTCACCATTTCAGGCGTGCTGGCCCCCTCTCGCACAGCGGTAGACCGCATGGTGTTTGTGTCACTTGAAGGGTTTGATGCGCTGCATGAGGCGCGCGCGCCAGAGGCCGCTGACCCCTTCGCGACGGCGTCCGGCACCCCAGAGCAGGCGGGGCACGCGGATCATGACGCGCAGAGCGACCCCGCCCACGACGACGATGAGCACGAGCACGAGCACGAGGATGAAGAACACGGGCACGAGGGTGAAGACCCCGGGCACGCGGACAATGCGCACACCGATGGTCATGAAAAAGATGCCGAGCACGCGGACGAACATGGGCACGAGGATCACGGACATGAACCGGGAACAATCAACGCAATCTTCGCGGGGCTGACCGACAAGGCAGGGGTTCTTTCGGTTCAGCGGCACCTCGCGGACCACCGTGGCGAGGCTCTCAGCGCGGTCATGCCCAATGTGGCGCTTTTGCAGCTATGGTCGCTGACCGGGACCGCCGAAACTGCGCTGCGTCTGATGGCTGGTGCCGTCGCGCTGGCAGGGATGATCGGGATGGTGGTGATGCTGTCCGCCGCCCTCGAAGCACGGAGACGCGAGTTCGCCATCCTTCGATCAGTCGGCGCGACCCCAGGAAACATCTTTTTGCTGATCGTCTTGGAGGCCGCGCTTCTGCTTATAACCGGGATTGTCCTGGGCTACCTTGCGCTGACAGGCATAACCCTGCTGGTTGACCCGGTTTTGGCTGCAAACTTCGGGATGCGTATTGGCGTCGGGCTACCAAGTTTTCGTGAGGTCCTTCTCATCGCGATCGTTTTCTGCTCTGGTGTTTTGGCGAGTGCCGTGCCTGCTCTGCGGGTCTACAGGATGACTTTGGCCGACGGGCTATCGATGCGACTTTGACCGGCAGGATTGATCAACATGAAGACCATTGTCCGAATTCTTGCCATCGCGCTTGCCATGGCGGTGGCGCCCCCCCTTTTGGCTGCGGATCTGCGAGATATAGGTTGGGAAGACCTCTTGCCCGAGGAGCGACCCTACCACGATCCCTTTGCCGAAATGGAATTCGAGCAAATCAACGATCTGTCGAAACTTTACCGTATCGAGAGGCTGAATGCCGATACGACTAATCAGAATTGGCTCGCAGAAGCTGTGGAGATCCGTGAACGGCTGGTGTCGCAAGGCCTCGATCCCGACTGGCTGTTCGACCAACGCGTAGCGGTGATGAACCAGAGACGGCTGGCCGCCAGCGAGCCTAACGTTGACCTTCTTGGAACGACCGTGCGGCTTCCAGGGTACCTTTTACCCCTCGACATTGTCGATCAGAAAGCGGTGGAATTCCTGTTGGTGCCAACGGTCGGGGCCTGCATCCATACACCACCACCTCCGGCCAATCAGATGGTTTTTGTGCGCTATGCGCAGGGGTTCGAAGTCGAAGAATTGTACAAACCGGTATGGATAATTGGTGAGATGCGTGCGCAAAGCCGCACACAGTCGATCTCCTTTGAGGACGGTCAAGCCGATATCGAGACTTCTTACGTGATGGATGCGCTGTCGGTGGAGGCCTACAACTGACTTTTGGGATGAAATCTTGGATTGAAGAACACCAGGATGCGCCCTGAGTTCCGGGGCCTGGTCAGAGGCCGAAAATCGGGAACATGTGATTGGATGCGACCGACCTACTCCCTTAAGTGGTACCTATGATCAGATTCGTTTCTTCATCCATTCTGGCTGGCCTGGTGTTCGCTGCATCTGCCAACGCTTGCGGGTTTCACAACTACACACCACAACCGACGCTGGTTAACCGGCTTCTTGTCAGTGACGACATCGTACTCGCCCGGATGGCACCAGATAATCCATTTCAATTTCAAGCATTCGAAGCGCTGGAGGGAAACCTCGGCGCCGCAGAGATCCCGTATTTGATCGATGCCACGACGCGCCGTCGGCTGGCGCTCGACTCCAATGCTGCAGTTCTGTTCGCGCGTGACGGCTCCTACGGACCTTGGAAGCGCCTCGCGTTCGTAGACGCCGCTCTGGCCCCTGTGCTGAGAACTGTCATGGAGAACTTGCCTGCCTGGGAAGTCGGGGGAGACGACCACAGGCTAGGCTACTTTGCGACGCTACTAGGACACCCCGATGACCGTATCCATCGGTTGGCGCTCCGTGAACTGGACCTGGCCGACTACAGTCTATTGCGCGATCTTGACCTCGACTTGGCCCCTTCCAGACTGCTGGTCCAGTTCGACAGCCCGATGGAATCCGAGTTCAAACCCATTCGCATCTTGCTTCTCGGGCTAAGCGGCGAGAAGCAGCAGCGCGCTCGATTGGAAAGCGGCCTTGAAAACAGTGTCAGAGCCGAAGGTCGCTTCCTCGGCGCATATGCCACGGCTTTGATCGAACTGGTTGGTCCTGAAGCGATCAATGACATTGCGAGTGTATACCTGACCGATCGCGATCTTCCGCTTGTCGCGCGGGAACTGCTGATTGAAGCCATCTCCCTGCATGGCCAGACGGGCGACCGTGTCATGGAAGAAGCCATTTCGGTTGCTATCGAAAGCTCGCTTTGGCTTGATCCGGGTCTCGCGGGTGCCGTGGCGCGCCGTTTTGGTTCAAGAGGCGACTGGTCGCATCACTCTGCACTTCAGGCGTTGCTCATGGAGGGCGCAGTGCATGCGCCAGCAGACAAACAGGATGTCTCGCAATATGTGATGCTCGCACAGAACTCGATAGAGGAACACTGACGCGTGTCCAGCGTCCGCATGAATGGGCGTCCTGCAACTGTGAATCCCGGAGACACGTTGGACCACGGAATCGATCGGATGATTTGACCGTCGCGGAGCAACATTCCGCCATTCTGACGCCTGAAGCGAATGAACTGAGGGCGGGGAGACGGTTTCTGTGGAATTGTACAACCGGGTAAGGCGCGCGTGCCATGGCGATGGTATGAGTGAGCGGGAGGCGGCCCGTCGTTTTGAAATCGAACGTAAGCGGCGGCTGCATGCCACGGAGTCTTCAACTTGACGGCTTGAAGTTCCAAGGCAGTAGGTCGTCGATACGGTTTTGCGGATGACCTGCGGCGATCGTTTCGAGTGTAGCTTTCAGGTAAGCGAATGGCTCGACACCGTTGATCTTTGCGGTTGCGATGAGCGATGCGATGCGGGCCCAGGAGCGTCCGCCTTCGTCGTGATCCCATTGCCCGG
>CANLZY010000081.1 GCA_947495685.1 uncultured Tropicimonas sp.
GCCCGAGATCGAGGCGGGCGGGACAAATGCCTTGAACTCGAAGCCGTCGATTTCCGATGACAGCCGGTTGTAGCCCGAGGTCGATGCAAACCAGTCGTGCGTTGCCCCGCCCATGTTTTCACTGAGCAGGAATTCACGGGACGAGCTGCCGCGGGTGAAGATCTCGGCGTCGACCAGGCCCTCGGCATACCAGCGCGCCAGGTTCTTGATGCCCTCGCGATAGCCTTCTCCGGCATAGGGGTGCTTGATCTGACCATCGTCGACGTAGAAGTCGTGATAGGTGTCGGACCCCGACGACCGCCCGTCCCACAGCGTGACAAGACGGATGAACTCCGGCCACTGGCGCGCAAAGAACGGCACCTCGTCGGCTTCGCCGTTGCCGTTCGGGTCCTGGGTCTTGAAGGCGCGAAGCGCAGCTTCGAACTCTTCCACGGTCTGCGGCACTTCCAGGCCAAGCGCATCCAGCCAGTCGGTCCGGATCCAGTAGGCACGACCGTATTTCCCATCCGGCAGGTAGGGAATGTAGTACATGCTGCCATCGGCCGCCGAGACCGCCGCCTTGATTTCCGGCCGTTCGTCAAAGAACGCCTTCAGGTTCGGGGCGTGCTCTTCGATAAGATCGTCGAGCGGCAGGAACGCACCCTCGGGACCGTACTGGTTGACGAAGTCCTTGATCCGGCTGGACCCGACGATGTCCGGAATGTGGCCACCGGCCAGCATCAGGTTCAGCGCCTCGGTACGACCATTGTTTTCGCTGGTGCGCATGTTCGCACCAACCGTGTCGTCGACGAGGTGAATCCCGGTCAACTCCCGTGCGACCTGCTCGACGGGCCAGGTCTCGTCATAGACGGGGTAGCGCGCGTGGTTCATCTGGATCGTCAGCTCAAGCGGCTCTTCAACGATCCTCAGATGACCGTCGGCCAGAGCCGGCGTCACGGTCGTCAGGGCCGACGTTGTCAGTGCAACGGCCGTCAGTTTTAGTGTTCGCATGGAATCCTCCCTAGATTTTTGTATGCGAGTGACATCATTCTTTTACCCCTCCAAGAAGGATACCCTTCTCGAAGTATTTCTGAATGAACGGGTAGACGATCAGGACGGGGATGATCGAACAGACGATGATCGCCGCCGTCACGGTTTCTGCGCTGTAGGCCGCGTCCATCAGCGTTGCAGTGAACTCCTGATCATCGCTGAGCGTTGCAATGGTGTGGCGCAGGAAGACCTGTAGCGGGATCTTCTCTTCGCTTTGCAACAAGACCATGGCCCAGAAGAACCCGTTCCAGCGCGACACGATGCAGAACAGGGTGATCGTTGCGATCGCCGGCTTGCTGAGCGGGACGAACACCTTCCAGAGCACCTGGAAGTCGTTGGCCCCGTCCATCCTCGCCGCCTCTTCGAAACTCTGCGGAATTGCCTCGAAGAAGTTCCGCAGCAGGATGATGTTGAAGGCATTGACCGCGAAGGCGAGGATAATGCCGAACATGCTGTCCAGAAGCCCGAGATCCCGCATGTTCAGGAAGAAGGGGATCAGGCCCGCGTTGAACCACATCGTGAAGGCGATGAAGAGGTTCCAGGTCCGCCGTCCGTAGAGCTGCGGGCGGGACAGCGCATAGGCGCCGGGGATGATGAACAACAGGCTCATCACGGTGCCGCCGATCGTGTAGATGAACGTGTTGCGGTAGGAGACCCAGAATTGCGGGTCGAGCAGCACGTACTTGTACGCCTCGATCGTCGCGTCGATCGGGGTCAGCACCACTTTCCCCGCAGTCGCCGCAAAGCCGGAGCTGAACGAGACCGCCGCGATGTAGATAAAGGGATAGAGGGTCGCCACGGTAAACATGCCGATCAGGACCGATACCGCCAGGGCGAAGATCTTGTCGCCACGCGAATAGAGATTCGATTTCATCATTGTTCTGTCCTCACCACAGTGATGTGCGCGAGAAACGACGCGACAATGTGTTGGCCGTCATCACCAGGACAAAGGCGACAACCGCGTTGAACAGCCCGGCCGCGGCGGCCATGTCATACTGACCGCTCTGCAGGCCCTGCCGGTAGATGAAGGTGTTCACCACATCCGCCGTCGAGTAGGTCGCGGGCTGGTAGAGCAGGATGATCAATTCGAACGACACCTCCATGATGTTGCCGATGCGGATGATCAGCATGATGAGGATCGTCGGCATGATGCAGGGAATCGTGATCTTCCAGATCATCTGCCACCGGCTGGCGCCGTCGACCACGGCACTTTCGTACAGCGATGGACTGACCCCGGCGATGGCCGCGAGAAAGACGATCGATCCGAACCCGGCCTCTTGCCAGATTCCGGTGCCGATGAAGATCGGGCGGAACCATTCCGGCCGCGTCAGGAAGTAGATCGAATCTATCCCGAACCAGCCAAGGACGGTATTCACGATACCCGCCGTTGGAGAAAACGCGGTGACAACGATACCGGCGATGATCACGGACGAGATGAAGTGCGGCAGATAGACGATTGTCTGCGACGTCTTCCTGTAGGTCTTGTTCAGGACCTCGTTGAACATCAAGGCCAGGATGATCGGCGCAGGAAACCCGAACAACAGGTTGAGCGCGCTGATCGAGATCGTGTTCTTGACGGCCCGGATGAACTGATCGTTGGAGAAAAGGTTTGCAAAATGCTCGAAGCCCACCCAGGGGCTGTCCGCGACCCCCCGGAAGATCGAGTAATCCTTGAACGCGATCTGCAGCCCGTACATCGGCTTGTAGAGGAAGACCACGAACCAGATGATGGTCGGCGCCAGCATCACGTACAGCTGCCATTCACGCCGAAGGTGCATCTGGATCCGATCCATCCGCTTTGCCAGTGTCATCTTGGGGACGACTGTCTCGGTCCCCGCCGATGATGTCTTGTTGACGCTCGCCATGACCGCCCCCTCAAGCCACCTGGCCAATGGCCTGGCCGGTTTCCTTGTCGAAGACCTTGACCCGCTCGGGCTTCACATGCAGCGCGTTGACGCCATGCAGGTGACCGATCTCGCCATGGGTCTCGACCTTGGCCACGAAGGTTTCCCGGCCGACATGGGTGTGCAGCAGCGCCTCCGAGCCCAGGGTCTCGATCAGGTCGAGCTCGATCGGGATCGAGGCGGTGCCGGGTTCGGCATTCAGCATCACATGCTCGGGGCGAATGCCGATGATCACGTCGCGCCCGGCCGAGCCGCGCAGGGCTTCCTGCCCATGCAACTGGATAAGGGTGCCGTTGGCGTGGGCAATCGGGCCGGCGTCGCTGTCCTCCAGCGTCGCCTCGAACTGGTTCATCGGCGGCGACCCGATGAAGCTGGCGACAAAGACGTTGGCCGGGTTGTTGAACAGTTCCATCGGCGTGCCGATCTGCTCGATCCGGCCGTCGGCCATCACCACGATCCGGTCGGCCAGCGTCATCGCCTCGACCTGGTCATGGGTCACGTAGACCGAGGTCACGCCGAGACGCTTGTGCAGCCGCTTGATCTCGGCCCGCATCTGGGTGCGCAGCTTGGCGTCCAGGTTCGACAGCGGTTCGTCGAACAGGAACACGTCCGGGTGGCGCACGATCGCGCGCCCCATGGCGACACGCTGGCGCTGGCCGCCCGACAGGTCGGCCGGGCGGCGCTCGAGATACTCGGTCAGGCCGAGGATCCTTGCCGTCTCCTCGATCGTCGTGGCGATCTCGGCCTTCGGCGTCTTGCGGATACGCAGGCCGAACGCCATGTTCTCCGCCACGTTCAGGTGCGGATAGAGCGCATAGTTCTGGAACACCATGGCCACGTCGCGATCCTTCGGCGCGACCCGGTTCATCACCCGCTCGCCAATCCGCAGCGTCCCGTCCGAGATCTCTTCCAGACCGGCAATCATCCGCAGCGTCGTGGACTTGCCACAGCCCGACGGACCGACCAGCACCACGAACTCCTGCGGCTGGATTTCGAGGTCGATCCCGTGGACAACCTCCACGGCACCGTATCGCTTCACGATCCCTTCAAGAAAAACGCCAGACATTTTGCCTCCCGATTCGCGTCACCTGCAGCCCTCAGGCGCGCAGTGGTTGGGGCCGCTTGACCGCGGCGTTCAGTGTTTCGATGTGCTCCAGCAGACCTGGCTGGCGCGACAACGTCTCGATTTCGCTTCCAAGCCCGCCAAGATGCGCCAGCAGCGCCGTCTCGGCGGCGGCCGGATTGCCCGCGCAGAGCGCTGCGGCAATCGCACGATGCTGCGCGATGATCTGCGGGCCCCTGCGGATGTTGTTGATCCGTTTCAGATGCCGAACCCGGTCGACATCGGCCTGGACGCCCTTCACGGTCCACCACACGCCCGGCACCCCCGCCAGCTCGTAGAACAGCCGGTGAAACGCCTCGTCCAGTTCAAAGAACCTGCGGTAGTCGTCGCGGGAAATCGCCTCTTCCTGCTGGGCCAGGCAGGCGTTCAGACGCTCGGAAAAGGCGTCGGGCCGGGAGTGGTATTTCTGCGCCGCCTTGCGGACCGCCCCGATCTCCAGGTTGACCCGGATGAAGCAGGCCTCAAGGAAACGGTCGATGCGGATCGGCGTGACGTAGGTTCCGCTCTTGGGAACAATGTTTACAAGTCCGGCATCCTCCAGACGTATCAGAGCTTCGCGAACCGGAGTCTTGCTCGTCTTCAGCGCGTCGGCAACCTCAAGCTCGGAAATCTGCTGCCCGGGCAACAGCCGAATCTCCACCACAAGGGTCTTGAGGATCTCAAATATCTGGGAAACCTTGCTTTTATTGGGGGATAGCTCGACATTCAACAACAGGTCCGAAATGGACCTCAGTCGTTCCGCATGCCGCAGCGCCAGACTATCCTCCACGAGCGTCCCCCTCCCAAGGTGCTGCCATGGAGCAATCTAATATCTCAGGCGAAACGTTTGTCCAGATTAATTTTTACAAATATCAACCGCCAATACCGCCCGCAACGCCACAAAACCCGCCAGCCCCCTGATATCCCGCCCGTTTCCAACACAAACCCAAAACCAGGCACACACACCAAAAGTGAGATGCCAACACAATAAACCAAACCAGATCAATCAACGAATCAATCAATACTCAGGTGC
>CANLZY010000082.1 GCA_947495685.1 uncultured Tropicimonas sp.
GGACCGGCAACCTCGGGAACGCCAGGAGAAACTCCGCCAGAAGCATCAAACCGGCGGTGAACCGAACCCCCGTAAACCTCCAGAAATTGCGTCATCCAAACCGTCCAAGCTTTCTGCTAGCGTTCCGGGTAGCGTGTCGATTTCCAGCCATCCATGCAAGTGGGTAAAAGCCGCCGGAATAGACCTGTTTTGACTTTTTCCGGTGCATGTGATTGCTTAGGGAGTTTCCACCAATTGGCCCAAGATTGGAACGCATTGTTTCCAAACCAATGGCTACTCGGAAATGGCCGCGTTCGCTAAATTCACGCCGGCAGAAGTGGAGACCTGACCAGCCGGCACATTTTTATACATCCCTGAAACCAGCCGCGCTCATGCGGTGGTGGGGCATGGAGTGCCATGTCGACAAGACAAACCGCATGGGCCGCGGTTTCCCAACAAGCCCACAACTGCCAAGCCCCGAGCGCACCGCTGACAAGCGAGATCGACAGGGTCAGGCGAGCCAGAATCTGGATTGCGCGGCAGATCACCGACGGCGAAGAGTGGATGCTCCCTCTGCTGCAACGGTTCAATACCGAACTCGCCAAGCTTGAAGAAAAACAGGACCTGTTCTTCCAGGCCGCCGAAATCGCCAACCACGCCGCCCCCATCAGGGCGGCGTGATGCGTTTCGAATATTCCGCGCAACATCGTGCGAAGGATTGACCGTCACTGTTTAGATGAGCGTGAACGGTCCATTGTGGTCACTTGCCAGTCACTTCTGATGCCGCGATCCAGCCCGCGAGACCAGACACTCGTGCATCGCGCAGCATTTTCTGGAGCCTAGCGGCGGCAGTGTGGGGCCGCGGTCGTTCGCTACCTATTCCAGCATCGGCTGTCCTGAGCGGCAACAATCCGCAAAAATCAGCGGCAAGCAACCGACCGGTTTGCGAGACGCGGCGCGACATGGGGGATCGGACGGTAGCGGATTGGATGAATCTCCCCACTTGACGCGGCTCTTGCCAGCGCTCTCCGGCCCGGCCATGGTTGGGCGGCACAAACGGGGGATGGGGCGGAGATGGGCGATAGGAAGCCGCAGCGGGACATTCTCGACTGGTTGGGCATCCGGCACGCGCCCGACTGGGAGGTAGCGGGGGCCCTGGGGAAGGCAGTGGCGGTGTTCATGGCGCTGCTGATTGCCGGAGCGTATTTTTCCGCCTTCGCGATTGTCTTTGGTGTTCTCTTTGGCGGGAGTGCGGCCAGCCTCGGCACGGGGGCGCTCATCGCTGCGCTGCTGGGTGCGCCCTTCTTGATCTGGGGGACGGTGCTGAAGCATCAAACGCTGCGCTATCAGAAGGAGGGGCACATCACCGACCGGATCACGTCGGCGGTCGAGCAGTTGGGCGCGGAAAAGGCGGTAAATCGAATTGGTAGACTGGTTAAAATTTGGACTGGCGAGCCAAAAAAGTCTTTATCTGCCAAAGAGATAGCGGACAAGTATCTTGACGAACCTCGATCAAAGGTGACCGGAAAAGAATGGACTCAAAGTTATAACGACGAAACCGATGAAGACTGGGAGGGGTTTCTTTACAACGTTTCAATTTGGCCGAGCGAAAAAACCGACATTCAGTCGCAAGGCAAGGCAATTAAACTACAGGATAGCGAAGAAATTGCCAATGTCGGAGACTGGCAGGTCTTCATAGAAACCGAGCCCAATATCGAGGTGCGCATCGGCGCGATCCTGTCGCTGGAACGCATTGCGCAGGATTCAACCCTCCACGACAATGGGCGTGATCATGTGCGGGTGATGGAGATTTTATGTGCCTATGTGCGGGAGAACTCCCCTGCGGATCAGGCCCCCGACTTCCCATTTCCTCAAGGATGCAAACAAGGCAGCCTTGAGGAAAAAGGAAGATCTAAACTGAACTGGCTATCCAACGAAATCACGCCGCGAGCTGACGTTCAGCTTGCGCTGTCAGTAATTGGCCGCCGAACGCCGCAGCAAGTGAACGTTGAAAGAAATCATACAACACAAGACGGAACAGGCTATCGTATTGACCTTTCCAGGACAAACCTGCGATATGCAGATTTGCAGTATCTGAATTTTGAGAATGCGAAATTCTTCCGCAGCCAAATGCAAGCTGCATTTTGCAAGGGCGCCAATTTTGACGGTGCCAACTTTATATACTGCGAATTGACAGGCGTGAGTGCTGCAAACGCGAGCCTCTCAAAATCCAAGATGGATATGGCAGATTTTTCGTATGCCACATTGACAGGTGCAAATTTGTGCGACTGCACAATTTCACACACTCATTTTGTCCGAACTAATTTCGAGGACGCGAAGATTCGCTTTCTTGAGAATGCCAATAATAGGGAGGTGAATCGTGCCTTCTTCATTGATAGCAACCTGAAGGGCACATTTATTGAAGGTGACATGCTCGGTGTGGTTCTTTCACTTCCTATTCTACCAGATGGGACCATACCGCGTCAGATATCCGGCGTTGGCTTCCAAGAGTGCCGTATGGCAGGAGCGCGCGGGATATCGGGGCAAACCCGCAACGAGTCAGCAATTAAGGCTGAGTGGCTCGCTGAAACATTTGGCGATGCTAGCGTGATCCTGACCGAGGACATGGATCGCCCCCCCCATTGGCCGGATTGGGAATTACCGTCGGGTGGAGACAACAGCTTTGACACTGAATGGCGCAAGTGGCAGGCCCACCCTCGGGAGTATGTGCCGCCGCCCGCGCCCGCAGACTGATCGCGCAACCCACCTACGCGTTAGCCCCACGAAGTCGGGGATCTCTTCGATTCGGCAGATCCTCAGTTCAGGCTCTACGGCAACATTGCTTGGGTGGTTGCACTTGAGCTGCGGGGGCGACTATCCTTTGTTGACTCGAAGCGGACTTGCAGCACGCCGAAGAAGAACGGGTATTGTTGATTGCCCGAAGATCCGTCGTTTGCTTTTGGGGGCCTGATTGCCTCACACGTGCAGCGAATTCACACTTTCCGCCCTTCTTTATCAATGCTGCGGGTTTCACCAGTGGCAATAACGGGATCGTGTCGGCCGTTTGCGGCTGCCAGCACCTGTGTTTGTGACGAGCTCTCGCACCACATTGAACTTGGTTGTGAGCGTCGCAACTGCCCTTGTTTGCGAAGTGGATGTCGCTCGTTAACCCAGATGTTCAGGCACTGACAACATAATCGCCAGTGCCAGCGCTTTGCGTTTTCCCAACGGTGATGAATCGCCATAGACGGGGCGCTGCCTGATTTTCTTGACGCTATGCCCCATCATCTCGCCCCTGAAATCCATCCTGTCGGTTTCAGCCTCCATCCGGCTCTCCCAGGTATGGCGGACCCCTCCGATGGTATGTTCCGGTGACGGCAGCAACCCTTTGCCCCTCAAATACTTGTTCATCGTAGCTGAATAGGTGCTCTTGCCTCGATAGCGTGGAAAGCCACCCGGGTGGCGTTTCGCGGCGGCAAGGGCGACGCCAACCAGAGGAACGTGCCGCTTCGACGACGTATTCTTGATCTCGCGCCGGTTGTCACCGTCCTCAAAATCCACGCAGAGATGAGGGATAGGGTGATCCAGAACGATGGCGCGAGGTGGAAGATCGTGGATCTCCGATTGTCGGCACCCTGTTTCGATCGAGATCAATAGAATGTCGCGGGCCTGATCGTTGGTGCCGTCGAAGGCTCCCGGTGCAAACCACTTCTCGGTGATCCATTCCACCGGGATCTGCAGTTTCCTGGGTTCCCCCTTGTGGCGATCTTTCAGCTTCACCCGGTGATAGGGTTCCGGCGGGTTCGGCTGTGCAATGGCTTCGTAGTAGCGGCGCAGCATTCCGGCCATGTTGGCGAAGTCCTTGTTGGCGCTTTCCATCGAGAGATTCTCGGCGGTAATCTTAGTCATCCACCAAGCCTTGTGCCTGAGCGCGGCTGCATGATCTATCTCTGCCACTAAGATATCCTGGCCACCGTGGGCGGCCATCAGGTTGGCAACGGCCCTATTGCGAGGATTGCGCCAGAGGCGCATTTGGTTCTCGCTCTTGTAGCGGTTGTCGTGAGCCGCCAGGCGCTCTACCTCGTCGACCAACCCGGATAGGCGCAGCCTGGGATGCTCCAATGCGCCGAGAAGGGTTTTGGTGCTCTCCCCCGACTGGTCGGCGATTGCGGCCTCGGTTCGCTTCAGAAGTTCCTCCAGTGGAGCCTCCACAAGGTCGGAGAGCGGGCGGTAGACGAAGCCGCGCGCCTGTGCGATCTTCTGCGCCGCACGGTAGGCATCGGCTTCGTCCGGTCGCTCCTTCTGGATCTTCATCGCTTCGAGTTCAGTGATAATCCTTTCCTCGACATCGGGTAGGAGCTTACGCGCGCGCCTTTCGCTGTCGGTCCCCAAGCTGCGGTGGATTTCCTTCTGCTCCACGACGGAGAGGAACCTATTCGGCACGCGCATCCTCAAATGCCAGGTATTTGCCCGCTTGATCAAACCGGCCATCGTTGCCACCTTCCGTTCAAAGGAGTTGCCAACCGGACGGCGCCGGGGCTTTGCTACACATCTCGCTACACATTGGGTTTAGTCCTTGAAACCCGATAGTGTCGTAAACACTATAAAAATATGCAATTTTCGAGGGACGGATTGTCGCGTTCGAATCCCTGTCTCTCCGCCACTTGCCCTGGCGTTGTTGCAGAACTCCGGCTTGAGGCGTGCCGGCCCCATACCCCATTGACTTCAGGCGACGCGGGCGATCTCGG
>CANLZY010000083.1 GCA_947495685.1 uncultured Tropicimonas sp.
CACTCCTTGTCTTCACATGCCTATCAACTCGCAATGACCGCCTCCGCAGGCAACGTGGGGCGGCGACAGCGCTTACGGACGGATGGGTCAACCACACCTTCCCGATAGACGGGCGCACTCTTCAGCAACGCACATCGCACGACGAACCAACGGTCCCTCTGTTTCGAACTTACAGATAGATGGATTGAAGCAAGCTAGCGGCCCCAGACCGTCGCACACCAGGAAATTCTCATGGATGCGCCGACGGCTGCTCTACCAAAAACGAACCGTAAGACCGTCAGCTTTTCTGCTTGTCGACGCATAACTCCCGAACAGCATCCGCCGACGATCACACTCGACCCAAGTTCCACTCTGGAGGCGCAAATCGGCCTCATTGGCAACATCGACCAGACCGCCTCAGGTCGGCCAAGAAAGTTGAACGAAATCGGCTGGCACACCACCCAAGGCGTGCCGGCTAGCAACCAGGAGTTGCCAGACTGACGACATCGGGGCTGTGGCAGAGGCAATCAGCGTCCGCCTCGGTGTCGCCCACGCAGCATGCGTCAAGGCTGTTCGCCGCGTTCAGATAGTCCGCAGCAACAAGGGGCGCATAAACGGGATTGTTCCCTTGGCTGTCCCAGTACAAATACGTTGAGTAGAGACTATTGAATTGAGTCGCCGCAGGCTCGGCACAAGTCGTCGTCTGGGCCATCGCTCCGACGTTCATCGTCAGGAAAAGGCCCGTCATCAGTGCGAGGCCGGCAGCTTTACAGGCAAATGTCTTTTTGTTCGAAACCATCTTCTCACTTCCCCCAATAATCTGGACGTATCTTATCGCAATTACGGCCCCGCGAGTACCCTGGTCAAATGAATCTTTCTTTCTGCCCAGGTTTCCCCTGTCCGATGTCCGCTTTTCCGGCATCTTGTTGACCCTGATGGTGCGACGGCTACAACTCGCGCCACGAATTTGAGCGAACGGCGAACATCGTCCGTCTCACCGCCACAAGGAGCCGCGCCCTGTCACGCCCTTCCACACGCCCTTCCGATACGTTGGCACAGGCCGTGCTGGGCTGGCTCGCATTGACAGTGACGCTGCTGGTGTCGCTGACCATTGGTGGGATCTTGCCGATTGCCTGGGTCGCCTTGTGCGCTGTTGTGATTGCACTGTTTGCCGTTCAAGTTTTTCTGGATTTCCTCCATGGCGTACCGCTACCCGGAGGGCGGGTTCTGCCGATAGCCGTCCTGTATTTCGGAGTTGTTGGCTGGCTTCAGATCCAGACCATGACCGGCCTGCCCGAGTCCCTGAGCCACCCCGTCTGGAACCGGCTGCCAGACACGACACTGCAAACCATCTCGGCCCGCCCCGAACTCGGGCAGCAGATCGTGATGCGCCTGACCTGCTATGGGATGATCTTCTGGATCATGATGCGCAGTTCGCTCAGCAACGCACGCGTCACCGCCTACATCCGGGCGATTGCGCTGTTTTCGACCTGCCTCGCGGTCTATGGCATTCAGGCCAAGCTTTCCGGGGTCAATCCGTTGCTGGGCGACGCCGCCGTCCACGGGCCCGTTCGCGCCAGTTTCATCAATAGAAACTCTTACGCGACCTATGCGGTGTTCGGCATCCTGGCAAATATCGTGCTGTACTATCAGATGACGTACCGCAATCAGGGGCTGCCCGCTGGCGCGGCAGTTCGGGAGTATCTGGAAAGCTTTTTCGCTGGCGGATGGATCTTTGCCCTGGGCGGCCTGTTGGGTCTGGCGGCCCTTGCAATGACAGAATCCCGGGCTGGTGGGGCTGCGGGGCTGATCGGAATCGTCGTACTGATCTGGTCGCTACAGCAAAGCGACCGAAAGGGCCACGTGCTGCTGTGGATGGTGCTTGCGATTGTCATCGGATTCGTGCTGCTGACCAGCACCGGCAACGTTGTCGATCGTATGGCGAACAATTCCGACGACGCTCGTTTCGTGATCTTTCCGCATGTCATCGACGGAATTCTGGAACGCCCGGTACTGGGGCATGGGGGCGGCGCCTTCTTGGACACCTTTCGCGTTCATGTTCCTCTGGAAATGGCTATGGCGGAATGGTCGATGGCGCATTCGACCTATCTGGAAAATCTCTACGAATTTGGCGTTCCTGCTGCCGGGACCTTCTTCCTTGCCTTGTTCCTGATTGCCGTGCGTTTGCTGCGGGGGGTGCGCAGCCGGCGCCAGAACCAGTTCGTGCCGTCCTTCGCGTTGGCCTGTTTCGTGGCGGCGGCTTTTCACGCCACTGTCGATTTCAGCCTGCAGATGCCGGCCGTGGCCGCGCTGTTTGCGGCCATTCTCGGGATGGGGTGGGCCCAGAGCTTTTCGACCAAAGCCATCTACAAGCGATCTCAGAACCTTGCCGACCTCTAGGTCGCAGGTTCCGAACCAACGGTTGGGCGCGCGGTGTGCCCACAGACCCCACCATACCGGCAAAGGGGCACCCAAGTCCGTGATCGGCAGGCGTCTGCCAACCGAGACGCCGGAGGCCGTACAGGTGCCGTCGAATCACTGTCGGAAACTGTGGAGCGTCTGCGGGATTGGCGAGTCGGCCGAAGCTGCAAAAAATGGCAAAACGCCAATCTTGAGAATGCTCTTCCGGGTCAACCCGCATAAATCCTCGCGAAAAGTTAAGAAAGTTTGACCAAAATCAACCGTCGAACTATGGTCACTTGCAGGATGCGCATTATCCGCTGGTGGGACGTTAAGGATATTCCGATGACAAAAACTTTGATGACTGGCTTAATTGTGTCCGCAGGCCTGACGCTGGCCGCAGGATCAGCATCGGCTGCCGCCTTCACGGTCGATTGGGCCGGTTCGGGTTGGCCGGGCACGGCAAAGTGGGACACCTTTGAAACACGACCGAACCTGAGCGGCGGCATCGTTGCCGCCGGGGCGTTCGAGTTGACCGGCACCCTGACCGACAGTTCGACCTTCAACTTCATTGCGTTCTGCATGGATATCGAAACGGCGATTGTTAAGGGCAAAGGCTACACCCAGACATCGTCACCCTACAGCAATGGCGGCCTAAACCTGACGGTGGCACAGAAGACAAACATACAGACCCTGTTTGACCTTGCTGATCCGTTTACCAAGGATTTCACGACTGACGAAACCTTCTCCTCCGGTTTCCATCTCGCGCTCCTCGAGATTGTATATGAAACCACGGGCAACCTGTACACGCTTGCCACGGAAAGCCTGACCCAAGGCTTTTTTGCCGCGCCGACAGACCTTGGGGATGCGGGTGAAGTGGCGGCGGTCGCTTATGGAGAGTCGCTTCTTGGAGCGTTGAATGTGGGGACAGTGCCCTCGTATCCGGGCCTCTACTCGGTGCAATACTTCGAGTCAGACAACAACGAGTCCCAAAACCTGATCTCCGCCACTCGCACAGTCGCCCCCATACCTGTGCCAGCCGCAGGTTTCCTGATGTTTGCCGGGATCGGATCGCTCGCGGTCGCGTCTCGCCGCCGCCGCAGGAAGGCCTGACGCGGGCCTCGGATCGGGGCTACCATGCCACCGCTGAAAGAAATCGATCGCGTGCCCTTTCGAAGGGCACGCTTTTTTTGTGGTTTGCTGTTCGGCTTCGCGCAGGCCGATAACGAGAGACTCGCGGGATCGCTCTCATCTCTTGGATGCGGAGTGTGTTTCGCAATGAGTTCCGAAAACTCGTTCTGAAAATCGATGGATGTCGAGATGTGTGCGTCCGGGCCCCTCGCAGGTCCGATGATGTGAAGGCATGAATGGCACTGGCTCGAAGGCACACCTGAACGCCAGCCGCGCCTGCGCCGAGGCCGTGCCCCGGTCCGTAGTCCTCTTATCTGATCGAGCGGCTTCCGACCGGTGGCACCACCGCTCTTCGCGGGTCCTCAAATGCCCTGTCCAATTGCCGCCCTTGTATCGCCAAAGCCAGATCCGCTCCCGTGCGGGCATCGAACCGTATCACAGCACACTGACAAACTGGTTCGGTACAAGCGCGCACCATCGTGGAAAGGAACTCTGCGCTGTCGCCGACGGTTACCCGCACCGATGGCGCAATCCGTTGGCAGCTCGGATCTTGTGAACTCGGTCCGGCCGCGCAGGATGAACAGGGCGATCCAGGCGGTGAGCAGGCCGACGAAATGGAGTTGTCGGGCCACAGGAATTGCCAGAGACCCCTTGGTTGACACGTGGATGATGTTGATCGTCCGCGGGCCTTGTCTGTCGTGGGTCAGATCCTAGACGAAATCGCAGGACCAGACGCGGGTCTCGTGACCCAAACGAAGCCGGATGCATAAACCGTCGTTCAGCCAGAAGCGCCCTTTGTTCATCTTCCATTGTGGGGTTTTCTGGCATGTCGGGGAAACGGTTCCCCAGGGCGGTTCCTCCCCAATCCCGTCGTCAAAGGGATATGACCCTTGCCCGACAGGTGACGCAGGCATCTTCGAAGACGAGCCTCCCTCTTTGAAGTGTCCGCCCAATTGTATGAAAGCGGCTGCTGCATGCCACGGAGTCTTCAACTTGACGGCTTGAAGTTCCAAGGAAGCAGTTTGTCGATCCGGCTTTGAGGATGTCCTGCGGCGATGGCTTCCAGAGTAGCCTTGAGATAGGCGAATGGCTCCACGCTGTTGATCTTTGCGGTTGCGATGAGCGATGCGATGCGGGCCCAGGAGCGTCCGCCTTCGTCGTGATCCCATTGCCCGG
>CANLZY010000084.1 GCA_947495685.1 uncultured Tropicimonas sp.
CTGGCCGTTTGCGCCTGAAATCGATCCCCCGGATCGACTTCTTGACGGCTTAACTCAAATACATCAACGGTTTCTACAATCCGCGCCGCAAGCATTCAGCTCTCGGCTGGAAAAGTCCCTTGGCCTTCGAGGCCCAGGCCGCCTAAGTGAGAGCCTGGAGCGGCACCAAATCGGGACAGGTCCATTACGCGATCTACTCGGGCTGCGTCCTCGGCCAACTGATCTGGCAGATGCAGCGCTCGGGCCTGCTGACCGCCACCGCGCGGCTGGTGGCGCAGGGCGAAACAGTTGGGACGGCCACGAGCGCAGGTACGCCCGCCGAGTTGGAGCTGAAGCGCTTCGGTCATCGCAATGGGTCGGTCACCCGGAACGGCTCGGCACTCGGCAATGTCGTCTCGGCCGACATCACCTTCGCCAACAATCTCGACCGGATCGAGACCATCCGAAACGATGGCCGCATCGACGGAGCGGGCCCGTCCATCACGGCGCTGACCAGCTCGATTGAAGTCCGCTTCGCTGACAGCACGCTGGTGGCACAGGCGGTCAAAAGGCTTCGGTCCCGTCATGGCCATCCATGGTCCTCCCTTTCCAAATCGTAGGGGCGGAATACTCCGAAGGGAGAGGGGCAATTTGACGACCGACAGCAGCTTAGAAGGCTAGAGTTCAAATCCGGAAAATATAAATCTTTCGGTAGTTTGTCGGAACCGACCAAGAAACTTTTCAGGCAATATGTCGGAGATGGATTTCTGGAGCGGGCGGCGGGAATCGAACCCGCATCATCAGCTTGGAAGGCTGAGGTCTTACCATTACACAACGCCCGCTTAGCGCCCTTGGTCAATATTTGATGGGGATTCCGGCGTCAAGTCGGATATCGCGTCGCCTCGGCACCTGCCAATGTAGCGAAGTAGAGACTCGCTCTCCTTTAAGGCTTCGTCCATAGGTTAGCACTGGTCACAACCCCCCGGTTTTGTCCTTCGGGGCACTCGGTATTTTCCGCTGCATGTCCACGAGGACAGGTCGATGCTTGGAACTGGTTCGACTAAGACGCTGCGATGAGGATCCGTGGCTCATTGCTCGTTTGGTTGGACAAGGAAATGGCCTGGTTGCCGCAGCATTGTGGCTCGCCATGTCGCCGCTTTCCCCTGATGCCCCCATCCAGTTTTTCCCTCGATCAAATTGCTGTTTGAGCTACCCCCCCCCGCCAGACTGCCGGGATGACAGCCAGCTTGCTTCGAATGACCGGTCTGGATTGGCCTGTACCTGATTATTCCACCCCTTGCCTTCGGCAGAAGAGCCTTGTCGTTCAGATCTTGAAACGCCGCGCTGGTGTGCGGTCGAACCTGCATTTGGACAGCACCGGACTCAAGTTACTCAGCGATGGTGAATGGCAGGCCCGCATGCACGGCTCATCCCGATCCGCAAGAACGGCCGGGCATGGGAGGAAGACTGCCCGGCGGCAAGGGCTCGAAACGAGATCTTTCGCGCCGCCCGGTATTTCGGTTGAGCGTTCTGGAGGGGATGCAGCGGATACCAGGCTCGCAACCGCATCGAGGCAAAGATGCGCCGCCTCAAGGATACGGCGGACGGATGGCGGCACGGGACCCCGACCGCCGGACCTCTGAGATCCCAGTTCGCGTCGTTCTCATGAGCCGCTTCGTCTCCCTCGGCACCGCCGAGATCACCCGCGTGGCCTGAAGGCATTGGGGAAAGGGGAAGTCATGCCTCAGGCTTGAGTTGCCCGACAATCGCCTCTGGATGGGTTCACGCTCGGCTCCGTTTCCAGCTGCCGGTACGGTGTAGAGTTCGTCACCTGTGGAGTGGGTCAAAGCGACTCGACTGCCTTTGCAACAACCTGCCCAAGTTTGACGTGGGCGTCGGCTTCGTAGTGAACGCCGTCCAGGTCACTGACCCCTACAAACTGTCCGGCATCCAGAAAGCCGATGCCTCGAGCTGTTGCCAAATCCGCATAGAGCGACGACAGCGCCACAGATACGTCCCGCCCCCCGAAGAACTCACCGGAGATCGGACCGACTTCCTTGACTGGCGGCGGACAAATCAGCAGGGTTTTGAAGCCTTCATGTCTGGCCTGCATGTCGTCGCTCAGCGCAATGTCGATGAGGCCCGCAATACCCGCGGTCACCTTCTCAGCGGTTGCGCCAAACCGGGTTTTCACGTCGTTGGTGCCCAGCATCAATGTCAGAACATCGATTGGCCCATGGCTTTGCAAGGCAATGCGCAGACCTGGCCGACCATCCATGAATGCGCCCATGATCGGGTCTTCGAACTGGGCTGTTCTTCCAGGAAGACCTTCCTCGACCAGATCCCACTCCGGGCCAAGCGCCGCCCGTGCCACGCGCGGCCAACGAGTCTTGCCATCATATCGCGCGCGAACTCCCTGCCCGGTGATCGGCTGGGTGCCATGCGTGTTGCTGTCGCCAAAGCAAAGAAGAGTATGCGCCATATTTATTCCGTTTCATCAGGTTTTGGGGCACGTTGAGACTCGAGCATGAGGGCTTCAAGCCGTCACGTTCCTACGCCGTAACCCGGGAGGCCGCTACCATGATCACCATTGACCGAAATGTGGATGGCTCACTCATCGATGTGCGGATGTCGGACAAGGTCGTCAGCGCTGATTACGAAAACACGCTCATACCCGCCATCGAGACTGCTCTTTCTGAGCACGATAGCGTCCGCATGCTGGTCATCGCGGGGGAGGATTTCGAGGGCTTCGATCTTGGCGCGGCATGGGCCGATACGAAGCTCGGTCTTTCACATTGGAAGGGCTTTGACCGTATCGCGGTGGTCACGGATGCAGGCTGGATGCGAAACTCGATCCGCCTGGCGGCACCGGTTTTACCTTGCCCGGTGCAGGTATTTTCTGTCGCAGATTGCGAAGAGGCCCGCCGCTGGTTGCGCGAGTCACTCGGAACCGTTCACGTGATCGATCTTGGCGGTCCATGCGTCGAGGTTCGTCTGCTTGGGGATGTATATCCCGACGCCTTCAGGCAGGCTGCGGACGACCTCGATGCGCGGATCCGCGAACGCGAGGGGTTCCGGCTGTTGCTTGACCTTACAGAGTTCACCGGATGGCAGGGCGTTTCCGCGATGGCCGCGCATTTCAGTCTCGTACGGGAGCACGCTTCGCTTCCAGACCGCGTTGCCGTTGTCGGCAACAAGGCATGGCAACACATGGCTCAGCGTCTGATGGGACGGTTCTTGAATGCCGAAACCCGGTTCTTTGACCAGGCTGACGCCAATGCGGCCAAAGATTGGCTCGCGTAACCCTGAAACGGGCCCGACCGAACCAAAAACGGGCGGCGACACCTCGGAGGAGGGTGTCGCCACCTGTTCCGCAAACCCAAGGAGGAGGAAGGGTCTCGGTGGGATGTCTGTGTCAGTGCACCCGTGTGCCCGCCTTGTGGGCCAGGTCGCGGATGATCAGGCCGCCGAGGTTGGTGTTGGCCAGTTCCCGTTCCGACATCATCGACAACCCGTCACAAGTCCGGTGCTAGGGGCGTTCGCGTTCGATGTGAGCTTTCACGCTTTCGATCAGCGTGGCGTACCATCGGGTATCGACGTGGAACTCAGTTCGGGGGGAGGCAGAAACGTAGGCCATTTTCGGTTTCCTCCAAGTTCCCGGAACCCTCTCCGGTTTGGCTGTTGAAAGGGCTTTGGGGTCTCGATGTCAGCACTCTCCTTGGTCATTAATCTATGCCCGAGGCAGTTTTCACAGGGTTTCAAAAGCTCAGATCCTTTACGCACTGTCTGGAGGACGCATTTCCAGAGACGCTGCGGGGATGATCTGAGTGGCCATGTCGAAATCGACTCGCATCGAGGAAAGGAAAACCTCGTGCGGGGTCGCGTGTCCGAGTGGACGGTAGAAGTTGGTGAGCGTTGGGACGGAGCGGGGCTTTGTTGCACAAATCGTCTGACGGTCGCATTTCCCCTTTCCCGGACGGATTTATGCTTCGGCCTCAGTGACAG
>CANLZY010000085.1 GCA_947495685.1 uncultured Tropicimonas sp.
CCGGCGCCATCATCAAGCGCGCTGCGGATCGAGAATGCTGGGTTGCCATGGGCACACCTCCTCTGGGGACGGGAAAAGCCCGTCAGGGATGGTTGGCAGATCTGGGAATGGGAGAGTACCCGGGGGGCGACGATCATACGCCGCCCCCCGGGACCGGAGGAGAGACTTAGTAGCCAGCCGCTTCCATTGCGTCGTTGGTCAGAGCCTGGGCCTTTTCGAGGGCCTCTTCAACCGTCTGCTGACCAGCATAGACAGCCGAGAACTCTTGGCTGACTTCAGTTGCAATGCCGGCAAACTCCGGAATGGCCGCGAACTGGATGCCCACATAGGGGCTCGGTTCCACGGTGGAGTTGTTGGGATCAGCCGAAAGGATCGATTCCAGCGTCATCTTTGCGAACGGAACCTTCTGGTACTCGGGGTTCTCGTACAGCGAGGTGCGCGCACCCGGCGGTACGTTGGCCCAGCCTTCGTTCGCGGCGACGAGATCGATGTAGTCCTTTGAAGTGGCCCACTCGATGAACTCCAGAGCGGCGTCAGCTTTCGCGGTGCCTGCCGGGATCGCCAGAGCCCATGCCCACAGCCAGTTGGAACGCTTGCCAAGGCCGTTGTCCGGCGCAAGAGCGAAGCCCACCTTGTCTGCAACAGTGGAGTCGTCGGGGTTGGTCACGAAGGATGCCGCAACCGTTGCGTCGATCCACATGCCGCACTTGCCCTGCTGGAACATCGACAGGTTCTCGTTGAAACCGTTGGTCGCATAACCCGGAGGGCCGGATTCGTTCATCATGCCGACGTAGAATTCCAGTGTGTCTTTCCAGGGCTGGGTGTCAAACTGAGCTTTCCAGTTTTCGTCAAACCAACGTGCGCCGAACGAGTTCGACATTGCCGTGATAAAGGCACCGCCTTCACCCCAGCCAGCCTTGCCACGGAGGCAGATGCCGTTGATCTCGTTGTCACGGTCGGTCATCGCAGCGGCGGCTTCGCGGATGAACTCCCAGGTCGGAGCGTCGGGCATTTCCAGTCCCGCAGCTTCCATGAGGTCAGCGCGATACATGATCATCGAGCTCTCGCCGTAGAACGGCGCGGCAAAGAGCTTGCCATCATGAGACAGGCCACCAGCCATGGCAGGCAGGATGTCGCCAACGTCGTACTCTTCGCTGAGTCCGTCGAGCGGGACCAACCAGCCATTCGCACCCCAGATCGGCGTTTCATACATGCCGATGGTCATGATGTCGAAAGCGCCGCCCTTGGTGCTGATGTCGGTGGTCACGCGCTGGCGCAGCACGTTCTCTTCCAACGTCACCCACTCGACCTCGTGGCCGGTCTTGGCAGTGAAGTCGTCTGTGTAGCCCTGCATCCGGATCATGTCGCCGTTGTTCACGGTCGCGATGGTGAGCGTCTCTGCAGTTGCTGCAGTCGAAAGGGCCGCAACAGCGCAGGCGCTGAGCAAGGCGGATACCTTGTAATGCATGTTTTCTCCTCCCAAGCATTTGAGCATATGCTCATGTAGTGAAGTTATGCTCAATCATTGGCGCGATTCTGTCAACACCCGAGGCGTCGAGTTTGTCACTTTTGTTTAGAATTCATTTTTCCAGGATGTGACGCGCGGTCGGTTCATCTGTGATCAAGCCATTGACGATCCCACCGGAAATCGCGGCACGGAGCGCATTGACCTTGGTGGCGCCAGCTGCAGCGGCGACCGCCAGATTGCCCTGTTTCGGCTCCACCCGAACCCCCGCAGCCCGCAGGTTCGGGCCAAAGTTGAAGTAACGTCCCGACTCGTCAAAGATCCAGCCGCAGATTTCTCCGATAGCGCCGGCTTGCTGCATGTTTAGCAGTTCCGCCTGTGACAGGAAACCATCCTGAAGCAGTGGTGCGCTGTCATCCATCTGGCCGACGCCAACAAATGTCACATTGGCCTGCCGCGCCAGTTTCATCGTGCGCTGGATAGGCTCCAACGCGTGAAACATGTCCCGTTCCTTGGGCGAGGCCGCCACCACCGGGAGCGGCATCGGGTAATGCGGTGCGCGTACCTTGTCGGCGATCCGCATGATGACGTCGTAGAACGAAGCCGTCCCGTCGGGCGAGATATTGCCGTTCAACGACACCAGCTTGTGGTGCTGGCAATGCATCCGGGGGAGTTCTTCCGCCGCCGCTCTCAAGGTCCGGCCGGTTCCAAGCGCCATCACGATTGGATCCGGAGAGCCGAGCAATCGCTCCATCTCACTGGCCGTCACCGTCGCGATCCCGAGCGTCGGATCCGTGCCTTCGCCCAGGCTGGGCGCGACCCGGCACAGTTCCAGTCCGTGTTTGCGTTTGAGCGTCGCCTCCAGTTCAAGGCAGGACGCCAGCCTGTGTTCAAGCCGAAAGTGGATCATGCCCTCGGCCACGGCCTTGGACACAAGACGCTGCGCTCGCTGCCGCGAGATGCCCAGCTCCTTTGCGATATGGTCCTGGGTCTTGCCGCCGACATAGTAGAGCCACGCCGCACGCGCCGCTTCGTCCAGCGGCGTCGCGTCCGCGTCGGTTTGCCGTGCGAGGTTCATGTCTCTCTGCCGTTCTTTATCATTTCGGGGACAGAGTGGAAGAAATCGCCGAAACTTGCAAACCTGTGATGCGCCTGCGGTACATGAGACCCTGACAGATCCACACTGACCATGTGGCTTCCACCGGTGAAATGCCACACGGTCATGCCCGCGGCCAGGCCGGCGCGTACGCCGTTCAGGCTGTCCTCGATTACAAGGCAACGTTTGGGATCGGCATTCATTTTCTTGGCCACGTACAGGAACAGGTCGGGGGCGGGCTTGCCGTGTTTGACCTCGGAGGCCGTCCAGACGCGGTCAGTGAACAGATCGGTCAGGCAAACGATCTCCAGCGAGCGCCGAACCCGCGGCGGGCTGGAGCTGGTCGCCACGCAGCACGGAACAGCCAAGGTTTCGATGGTCTGGCGCACCCCGGGCATTTCACGAAGGTCGGTCTGGAAGGCCGCCAACAAACGGGCGCGGTAATCTGCTTCGAACTCAGGTGTCAATTCGAGTCCGAACTCCTTGCGGATCTGCGAGATCACCACCGGGTAGCTCCGCCCGAGAAAATGGCGCACCACGTAGTTGAGATCGACCGAAACGCCCCATTCCGCCAGTTCGGCCACCAGCATCCGGGCCGAAATCAATTCGCTGTCGATGAGAACGCCATCGCAGTCGAATATGACAAGATCGAACTCTGACATCCTGAACCTCCCGCGTCGTCCTGTCGTACGCTGGGCCGGCCCCCGCCGCCAGAAGTAGGATGTATTTTTTGGCGGCGGGGTTGGTTCTGGTTTTACTGTCCGAGCATTGCGGGGAGT
>CANLZY010000086.1 GCA_947495685.1 uncultured Tropicimonas sp.
TCACAGAAGACATCGTACTTCAGTACCTCGAACAGCACATCGCCGATCCTACCGGCGTCAGCCGGTAGTCTTTCAGTGGGTCGTCTCGGGTCCCGCCGCGCGGCGCACCGTTCCAGCATGGGGTGGAACCGGCAAGTCAGGCATTCGCCGGCTCGCCGCCAAGCCGCTCCCAGAATTCGTCACGGGCATTGGTGCGGGGAAACGGCTCGTCTGGAACCGGCACGCCGAAGAACTTGCACAAAGGCGACCAGCCGTCTGACGGCGCGAAGATCAAAAGCCGGTCCGCCGGCACCAGCTCCCTCACCAACTGGTTGTTGCGCCGATAGGCGGCGATCGAGGTGTCGCGGTCGAGTCCGCCGAACACGCGCTTGAACACGATCTCGTCCATGTCCGCGAGGATCGCCGCAACGTGCGGTGGCAAGTCGAGACGCTCGCGAACCGCGAAGAGCTTGCAGATCGTCCCGGAGTAACTCGCCCACCAGACATCCTCCGGCCGTTCGGTATGAAGCACCCTGGCCTCGGGAAAGGCGGCGACGATGTCCTGCCAGTAGGCCGCCCCCGGGAAATCCACCTGTGCGCGATATCCGACGAAGACCTCTGTCCAGTCGACATCCGCGCCCGCTGCCAGCGCGCTCCAGAACTTCGGCTGGTCCGGGTTGTTGAAGACCTCGGCCATGTGGTGGCACGGACCCAGGCCCAGCTGTTCAAGGGCTTGCTTTGTGGACATGGTGCCCGTCCGACCAAAGCCGGAACCGATAATTTTCAATGACATGGGTAAATCCTTTTGTCGGGCGCGGAGTGCTGCAAAGGTGAGGTCTCATTCCACGCCGACAGGGACCATGCCACTTGGGCCCATTGCTGTCGCCACGGCCAGCACGTCACCATCCCGCGCCCATCCGTAGTGGTTGGCGCCGGGCGGTTCCGTCCAGAAGCTGCCGGGTGACAAGGCCACCATGGACGCTTCGTCGAAGGTATCGCCGAAGGCCCACAGAAGTGTGCCAGAGATGATCGTGCTGTGGCGCCATGCGTCGGGGTGTGAATGCGGCGGCAGGCGCGTGCCCTGAGGCACCTTGACCACGAAGGAATAGGGACCGCTCTGCGTGGGATCGCCTGCAAGGATCGCCATTTGCATGCCTGAACTGCCCATGGCACGCCACGCGATATCCTCGTGCAGCACAATCACCGGGTCATCGGCACAGGCCATGCTTGCGACAACGATCATCGCTGCAGACAAGCCGCCCACGCGGATATGCGAAAATCCTTTGAACATGCAGTAACTCCTCTGAGTTATCGGGCGCTACCAGAGCCCGGCGTGCCGGGAAGGCACCCTTCCGTCGGAGGTTCAGAATTTAGGAGCGATCGGCTGCTGTCCACTTGTCCGGCTAAAACGTTCTAAAACGGGCCGGTGTCAACGCAGCGTCTCGGCAGCCAGCGGCGGCGCGAGTCCTGCGGCGACACGAAAGAACGTATGCGCACGCGCAAGATAGTCCGGGTTCGTGCTCAGCCACCGGCCCGACAGGCGCGCCTCGACCAATTTGGGCGCAAGCTGCTCGACCTTTCGAAACGTCTCTGTGGCCTTTTCGATCCGACCCTGCCCGACATAGGCGATGGTGCCGAGGATCAGGGGCGTTGCGCTGTGTGCTGACTCGGCCAACGCCGCTTCCGCGGCTTCGGCCGTCGCGTCATAGTCTTGCGCGGCGAATCGCGCGAAGCCGAGGGCACACAGCATAGATCCGCGTGCCGGATCGCGGGGACTGCGCCTGATGCCGGCCTCGATCAACGGCACGCCGATCGCCGCCCCGCCGTTGATCGCCTCGTAGAAGCCCAGCCAGCACAACGTCACGGCGCAGTTCGGGTTCATCTCGTGGGCTCGCCGCAGCTCGGGCAAACCGGCCGCGACATCTTGCTTCATGAAGTGCAGCTGCGCCCTCAGCCGGCGGGCCTGATGATCCGTCTTGTCAATGGCGATGGCATGAGTGGCCGCGTCGATTCCCGCGGCCAGGGTATCCGGAATGCTGTCGGTGGTGGCGTGATAGACATTCCACCAGGCGATCCAAGCCAGCACCCGCCAGGCAAGGGCCGCGTTTTCGTCCCGCGCGAGGGCTTGCCGGGCCATATCTGCGGCCCGGTTGCGGGGACCGGGATCATAGGCCATCTCGCCAGCCGAGATTTCGAACCAGGCACGCTGAGCAACGCCATGGGCTGTCAGGTCCTCTGGCGCAAGCACGCGGATCCGGTCGGCCTCCGCCCGGTCGATCTGCGGCGTCAGACAGGTAACGATGGCCCGCGCGACACGTGCCTGGGTCTCGAAATGGTCGGCCATGTCGCGGTCGAAGTTTTCCGCCCAGACATGCCCGCCATTTGCCGCGTCGATCAGCTGCGCGGTGACCCGAACGCGATCGGCCCGCGCCCGCACGCTGCCTTCCACGACGTAACGAACGCCCAGCTCCCGCGCGACCGCGCGCAAGTCGCGCGGTGTCTGCCGATAGACGAAGGCGGAGTTGCGGGCGACCACGAACACATCACGAAAGCGGGACAATTCGGTCGTGATGTCTTCGACGAACCCGTCGGCGAGCCAGTCGAACTCGGGATCGCCGCCGAGTGTTTCAAAGGGCAACACGACGACGGACGGTTTGTCCGGAAGGACCATCTCCGGAGCCGGCGGCAATAGTTCGAGTGCGAAGTGAAGGCCACGACCGGGGACCGTGACGATTGCGTCAGCGCCCAGCATACGACGCAGATTGCCAACCTGAACGTTCAGGTTGTTGTCGCCCACGACTGTGTCGGGCCAGACGACCCGCATGATTTCGTCCCGCGGCACGACCCTGTCCCGATGGATCAGTAAATACTCCAGAAGATCGAAAGCGCGGGACCCGACCGGGACGACATCACGCCCGCGCAGAAGCACCCGCTTTCGACTGTCCAGAACGAACTCTGCAACGCGAAACTGATCCATGTTTCCTTTGATACTGTCGGAACGAGAAGCAACGCAAATTATGATAGCAGGATCAGCGCGATCCTCCCAATCCAATGACGCAGCGCGATGTCTTGTCAGTCGGAACGGAAAACCTGCCTGCGACCGGAACAGGGTGTGCGCCATATCGGGGCATGGGGCCTTGTTCAGGCTTTGACGATGGGTAATCACCCCCGAAAGTGAGGGGATGCGGAAGTAGAATTTTCTCGGCAGGATGATCGAGGAGATTCCTATGAAG
>CANLZY010000087.1 GCA_947495685.1 uncultured Tropicimonas sp.
GAGCATAAGCTGATTCTTCGTGCTGAAGCAGGTCCGACTGGAAGTCGGAGGGTTCGCACCTGTGAGTGGATACTGAAAGGATCGATCCCGATGACACCAGCGCCCCGCAACAGCACAGCAGACGCCAAAGGGCGCCTACGGGGGGAGCGTGCCCGGGATTGGGCCGAGGTGCAGGAGGTGCAGTTCGCCGCCGCTTGCCACGCGGCTTGGGCCCATGCGAAGGTCGGCCCCAGCACGTGCCATCTGGATGCCGGTTGCGGTTCAGGCATGGCCGCCGCGCTCTCGACTTCGCCTGGTGACATGGTGTCCGGGTTCAACTCCTTCCAATATGTCGGTGACGCGGCGCGGGCTCTGCGCGAGGTTGGACGGGTAACGCGCCCGGGCGGCACGATCGTTACCATGACTTGGGGCGAGCCTGCGGGCATGGAGGCCGCCGGGCACGTCGCCGCGCTCAAACCGCTTCTACCGCCGCCGCCAACCGGCGCCGGCGGGCTGACCCCACTGGAGGTAGTCGATGTAAACACCCCGTGGCACTACCACGATCTTGCCACGGCGCCGAGGGGGGCGGTATCGTCGAATGTGGTTGTGAAGGCCGCAGAACATTCCGGCGAGGACGCGCTTGTCGCCGCCATGACCGAGTTCTCTATGCCTTTCCATAAGCCCAATGGCAGCATCGGTTTCAATGCAGCCGCCCGGTATCTGGTTGCCACAGTCTGAGCTTGCCATGCGCGCGGGCGGCCTGCCGTCCGCGTTGTCCTCTTGATCAGAAGAAGGAGACGGACATGACGTTCATAGTGCAATCCCTCGTCGTCGGCGCCGTCGCCATCGGTGCGGCGGCTGGGGCGGTCAAGCTGATGAACAAGGATATTCCCGACCTCGTCGTGCCCGAGGGACCATGGCAGGCGGGCAGCGCGTTGGACGGTCGGGTGTTCTATACGGTCGACAGAATAGGCGACTCCGGTGAAACCCGGCGCGACGAATTGCATTTCGTGGATGGCCGCTTTCAGTCCTTGGAATGCCAGCAATACTGCGATTTCGGTTGGTCGGAATACGACACGAAACAGACGGGCGACACGCTCCATTTCACGATGACGACCAATTGCCCTGACGCGCCGCACACCGTCGTCTGGTATGGCACCGTGAACGGAGATGCCTTGCGTGTCGAAGGGACCTGGACGACGCGGCGCTGGTACTGGACACACCAAATCCCATTTGTGGGCGAAGGCTCGACCATGGCCCCGGCGGACGCGGGCTCGGGCGCATGAGTACCCCGTCCACTCCGCCGCTTTTCCGAGGTGCGGCAAGCATCCTTCTGCGCGTCGCGATCCTGCTTGCCCTCGTGATCGTCGCGACATGGGGCGCGCACGTCGTGCGCGGCGCGTTGAACCTTCAGGTCATGCCATCCAACGAACAACAGGTTCACAAAGCGATCATGGTGGGCACCGTCGCCTTTGTCGGGCTGCTTGCCATGCCGTTCGTCCCCGGCGCAGAGATCGGGTTGGCGATGTTAACCGCATTTGGCGCCGCCATTGCCCCATTGGTCTACGTCGCGACCGTGCTCGCCTTGTGCCTGTCCTATACGCTCGGTTGCATGCTGCCGGAGACTGCGCTCATACGCCTTCTGGCGACCCTGCGGATGCACCGCGCAGCAAATCTGGTCGCGCGTTCGGCACCGCTTTCCCGCGACGAACGTCTGGCGATGCTCCTCGATGGCGCACCGCCACGCGTGATGGCCCTTGCGCTGCGTCACCGCTACGTGGCGCTCGCTCTGGCGTTGAACGTTCCCGGAAACGCGCTGATCGGAGGCGGTGGCGGTATCGCCCTCCTGGCCGGTTTGAGCGGGCTGTTCGCCCCGTTGCCAACAGTCCTGGCATTCGCAATCGCGGTATCGCCGGTCCCGCTCGCCATTGCCATACTGGGCGCTTGAGCTCGGCTTTGTTGCACAAATCGCGTGCAGGATTCACCTCATGAATCCAGTTTGATAGCTGGGCGGTATGAACAGTTGGGCCCCTACAAAGTACAAGACCACGAACTGGTCGAAGTATATTGCGGCGCTGAAGCGCCGAGGATCGCTATCGATCTGGTTTGACCCCGAGATGATTTGGACGCCACCGCCAAGCGGCAAGCGCGGTCGGCAGCAGAGTTTCAGTGAATGAGGAGGGCCAGGAAACCGTCCGGGGGACGGTTTCCCCGACGAATGCGATCCAGACATGTCTGACCTTGAAGGTGCTGTTCGGGATGCCACTCAGGCAGACAACAGGTTTTGTGCAAAGCCTGCTGCGGCGCGTCAGACTGGACTGGGCGGTGCCGGACTTCAGCCCCCTCTGTCGCCGTCAAGGAACGCTGAACGTGAGCCTTCCCTTTCGCGGCGGAACCGGTCCTCTGAAACTCTTGATCGACAGCACTGGCATCAAGGCCGAGGGCGAAGGAGAATGGAACGCCCGCAAGCACGGAGGGTCCAAGCGTCGCATCTGGCGCAAGTTACACATAGGGATCGACGAAGAAACGCTGGAGGTCAGGGCCGTCGAGGTCACCACCAGCAATGTTGGTGACGCGCCGATGCTTCCGGAATTGCTCGATCAAATCCCGCCCGATCAGAACATCGGATCAGTGACCGCCGACGGAGCCTACGACACCCGCAAATGCCACGACGCGATTGCCGCCCGCAATGCCCATGCTGTCATTCCACCGCGCAAGAACGCCAAGACGTGGAAGCCTGCGAGTGCGGGAGCTATCGCCAGGAACGAAGCTGTAAACGCATCAAGTTACCTGGGCCGTACTCTATGGCGGCGATGGAGCGAATACCACCGCAGCAGCCGCGTCGAGATTTGAGCCGGCTCAGAAAGCGATCCGGGGGATCGATTTCCCGGCGAAAGGATGCATTGTGTGAAATTGATGGGCCAGAGCCTCATGGCAAGGGACTTCGACCGACAGGTCGCGGAACTCCAAATCCGTATCGCCGTGCTTGATCGCTACACCGCTCTTGGCATACCTGTCACTGAGGCCGAAGCATAAATCCGTCCGGGAAAGGGGAAATGCGACCGTCAGACGATTTGTGCAACAAAGCCGTGCCGAGGTCATTGAAGCGGTTCATGAGAGCGATGCGAATGTGGATTTCGGCGGTCTGGCGGTCCGGGTCTCTCGCCATGATGCGTTC
>CANLZY010000088.1 GCA_947495685.1 uncultured Tropicimonas sp.
GTAGTGTGCGCGAACTGATCCGAATGAGTGAAGGGAGGATTTCATGGCATTCAGAGGAATTTGCGCTGCCGGTCTGGTTGGCGCTGTTTCGTTGGCGGCACTTGTTGCGGCCCCTGCGGCAGAAGCAAAAGACTGGCGCGGCTGGAATATTCACGTCGAGGATTACCCGGTGTCTCACGGCATGGAGGCCTTCATGGCCGAAGTGACCGAGAAGACCGGTGGCGAGATCAAGGGCAAGGTTTTCCATGCCGGCGTTCTGGGCTCTCAGCCCGATGCGATCGAGCAGACACGGCTCGGCATCATCGACTTTGGTGAATTCAGCCTCGGGCCGATGGGCCAGGCGGTTCCGGAAGCCAACGTCGTATCGCTTCCGTTCATCTTCAAGAGCGTCGAGCAGATGCACCGCGCGATGGACGGCGCCCCTGGTGAGGCCCTGTCCGCAGGTCTGGAAGCCAAGGGCCTGATCGCCCTGGGCTACTACGATGCGGGCGCACGGTCGTTCTACAACTCGAAAGGCCCGATCAACTCGCCGGCCGATGTCGAGGGCATGAAGATCCGGGTGATGAACAACGACCTGTTCGTCGACATGATCGCAGCGATGGGCGGCAACGCCACGCCGATGGCATTCGCCGAGGTGTACCAGTCGATCAAGACCAACGTCGTGGATGGCGCCGAGAACAACCCGCCGTCCTACGAGTCGACCGCCCACTACGAGGTCGCCCCGTTCTACTCGATCTCCGAGCACCTGATCATTCCCGAAGTCCTGGCCGTCTCCAAGAAGACCTGGGAAACGCTCACGCCCGAGCAGCAGGAAATCGTCAAGGTGGCTGGCAAGAACTCCACCATGCTGCAGCGCGAGCTGTGGGGGGCCCGTGAAGCCAAGTCGATGGAAACGGTCATCGCTGGCGGCACCAAGGTCAACACGGTCGAGGACAAGGCTCCGTTCCAGGAAGCCATGAAGCCGGTCTACGAGAAGTATCTGGCGGCAAACCCCGACATGGCCGGGATTGTCGAACTGTTCCAGAGCTTCGAGTGATCATCATCTGATCCTGCGGCGCCCCGGGTCGACCGGGGCGCCTGCCACCAATGAAAGACGCGGGCATGTCCACTAGCCTATCGTTCGTACACACGGTCGGGCGCTGGCTCGACCTTCTCTCCAAACTCTGTATCTTCGTCTGTTCCGTCGCACTCGCCGTCCTGGTCGCCACCTTCGGCTGGCTGGTCTGGGGCCGCTACGTGATGAACGTGACGCCGACCTGGGTCGAGCAACTGGCGCTCCTTCTGGTCGGATACATCGCCTTTCTTGGCGCCGCCGCCGGCATCCACGAACAGTTCCACCTTGGCGTGACCCTGTTCCGCGACATGCTGGGCAGCCGGATGTCCCACATCCTGCGCTTCGTGATCGACGTGATCCTGTGCGTCTTCGGGGCGGTGATGTTCATCGGCGGGCTGCAACTGTTCGCCTTTGGCTGGGACACGCTGCTGCCGATGCTGAACATCCCCGAAAGCTTCCGCACCCTGGCCTTCGTGATCTGCGGCGCGCTGATCTGCATCTTTGCCGGCTTCCGGGCCCTGTTCCGGGTCATCTATGCACTCAACGGCGAGGTCTACCCCGACCGCGTCCACCACGAGGAAACCTGATCCATGGGACTTGGCATTCTTCTGGGCATCTTCTTCGGCGGCGTCGTCATCGGCGTTCCGGTTGCCTTCGCCATGGGCATCGCGGCGGCCTCGGCCTTCTGGTACGAAGGCTTCCCGCTGCTCATCACCTTCCAGCGCACGATGTCGAGCATCTCGGTCTTCGCGCTGCTGGCCATCCCGTTCTTCGTCTTCGCCGGCGAACTCATGCTGCACGGCGGCATCGCGATCCGGCTGGTGAAGTTCGCCTCGGCGCTGGTCGGCCACGTCCGCGGCGGGCTGGCCATGGTCAACATCCTGTCCTCGATGCTGTTCGGCGGCATCTCGGGCTCGGCCGTCGCCGATATCTCGGCCCTCGGCTCGATCCTGATCCCGGTGATGAAGGAGCGCGGCTACAAGCCCGACTACGCGGTCAACGTCACCGTCACCTCGTCGATTGCCGGGATCGTCATCCCGCCCAGTCACAACATGATCATCTACGTGGTGGCCGCCGGTGGCGGCATCTCGGTGTCCAAGATGTTCCTCGCCGGGGTCGTTCCCGGCGTGATGATGTGCCTGTGCCTTGCCGTGGCGGCCTACTGGATCGCGGTCAGGGACAAGTATCCGGCCGACCCCTTCCCCGGCTGGGGCGAGGTCGCCCGCACCGGCGCCGTGGCGCTGCCCGGCCTGGTCACGGCGATCATCATCGTCGGCGGCGTGCTGTCGGGCATCTTCACCGTCACCGAATCGGGTGCCTTCGGCGCGATCTACGCGCTGGTGCTGACCGCCTTCTTCTATCGCAGCCTCAGCTGGAAGAGCTTCGTCATCGCGCTGACCTCGGCGGTGCGCACCACCGCAATGGTGATGATCCTGATCGGATTTGCCGGCGCCTTTGCCTACCTGCTGGCGCTCTACCAGGTGCCTGACAAGCTCAGCCAACTGCTGCTCGGGATCTCCGAGAACAAGATCATGATCCTGCTGATGGTCAACATGATGCTGCTCGTGCTGGGCATGATCATGGACATGGCGGCGCTGATCCTGATCTGTACGCCGATCTTCCTGCCGATCGCCAAGGACCTCGGGATGGACCCGATCCAGTTCGGCATCATGATGCTCGTCAACCTCGGCCTGGGCCTGTGCACACCGCCGGTGGGGACCTGCCTCTTCGTCGGCTGCGCCGTCGGAAAGATCCGCATCGAGGACACGCTCAAATCCATCATGCCATTCTACCTGGCAATCTTCGTGGCCCTCATCCTCGTCACATACGTCCCGGCAATCTCAATGACACTCCCCGCAATGCTCGGACAGTAAAACCAGAACCAACCCCGCCGCCAAAAAATACATCCTACTTCTGGCGGCGGGG
>CANLZY010000089.1 GCA_947495685.1 uncultured Tropicimonas sp.
CTCTCCTCGCCACGAAGGCCCGCCAAAACAATGCGGATCTTTTCCTCCGCCGAATAGGTCTGACGGGTCTTGCGACGGATATTCTTGACCAGCTTGTCAGCTGCGTCCTTCGACGTTCCGGATTTCAAATCCTCAAACCTGTCCCAAGGGTGCTGACGTCAGACAGTCTGGTGCACCTCGCGTGACATCGAGATGTCCAGAAGGGTGAACAACTCATCAAACCCCTGATGGACCTTGGTCTCCATTGGCCCGGATTCGGTTTGTCGGACGTCGATATCTCAGGAAGACAGTCGATTAATATCGGTCGGTTCGGCAAGCACGCACCTGCCTTCGATCCAGCCTCCTGTTCAGGCGAGTTTCCGACGTGGTCCATGTATGCCGCTCAGCAAAGTTCCGTTCATGTTAACGATGGCGATGGCCCCAGCACATGTGACCGCAGGTGTGGACAGTCGACGTTCCACTTCACGGTTCCAAGGGAAGACGTCACCAGCCATCAACTGGCGACAAGACGAACGGGGAAGGAAAGCCATGAAATCAGAAACGAGGGTTGGCGCATCGCTGATTGTCATCACCGGCACCGCGAGCGCGCTGGCGCAGGATGGTGCGATTGTGAATTATCGCGAATGCTACATCCTTGAGGCCCGGAACTGCCAAGTCTGGGAGGTGGAGGACGGCGAAAGGGAATAGAATGTCCCGCGATGACCCATATCAACGACACCGTGACTGAATTGCACTAACATTCGCGACCGTTAACGGAGTTTGGTCTGGAGACTGAAATGGAAGACGTGGAGCGCCTCCTGAAGGGTACCGTTGAAGAACTCGAGCGCATGCTGAATGCGAAGAACGTGCTCGGAGATCCAATCGAAAGGGACGGAGCTACCATCATCCCGATTGTGAGCTTCGGCTTCGCTTTCGGCGCGGGCGGAGGCACCGGCCGGAAGTCGGATGGGAAGGGAGGTGGCACCGGTGGCGGTGGCGGGATCAAGCCGCTGGGCGCGATCATCATCGATGACAAGGGCGCGCGGGTCGAGGCAATCAAGGGCGCGATGACCAATATGGCGAGCGTTCTGGGTGAGGCTGCCTCTCGCGTGATGTCCAGGGAAAGTGGCGAGGCCGCAAACCCCGGCGGAAGCGTCTGAGCCGAGGCAGTGGGAACGGTTCTCACAGTGGCGGGATCGCTGGCTCTGGGAATTGTCGGGCTGGCGCTCCTGTTGCTCTGCGTTCCCTGGGTGGTCTTGATCGTGGCGGCGACCACTCCTTCGCGGAAATTGAACGTCGAGTTGCGCCCCTTTGCCCGTGGTTTTCCGGCAAGGCTGCGCTTTGATGCCCTCTCAGGGGAAAGATTTGGTGGAGAGAAATCCCCAATGGACGTGACAAAGCCCGACGAGCCATCAGCAACGAAGGCGACCTCCGGTCTCGGACTGCGTGATTGCCGCGGGGTCAGTCGCATGCTCCATGCTGCGCCGCGCCTGCTGAAGGGCCTGTTGTCGGTATTCCGCATCGAGCGTTTGCATGTAAAGGGAACGGCGGGGTTGGCCGATCCCGCCGACACCGGACAGCTGTTCGGTGCAATTCTACCATTGACATATATTCTTCCCACGCGCCGTTTCTCGATCGACCTGCAGCCGGACTTCAACGGGCCATCGCTTGATTGCGAGGTCGACGCCAGCATCCGGGTCCATCCGATCCGGATCATTCCACCGGCCCTGCGGTTCGGATGGCAGGTATTCGTGAGGCCCACATGACGATCGTGATTGAGGAACCGTTGTCCGTGGCTGGGAACACGGTTCAGGTGGTGGTTGACATCGAAGTCAGCGCCTCCCGGCTGCCATTCGGAGGAATTGTCGCCAGCGGCAGCAAACGCCCGGTTGCAGTCATGTTCGGCACTGGCACAACCGCGAGATTGATTGGTCTAGACGGCGCCACACTTGATCCCTCGACAATCGGGTTGCAGCCAGAGGACTTTCCCGCCCAATGCGCAGATGGCCACCGCAGCTAATCGCGCGCCGTTTGTCAGTGTCATCAAATAGTGAGGACTTGTCGTCCGTCCCGAGTGCGCTCTGCTCCGGGTCAAGGTGACTTGACCGGCACTGTTTGCGCGACGGGCGCCTCACGGTTGTCCTTTGGGGTTTCTCCCCTGTCAGTTCCTTTTCCCTTGTCGTTATGGTTGAACCCTCCGGGTCATGGATAGGGTTGCTCCTCGGTGAACCAAAACAGCAGGCATCGGTCTTGAGGGAGACTATTGGACACCGTGACTCCATGGTACTCCAGCGCGTGCAGCAAGACCTTTCAGCTTTGCGCGGCCCTTGAGGCGTCAACGATGAATTCCTGCTTGCCGCCAGCGGCCGGAACCCAAGAAAACTGGCCATGCTATGCCCCGAACTTGCAGCATTGACGGTAGCGCCGTGAACAAAGGCGCTCGCGCCGTCAATCAGCTATTACTATCTGCGTCGGCGACACGTAGTTTATCCACAGAACCGGCGGGTATGTATGTGCCGACTGCTGTTCGCAAGAGTTTTCAGCGTGGCGTCAGATTTCGCTGATATGTATCCGGTCTACGTGTCGGCGCGCGGGCAGTTTCTTTGCGGACCTCCCAGCATGAAGTTGATCAACACGCCCCCTTTCACGATCGAGCGCGTAGAAAAGTGCATGCAAAAATTCCTCATCACAATGCACGATCCCCATCATCATCTGTCCGCTGAGAGCATCAATTCTTTCCTTCTCGTGTCGCATAGAAGCTCGAAGAATTTCCATGGAAGTGGCTCGCTCTGCGGGATCTCCTAGTGTTCCCCACCTTACGAAGGATTCCCATTGTTTGTCAGGCGTGTCACTTGTGGGTCATGAGACGCGATGACA
>CANLZY010000090.1 GCA_947495685.1 uncultured Tropicimonas sp.
GTTTACGGGGGTTCGGTTCACCGCCGGTTTGATGCTTCTGGCGGAGTTTCTCCTGGCGTTCCCGAGGTTGCCGGTCCGCCTGCCGGAAGTGTTCAGGCGGCATTGAACGGCTGGAAGGAGCGCTACCGTTTGGCGGCGGCGGGCAATGACTGGGGTGCGCTGGAAGGCATCGGGTCCGAGATGTTCGGCTGGCTGGATCGGGGCGGCGCGCTGCGGGGCTGGATGGATGGTCCCGAGCGCCGGCTCGAGATCCTGCGGGGCGACGGGAGCGATCCGGCTCTGGCCGATGCGCTTTTCGAAGCCCCGTGGGAGGTGTTGTTCCGGGAAGGGTTCCTGGCGGCAGACTCCAGGCACCGCTTTGTTGTCGCGCGACGAGGGTGTCAGGCGGGAGCTGTCTGGGAGCCCGAGCATGGCGATCTGCGGCTGATGTTCATGGCGGCGGCGCCGGAGGGGCAGAGCGATCTTAATTTCGAGGCCGAGGAGGTTGCGATCCTGGAGGCCACGCGGCGCGAGAGCCAGGCTGCCCTGGCGCATGTCGTTGTCGAGGAGAGCGGTGCACTGGAGTTCCTTGCGGAGCGGCTGGACGGGCGTGATGGGGCATTCGAGGCGCTGCATCTGTCCTGTCATGGCGATATCGTAGCGGCGCAGGGCGACGATGGACAAAGGTCGGAGCAGGCGGAAGACAAGCGTCCGATCCTGCTGCTCGAACACCCCGGAGGCGGTGCGAACGAAGTGCCGGCCGATGCCTTCATCACGGCCTGCCGCCGCGGTGGCGGGCTTCCACCGCTGGTTTTCGTGTCGGCCTGCAAGACGGCACAGCGGGGTGGCGCCAAGGGCACTCTGATGCGTGGTGCGGCGGGCTATCGACGCGAGGGCCTTGCCGGGGCACCCACCGTGTTTGACGCACCGGGAGCCGGTCTGCGCGACATGGGCGGGACGGGAGCAGAAGCGACGGAGGCCCTGGCCGAACCCTTCGTGCGCGACCTGGCGATCAGTGTGCCGAATGTGCTGGGCTGGGACGGGTCGGTCTATGATCGTGACGCTTCCGCCTTTGCCGAGGCCTTCTACGGGGCGCTCACGCGCGGGCATGCCGTTCCCGAAGCGGCCGCGGAAGCGCGGCTGGCCCTGCTGCAGGCGCGGGAGCAGGATCCGCAGCTCGGGCGGCACTGGCACCTGGCGCGGGTCTACCTGGGCCCGGGGGGCGGCGGGCCGCTGGTGGACACGGCGAAGGGTGGACGCGATGCGGTCGATCCGGAGCCGGCCTTCCTGGATGAAGGCAAGACGGTGCGGGTGGCGGGCCGGGAGACCTTCGTCGGCCGTCGCCGGCCGATCCAGCAGGCGATTTCCGTTCTGCGGTCGGTGCCGAGGACGGGTCCGCAGGGCGTGCTGGTGCACGGGATGGGCAACCTGGGCAAGTCGAGCCTGGCCTATCGGGTGTCGCACCGGCTTACGGGGCTCCGTGCGGCGGTGGTCGTGGGCGATGCGAATGCGCGGGCGATCTTTGCCGTGTTGCGGCAGGCAGCCGAGGCGCAGGGGGCGCAGCTGCCTTTCGGGTCGCCGGAGGGCAAAACCCTGCGCGATGAGTTGGCAGCAATGGAACAGAAGCTGCAGGAGACCCCGTCCTGCTTCTCGGAGATCCTCGACCGGCTGCTGGCCGGCCCGCTGAAGCGCGCCCCGGTCTTCCTGGTGCTCGACGATTTCGAGCGCTCGCTTCCGGCCCCGGAAGCCGGTGTGGCGGTGCTCGAGCCGAAGCCGCATCTGGTGGAGGCGCTGCAGGCGTTGTTCCGGGCGTTCTCCCGGCCGGGGATCACCTCGCGGCTGATGATCACCTCGCGCTACGATTTTGCACTGAGCGATGCGGCGGGCAACAGCCTGACACGGCCCTTCCTTGAGCGCCTGCCGCTCCGGCCGATGGGCGAGCGCGAGCAGGCAAAGCAATGGCAGGCGCGGATGCGGGCAGATGGGGAGGAGGCGCGCGGGGCGGATGCGGAGGCGCTTGTGGCGCGGGCGCTGAAGGTCTCGGGCGGCAATCCGGGGCTGCAGGATGTCCTGACCCACCCGATCCTGGAGGACGATACAGAGGCCGCGGAGGCGGCGATTTCAACGGTCGAGGCCTTCCGGGCGGAGGGCAGGATCCCGCCCAAGGACGAGGATCCGGGGGATTTCTTCACCCGCATGGCCTTCGGGGTCTACGAGGCGGCGTTGAGCCCGACGGAGCGGGAGGTGCTCGGGGTGGGCTGCCTGTTCTCCGAAGGGGTGCCGATCCCGCGCGCGGCCCTTGCGGCGGGTGCGGAGGCTGTGGGCATCGCCGATCCGGAGGCCGCGCTGACCCGCCTGCTGGCCCTTGGGCTGCTGGACGATCACGGGGAACAGGCCGGCTGGCCGGGGATGACACCCGTGCCGCATGCGGCGGTCAACCCGCTCGCCCGCGCCCGGATCGCGCCACCGGAGGGCCCGCTGGCCGAAGCCGCCGCCAGTGCCTCCCTGCCGCACCTGGAGACCGCCTGGCGCGATTCCGAGGGCGACTTCCCCCCCGATCCCCGCGCGGTCGA
>CANLZY010000091.1 GCA_947495685.1 uncultured Tropicimonas sp.
ACCGCTACACTGCCATCGGCATACCTGTCACAGAGGCCGTAGGACAAGTCCGTCAGGGGAAAGCCGAAGTCCACCCTTCGTCCGGTTGTGCAACAAAGCCCACACCCGACGCAAAATTCCCGATGCGAGCCGGGCATCGGACACGGGTCCGACATACTTGATTGAAACAGTCAGATGACGGAAGCGAGCCCGAAGGGGCCGGATCGAAGTCGCGTCTTTCGCGGGTGCGACAAAACGGTGGCCTAGGTCGATCTGAGACCATCGCTGCAACGCAGCTATGAAAGCGGCCATTCGTTTGAAGCGCAGCGAGGATCGGGATGCCTATGACCGAAGGGCGGACATTGCAGACGTTCTCGGCGCGTGCTCATTTCCCGCCGCCGCTGCGTATACCACGGACAGAAAGGGCACCCGGAGAGCAAGCGCTCGCGGTCGTTTGGCTCGCCTCTTTCGAAAGAGCCGCAGGCAAATTGCAGAAAGACCTACCCACCAAATGCCAAATTGGATCCGGGGCTTCACAGCGAAGTATGAGTTCATTGCGGAGCTGTCGATTCCAACGCAACGCTCGTCAACGAGATCCGAACCGTTACAGGCCGCGGCCCTGTCGCCAGACCTCGAATGTGGGGCGGATCAATGTGGCATCGAAAACGATACTCGGTTTGTGCCGCTTGTTTTTCGGATGGATCATCTTGCGTTCGGGAATCGCCCATTTCAGCTAGTTCTGCGGATGCAGCGGGTCCGGCTTGCCCTCGGTCATCACGGGCCCGAATTCGTAGTTGGTCTTGAATGACCGGCTGCGGAAACCGATGCCATTTGCCCGCTGCGATATGATCTCGAAAGCCTCGAAGATCATGCGGTCATTTTTGCCGAATTCCGCCTCGGACTGACCCTTGGCCCAATAGCGCTGGTGGCTCGACGCGCAGTAGCTGTGCAAGATCTCCAACGCCGACGCCCAGTCGCAGCGCGGATGTCGCGCGATTGCAAGGATGAAGGGCGCAGAATAGATATCTTGCCCATGTGACACTTCGTGCAGGTCATCGGCGGAGAAATCGGCGAAGACCGCCTCGATCTTCTCCATCGGATCACGGTCGGTGAGCAACGGTTCGGCGTTTTTCCACTCCGCACGCAACAGCTCCTCGGGCGTGGGCGGGTCGTAAGAGAACGGCAGGTCCGGATAGCGCTCGAGTGCCAGTTCCAGTCGCGGAAAACGACGAAGCGACCGCACTGCGCAGAATGCACCCTTCGCGTATTTCCCTTGCGACGACCCGGGGGAGAAGCGCGTCCAGACATCCCGGAAGAATTCCTCGAACTCCGTCTCATCCAGCACATGCGCGGCCCAGCCGTAGTGGCATCTCAGCTCGTATGTCGGTGTCTTCAGCTCCTCTGCCCTCACCTCGGGGATGGGCAGGCGCGACGTGCGATCGACCTCGGCTTGTGCTTCCGCGACAGCCGCATTTGCAGCGGCAAGCTCGGGCGAAGCAGGCGGCTCGGACGAGGTATCGCGCGGCTCGTATTTCGGCAGGCCCGCAGCAAGGCGCAGGCGTACGACCTCTTGTTTCACCGTGTAGCACGCCTTGAGCGCGCGGCCATGATCGGGATGACCCCTGGCTTTCTGCAGATGCTCCATCACCTCGCGGACAAAGACGTGATACGAGCGTGCAATCGGATCGGCCCCTTCCGACTCTCCGACCGCGAAATAACCCTCCCATTCCTGCGATGCGCGCGCAAGGACGGCCTCGATCCGGGCGACCCGGGCCTTGAATTCCGCGTAGTCTCGCTCCTTGGTCTGGCTTGTGCGCTTGCCCGTCAAAAGGCGCCGCGCCGCCCAGATCACTTGTCCGACCACTGTGCTTCTCCAAGACCGTCCCCCAGAGATCATGACAGGTGAATATGTCCGGAATTTGACCAAACCAGACAGCGAGCATCAGCCAAGGCCGACCGTCCCGGACATTGGAGGTACAGCTCAAACATGTTTATGAAGAGACGATTTCGGACGCCATGCTGCAGACGGCAGATTTGGGCTGATTCCGTGGGAAACACCCGATCGCGGTCGCAGAATTTGGGTGACCGAAGAGAGCGCGAGCGCCTTTCCTGTCAGACTTTCCGCTGTT
>CANLZY010000092.1 GCA_947495685.1 uncultured Tropicimonas sp.
CAAACCATCTCCCGCCCGAAATCGCACGGCGAACTGGTCCAGCTATCGAGCCATTGAGGCGCCAATGGTTCAAGCCCAATGGCGAGGGCATCGCTGCGGAAGCGGGGGTCCCTGCTGATCTGGATCGACAAGGACATGTCCTGGCGCGCACCGCGTGACGGGTGGTCTGGACGTCACGCGGTGTTGTCCGACGCAGCCATCCAGTTCTGATGGGGTGGACACCCCCACCCGACGGCATCGCAACGTGCCATGGTGGTGGTGTTGAATATGGCCACAGGAGGAGAGCATCCATGGAGACGCTTGGCATGGTCGGCGTAGATCCGTTGACCGGCAGGTGAATGCATCGCATTCGCCGAGAGGTTGGCCAAGAACGTTCTTCAGCTGCACGGTTCAAGTTGCGACGGGCAGGTCGTCTTTCGCAAGAAGCTGGCTCGCTCGCAGTTTCTATCATTCATGTCGAAGCTCGCTCCCTGTGTTGTCGCGATGGAAGCCTGCGCAACATCCAATCATTGGGCACGAGAGCTGACCGATCAGGGCCATGAGGTTCGTCTGATCGCGCCGATCTATGTGAAACCGTTCGTGAAGCGGCAAAAGAATGATGCGAATGATGCCGAGGCAATCGTTGAAGCTGCGTCGCGTCCGTCGATGCGCACAGTGCCAATCAAATCCTCGGAACAACAAGCTCGCGCCATGCTGTTCCGGACGAGAGAACTGCTCGTCATGCAGAAAACACAGCTTGTCAATGCGTTGCGGGCACATCTTGCTGAACATGGGGTGGTTGTGCCGGGCGGTCGACGCACCCTCGAGCCGTTCAGCCGTGCCATTGAAGACCAGACGAACAGATTGCCAAACCTCGTGCGAGAGATCAGCCAGGTCTACCTGGATCAGTTGGCCCGCGTCGCGGGGTGCCTCTCGGATCTGGAACGTCGCATCGAGGAAGAGGTGCGGGAAAGCGAACTGGCTCAACGGCTGCGCACTATCCCAGGAGTGGGGCCAATCACGGCCATGGCCATCGAAGCATTCGCCCCGTCCATGGAGGTTTTCAGGCGGGGGCGTGATTTCTCCACGTGGCTCGGTCTCGTGCCACGCCAGCATTCGAGTGGTGGCAAGCAACGCCTCGGGCGGACATCGAAGATGGGGCAGCGAGACATCAGGCGATTGCTGATCACCGGAGCAATGTCCGCAATCTTCTGGACGGGGCGCGATGGTGACCGTCCGGGATCATGGCTGGCCCGAATGCTGTCCCGCAAGCCGCGCATGCTTGTTGCCATCGCTCTGGCCAACAAGCTCGCCAGGATCATCTGGGCAATGATGACACGCGAGGAGGCTTATAGAGATCCTGTCGGGGCCGTCTGCTGAGACGGCTGCCAGTAGGAGCGTCGGTGGCGCAAGCGGCACATTGATCCCGTATGGGCAAAGGATCGACCAGATCGGGTTAGGATCAACCAGCCTCAGGCAAAGAGCTTCGAGCTCGTCGTTCTGATTTGGCCCCTGTCCGCGTATCACCATACCGGCCCGCGGCAGGTAGAACGCCGCGAGGAAAGGCCTGACACATGAAGGCAGCCGGTCACTTGTCCAAAGACGATCAAAAACCACTTGCGCCAATGGGGAAGTCCACACATGCCTGTCGATCAAGGTCCTGTCCAATCTTCCCCTGCGCCAGACCGCTGGCATGGTGGCGGGCCTGTTACGAATTGCAGGACTGGACTGGCCGGTGCCGGACTTTTCCACCCTGTGCCGCAGGCAGAAGACTCTGGCCGTGCAAGTGCCGTATCGCCGGGCGGATGGCCCGCTGAACTTGCTGGTCCCCTCCCGGGCATTGCGTTGCAAAACCCTGTCGGTCAACGGACAGCACCGGGATCAAGTTCTTCGGCGATGGCAGATGGCAGGCCCGCACGCACGGGGAGCAAGGCCGATGCCAATCACTGCCCGGCAGGCGAATGCATGCAGTCGCTGAGAGGGGGCGCAAGGTCCATCTGGCCATGGACCCGGCCACATCCGATTTCCGCGCCGTGGAATTCCTCCCCCAAGCCGCGAAGGCCGCTCTCATGGTTTGCGCGCAAACCACTGCCGCGCAGTGGA
>CANLZY010000093.1 GCA_947495685.1 uncultured Tropicimonas sp.
TCGGTGGCGTCCACCCCGTCGATCGCGATATGGCCCGTGGTGATGTCCTCCAGCCCGGCGATCAGCCGCAGGAGGGTGGATTTACCGCAGCCCGAGGGGCCGACGAACACCGTGAACTCGCCATCTTCGATCGTCAGGTCCAGCGGTGGGATGACCTGCACGTCGCCGAAGCTCTTGGTCACCTGGTTCAGTTGAATTTGTCCCATTGGTCAGTTCCCTTACTTGACGGCGCCGAAGGTCAGGCCGCTGACGAGTTGCTTCTGGCTGAACCAGCCAAGGATGAGGATCGGCGCGATGGCCATGGTCGATGCCGCGCTGAGCTTGGCGTAGAACAGGCCCTCGGGGCTGGAGTAGCTGGCGATGAAGGCCGTCAGGGGGGCCGCCTTGGCCGCGGTGAGGTTGAGGGTCCAGAAGGCTTCGTTCCAGGCCAGGATCACGTTCAGCAGCAGCGTGCTGGCGATGCCGGGAATGGCCATGGGCGTCAGCACGTAGATGATCTCGGACCGGAGCGTCGCACCGTCCATCCGGGCGGCTTCGAGGATCTCGCCGGGGATCTCCTTGAAGTAGGTGTAGAGCATCCAGACGATGATCGGCAGGTTGATCAGCATCAGCACGATGGTCAGGCCGATGCGGGTGTCCAGCAGCCCCATCTTGATGAACAGCAGGTAGATCGGGTAGAGCACGCCAACCGCCGGCAGCATCTTGGTCGAGAGCATCCAGAGCAGGATGTCCTTGGTCCGGCGCGACGGCACGAAGGCCATCGACCAGGCGGCAGGCACCGCGATGATGATGCCCAGGATGGTCGAGCCGCCGGCGATGATGATCGAGTTCCACAGGAAGCGCATGTAGTTGGAGCGCTCCATGACCACCGAGTAGTTCTCCAGCGTCCAGTCGAAGTTCAGGAAGATCGGCGGATCGGCGATCGCCTGGGCTTCGGTCTTGAAGCTGGTCAGGATGGTCCAGAGGATCGGAAAGAAGATCAGCAGACCGATTGCCCAGGCGGCGGTGGTGTTGATGATCTTGCGTTGTTGGGTAACTGAGCGAGCCATGATATTCTCCTCAAGCGTCCAGGTTCTTGCCAACGATGCGCATCAGGAAGAGCGCAATGATGTTGGCGAGGATGATGGCATAGACACCGCCAGCTGATCCCAGGCCAATGTTCTGGCTCTCCAGAACACGCTGGAAAATCAGATAGGTGAGCGTGCGGGTGCCAAAGGCGCCGCCGGTTGTGACGAAGATCTCGGCAAAGACCGCCAGCAGGAAGATGGTCTGGATCAGGATCACGATCGTGATCGCGCGTCCCAGGTGCGGCAGGACGATGTAGCCGAAGCGTGCCAGCGGTGGGGCACCGTCCATTTCCGAGGCTTCCAGCTGTTCGCCGTCAAGCGACTGGATGGCCGTCAGCAGGATCAGCGTTGCGAATGGCAGCCACTGCCAGGAGACGATGATGACAATGGACTCGATCGAGGCCTGGCTGAGCCATACGACGGGTTCCGCGCCGAAAAACTTCCACAGGTGGGCAAACAGGCCGTTCACCGGGTCCATGAACATGTTCTTCCATACCAGCGCGGACACGGTCGGCATCACGAAGAACGGGGCGATCACCAGGATCCGCACGATCCCCTGTCCCCACATCGGCTGGTTGAGCAGGATCGCCAGCAACACGCCGAAGACGATGGTAATGACGAGAACGCTGCCGACGATGAGCAGCGTGGTCTGCACACTTGGCCAAAAGGAACTCGACGTCACGAAGCGGACGTAGTTTTCAAAGCCGACCCAATCCAGGCCCGTGGCCATCGAGTCGCCGCGCAACGGCAGGTACTTTTTGAAAGAGAAGAAGAGCGTCATCGACAGCGGGACGAGCATCCAAACCAGAAGAAGGAAAACGGCCGGCGCCATCATCAAGCGCGCTGCGGATCGAGAATGCTGGGTTGCCATGGGCACACCTCCTCTGGGGACGGGAAAA
>CANLZY010000094.1 GCA_947495685.1 uncultured Tropicimonas sp.
AAACCATCGTCCCGATGGACCAACGACCAACCATGCACTAACTTTCAGATTGGACCACTCAAGTGGGGCCGCTCAGGTGTTGCGCAATGCCGCCTCGACTGCATCGGCGTCCGGGATCGGCTGCCCGAAGCTACCACGCAAGCCACAGGGACTTACACCGAGACGTGCTTCGGCGGCATCGAGGTTGGAGTCGTTGAGCATGATTTTCTCCCTTCATGTGGTCGCGACCGGTGCTGGTGTGCCCGAGTCGTCGGGGTCTTGTACTGTCGCGGGGAGACGTTGAGAGTTTGCAGGTTCCTTCCGGTTGGTTTCACAGGCCGGTCGTTGGTGCTGGTGCTGGTGCTGGTGCTGGTGAAGAGAACATGGGTCGTCTCTTTGAGCGACGAAGAAGAAATCTCGTGGTGTAAGGTTTTTTCCGTCTCTTGCGCTGCACCACCGATTTGTTTCCAGGACGATGCAAGGGTCCCTTGTTGCATGAAAGCCGGGTTCAGCCGAAGACAAGAAATGTCAAATCAAGTCGTGAGTTTTGCATCAAATGCAAAAAGGTCGACCGGGGACAGTGCCCTCGGTCGGCTCAGATAGGTCTTTGCAGCTTGGAAACGCGTTCTCAGCCGTTCGTCAGGCTTTGCCTCAAGCTCTCCATGGCCGCGTCAGCCTCAAAGGCGCGATATACATTGCCAGACCGCGCGATGTACGACTCGAGTGGTCGGCCGATTGCTGCCAACCTGCGGCTTTCTTCGGTGCCGCCGACCCAAAACGGGTCTCCTTCCTCGCTGTGTCGCAGATGCGGCGCTCCGCCCTTGACCGCGATGAAGTATCCGAGGCGTTCATGTAGATCGCGTGCATGAAAGATGTTGCTCGGGTTGAATTCCTTGCACTTTTTGGCAGCGGCAAGGAAGCGATTGAGGCTATGTTCCAACTGCTTTGGCAGTAGGTCGCGTTCGGCATTCAGCGCGTTGGCCACCTGTTCCAGATAAAAAATCGCAAGTCGGGCATCTTGGACAATCGTCGGATCGTCGACCATTCGTAACCTCCAGATTTGCGTACCGACACCGCGCCGGACACGTCAAGGCCGGTGCCGATCGGGCACCGGGGAGAGCGTCAGACCGACACCAAATCGTGAGATCCTCTCGCAGTTTGAAGCTTTTCGAGCAGATCGCAAATACTGTCGGCCGCGCGCGATGCCGGGTGGATCATCGCGAAGTAACCCGCTTCCTCTCGATCAGGGTTGTCGACGTGCCGTAACGAAAGCAGATCCTCCAGCACATCGAGCTCGCGCCTCAGTTTCGTGGTGATCGGTTGCCCGACGGAAAGCTCGTTGATCAAACGTAGCACGCGCCTTTCAGCGATGGGCCCGCCCAGCAAAAGAGCTGACCTGAGGAGCGCATCCGAGTTTTCATTGACGAACACAGACCAGGGCGAAACGGAAATCGTGTCCTTCGGCATTGGTTAGCCTCCAACATCCACACCACTCCACAACGGAGCGATTTCGAAGTCGGGGAGCGGCGCCGCTTTCTCCCTGACAACTGGAGTGTTGGCCGAATGGATGTGGCACGAAATTCTTTCTTAGAGGCAGTTCCCTGTATTCGAGCGAAGGCAAGACATACGCAGAGACAGCGCTTTCCGGTCGGCCACGCCTCCGCATCTCGATCGCATGCGCCACAAGGCGTTCTGCGCAACTGCTCATACCGGGAGAATAGCGCTGGACACCTCATATCTGTAGCCGGACCGACGCTCTACGTCCGCCCCGTCGGTTTCCGTTCCACAGGGGCTTTGTTGCACAAATCGCGTGCAGGATTCACCTCATGAATCCAGTTTGATAGCTGGGCGGTATGAGCAGTTGGG
>CANLZY010000095.1 GCA_947495685.1 uncultured Tropicimonas sp.
TGGGTCTCTTGATCGTCATCTATGGTCCTCCGCTTCCTAATCATAGGGGCGGACCACTTCATTGGGGGAGGCTCAGGACCTATAGCGACTGAGATCACTTTTGTGGCGGATCACGCCTTGTGTTTGCGGATCGCTCAATATGTCCCAGATCGACACGTCATCACCAATTACGTCAGTTATGCGGTCGTCTGCAATATGGGAGGTCACCGAGAGTTTCAGTGCAACGTGTTTTGGCCCGGGTCGGCCCTGCGTAAGGGAGAAGCTCACCTCTGGTCCATCTTCGGGCCACTTCCACTGCGCTGGTTCTCGGTGTCGTTCGTACACGTTGACATCCGAAATATCCGAGATGAGGCGTCCGAGTTCCATCAGAAGTGGGATAGGTGCAAGACCAAACACGGATAGATGACGAATATCACTGCTCTCGAACCGCCCACGGATCTTTTGTGCAATGCCGTCACGCAGGACTTGCGGCTGTACATCCCAGTAGGTTTGATCTTTGTCTTGAAAATACATTCCCTTAACCTTGATCTCGGTCGGTCTTCTCTCGGCCGGTGTCCTGTCCGGCAGGATTGCATTCACACAATCATCGAATGGGACGGCTGTCTCGTTTGGTCCGATCGGCGCCGAGAACTGCAAAATATGTGACCGACTATCGGGCCCGCTTGAAAGCACAAGGTCAACCCATTCTTCATGTTCTTTTTTCCACTCCAAAAGCAAGTGTTCAGGATAGTCGTCCCGGGTTTGCTTAGCGTCGATTATGCGATGATGGGTGTCGCACATTAGCATAATGTTTCCGGGGTCGTCAGCCAACTCATGAGAACGTTCACTGCATCCACGTGGACCCTTTGGTGAGGAAGCAACGATATGGGCAAGGTAAGCAGAATTGAATTCGAATTTCCCAGAAAGCAGGTCATGATCTAACGGCTTTCTGCAATTCTTGAACTGGCACCTGCCGGCGGCGCGGCCCCATACAAGCAGCTTCGTGACTTCTCGTAGTTCCTTACCTCTATTCGACATATGTCCTTTGGTGCTCCATGTTTAAACCAATCCACCCGGATTGTCTGCGATCGCTTGTTCCGCATTTTCGACTATCAGTCGGCCCGGCTCAGGCGGCAGTCCACGTCGAAACGTCGTGATGGTCGCCTCAATAGAAGCCATGTTCAATAGGCGAACAATGACGAGTGCTGCAAAAGATGGCCCGCTTCTTTCAACCATATTTGTCATTGCCGCCATGTCCGTTTCACTTGGGACCGGTGGGAATGTCGGATGTGAGTGCCATTCGCCCAGATAGTCCACCCGGCCTTCCCGTTTGCCGTTTTCCGCCAAAATCTCGTCAAGCTGTTCGGTGTGCAGACCTGGGAGGCTGTCGAAGCGATCCCGCGTGCCGACCTCAAGATCGACCGTAAAGCCAACCAATGCAAAATCCCCAGGCGCGATCTGTTCAGCGACAAGCCAACCGCCGATTTCTCTGATGCCGCCTTTCTTGAGGCACCCTTGCATCTTTGCCAGCTGGGATCTTGGGATCGTTAGACTAAGCGTCATGTTCTATACCGAGATGATCGACCACCCGATCAATACCCTGATCGCCGCAACTCTGAGCGGCCCCACTTGAGTGGTCCAATCTGAAAGTTAGTGCATGGTTGGTCGTTGGTCCATCGGGACGATGGTTT
>CANLZY010000096.1 GCA_947495685.1 uncultured Tropicimonas sp.
TCGCGGAACTCCAGATCCGTATCGCCGTCCTCAACCGCTACACTGCCATTGGCATACCTGTCACAGAGGCCGTAGGACAAGTCCGTCAGGGGAAACGGGAAGTCCACCCTTCGTCCGGTTTGTGCAACAAAGCCGCGTGACGGGGCAAGATGTGGTATCCGGAACGGCTCAAGTTTTGCCAGGGTCACGGCATAAAACCGCTCGCACGGGCGGCTTCCTTCAAGACATCGATCCTTGTCCGGCGGCGACGCGTCCGCCCGACGGAACACTCCAGTGTTTCGTCCTTGCCGTGGAAGGATGGGAACGACGTCCGCGCGGGACACCGCCCGAATGGTTGCCTTGATGCTGAGCCCCCTCTTCAGAGCGACCTCGGCAAGCCTCACTTGCGCGGATTGGAAACGTTCCACCTCGGCGGCCGGGTAGCGATACCGACAGTATCCGCGAGCATTGCGGATTTCTTCGGCGCGAAGATACGGCCGACCCAAAGAATCTCTGTTATTCTCAAGATTGGAAATCGCCAAGACGGAAACCGAAGCAGGTTGGCGATCTGGTCTGCACCAAGGCCAACTTCACTGTCGAGCGTTGCCAGAACCAAGCGCACCGCGCCTGGATCCATCAAGACCGATCGAAACCGCTGTCTCTCAGAAAGGATTTTCACCCGGATCAGCCGTTTTCAGAGTACCAGTTTCACAATACCGGTCACCGGATGCCCGACACCTCCAGCAGCCTGAATCACGTCGATCATTCCGTCACCGCCCATGTCGACCGGCATCCCCGTTTCACGTACCCCCTGCAGAAAACGACCGGCAGGGGGCAGGCCACAACGTTCTAGAGGACGCCGGTAGGTTCTGCACCAAGGTCGGGAACAAGCTGTTTCAGAATTCCCCTCCGAACCAGGATTAGAGCCCGTGTTCGCTTGCAGTTCAGGTTTGCCGGCAGCTTGTTGACCGGGAGAGAGTTCCGAACGCGATCGGACAAGTCCCCGATTGGCCCCGGATCCCTTGACGATTTGTTGAACTACGGTGGCTGATATAGCCTGCCCAATGCTGCCTGGGCCTCGCCAACAGCTCCTCAAATCGCTCTTGAATTTAGGATTGCAATGGGGAGACGAAACGCAATTGCGACGCCACCACCAGCCGCTCCAGCGTCGGATTGTCCGGCGCAGAAAATCTCATGTCCCGTAACCGCTCATGGTATCCGGCGTTGGGGCGACGACGCAGTTCCGTGCCGTGAAACGGGCAGGTCCATACGGCCCCAAAGACCTAACTCACTCGACCGATCCGATGCCCGCAACTCGGCTCTCCGACATGCTGCCATCATGAAGGCATTCAGTGCAGCGCATCCTGTGCTTCGGCATCGCGACGTAGACGGCTAATCGCGGCGACTTGTGCTCGAAGGTACGCTCTCCAAGCCTTTGACAGCTGCATTCCTTGATGCGTGTCTCAGGACCACCGATGAGCCCCTAGTGTTCTGAGTCTGACGCTTGCTACCTGTTGCCTCTGCTATCATCGAGAGCGTTCAGCGCGCGGCGTTCTCGGTCGGGGATGTTTTCGGCCGTTTTGGTCCAGGTGAAGGGCTTCGGCTTGGCGTTATGGTGCAGCAGGTAGTCGTAGATCGCGGCCTCCAACTCGTC
>CANLZY010000097.1 GCA_947495685.1 uncultured Tropicimonas sp.
TCTTCATAGGAATCTCCTCGATCATCCTGCCGAGAAAATTCTACTTCCGCATCCCCTCACTTTCGGGGGTGATTACCAAGGCATGACGACGGTTTGGCCTGCTGTTGGCATCTAGAGCTGCGGGAACCATAGGTTCGAGTCTAAGCCATGCATAGGTTCTTCGGGGGGAGGAAGCGTATGAAGGGAAAGGATGCAGCCCCAGGAAAAATGAAAGCTATGTTGAGGCTTGGAGGCAACAGTCCCCTTTGTGACGCCTTTCGTGACATTGGTCGAGATCGTTACTGTGGGATTTTTGCTTCGCCGAACATCAGAGTGGTCTAAGTGGAGTAACGGGGCTGCGGATGGTCTCTTCCGGCCTCTATCGTCGTACTCGTGGAGTAACATTGGAGTAAGGCCTTGTCATGTTCCACCTAATATACTGAAAAGCAATACAAAAGCTCTCCGCCCCCGGGCACCATTTTTATAAGTAAATCCAGATAGTTGATGGACGGCCAATGTCGCTCCTCTTCGGTTGATCTCCCGGGACTGCGCCGGGACTGCAAACACAGTAGTTTGAGCCCCGGTTAATACTCAACCCAATGAATCAGGCTTCTTCTTCCGGATGGGCATGTTCGGGCGCCACACTGAGAGATACTTGGTCCTCATTGACAGTCTGCTCCAAGGGGGCGTGACAACCTTGGTGCACCAGTTCCACAAAGGTTCTGAGGTCACCCAGCTTGGGATCATCGAACGGCACCTGTGTGAGGAGCTTGTTCACGAACCTTGGGCCGTGTGACCCGAGGCTACGGCAGAAGTTTTCAACCTCTCCAACTGGCACCAAGTAGATCCCTATTTCTTCCAGACTCTTCTTCAGCGCGTCGTAGTCGTTTTGCGCCTCGCCAGAAGGAATTGCATTTGCTCCAAATCTCTTGACGAGGTTCCACGCGGAGTTCTGCTTCATCGTTTCCAGGATAGCGCTTCTTGGTGGGCTGCCCTCTGTCCAATCTTCAATCTTCAATCTTCAATCTTCAATCTTCAATCTTCAATCTTCAATCTTAGAGATTAGTTCCTGCTTTATCGCATCAACGGATTTGGGTTTCACCCCTTTCTTTACGGCTTTGTCGACGCGCTCCCAAAGATCCTCGAAATTGTCCCATGAGCCGCCAAACGCCAGGACGGTCTGCTCGACCAGTGTCTTGTCATTCAGGAGATCTATGTCAAAGATTGCCTTGACCGGGACCCTAATCTTCCGGAGAACTTCGGCAACCTTCCTGACGCCATGCTTCCCACCTGTTGGGACATATGCTGTGTCCTTCCAAATTCGGCTATCGTTTGTGGCGAGGTGGTCCGCGATTGCATTGAAGAGGCGGCAGTCGCTGTCGTCTTCACAGATGATGGTTTCCTCATAGAATACACCCTCAAGGGCGTTGGAATACCTGAGTTCTGGTTGTGACCAAAGCTCCTGTATCACCTCTGGAGCCGCTTCAGAGACAAAGTTGTTCTCTCCCTCGCGACGAATTCGTAGAACGCGGACCGGCTTTGTTGCACAAATCGTCTGACGGTCGCATTTCCCCTTTCCCGGACGGATTTATGCTTCGGCCTCAGTGA
>CANLZY010000098.1 GCA_947495685.1 uncultured Tropicimonas sp.
CCAGACCGGCAGCGCAAATTCCTCTGAATGCCATGAAATCCTCCCTTCACTCATTCGGATCAGTTCGCGCACACTACGTTCAGAGCCAATTTTTACAACCTCGCATGGTGCGACACTTTTGATATGCTAGTTCACTAGAACACTCGATCAGGTCGAAATTCACGGCAAATCAATGGTATAAATTCCGTTTCCGACCGCGAACTTCCCGGTCAGACGCGGGGCAGGATTCTCAACAACGGGCTCCACACGTCCGAATCCAGTCCTATCTGCCACGACAGTTGCCGACCGCGATGGCTGGATCCGCGACGCCGCGCCCTGCCCTATCCGAGTCGCTCGGGACACTCCGGCCAACCTCCTGAACGGTACGCTGTCTGCACCGGAGCCTCCGGGCGACGAACTGCGCCAACCCGATCGACTGTCCTGCACTTTCTGGTCAGACCGCCCCCAATGGGTCGCCTCGAACCGGCCTTGCCGCAACTCCCGGAAAGATCCTTGTTCGGGCTGTCATTCTGCGCATTCCTTGATAGAATCCGCGCGATTTGCACGCGATCACGAACGCAGGGGAAATGTCTGTCATGAGCGAAGCGTCTGACCACATGCCCTCCAGACCGGTTCGGTCCGGCACACTGTCCGATCAAGTCTATGAAAAGATCATCGCGGCAATAGCCGGCGATACCTATCCGGTCGGGAGCAAATTGCCGACAGAACACGCGCTCTGCGAAGAATTCGGCGTCTCGCGTCCGGTGCTGCGGCAAGCGTTGCGGCAGTTGCGCGAGGATGATGTCATCCAGTCCCGGCAGGGCTCCGGGTCTTACGTGAAGCGCCGCCCCGAGAGCGCTATGCTGGATTTCGCCCCCGTAGGATCTATTGCGGACATCCAGCGAACCTTCGAGTTCCGGGCCGCCATCGAAGGCGAAGCCAGCTTCCTTGCCGCGGAACGCAGGACGACCACGGATCTGGAGGCTATTCGAGCAGCGGTGGCGGAGTTGGACCGCTGCATTCGGGAGGGCGAGCTTGGCGTCGATGCGGATGAAGCCTTGCACGCTGCGATCTGCGAGGCCTCCGACAACCAGTATTTTGTCGCGGCCCGCGCTTCGATGCGCGAAAATATCCTCACCGGCATGAACCTGACGCGAAACCTGTCTCTCTCGAAGTCCCTGAAACGGCTCGATCTGGTGCAACAGGAACACTACGCGATTCTGAGTGCTATTGAGGCTCAGGATTGCGACGCGGCCCGGAAGGCGATGCGCGACCATATCGACAATGCCAGGAAGCGGATCTTCGAAGGCACCTGAGTATTGATTGATTCGTTGATTGATCTGGTTTGGTTTATTGTGTTGGCATCTCACTTTTGGTGTGTGTGC
>CANLZY010000099.1 GCA_947495685.1 uncultured Tropicimonas sp.
TCCAGCACGTGGCCGGCGACGGCCAGGTGGCGGATGGCGTAGATCGTCTCCTGGCAATCGATATAGCCCTGGCGCCAGACTGGCGGGGTGCGCTGGTTGTTTTCGTAGGGCGCGATCTCGGGCGTGATGGGGCGGTCGATCCACGGAACCACGCTCTTTTCATAGAAGGTCGACCAGGTGCAGTGCGACGGGTCCGCGGCGACGGCGGCCTTGAAGGTGGCAAGCTGCCTTGGGCCCAGCCACAGGCGCGGGTGAGACATGTCGGCCGCCGCGTAGCGCGTGGCGCGCCCGGCCAGCGGGATCTCGGGCAGGTTCCCGGGGATCACGAAGTCGCGGGTGGTGCTCCAGGCGGTCGCGGGTTGCCCCGCGTCGGCGTCCCAGACAGCATAGGTCCAGTGATACGTCCCGGGCTCCAGCACCGCGTCGGGGGTCAGGAAGTTCAGGCGGATGTCGGTGTAGACAGAGGTCTCCTTCGCCGGGAAGGACGGATCGCGGGAGACCCGCAGGACATAGCGGGCGCCTTCCTCGACAACCGGCAGCCAGGTGAAGCGCGGCGGGTTTTCGACAATGGCCTCGCCATTGGCGGGGGCGTACTGGATATTCAGCCGCCCTGCCCTCGGTTCGTCCAGATATGCGGTGGCGTCTTTCATGGCGGTCGAAGGCATCGACGGTGTCCTTGGATATCAGGTGGTGTGCATGTGTTGCGTGGTGCCGCCCGCCCCACATGGGGACGGACGGCACCGGGTCAGGTGACCTGTCAGCCGCCGTACTGGCGCACGTAAGCCGACTGCATGACCTCAAGAACATCCGCGAGGCCCTGCTTGTTCAGCTGGGCGATGTAGTCATCCCATTCGGCTTCGACGTCGCCGGTGCCAAGGATCCATGCCTGCTGGCGCTCCAGCATGTAGTCGCGGATCGAGGCCCAGGAGCGGTCGTAGACCTTCTGCTCTTCGGCATTGAACGCAACGCCCAGGAACTGGTCGATCAGGTAATCGCCTTCGTCATAGAGCGCGATACCCTCCAGGGCGAACTCGTTCGACCACTGGGTTTCGTACTTGTAGTCCTGGAAGTAGCCGCGGCCCTGAAGCTGCGCGCCAACCTGGTACAGCTGGTTGTTCACCGGCTCGCCATTGGTCAGGAACTCTTCGGTGAAGATCGCCTCGCCATCGACAACGTCGTACTGCTGACCTTCGACACCGAAGTTCGCCAGGCGGCGGCCTTCGGGCGTGAACCAGAAGTCGAAGTACTTGATCGTCTCGACCGGGTGCTTGTTGGTGCCCCCGATCGCCCAGCCGTCCGGCTTGATCGGAATCCGGCGGTGCTCTTCGAC
>CANLZY010000100.1 GCA_947495685.1 uncultured Tropicimonas sp.
ATGCGCGGCGATCTCGACGGCGCCCTGGCGATCCGGCAGGCCGAGCAACTCCCGGTCTTCGAGGCGCTCGGAGACACGCGCAGCATCGCCGTCACCAAGGGCCAGATCGCCGACATCTTGGCAACGCGCGGCGATCTCGACGGCGCGCTGGCGATCCGGAAAGGCGAGGAACTCCCGGTCTACGAGGCGCTCGGCGACAGGCGATCCGTGGCCGTCGCCAAGGGCCAGATAGCCGACATCCTGCAGATGCGCGGCGATCTCGACGGCGCGCTGGCGATCCGGCAGCGCGAGCAACTCCCGGTCTACGAGGCGCTCGGCGACAGGCGATCCGTGGCCCTCACCAAGGGCCAGATCGCCGACATCCTGCAGATGCGCGGCGATCTCGACGGCGCGCTGGCGATCCGGCAGCGCGAGGAACTCCCGGTCTACGAGGCGCTCGGCGACAGGCGATCCGTGGCCGTCACAATGGGCCACATCGCCGACATCCTGCAGATGCGCGGCGATCTCGACGGCGCGCTGGCGATCCGGCAGCGCGAGCAACTCCCGGTCTTCGAGGCGCTCGGAGACAGGCGATCCGTGGCCATCACAAAGGGCCAGATCGCCGACATCCTGCAGATGCGCGGCGATCTCGACGGCGCGCTGGCGATCCGGCAGCGCGAGGAACTCCCGGTCTACGAGGCGCTCGGCGACAGGCGATCCGTGGCCGTCACAAAGGGCAAGATCGCCGACATCCTGGAGATGCGCGGCGATCTCGACGGCGCGTTGGCGATCCGGCAGGCCGAGGAACTCCCGGTCTTCGAGGCGCTCGGCGACAGGCGAGAGTTGGCCGTCACAAAGGGCAAGATCGCCGACATCCTGGCAATGCGCGGCGATCTCGACGGCGCGCTGGCGATGCTGAAAAACGAGGTGACCTCGGCCTTCGAAGCTCTTGGGGCAAGGAGCGAACTCGCCGTCGCCAAGGGAAAGATCGCCGACATCCTGCAGACGCGCGGCGATCTCGACGGCGCGCTGGCGATCCGACAGGCCGAAGAACTCCCGGTCTACGAGGCGCTCGGAGCGAAGATCGAGATTGCCGTCACAAAGGGCCAGATCGCCGACATCCTGCAGACGCGCGGCGATCTCGACGGCGCGCTGGCGATGCATCTCGAGCGCCTGCCCGTCGCCGAGGAGATGGGCAATCTCGACAGCAAGGCGCATGTGCTGTTCTCCTGCGCGCAGATCCGCCTTCAGCGCGGCGATCACGAGAGTGGCGCGATCCAGACCATCCATGACGAGTTGGCCGAGGCCTTCAACATCAGCCTG
>CANLZY010000101.1 GCA_947495685.1 uncultured Tropicimonas sp.
GACGACCGCATTCAGGGCGGTGGCAACGACGATCGGTTTTTTGGAAAGGGCGGCAACGACACGCTGCGCGGCGGCGACGGAGCGGACCTGCTCGATGGCGGAGATGGGGATGATAGGCTCTCCGGAGGGGGCGAAGCGGACATCCTAAACGGGGGCCAGGGCGAGGATCAGCTTGATGGCGGTGAGGGGATTGATCGTGCCGTCTATTGGCGGGCGACTTCCTCGGTTCGCGCCGATTTGGCCAAGGCGTCGAGCAATTCGGGCGAGGCAAAGGGTGACACTTACACCGGTGTCGAGAACCTGTTGGGGTCAAAGTTCAAGGACGCCTTGCTGGGCGATGCAGCCGCCAACAGCCTCTGGGGAGAAAAGGGCGGCGACATTCTGATTGGCCGCGGTGGGAGGGACAAGCTCTATGGCGGCAAGGGCAATGACACGCTTCGCGGCGATGCTGGCGCGGACCGTCTCGACGGCGGCGGCGGTGTGGACATGGCCGACTATGGGCGGGCCAGTGCCAAGGTTCGGGCCGATCTTGCGTTCACGACGAAAAACCTGGGCGAAGCCAAAGGCGACACCTATGTCTCGGTCGAAAATCTGTCGGGCACGAAATTCAACGACATTTTGGCCGGAAACGCGGGAAAGAACAGCCTGTGGGGCGGCAAGGGGAATGATACCCTGAAAGGGCGTGGCAATGCGGACAAGCTTTTTGGCGGCAAGGGCAAGGATGTGCTGGATGGAGGCGCCGGCAACGATGTGCTGGCCGGCCAAGGCGGCAAGGATACGATCGTGTTCTCGAAGAATTACGGCCGCGACACCGTGCTCGGGTTTGAAAACGACATCGACACGCTTCGACTGGATGACGCCCTTTGGAAAGGCAATTTGACGAAAGCGCAGGTGATCGACAAGTTTGGTGTGGTGTCAGGCGGGGACTTCATCCTCGACTTCGGAGGCGATGAGCTTCGGGTAAAGGGGATCGAAAATCCATCCGCTCTGCTCAACGATCTGGAGATCGTCTGACGGAAATCTAGTTAGTCGTTCACGAAAGCGGTGACGATTCTACCACGCCTAGAAGCCAGTGTTCCCATCGGGTCTGCAATTCTACCCGTGCGTCCCACATCTCGGACTTGTCGTATCGTGCGACAAGTCCTCGACGCGAATGCCCGATCATGATTGAGCGGCCCCACTTGAGTGGTCCAATCTGAAAGTTAGTGCATGGTTGGTCGTTGGTCCATCGGGACGATGGTTTC
>CANLZY010000102.1 GCA_947495685.1 uncultured Tropicimonas sp.
GATCAGCGTCTTCTCGCCCTTGATCGCGGCCACCGCCACTTTCGCCTTGAATGCCGGGCTGTGGTTCCGGCGTGGTCATCTTGCCATGGTCTTCTCCTCGCTCGCAGCATCATGCTGCCGTTGCGCGGAAAATCCACCGATCCCGGCCGTTCAGATTGCCGGAACCACCTCTACCTGCATTTGCCAGAAACGATGCAAGGTCTTGGCTACTAGTTTGATTTTGCGTATTGGCGCGCAGCGCCAATAAAGGCCGTGAGACTTTCTTTCGGAAGAGGTTGCTCTGGGGGGTAGTTGCACCGCTTACCCTAAAGGCCGTGATTTTGCGGAGCTTGAGTGATCAAGGGAGTTCTTCTTGCAAATCAGAGACTTGCCGAAGTCTACTCCTTACGGGATCGAAAGCTCACTTCTTATAGGCAAAAAGACAGCAACCCTAAACCTTCAACGCGAGAGTTGTTAGGAATGGCAGGGGCAGCAGGGCTTGAACCCGCGACCTACGGTTTTGGAGACCGTCGCTCTACCAACTGAGCTATACCCCTAAGGCCCGCGTTTCTTATGGATTCGGCGCGGGGGCGTCAAGCAGAATGCAAAGGTTTTCACTCGAGTTATCACTTCGTCGTTCTGTTCTTGTTCTGTCGCCACGGCTTTACTGCAGGGATCCGTTCAGGAATTCACCTTATGAATTCAATGTGATAGCTGGAGCGCTTGCGTAACTGGGCCCCAACGAAGCTCAAGACCACAAACTGATCGCCAGACAATGACAGCTTGAAGCGGTCAGGAGGGGAGGTCGTGGGATTTCGGACCAGTTGCCAAGTTGGATCGCCTGAGGAGAGACACGATCCAAAATGACGAAGAGAAAGAACCATTCGCCCGAGTTCAAGGCCAAGGTTGCGCTTGAGGCGATCCGCTAGGAGATGAAGCTGGCGGGGCTGTCGAAGAAGTACGGCGAACATGCGACCCAGACCAGCACGTGGAAGCGGGCGGCGATCAAGAGTTTGGCGTCGGCGTTTACCCGACGACGGGCCGATCCGGCTCCCGCCAATACGGTCGGGATCGAGAAGCTGTATTCCAAGATCGGGCAGCTTGTTGTCGAGCGGGATTGTTTGGCCCCCTCTCGTGCATGAAGGTGAGCTACCCCCCGAAAACCGGACACTGACGCAAGCTACGATTTGTTGTCTGCTGATCTTCAACACGAAGGAGATCA
>CANLZY010000103.1 GCA_947495685.1 uncultured Tropicimonas sp.
GCCAAGGCGCCGCCCAATCCGAAAACTGGTCAAGATCTCTCCGGGAGACTGACCAATCTTACACCAGGATCGACAGGTCACCTTTGGGGGCCTGCCGCCCCATGGTCCGCATTCCATCCGCTAGGCGCTTGTTCAATTGTCGAATGTTCATTGCCACACGTCGGAGGAGTCCAAGGCCTGGTCCCAGAACCTCGGACATGAGGAAGTCATGACCACGTTCATGAACTATGGGTCGGTGGCTGTCGGACGTCAGGTCGAAATCATTCAGAGAATGGCCAGTTCTCTGCCGGACAATGATGATGAGGTCATTGATGATGCCTGGGACGCCGGCGAGCCTTCGTCGGCGCCCTCTCCGGCACAACGGTGATGTGCAGCCGTTCGGGTGCAAGCCGATACCCATACGGCACGACGTTTTCCAGCAGGTCACAATCCGTGAATCCTGCCAGTTTCAGGCCAACGGAGATTTTCGTTCTGGACGCCTGGATCAACCGCCTGACATTGCTCTCGTCAGTTTATTCGAGTTCAAATTGTAGCTGGGCTGCCGTCGCACAGGGGAAGTCCTCAAAATCCAGACCCTTTCCGAGCGCCTTGAGCGAGCGGTCAGCAAGGCACTCCAGAAGTAGATGGACCTTTCCACCAATCGGTTCCTGTCCGGCAACGACCACGTTCTTTCTCTTGCGATCAAGAACCAACTCGATCTTCGTCTGTTCCGTGACCACCGTGGATACCGGGGTCATTGCTTTCAGATCTTCGACTTCAGCCTCACGATAGAGCGCAAGAAGGGAGTTCGACTCCGGCTCACCGGTCGCCAGGTTCCGCAGAGCTGCTTTCATGACACCTGTTGCAGCCGCGCCGTGGCGACTGTGCAGCGCATGGAATCGTGCGAGGGCATCAACCGGCGAGTGATCGGTCTCGCCGACCGCACGCGCGACTTCTGGAAACCGGGAAAGAAAGGCCTCCTGTCGGACCACCGAGTAGAACTTCGCATTGCGAACATAGGCCAGGATCATCTCGCAATCCTGAACGTTCATTCGCGGACCGTACAGGGGATCAACCACATAGGCATCCACCGGGTCGTCCCGTGCGAGTCCCAGAGAAAGCATGGCGAACCGTCGATCGATGCATTGCGAACAACGCCCACAATGAGAATGCTGAATCGTTCGATTGTGGACATC
>CANLZY010000104.1 GCA_947495685.1 uncultured Tropicimonas sp.
ACCGACTGGCCAACTCGCTGACCGTCTGCTCGCCCGTCACAGCCTCCAACGCGACCCTGGCCTTGAACTCCGGGGGGGTGTGCTTCCGTTTCGACATCTCTGATCTCCTGCGTGTTGAAGATCGGCAGACAACAAATCGTAGCTTGCGTCAGTGTCCGGTTTTCGGGGGGGGAAGCTCAGACAACACTTCGAGCGAAGGTTTGCCCTCAATTTCAAAGTCCTTGGTTGCCACACGAGGGCCAGTGACGATACCGACGCCGACAAACCCTTTCCCGGGTACCTTCACCCAGATGCGGTCGCCTTCGCTGAGCATGCCAAGCGAGTTGCTATACCAAGTTCCGCCCCCCGCCGAAACGAAGCCGTACTGTCTCGCTTCTTCCCAGAGGCGGGTCTTATCCGTTCCGTAACTGACGTAGTATTCTCCGTTCCAAGGCTCCTTCTCGCCGCCGCGCCCGGAGCCGACGGCTTGAACCTGAATCTCTCCAGGGTCGATCAACCACGCGCGGCTGAGAAGCTGTTCTTCGCCATGACCAAAGACCTGAAAAAAAGAGAACGCTGATGGCGAGACCGCGGTCGTTGAGGTAGCTGACTATCCTTTCACTGCTTGCGTCGAGCTGCGCCGCGACGATGACGATTTGGTGCCCTTCGTTGATCGTGTCCTCATCCAAGGGCTGGCCGAACCGGGTCTGAAAATCAGTAGCCAAGCTACCACCATGGCTGAACCGATTGTAGATCGCGGCCACATCCTCGGCATCCAACCCTTCAACCCATGAGGCATAGTCCAGCGCTTGTGCGACAACCTCTCGCGGGGTCCTGTCGCGCTTGAGTTCAACCAGAAGCAGCGTCCCGTCGGGGGCGATAGCCAACAAGTCGATGGGTCCGCTGTGGCCGATCTCGACCTGGCGCCCGACCAGCATCCAGTCCGAAGACAGGATACGCGGTTGGGTCACGATCATGTCTTCCAGCATCTGTTCGGAGGGAAGAATGCCCTGAGGAACTTCGTCGGGATAGTCGGATACCTTCCAGATGGCATGTTGAAGGCGTTGTTGCATTACCCACTCTTGAGGCGTGAGTTCCCCTTGCCCCACAGGCGTCATGCCACGCGGATGATCTCG
>CANLZY010000105.1 GCA_947495685.1 uncultured Tropicimonas sp.
GCTTGCTCATGCCGCCCGTCTAACCGCATGGATTCGCGAAGGGAATCCTTCACGGTGAGAGTTCTGCAACAACGCCGTGGCGACCCGTCCGGAATTCCCGGTTTCCGGGCTGGTTTCGTAGCGGCACAGGCAGCTTTGGACAGACTCGTCCTCATGCCAGTAGCCGCCGTCGAACCAGGAAGAGGTTGCCGAGTGCGAACAGGGCGAAGAGTTGAGCACGGTTCTTTGCGAGCCCCCGGTAACGGGTCTTGGTGTGGCCGAACTGGCGCTTCAGCACACGGAACGGATGCTCGACCTTGGCCCGGACCATGGCAATGATCCGGTTGATGCGCTCGTCGAGGAGATGAAGCTTTCCGCCCTTGGGCGCCTTCCTCATCACACCCCAGAACTTGCCCGGCGCCTTGAACTCAGTCTCGCGCTCGGCGTTAACATAGGCCTTGTCCGCCCAGACAGAGGTCTCCTCGCCATGGAGCAGATCATCCCAGACCTGGCTGTCGTGGAGCTTCGCAGTCGAGGTATCGAGGCTGTGCACCGTCCCGCTGTACACGTCGACGCCGATGTGGGCCTTCATGCCGAAGTACCACGTATTTCCCTTCTTCGTGGACGACATCTCGGAGTCGCGCGCCCTGGCTTCGTTCCTGGTCGAGGACGATGCGTCGATGATCGTCGCGTCCACCAGCGTGCCCGACCGCAGCGTGATGCCCTTGTCGGCGAGGTGTCCGTTCACTTCCTTGAACAGCGCCTCGGTCAACTCGTGTCGCTCGAGCAGATGCCGGAAGTTCAGGATAGTGGTTTCGTCGGGAATACGGTCATCACCCAACTCGATCCCGGCGAAGCGGCGCATGGCGTCGCTGTCGTACAGCATTTCCTCGGCCATCGGGTCGCTGAGCGCGTACCGACTTTGCAGAAAGTAGACCCGCAGCATCGTCTCCAGCGGCATCGGCGGGCGACCACCCTTCGGACCGGCCTTAGGATAGTACGGCTCGATCAGAGAAAGAAGCCGGCCCCAAGGCACCACCGCGTCCATCTGAGCGGCCCCACTTGAGTGGTCCAATCTGAAAGTTAGTGCATGGTTGGTCGTTGGTCCATCGGGACGATGGTTT
>CANLZY010000106.1 GCA_947495685.1 uncultured Tropicimonas sp.
CATGGGTAAGGAAAAGTTTGACCGCAGTAAGCCGCACGTCAACATCGGCACGATTGGCCACGTTGACCACGGCAAGACGACGCTGACGGCCGCGATCACGAAATACTTTGGTGACTTCAAGGCGTACGACCAGATTGACGGCGCGCCGGAAGAGAAGGCACGTGGCATCACGATCTCGACCGCGCACGTGGAATACGAGACCGAGAACCGTCACTATGCGCACGTCGACTGCCCCGGCCACGCCGACTATGTGAAGAACATGATCACCGGTGCGGCGCAGATGGATGGCGCGATCCTGGTTGTGTCGGCTGCCGATGGCCCGATGCCGCAGACGCGCGAGCACATCCTGCTCGGCCGTCAGGTGGGCATCCCCTACATGGTCGTCTACATGAACAAGGTCGACCAGGTGGACGACGAGGAGCTGCTCGAGCTGGTGGAAATGGAAATCCGCGAGCTTCTGGACAGCTACGAGTACCCCGGTGACGATATCCCGATCATCATGGGGTCGGCCCTGGCGGCGATGGAGGGCAACAACCCCGAGATCGGCGAAGAATCGGTTCGCAAGCTGATGGCGGCTGTCGACGAGTACATCCCGACGCCGGCGCGCGCCGTGGACCAGCCGTTCCTGATGCCGATCGAGGACGTGTTCTCGATTTCCGGCCGTGGCACGGTTGTGACCGGTCGTGTCGAGCGTGGCGTTGTGAACGTCGGCGACGAACTGGAGATCGTGGGCATCCGCGACACCAAGAAGACGACCTGCACGGGCGTGGAAATGTTCCGCAAGCTGCTGGATCGTGGTGAAGCCGGTGACAACGTTGGCGTCCTGCTGCGCGGCATCGACCGTGAAGGCGTCGAGCGTGGCCAGGTGCTGTGCAAGCCCAAGTCGGTGAACCCGCACACCAAGTTCGAAGCCGAAGCCTATATCCTGACCAAGGAAGAGGGTGGCCGTCACACGCCGTTCTTTGCCAACTACCGTCCGCAGTTCTACTT
>CANLZY010000107.1 GCA_947495685.1 uncultured Tropicimonas sp.
ATGATGTCCTACAATTACGGCTGGTGGGACCTGAACTTCGACGAGATGTGCTACCAGCACGACTACCCCATCGTCGAGGCTGCGCCGCCGGGCGACGCGGACCGCCTGCGCTGGTTCAAGGGCACCGGCTGGGCGGCAATCCAGCATCGGATGGGCAATCCGGAGGAGCAGATCTCCTTCGTGCTCAAATCTTCGCCCTGGGGGTCGATCAGCCACTCCCATGGTGACCAGAACGCCTTCTGCATGTCGGCCTTCGGCGAGGACCTGGCGATCAATTCCGGCTACTATATTGGCTTCAACACCTCGATGCATCGCCAGTGGCGGCGGCAGACCAAGTCGAAATGCGCCATCCTGATCAACGGAAAGGGCCAGTACGCCGACCGTGACAAGATCCTGTCGATGCGGGCCGCCGGCAATCTGGAACTGGCCGAGCAGCGCGAGGACCATATCTACCTCCGCGGTAACGCGACCGAGGCCTATAAAGTCCTCAGCCCGGAGGTGACGCTTGTACAGCGCGAGGTCTACTTCGTGCACGACAGCTACTTTGTCATGATCGACAGTGTCGAAGCAGAGGAACCGGTTTCGGTCGACTGGCTGGCCCATGCCAACGCCCCCTTCGACGTCGCTTCGGACAGCTTCCGCTATACCGGGGAGAAAGCAGGGTACTACGGCAAGTTCCTGTGGTCCGAGAGCGGCGCGCCGACAGTCACCCAGATCGAAGGCTATGACGATGTCGACCCGGCGGAATTCGAGGACAAGCCGCTCGGTTCGCGTGTCGTCGCGAGTTTCCCAAAGGCAAAGCGACACCGGATCGCCACGTTGATGGTGCCCTATCCAAAGTCGGCGCCGCGCCGCGTCTTCAACTTCATCGATGACCAGGGATACGACTGCGACCTCTACTTCACAGACGCAGACGAAAAAAGCTTCAAAGTCGTCGTGCAAAAACTCATGAAAGCTTGAAGTGAAATCGGCCAA
>CANLZY010000108.1 GCA_947495685.1 uncultured Tropicimonas sp.
CTCTCTGAGCGAATAGAAGATTTCGCCGTTGAGCAGCTCGTCCCGCATTCTGGCATTGAAGCTTTCAACGTAGCCGTTTTCCCTGGGGCTTCCCGGTTCGATGAAAGCGGTCTTGGCTCCGACCGCCTCTATCCAGGCACGCACATCCTTTGCCACGTACTCCGGGCCGTTGTCGCTTCGGACGAAAGCGGGGGGACCGCGCAGGATGAACAGGTCCGTCAGCGCATCGATGACATCGGTCGAGTTCAGCTTCCGCTTCACCCGGATCGCCAGGCACTCACGGCTGAACTCATCCAGGATGTTCAGTGTGCGGAACGCTTTCCCATCGTCGGTTCGGCAATGCACAAAGTCATACGACCAGACGTGGTTTCGATACTCGGGCCGCAGCCGGATGCACGACCCTTCGTTCAACCAAAGCCTTCCCCTCTTTTGTTGTTTCGGTGGCGCTTTCAGCCCTTCCCGCTTCCACAGGCGTTCGACACGGCCATCGCTGACCCGCCAGCCTGCATCTCTCAGCAGCACGGCCACACGCCTGTAGCCGTAGCTGCCGTATTGCCTGGCCAACTCGATCATGTCGGATACCAGCCGCTCCTCATCTGCACGGCCCCTTGGACGTCGCCTCTGCGTCGAACGATGTTGCCCGAGCACGCGACAGATCCGACGCTCCGACACCTTCATCTCGCTGCGGATCATATCGATGCAGTCCCGGCGACGAGCGGGGCTCAGGGCTCCGCCCGTTCAGGGCTGAAACATGCCACTGGCATGTTTCCGGGACGCCCCTCACTTCCCCGTGCAGCCTCCTTCAAGATGAGCTTGTCCAGCGTCAGGTCCGAGACAGCCTGTCTCAACCGCTCGTTCTCCTTCTGGAGACGCTTGAGGTCCTTCAGTTGGTCGGTTCCCATCCCACCATACTGCTTGCGCCACCGGTAATAGGTCTGCTCCGTGATGCGCACCTCGCGGATCGCATCAACAC
>CANLZY010000109.1 GCA_947495685.1 uncultured Tropicimonas sp.
CCTCGCACGCGGCAGCTATATGGCAAGCACGCGCGCCAAGGCGCCGCCCAATCCGAAAACTGGTCAAGATCTCTCCGCGAAACTGAACAGTCTTACGCCAGGATTGACAGAAACGGGTGACGTCAGGCTTGGTTTTGATGGCGAGACGGTGCAGAATTGGCTTCGATGTTGAACAAGTTGCCCTTCGAGCCTGACTATGGCTCTCCTCCCGATGAGGTGAATGGGCTGTTCGAGCGTGGCCTAAAGGGAGCGGAGCGGTTCATGGCCCTCGGCTCGGTCGAACGGGTGCCGCTGTTGGTGGCGACGGAGGCGGGGCCGGCCTGGTCGATCCTGCGGGAGGCGGAAGATCTGCCGTGTCGGGGACGACGATTCTGCGAATGGGGCTCGGGTACCGGGGCCGTCACCTGCCTGGCGGCGCAGCTAGGATGGGACGCGTCGGGCTTCGATTGCGAACCGGGCCTGGTGGACGCGGCGCGGATGCTGGCCTCGGAAGAGGGGATCGACGCGCGATTCAGCCTCGGGGACTATGCGGCGGAAGTCGAGGGCACGGTGGCGGCAGACATGGTCGATCCGTTCGCGGCGGATCTGGTTTTTGCCTATGCTTGGCCGGCGGAAGTGCGCTGGTTGACGGAACGGTTCGAAGCCTCGGCAGCGCAGGGCACGGTGCTGGTCCTGTATCATGGCGGCGTCACCGTGCGGGCCTACCGTCAGTCGTGAGGGCGCCGGGCGTTAACAAAAATGTGGGAACGTCGTCAAAGTTGCCTCTTTCAGAACCTTGTGTGGTATTTTGTGCGGTAGTTCATTTATGGAGGCCATAAGAAGGCGTTGTTTCACGAGTCCGACGACGGAGGATTCCCTTCACGAATCCATGCCGTTAGACGCACTGCATGAACAAACCATCTCCCGCCCGAAATCGCACGGCGAACTGGTCCAGCTATCGAGCCATTGAGGCGCCAATGGTTCAAGCCC
>CANLZY010000110.1 GCA_947495685.1 uncultured Tropicimonas sp.
GAATGATGCGGCGGCCATTTGCACCGCTTTGATGCTGCCGACCATGAAGTTCGTGCCGACCAAGTCAGAGGAGCAGCAAGACATTCAGGCCCTGCATCGGGCGCGACGTCGACTCGTCAATCACAGGACCGCACTCGTGAGTCAGATGAGAGGCCTTCTGCTGGACCGCGGCATTCCGATCGCCCTGTCGATCGGGCGGGCGCGACGGGCGATCCCTGAGATCCTTGCGGACCAAGCCAACGGGCTGAGCGCAATGAGCCGGGAAATCATTGGCGACTTGTTCGACTTCATGGGGCAGATCGACGCTCGGATCACCGCCTTCGACCGCCGGATCGATGCGGTCTTCAAGTCCGACGAGGATTGCCGCCGGATCGCACGCATCTGCGGTGTCGGCCCGAAGACGGCAACGGCTGTTGTTGCCGCCGTGGGAGACGGTCGGGAATTCAAGAACGGTCGACCTCTGGCCGCGTGGATGGGGCTGGTTCCGCGGCAGCACTCGAGTGGCGACAAGAGGCTGTTCATGGGGATCAGCAAACGTGGAGACAGACACCTGCGAACCCTACTGATCCACGGTGCCAGATCAGTGGTCCGTGTCGCGCAGCGAAAGACAGACCTGTTCAGTCAGTGGGTCAATAGCCTTCGAGAGCGGCGTGGCATCAAGCGCGTTCTTGTCGCCGTGACCAACAAGAACGCCCGGATCATCTGGGCCATGCTCGACAGAAACGAGGAGTTCCGCGCTCACGTTCAAGCGCCCAACAAGGATTGCAGGAAGATCAAAGAAATGAACTGACCGGCAAACTCCGGTGTGTGAGGAACCTGGCGTTTACAATGGCCTGCTGAGGCCGACCACTTGTTGAGGCTCACCACGCGGAATCCCCATTTGGGCGCACCATCGACCGGTGACGCCGGACAGATGTTTGCAACCTGGGACCTGACGGCGGAACAGATCAGCGAAAACCTTG
>CANLZY010000111.1 GCA_947495685.1 uncultured Tropicimonas sp.
TTGAATCGGTTCATCAATGCGATGCGTATGTGGATTTCGGCGGTTTGTCTGTCGGGGTCTCTGGCGGCAATGCGCTCGCCGAAGGATTTGAGGCAGCGCATCTTCGCTTCGATCCGGCTGCGGGCATGATATCCTGTCCAGCGCTTCCAGAAGGCCCGACCGTAGTACCGGGTGGCTCGCAAGGTTTCGTTTCTAGCGATCGCGGCTGGGCAGTTTTCCTTCCACAACCGGCCATTCTTGCGGATCGGGATGATCGGGACCGCGTCGCGCTCGAGGATCGCGGTATGGCAGCGTCGCGTGTCATAGGCACCATCGGCGGTCACGGTGCCTATGTCTTCGTCCTCGGGGACCTGCTCCAGCAGGTTCGGCAGGACCGGGCTGTCGCCGTCTCGGCTGGGGGTGAACTCCACCGCTCTGATGTCGGAGGTGGCGGTATCCATCGCCAGATGGACCTTGCGCCATTGGCGCCGACCCTGAACACCGTGCTTGCGAGCTTGCCATTCACCGTCGCCGAGGAACTTGATGCCGGTGTTGTCCACCAGCAGGTCTAGCGGCCCGTCAGCACGGCGATACGGGATCTGCACCTGAAGGGTCTTCTGCCTGCGGCACAGCGTGGAATAGTCCGGAACCGGCCAATACAGCCCGGCCAGACGCAGCAGGCTGGTGACCATCCCGGCTGTCTGCCTGAGCGGCAGCTTGAACAGCACCTTGATCGACAAGCAGAACTGGATTGCCGCATTCGAGAAGACCGGCGGGCGTCCTGGGCGGCCCTCTTGCGGCGCGTGCCAGGCCATCTCCTTGTCCAGCCAGATCAGCAGCGACCCACGCTTCCTGAGCGCATCGTTGTAGGTGGACCAGTTCGTCGTGCGGTAGCGGGCGGGCTTGGGCTTGCTCATGCCGCCCGTCTAAC
>CANLZY010000112.1 GCA_947495685.1 uncultured Tropicimonas sp.
TGGCGCCAGGGCTATATCGATTGCCAGGAGACGATCTACGCCATCCGCCACCTGGCCGTCGCCGGCCACGTGCTGGAAGACCAGGCGCTGCTGGACCGGGCGAAGGAATGGCTCCTCTCCGTCGCCGACTGGGATCCCAGGGGCACCACATCGCGTGCCTATACCGATGAATGGGCCTTCCGGATCACCGATGCGCTCGCCTGGGGCTATGACTGGCTGTACAACGAGCTGACACAGGACGAACGCGACAAGGTCCGCGCCGCGCTGCTGGTCCGCACCCGCGAGATCGCCGATCACATCATCAAGCACGCCAACATCCAGCTGTTCCCCTATGACAGCCACGCCGTGCGCGCCGTCTACGCGGTGCTGATCCCGGCCTGCATCGCCATGCTGGGCGAGGAAGACGAGGCCCGCGACTGGCTCGATTACTCCATCGAGTTCCTGTTCACCGTCTATTCCCCCTGGGGCGACAGCGACGGTGGCTGGGCCGAGGGGCCGCATTACTGGATGACCGCCATGGCCTACCTGGTCGACGGCGCCAACATGATGAAGAACTTCGCCGGGATCGACCTCTACCAGCGGCCGTTCTTCCAGCACACCGGGGACTTCCCCCTCTATACCAAGCCCCCGAACACCCGGCGTTTCACCTTGGGCGATGACAGCACGATGGGCGACACGGCGTGCTTGAAGGTGGGATACAACCTTCGGCAACTGGCCGGTGTCACCGGCAACGGCGCCTACCAGTGGTATTACGACGAGCTGAAGCGCAACGACCCCGGCACCGAAATGATGTCCTACAATTACGGCTGGTGGGACCTGAACTTCGACGAGATGTGCTACCAGCACGACTACCCCATCGTCGA
>CANLZY010000113.1 GCA_947495685.1 uncultured Tropicimonas sp.
CCATCAAACCCGATCAGCAAGAGCAGAGAGTAGCTTGGAACGCGCCAGATCCCGTCCAACGATTGGGGCGTAGCTCAGACCGAGGGTCAGATCAATCGACTGAAGACGCTGAAACGCCAGATGTATGGCCGGCGAACATCGATCTGCTCAGAGCGCCCCTCCTCGCGCAACCACAACCATGAAGGTGCATCAACTTTGAGTCAGAGCCACTTTTCCACGCCGGTTCACATCAAAGGTTCTGGTCCGCTCCCGTTTCCCGTCGTCGCAGATCCTCGCAACAGCAATCGTGGTGTTGTCGCAGAGGATCGGCAGGGGCACGCCGCCGAAGAACGCAAACGCGCAATTGTGACCGTCGCAAAGGGCTTCGGTTGTCTCGGCAAGATAAGCCTTGATGAAGAACGCGTCGGAGTGCGGCAGGGTCATCGAAAAGCAATGCAGCTTGCATTCCACGACGCCGATCAGCCCATGTGTCTCTCCAAAGTCCACCTGTGCGCGGCCCGGCGCATGAGACAATGGGACACACACTTCTCGTGTCCGGCAGCTCTTCTCCCGAACGTGATCCGCAACAATGGTGATCCCGCCAATGAAGCCATGTCATCGCACAGGCGCTCGTGGATGCGTTTGGCGGAATGGCGCTGCTTCTTGATCCGGCTCATGTCCTCCCGGAGCATCTGATCGATGACCGCCACGAATGGGTCAAGCTTCGGACGCGGGGACGAGTGCCGCGACAATATCCAGGAGGCATCGAATGCTTCAGCATCTTTGATACAGTCTTGCGGTCGATTGTAAGCGACGGCTGAGGCCCACGTTGTAGGATCGACCGTCGGCTGCGAGATCTCTGCCATCTCATGATGGGGAG
>CANLZY010000114.1 GCA_947495685.1 uncultured Tropicimonas sp.
GCCGAGCGGATCAACGCCATCGGCCATCGCGTGCTCGATTATGTCGGCGGTCGCATTTCGCCGGAAATGGAGACCCCAAAGCTGCTGTGGCTGAAGGAGAACCGCCCCGAGGTGTTTGCCAGGGCCTGGCAGTTCTTCGACCTGACCGACTTTCTCACCTGGCGCGCCTCGGGAAGCCTGGCGCGCTCGGTCTGCACCGTGACCTGCAAGTGGACCTACATGGCGCATGAAGCCACCTGGGATGAAAGCTACTTCCGCAAGGTCGGCCTTGAAAGCCTCGCCGACGACGGTTTCGCGCGGATCGGAACGGAAATCGTGGACCCCGGCACGTCCCTCGGCGGTGGCCTGCTTCCCGAGGCCGCCGCAGATCTCGGGCTTGCTCCGGGCACGAAGGTCGCCGCCGGCTTGATCGATGCCCATGCCGGCGGAATCGGCTCGGTGGGTGCCAAGGGTGGCGGGCTGCCGCAGGACAACCTCGCCTATGTCTTTGGCACGTCGTCCTGCACCATGACGACCACCAGCGAACCGGTTTTTGTACCCGGCGTCTGGGGGCCGTACTATTCCGCGATGGTGCCCGGCGCGTGGTTGAACGAAGGTGGGCAATCGGCTGCCGGTGCGGCCATCGAACAGTTGCTGCGGTTTCATCCCGCCGCGACAGAGGCGCAGGAAGCGGCCAGCGCGGCCGGGAAATCCCTTCCCGGCTGGCTCGTGGAGCGGGCGGTCGAGTTGTCCGGGCCGGACGGAGACGCGGCGCACCTGGCCGACGGGCTGCACGTGGTGCCCGAGTTCCTCGGCAACCGCGCGCCCCATGCCGATCCGCACACCCGCGCGGTGAT
>CANLZY010000115.1 GCA_947495685.1 uncultured Tropicimonas sp.
TCGCTGCGCCGGATGCTGGAGCATGGCAACGTGCTGCTGACCGGTGCCGAAAAGGAAGAGCTTGGCATCCTGGTCTTCGACGTCACCTCGGTGCCTGCCGGGTTCGCGGCCGAGAACAGTGAGCTTCTGGCCAAGTTTCTCAAGGTCACGGCCGATGCGAACGCGATGTGGAACGCCGGCGACATGGCGGACGAGATGGTCGAGGTGATCGCCAAGGACGCCGGCATGGACCTGGAGGCGACCAAGGAAACCATCGCGACCTTCTTCTTCCCCTCGACCGAGGAACAGCTGGGCGAGAAGTGGCTCGGCGGCGGCGCACAGGACTTCATGTTGGGCGTGGCCAACGTGTTCAAGGAAGCCGGCAGCATCGACTCCGCGCTCGACACCTATGCCGACGCCGTCAATGTCGATCCGTTGACCTCCGCCAACGGCATGTAAACCGATCGGGGCGGCGCCCGGTGGTGCCGCCCCTGTTTCCCCTTTCCTCCAAAACTGAAGGAGCCCGCCGTATCATGGACGGCCTTCATATCGAGAACCTCTCCATGCGGTTCGACCTGCCCGATGGCACGCATGTGCAGGCGTTGCAGGACGTATCGCTGGAAATCAAGACCGGAGAAATCGTCTCGGTGCTTGGTCCCTCCGGATGCGGAAAGACGACGCTCCTGAACATTCTGGCGGGGTTTCTGACGCCGACCGGCGGGCAGGTGCGCATGAACGGCCACGTGGTGCAGGGGCCGGATGCCGAACGCGGCATGGTGTTCCAGAAAGGCGCGCTGTTCGAGTGGATGTCGGTGCGCAAGAACGTCTCCTTCGGGCCACGCATGAA
>CANLZY010000116.1 GCA_947495685.1 uncultured Tropicimonas sp.
GCGATCCTCGGCGCCGTGGCCGCCGGGGCCTTCAAGGACATGCAGAGCGCAATGGCTCAAATGTCATCGAACGAGGCGGTCTATGAACCGTGCGATGTCGTAGCGGAATTCCACGAACGGCGCTTTGACTTGTTCGAGAAGTTCCAGGCACTCGCGCGGGAAGCCGCCGTCAGAAATTGAGCGTCTGACCAAGAACAAGCAGCGTTGCACCTACCGGTGCGCCGCTGCCTTCCCATATGCGCCGATGATACGCAGTGTCCCGAGGTCATTGTCTGCGATCCCACCACTATTTCCATCGACATCGTGCCGATGTCGCTCGCAGACCTGACCGGCGAAGTACGTGTTCTCGAAATCGCAGACGCGCCCGCCCGAATTGATACGCGACCACTCTCTAAGAGTTTCGCTTCCGAAGGTCCGATAGGTCAATTCCCAACGTCTCAGCAGACCTGCCCGGCATGTCGTACAGCACGCGCCGCCAGTGTTGGCGTCGAAAAAACAGAGGTGTACATAGGCAGAGGTGTACGTAGGCTCGTTCGCGCAACTGCCAGGCGTCGTTGGCGCAATGCGCAACCCAAGTGTCGAGACAGGTCCGGCTTTGCCAAACCTCGCTCTTAGAAGCACAATTTCTCAAATGAAATCAATAATATTTTTCGATTCCCTTTACAGGAAACGGATGTGTCTTGCCACGTAGCTGGGCTCTGTTGCACAAATCAGGTGACGGATTCATCGCCTGAATCCAACATGATAACTCGAGAGTATGAGCAGTTGGGCCCCTGCGACCTACAAGACCACGAACCGGTCGGCTTGC
>CANLZY010000117.1 GCA_947495685.1 uncultured Tropicimonas sp.
TGGGTCTCTTGATCGTCATCTATGGTCCTCCGCTTCCTAATCATAGGGGCGGACCACTTCATTGGGGGAGGCTCAGGCGGACATCACAGCGCACGACCATGTCAGATGCCGAGATTGCGAGGCGCGATCCAAGCCTCGGCGAAGCCAAGGCGGGTATCCTGATCGGGTATCGCAACGAGGATGAGTTGCGCGATGTTCTGGGCTAAGCCGAAGGCGGTGCTGCCGCAAAGCGCAAATCGGCCTGGGAACATGGCTCGTCCGAATGTGCTGTCTCTAAAGTCGTGTGGTTCGAACGTGGATCTGTAAATCTGCTCCCTGAACAGGAGTTTTGTTGACCACCGTCAATAAAACGGTACAGACTGAATACCCAAAGAGAATGGCCTGTCGAAAGCCGACATCAAACCTCTTTGCAGCGAATGCCCGGTTTCCGCCCTTCATTCCAGCCCTTAGATAACTCGAAGCCTGCTTAACGCATCTGTAGCGAATGTCGGGAACTGGGAAGAGCTGGCATTTACCTCTACCCGAAATTCGACGCCGCCACTAACGCGCATCACCTGAAAAGGCCTATATTAGCTTGCCAACATCGGGTTGGTGCCGAGGTGGTGAGCGGCGGTTGTGAGGAAACGTCATGGAAAACGTGAACCTTGAGCTACGCCCCAATCGTTGGACAGGATCTGGCGCGTTCCAAGCTACTCTCTGCTCTTGCTGATCGGGTTTGATGGTGCCATTTC
>CANLZY010000118.1 GCA_947495685.1 uncultured Tropicimonas sp.
AGTTGCGCGGGCACGATGTCCAGCCGTTCGGTGCGATCTTCGCCGATCCGGTGCATCTCTCCGCAGCCACAGGGGCAGAGCAGGCTGTCGGGTTCGATCACCTGTTCGATCCGCGGCAGGTCCTTGGGCAGATTGCCACGGTTCCGTCGGGCGGTGCGGCGCGTTGCAGGCCGCGATGGTGCCTGTTCGTCCTGCTGCGTCTCGACCTCCGCCACCGCTGTTTCAAGATCCTCGAACGCCAGTTGGCGCTCGTCATCGCTCAGCTGTTCCGACCGCTTTCCATGCACCACCTGGTTCAGCTCGGCCAAGAGGTGCTCCAGGCGCTTGTTGATCTCCTTGAGAGCGTCCCGCTCGCGCAGAACCGCCAGAACGGCGTCGCGCTGGCCTTCAGGGATGGCAGAAAGGATGATGGCGGAGGCGCTGGACATGGGGCCGATTTTACCCCGCCCCGGTTGAAATGGCCTGCGTTTATCGCCTCCGAGTCACTCTGCCACAGCCGGTCGGCGCGCCTCCAAAGACCGCACCCGCCGCCAGTCCAGACCGGCAAACAGGGCCTCGAATTGCGCCCGGTTCAGCGTCATGGCTCCGTTTTTGATTGCCGGCCTCGTGAATGCGCTCTCCTCCAGCCGTTTGTAGGCCATCCATTGTCCGGCAGGCGATGCTTGCATCGCCGAGAGGAACCAGCCCGGCGGGCTCCGCCCGTTCTTGCCTCAAAC
>CANLZY010000119.1 GCA_947495685.1 uncultured Tropicimonas sp.
GTGCCGCCCGCCAAGCGCGGCCTGGCGATGGTGTTCCAGTCCTATGCGCTCTATCCGCATATGTCGGTGCGCAAGAACATCGCCTTCCCGATGCGGATGGCGAAAATGGACCAGGCCACCCAGGACGCCAAGATCGAGGCCGCGGCCAAGGCGCTGAACCTCACGGATTACCTGGATCGCAAGCCGGGCCAACTGTCCGGTGGTCAGCGCCAGCGCGTCGCCATCGGCCGTGCGATCGTGCGCGAGCCCTCGGCCTTCCTGTTCGACGAACCGCTGTCCAACCTCGATGCCGCCCTGCGCGTCGGCATGCGCCTCGAGATCATGGAGCTGCACAACAAGCTGCAGACAACCATGATCTACGTGACGCACGACCAGGTCGAGGCGATGACCATGGCCGACAAGATCGTCGTGCTGCGCGCCGGTTTCATCGAGCAGGTGGGCAGCCCGCTCGACCTCTACCACAAGCCGCGCAACATCTTCGTGGCAGGGTTCATCGGCTCGCCGAAGATGAACATCTTCGACGGCCCCGAAGCGCAGAAACACGGCGCGGAGTCGATCGGCATCCGCCCCGAGCATACCGATGTCAGCACCACGGACGGCATGTGGAAAGGCCGCGTCGGCGTCGCAGAACACCTCGGCTCGGACACCTTCATCCACGTCCATGACACCGGACTGGCCGACATGATCACCGTCCGCATCTCGGGAGACATCGCCGT
>CANLZY010000120.1 GCA_947495685.1 uncultured Tropicimonas sp.
AGGCCCGCTCGTCGCCAAGCCGATCCGCCATGAAATCCATCGACCACACCTCGTTGGGGGCGTCCGGAACGGACAGTGCGTCTGGTTTCTCCCGTTTCAGGCGCCTGCGCGGTTTGATCCGGAGGTTCAACTCAAGCTCACGATAGATGCGGTAGACCCGCTTGTGGTTCCAGCCGTGATCCTGGACGTTGCGAAGATACAGAAAGCACAAGCCGAAGCCCCATGTCTTCTTGGCCTTCGTCAGCCCAAGAAGAAGCTCCGCGATCCGCTCGTTCTCTTCGTCGAGCTTGGGGCTGTATCGATAGCAGCTCTCACTGACACCGAATGCCCGACAGGCCAGCGCAATGCTGACGCCCCGATGCGCCACCGCTTTCAAGGCCAACTCCCGACGCTGAGCTGGCCTTGTCACTTTTTTCCCAAGGCCTCCTTCAGCAGATCGTTCTGCATGCTCACGTCGGCATACATCCGTTTCAAGCGACGGTTCTCCTCAGCCATCGTTTTCATCTCGCTGATCAAACTGGCGTCCATGCCGCCATACTTGGCGCGCCACTTATAGAACGTGGCAGTGCTCATACCGTGTTCGCGGCACAGCTCAGCCACAGGGACGCCTCCCTCTGCCTGACGCAGGACGCCCATAATCTGGGCCTCGTTGAAACGTGATTTCTTCAT
>CANLZY010000121.1 GCA_947495685.1 uncultured Tropicimonas sp.
CAGCTTCCTGTGCTGGTCGACATCCGGCCGAAGTATGCCTGCCGCACCTGCTCGGACGGGGTCACCCAGGCGCCCGCCGCGCCCCGGCGGATCGAAGGCGGGCTGCCTGCCGAGGGCGCCATCGCGCATGTGCTGGTGTCCAGGTTCGCGGACCATCTGCCGTTCTATCGACAGAGCCAGATCCTTGCACGTTCCGGCATCCAAATCGACCGCAGCCCCCTGGCGGACTGGGCCGGCACCGACGCCTTCCACCTCGGCCCCGTCATTGATCGGCTGCCCGAGCACCTGAAGGGATCGACCAGACTCTTCACGGACGAGACGACGGCGCCTGTTCTCGACCCCGGCCGGGGCCGGACAAGGACCGGCCATCTCTGGGCTCTGGCCCGGGACGACCGAGGATGGGGCGGCGATGATCCACCCGGCGTGGTCTTCACATACCATCCAGGCCGCGCCGGCGCGCATGCCGAGCAGATCTTGCAAGGCTTCGACGGCATCCTGCAGTTGGATGGCTACACCGGTTACGACCGGCTGACGCGCCCCTCCCGCAAAGGCGGCGCGCCGATCACGGTTGCCCAGTGTTGGGCCCATGCTCGCCGCAAGCTGAAGGAAGTCTTCGACCGCGGGGGTTCCAGGATCGCCGGCG
>CANLZY010000122.1 GCA_947495685.1 uncultured Tropicimonas sp.
AGTGCCTCCCTGCCGCACCTGGAGACCGCCTGGCGCGATTCCGAGGGCGACTTCCCCCCCGATCCCCGCGCGGTCGAAGCCACCACCACCGCCCTGCGCGCCCCGGCGCCCGATCCCGCCTTGCTTGCCACTGCCGCAGAGGGCGCGGTGATCTTCCTGTTCCAGATCGCGCAGTCGGCCCCGGCGGCGGTCGCCTTGGCCGAGCCGGTCTTCGCCCGCCTCAAGGTGTTCGGGCACAAGCCCTCGGCGCCTCTTCTGGGTCACTCGATCAATGCCGCGGAGCGTGTGGGAGCCACCGCTTTCCAGGAGCACCTGCTCGAAGCAGCGCTCGACCGCGACGATATCGACCCCCACCTGATGGCGCAGCTCAAGGGGTTGCAGGCGGACCGGATGATGCGCATTGGCGATCTCGACGGCGCGCTGGTGATGCTGAAGAACGAGGTGACCCCGGTCTTCGAAGCTCTTGGGGCAAAGAGCGACCTCGCCGTCACCAAGGGCCACATCGCCGACATCCTGGCAATGCGCGGCGATCTCGACGGCGCCCTGGCGATCCGGCAGGCCGAGCAACTCCCGGTCTTCGAGGCGCTCGGAGACAC
>CANLZY010000123.1 GCA_947495685.1 uncultured Tropicimonas sp.
GCGGGCATATGGACGAGGCGCGGGGCGTGTTGGAGAAAGCTGCGGAGGGGTTTGCCAGAATCGGCAACACGCAGGGCATTACGCATATTGAACAACTACTGACGGTAATCGTGGGAGGTCGAAATGGATCTGAGACTTGAGATAACGGACATTGCCGAGACAGAGGCAACGGCCTTCCTGGCAGCGCTTGCCCCGATCACGCCCGACACCAGGCCGATCACTCCCGATGGAGACCAGACCCGAGACGCGGCGCTGTTGATCGGCATTGCCGGGCTGGTTATGAGCTTCCCCGGCGCAGCGCTGGCAGCATTGCAATTGCGCGATCATCTCGACCGGCGCAGGATGCGCGACACCCTTGAGGCGCTGAAAGCGAAGCTCGAGGAGGCCGGTGGGGAGGCAAAGATGCAACTGCCGTCGGGGGCGACGCTGGATATCGCGAGGACCGGGACGGATGCGGCGGTCGACCTTCTCCTTGGAGAACTCGGACACGGCAGATGACGCAATTTCTGGAAGTTTACGGGGGTTCGGTTCACCGCCGGTTTGATGCTTCTGGCGGAGTTTCTCCTGGCGTTCCCGAGGTTGCCGGTCC
>CANLZY010000124.1 GCA_947495685.1 uncultured Tropicimonas sp.
CGGTTGGCTTCCTTCAGCGCACCGTTCTCCTGCAGCAACGCCAGCACGGCGGCGCGCTGGCTCTCGGGGATCGCGGACAGGTCGATGGGCGGGGCGTCGGGCATGCACGGATCATACCGTGCCAAGGGCGCCGATGCCCGGTCATTCCCGGGGGCGATTCACCCTGCCACAGCCGGGCGGCACGCCTCCAGAGACCGACCCCGACGCCAGTCCAACCCGGCAAACAGGGCCTCGAACTGCGCCCGGTTCAGCGTCATGGCCCCGTCGCGGATTGCAGGCCAAGTGAAGGTGCTTTCCTCCAACCGTTTGTAGGCCATCACGAGCCCGCTGCCGTCCCGGAACAGGATCTTCAACCGATCGGCGCGCTTCGAGCGGAAGACAAAGACCGTGCCGGTAAACGGATCTTCCGCCAGCGTAGACTGGACCCGCGCCGCGAGGCCATCGTGCCCCTTGCGGAAGTCGACCGGCGTCGTCGCAACGAGGATCCTCACGCCCTGCGAGGGCATCAACATGGAGGCGCCTCCAGCGCGTGGACAATCTCGGCAAGTCGAGCCGCTGGCGTATCCTGCGCAAGCTCGATCACG
>CANLZY010000125.1 GCA_947495685.1 uncultured Tropicimonas sp.
TTCAGTATCCACTCACAGGTGCGAACCCTCCGACTTCCAGTCGGACCTGCTTCAGCACGAAGAATCAGCTTATGCTCTTACCCTCCCGAAGATGAGCCGCCCGGATAGGGCAAAGGCTCATCTTCGGGAGGGTAAGAGCATGCAATACGACACCGGCAAACACTGCGTCTTCTATCATCGCTACCATATCGTCTGGTCGACGAAGTACCGCTACAAGGTGCTGAGCGGTGCCTTGCGCCTGCGGGTGCGCGATATCTGCCGCCAGGTGTGCAGCGAGAACGAGGTCGACATCTTGCGCGGGGTGCTGTCGAGCGACCACGTCCACATGTTCGTGTCAGTGCCGCCGAAGCTCGCCATCTCCGATCTCGTACGCAAGATGAAGGGCCGTTCGTCCTTCAAGGTGCAGCGCGAGTTTCCCGCGATCCGCAAGCGCTACTGGGGCTGCCGGTTTTGGGGCAGGGGTTACTTTTCAACCACCAACGGCGCCATCACAGAAGACATCGTACTTCAGTACCTCGAACAGCACATCGCCGATCCTACCGGCGTCAGCCGGTAGTCTTTCAGT
>CANLZY010000126.1 GCA_947495685.1 uncultured Tropicimonas sp.
CCGATCACCTGAGCAACCGGGGGCAGGTTCAGGCTGACCACTCCATTCTCGAAGAAGGTTATCCGATCGAGGCCAAACATCTCTGCCACTGCCATCCCGAGCGCGGCAAACAGGAAGGATCGACTGCGTTGTGTGCCCTCCTTTCGGGCGCGCTGGCCAAGCTGCGCCGTCAATGTCACATGGCGCAACCGTTCCTTGCCCACCATGGATCGAAGAGCACCGATGAGTTCGCGCTGAACCTTCGCGAGCTTGGTCGCGGACCCATGGCTGACCAGCACGATGTCCTCTTCGCGCTCCACCAGGTCTTCGACCGCGCCGGCGAAGGAATCCAGCCCACCGGAAAACATCACGACACGGGATGGATGAAATCCGCTGTCCGGACCGAAGTTGAAAACTCCTTGGGTCGGGCCCTCGGCATCTGCCTGGCGAAACTCGAACTGCCAGTGATCGTCGGACAGGAACCCGAGCGTTTCAGAAAGACAGGCACGGACATCGGCTCGGTTCCAGACATCCGGGCACCGCACCGGAATCTCCAGCCGAAACACTCG
>CANLZY010000127.1 GCA_947495685.1 uncultured Tropicimonas sp.
TCGCGCCTGCATTGACCATGTGCGCAGCCAGGTGAAGGTTTCTGAGCGCCGTGTATGTCGCGTTCTGGGGCAACACCGATCCACCCAACGTCGGGTTCCAGCGGGGCGTGTTGACGAGGAACGTCTGGTTGCTGACATGATCGAGCTGACGCGCCAGTTTGGTCGATATGGCTATCGCCGCGTAGCAGCGCTGTTGCGAGATGCAGGCTGGCAAGTGAACGACAAACGTGTCGAACGCCTATGGCGACGCGAGGGGCTGAAGGTTCCGATGAAACAACCCAAGAAAGGGCGCCTCTGGATGAACGACGGATCTTGCGTCCGGCTCCGGCCTGAGCATCGCAATCATGTCTGGTCGTACGATTTCGTGCACCACCGAACCGACGATGGTAGGGCGTTCAGGACGTTGAACATCTTGGATGAATACAGCCGGGAATGCTTGGCGATCCGTGTGAAGCGGAAGCTGAACTCGACCGAAGTGATCGATGCGCTGACGGACCTGTTCATTCTGCGCGGCGTTC
>CANLZY010000128.1 GCA_947495685.1 uncultured Tropicimonas sp.
GGTTTGTTCATGCAGTGCGTCTAACGGCATGGATTCGTGAAGGGAATCCTCCGTCGTCGGACTCGTGAAACAACGCCAGTGCGTGGGCTTCTGATCCGGTAGAGGACACAGGGGATTGTTGCTCCGCGAAAGACGCATCCATGCCGCCGTAGCGCTGGTCTAAGCTGTCCTGGAGGGACCGATAGATGTCGTTTTTCTTGATTTCCATGTTGCACCACGAAATTGAAGCGCGGGCGTGTCGAATTGCTCGAACCGAGGATTGTGTTCGAGTGTTGTGATCGCTGGCGAACGATTTCCAAAGATCACAGCCGTCAAGAGATTCTTTGGAGTCGGGACACGAAGGGAATGGCATGGGCTCTGTTGCACAAATCAGGTGACGGATTCATCGCCTGAATCCAACATGATAGCTCGAGAGCATGAGCAGTTGGGCCCCTTCGACCTACAAGACCACGAACCGGTCGGCTTGCAATGAGGCGCAGAAGCAGCGCGGATCGTTGACGATCCGTTGACCG
>CANLZY010000129.1 GCA_947495685.1 uncultured Tropicimonas sp.
CGGATCGGCGAAGATCGCACCGAACGGCTGGACATCGTGCCCGCGCAACTGCGGGTCATCGTCACCATCCGTCCGAAATATGCCTGTCGCGCTTGCGCCGAAGGTGTGATCCAGGCGCCGGCACCCAGCCACCTGATCGAAGGCGGCCTGCCGACCGAAGGTGCCATCGCCCATGTCCTTGTCAGCAAGTATGCGGATCACCTGCCGCTATACAGACAGAGCCAGATCCTGGCCCGCTCCGGGATCGATCTCCACCGCAGCACTTTGGCCGATTGGATCGGCAGCGCCGCGTTCCACCTTGCCCCGGTCGTGGATCAGTTGGCCGAGCATCTGAAGGCATCCACAAAGCTCTTCATGCCCTCTCGGCAGATTGCTGCGCAATCGCCTGCCGGGTAACAGACGAGACCACGGCCCCGGTCCTCGATCCCGGTCGGGGGCGAACGAAGACCGGGTATCTCTGGGCCCTGGCTCGGGACGACCGGGGATGGGGTGGAGATGATCCGCCCGG
>CANLZY010000130.1 GCA_947495685.1 uncultured Tropicimonas sp.
CAGCACCGGGATCAAGGTCCTCGGCGACGGCGCATGGCAGGCGCGCACGCATGGGGTGCAGGGCCGACGCCAATCACGGCCCGGCAGGCGATGCAAAGCGTCGCTGTGAGGGGGCGCAAGGTTCATCTGGCCATGGATCCGGCCACATCCGGCATCCGTGCCGTGGAATTCACCCCCGGTCGCGAAGGCCGCTCTCATGGTTTGCGAGCAAACCACTGCCGCGCAGTGGACAGCCCCATGCTGCCGGACCTGCTCGGCCAGAGTTCCGAGGACGAGCGGATTGGAACGGTCACCGCCGACGGTGCCTGCGACACACGCCGCTGCCACGCCGCCATCATCCAGCGCGACGCCGTTCCGATCATCCCGATCCGCAAGAACGGCCGCCCGTGCAAGGAAGATTGCCCGGCTGCACGAGCCCGCAACGAGACACTGCGTGCCACCCGTCACGACGGCCGGGCCTTCTGGAAGCGCTGGACCGGATACCACGGCCGCAGCCGGATCGA
>CANLZY010000131.1 GCA_947495685.1 uncultured Tropicimonas sp.
GACGAAATCCCGCTGGAACGGCTCTGCGAGATCATGGATGTCAGCCCTCGTGGGTATCGAGCCTGGCGTCGCCGTCCACTCAGCAACAGTCAGCGCAAGGACATGGTGGTCCTGGCCCACATTCGCGAGCAGTTCGCCTTGTCCCTGGGCAGCCATGGCCGCCCGCGCATGACCGAGGAGTTGAAGGAACTTGGCCTCCATGTCGGTCACCCGTTGCCGACAGGTGATTGCAACCACCCAGAGGGCCGTGTCGGCAGGTTGATGCGTGAGAACGGGATTGCTCTGAAAAGAAACAGGAAGTTCAAGGTGGAGGAGGGGCAGGAAATGATCCGGGCGATCATTTCCCCGACGACGGACCGATAGCAACCACAGCTTCAACATCGCGCCGAACCTGCTGGACCGTGACTTCTCGGCAGATCGCCCCAACCGGAAATGGGCGGGCGACATCAGCGTTCGCCATTGTGCTTGAACCAATGGCGCATCAATGGCTCACTGTGGAC
>CANLZY010000132.1 GCA_947495685.1 uncultured Tropicimonas sp.
ACAAAGACCATGTGCAGTATCTGCTGCGGCTCTGCGAACCGGAACCGATGGAACGCGAACGCCGGATGATCGACCGCCGGATCGAGGCCGCGAAGTTCCCGGCGACCCAAAGCCTGGACAGTTTCGACTTCAAGGCCATTGCGTCACTGAACAAGGTCCTGACCATGGAACTCGCCCGCTGCGCCGTCGTGGATCAGCGCGAAAACCTCATCGCACTCGCCCCCCTGGAACAGGAAAGACGCACATCGCCCTCGGACGAGCGGCCTGCCAGAAGGGTCTCAAGGTTCGCTTCACGACCGCCTGACCCATCATGTGCATACCTTGGAGGTGAACGGCGAGAGTTTCCGTCTGCGTCTGAGCCGAAAAACAAACGCTGAAATCACAGGGAGGAGTGCAGGCCTGCAGCCAGCGCGCCCTCGCACGCGGCAGCTATATGGCAAGCACGCGCGCCAAGGCGCCGCCCAATCCGAAAACTGGTCAAGATCTCT
>CANLZY010000133.1 GCA_947495685.1 uncultured Tropicimonas sp.
CGCCTCAATGGCTCGATAGCTGGACCCGTTCGTCGTGCGGTAGCGGGCGGCAGGTGGTTTGCTCATGCAGAGCGTCTGACGGCATGGATTCGCAAAGAGACTCCTCTACAGATCGAATTCTGCAACAACGCCGCAGGGATGGCCGCATTCATTGGAATTGACCTGGCCAAGAACGTGTTCCAGTTCCACGGCACAAATGCTGACGGACAGGCTATATTGAAGCGCCGCATCCGCCGGGAAGGATTGCTGGCTGAAATTGCCGAGCTGGAGCCTTGCGTCATTGGTGTCGAAGCCTGCACAGGGGCGTTTTATTGGCAAAGGAAATTCGAGGCGCTCGGCCATACGGTCAAAGTCATCGCGCCGCAGTATGTCAAACCCTTCGTCAAGCATCAAAAGAATGACCAGAATGATGCGGCGGCCATTTGCACCGCTTTGATGCTGCCGACCATGAAGTTCGTGCCGACCAAGTCAGAGGAGCAGC
>CANLZY010000134.1 GCA_947495685.1 uncultured Tropicimonas sp.
AACCGGTGGCGGCTTGAATGCCTCATTCCACCACACGGATCGCGGCAGCCAATACTGCTCTCTCGACTACCGGAAGGTCCTGCGCCAGCATGGCTTCAAGGTCTCCCTCTCGGCGATTGCCTGCAATCGCCTGCCGGCAATGGATGAGCGGAAAAGGCAACTGTTACGACATCTACGCGGCGATCGAAACGTTCTTCAAGACGATCAAGGCCGAGCTGATCTGGCGCCGTTCATGGCCGACCCGGCGGGCAGCCGAAATCCACACTCGCGTCGCTCTCAGGAACCGCTTCAACGCCCTCGGCACCGCCGCGGTCATCCGCGTGGCATGACCTCTGCAGCGTAAGGGGAAGTCACGCCTCAGGCGGGAATTGCGCAATAACGCCCATGCCAATCTGCCTTGGTAATCCCCCCGTTTTTAACGGGGTTTGGTCGTAGAATTTACCCGGCCAACTTCAGTTTTTGAGCGGGTGTGATC
>CANLZY010000135.1 GCA_947495685.1 uncultured Tropicimonas sp.
CCACCTTACGAAGGATTCCCATTGTTTGTCAGGCGTGTCACTTGTGGGTCATGAGACGCGATGACATCTGCCTGTATCTGAATCCCGGTGACCGTGCGCAGCTCCTGGCTCTGGTCGCCGACCGTAACACCCCGCGCAAGCTGGTCTGGCGGGCCGAGGTCGTTCTGTCGACAGCGGACGGCCATGGCACCTTCGAGATCATGCGGCGGGCGAACACGTCAAAGCCCACCGTCTGGCGTTGGCGTTGGCAGGAGCGGTACCTCGACGAAGGCGTGGCCGGGCTCAGGCGCGACAAGACCAGGCCCTCGCGCGTGCCGCCGCTCCCAAGGGAAACGCGCCTGGCGGTCATCGCCAAGACGGTCCGCGAGCGCCCGCCCAACGCCACCCATTGGAGCCGCAGTTCGATGGCCGAGGCCGTGGGCATCTCGCCGTCGAGCGTGGGCCGCATATGGGCCGAGGC
>CANLZY010000136.1 GCA_947495685.1 uncultured Tropicimonas sp.
AACCATCGTCCCGATGGACCAACGACCAACCATGCACTAACTTTCAGATTGGACCACTCAAGTGGGGCCGCTCAAGTAACACCTCACGCCCCTATTCTGCGGCATCAACCTTTGTCTGAAATGCGGTGTCCGCTCGGAGACTCAACCCAGCCATAGTAATCAGAGCTCTATTTCGCTCCCTCGCCGACTGAAGTACATGAGACCACTCAAACACATCGATAACTGTTCTCATGTGCCGGATCGCACGCTGTCTACCCTTGCCATTTTCAATAGGGTCCCAACTGTAGAGCTCTCGGTTGATCAACTGATCCTCAAAATCGGCAACCACGAAACAGTAGAACTGACAGTCCTGACTTACGCGAATGGTAATCCCCCCGTTTTTAACGGGGTTTGGTCGTAGAATTTACCCGGCCAACTTCAGTTTTTGAGCGGGTGTGATCC
>CANLZY010000137.1 GCA_947495685.1 uncultured Tropicimonas sp.
GATCCCGAACTCCTGATCTATTACCCGGCAGTGCATGTTTACATGCATGAGAGGGCGCATGCTGCTGGTCGGTTATTGCTTCGGCATCCGGCCGGAACGACGGCTCTGCGAGGAGGTGCGTCTGAACCTGGCCTATCGCTGGTTCTGCCGCCTCGAGCTGAACGACCGGGTGCCGGACATTCTCGAAGAACCGGCACGGCCGCTTCCGCGAGAGTGAACTGCTGCGCCATTTGTTCGAGACGACGGTGGCGCGGTGCATCAAGGAGGGTCTGGTCAGCGGCCAGCGCATGGCGATTGATGCGAGCCTGATCGAAGCGGATGCCAACAAACAGAACTCGACGCCGAAGGAGGATCGGGACGCTGGGAAGATCGATCCCGATGATGCGCCCCGGGCGGTTCGGGAGTATCTGGACACCCTTGATGAAGCCGCCTTTGGTG
>CANLZY010000138.1 GCA_947495685.1 uncultured Tropicimonas sp.
GGAGATGATCCGCCCGGCGTGGTCTTCACCCGTCGGCTGGCAGGGCATTCTTGCATGCTCGAGAAGCTATGCCCCCGGCCGCGCCGGCCAAAACGCGGAACGTATCCTGACGGGCTTCGACGGCATTCTGCAACTCGACGGCTACCAGGGCTACAACCGGCTGACCCGTCCAACCCGAAAGGGCGGCGACCTGATCACTGTCGCACATTGCTGGGCCCACGCGCGCAGGAAGCTGAAGGAGGTCTTCGACCGCGATGGCTCCGGGATCGCCGACGAGGGCCGGCGCCGGATCACGGAGTTCTACCGCATTGAAGCCGAAATCCGCGGCATGGGCCCCGGCCAGCGCCTGTCCGCCCGAACGGCCCGCTCCGCGCCCCTGGTCGCCGAGTTCGGCGACTGGCTGCAGGCACAGCGCCCTCGCATCTCCTCCAAATCCC
>CANLZY010000139.1 GCA_947495685.1 uncultured Tropicimonas sp.
GCGCCGCGAGAGGGGCGCCCCGGACGGCCACCGGTCTTCTCTGATGCCGCCCTCCAAGTCTGCCTTTCGATCAAGGGTCTCTTCAAGTTCCCCCTGCGCCAGACCGCGGGGATGGTCGCCAATCTGCTCCGGCTTGCGGGGCTGGACTGGCCCGTTCCGGATTTTTCCACCCTATGCAGGAGGCTGAAGACCCGGGCCGTCCAGGTTCCCTATCGCCGCGCAGATGGCCCACTGAACTTGCTGGTCCCCTCCCGGGCATTGCGTTGCAAGACCCTGCCGGTCACCGGACAGCACCGGGATCAAGGTCCTCGGCGACGGCGCATGGCAGGCGCGCACGCATGGGGTGCAGGGCCGAAGCCAATCACTGCCCGGCAGGCGATGCAAAGCGTCGCTGAGAGGGGGCGCAAGGTCCATCTTGCCATGGATCCGGCCA
>CANLZY010000140.1 GCA_947495685.1 uncultured Tropicimonas sp.
GTGTCTCCGAGCGCCTCGAAGACCGGGAGTTGCTCGGCCTGCCGGATCGCCAGGGCGCCGTCGAGATCGCCGCGCATCTGCAGGATGTCGGCGATATTGCCCTTGCTGACGGCGAGGTCGCTCTTTGCCCCAAGAGCTTCGAAGACCGGGGTCACCTCGTTCTTCAGCATCGCCAGCGCGCCGTCGAGATCGCCAATGCCCATCATCCGGTCCGCCTGCAACCCCTTGAGCTGCGTCATCAGGTGGGGGTCGATATCGTCGCGGCCGAGCGCCGCTTCGAGAAGGTGCTCCTGGAAATCGGTGGCCCCCACACGCTCCGCGGCATTGATCGAATGCCCCAGAAAATGCGCCGAGGGCTTGTGCCCGAACACCTTGAGGCGGGCGAAGACCGGCTCGGCCAAGGCGACCGCCGCCGGGGCCGAC
>CANLZY010000141.1 GCA_947495685.1 uncultured Tropicimonas sp.
TTCATAGGAATCTCCTCGATCATCCTGCCGAGAAAATTCTACTTCCGCATCCCCTCACTTTCGGGGGTGATTACCCCCCGAACAGAACGAACAAATAAACGCGGAGACTCCGGGGCGCAGGTCGAATGCCATCCTGAAGTAGCAAGAAGACCACAAGGTCGAACGACACTACATCGCTCCCAACTTTCGGGCATGTGAACATCCTCTCAGATTTCTGGCCGAATGGCGCGGCGACTTCGACCGGCACCGGCTGAGCGGTCCCACTTGAGTGGTCCAATCTGAAAGTTAGTGCATGGTTGGACGTTGGTCCATCTGGACGATGGTTTCCGGCGCTGATGGGCGGTCGCCCAAGACACTGTGGGCTCGTTTCGTCTTGTAGTGATGTCTCCAGCTTTCAATGATGATCTGTGCTTC
>CANLZY010000142.1 GCA_947495685.1 uncultured Tropicimonas sp.
GCCGACGGGCTGCACGTGGTGCCCGAGTTCCTCGGCAACCGCGCGCCCCATGCCGATCCGCACACCCGCGCGGTGATCGCAGGCCTGGGCATGGAGGCGGATGTCGCCAATCTCGTGGCCCTCTATATCGCCGGGCTGTGCGGCCTCGGCTACGGTCTGCGTCAGATCATCGAGGCACAGGCCAGGAATGGCGCACCGATCAAGACGGTGGTCATCAGCGGCGGCGCCGGGCGCAGCGATCTCGTGCGGCAACTGTTGGCCGATGCGACCGGGGTCTCGCTCGCCGCTCCCAGGACCGAGGAGCCCGTCCTGCTGGGATCTGCGATCCTCGGCGCCGTGGCCGCCGGGGCCTTCAAGGACATGCAGAGCGC
>CANLZY010000143.1 GCA_947495685.1 uncultured Tropicimonas sp.
CGGGCATGGTATCCGGTCCAGCGCTTCCAGAATGCGCGGCCGTCGTGACGGGTGGCACGCAGTGTCTCGTTGCGGGCGCGTGCAGCCGGGCAATCTGCCTTCCACGGGCGGCCGGTCTGGCGGATCGGGATGATCGGAATGGCTTGCCGCTCGATTATGGCGGCGTGGCAGCGGCGCGTGTCGCAGGCACCGTCGGCGGTGACCGTTCCAATCCGCTCGTCCTCGGAACTCTGGCCGAGCAGGTCCGGCAGCACGGGGCTGTCCACTGCGCAGCAGTGGTTTGCGCGCAAACCATGAGAGCGGCCTTCGCGACCGGGGGGGACTTCCACGGCACGGATGTCGGATGTGGCCGGATCCATGGC
>CANLZY010000144.1 GCA_947495685.1 uncultured Tropicimonas sp.
GTGGAGACACTGGAACCCGGCGCGACGGTGAATGCCGTGGCGGAGCGTTTCGACCTTCAGCCGAACCAACTCTCGGCATGGCGGCGGTTGGCGAAGCAGGGAAAGCTGGTTCTGCCGGCGCCGGAGGTCGAGGAGCCGGTCTTTGCGCCGCTGGTTGTGTGTGAGGTGGAGCCGGAGGAACCGCCCCGAGAGATGGTCCATAGCGATGAAGGCATCCGGATCGTGGTTGGCGAGGTCAGGATCGAGTTGGTGTCCGACACGCCCGCCAGGCGTATCGCGGAGATCGTGCATGCGCTCGGTTCTCGGCCATGCTGATGCCATCGCAGGGCGTGCGGATCCTGGT
>CANLZY010000145.1 GCA_947495685.1 uncultured Tropicimonas sp.
AAGACCGCGTCCGAATGCGGCAGCGCCATCGCAAAATGGTGCCGCCTGCAGTCAACACCGCCGATCCCCCCGAGCGTCTCTTCAAATTCTGCCCGGGCATGTCCCGGCGCAGGCGACAACGGCACAAGGACCTCGCGGGTCCGGCGCTTCGTCTCCTGCACGCAGTCGGTGACAATGGTCCTCCCGCCGGAGACGCCGTGTTCATCCCAAAGCCGGGCATGGATGCGTTTGGCGGTGTGCCGTTGTCTTTTGACACCCGGTTTGTCGTCTTCGAGGATCTGATCGACAATCGGAATGCACGGATCAAGCTTCGGGCGGACAGGCAAAACAGTTCGA
>CANLZY010000146.1 GCA_947495685.1 uncultured Tropicimonas sp.
AGGGAAATTCCATGTGCAGTTTGTCGATCCGGTGCATCAGCTTCAGATCGGCGTCCGACACCGGGCGCGGCTTGTAGTAGACGCTACCCCGGCTGATCCCCAGCACCTTGGCCTGACGACCGACACTGAGCGTCGCTGGGCGATCGATCATCTTTTTGCGCTCGGCAACAGACCCGCCTTTCCGAGCGCGCCGGAGAAAAAATCGTTCTCCAGCGTCAGCTCTCCGATCTTCGCATGCAGGGTCTTCACGTCGGCATTGTTGCAGAACTCCGGCTTGAGGCGTGCCGGCCCCATACCCCATTGACTTCAGGCGACGCGGGCGATCTCGGCGGT
>CANLZY010000147.1 GCA_947495685.1 uncultured Tropicimonas sp.
CGGCCGGGCCAACTTGTCGTATGCGCGGCTGAAGGTCGGCAGGCGCAGCGGCCTGAGATGATGCTGCAGCAGGACCTGTGGCGTATCGGTCATGCCGCTGCCCCGGACATCGGCACCTTGTCGCTGGCCGGGTCTGTCGTCTCGACCGGGGGCTTGGGCAGGTAGGGACAGATGTCCAGATCAAGCCGCGGTGGCCGCGTCCCGATCCGGCACAGGACCAGATGCCTGACTGCGTCGGAGCCGAGGGCACCGGGATCGAGCGCCTGTTTGATGGCGCCATGGACATGATGCATCTCGAAGGTCGCCAGCAGGCGCAGGATCTGGGC
>CANLZY010000148.1 GCA_947495685.1 uncultured Tropicimonas sp.
ACCGAGAACGCCGCGCGCTGAACGCTCTCGATGATATCAGAGGCAACAGGTAGCAAGCGTCAGACTCAGAACACTAGAACGTCATCCGTTCTGACGGGCAGGCTCACAACACACGTATAGATACTGGCTGAATCGTTGCGCAGCTTTCGTTTTCCGTTCACGATTTTTCCGGACTTGTCCCGCCGTTTTGCCGGCGTCTTTTCACATGCCGCTTGTGCATGCGCTGCTCGGAGATCTGATACACTGGCCAGGCGTTGTTGCATTACCCACTCTTGAGGCGTGAGTTCCCCTTGCCCCACAGGCGTCATGCCACGCGGATGATCTCG
>CANLZY010000149.1 GCA_947495685.1 uncultured Tropicimonas sp.
CTGTGAACTCATCCACCGCCCGGCAGTGCATGTCTACATGCACGAGAGGGGGCGGCTTTGATCACGACATAGTCGGGGGCCGTGATCAGATCAGCTTCCTTCAAGATCCGATAGGCCGATGATTCAGATATGAAATACCGCTTCTCGTCAGTGTATTTGACCGCCAGTTCCCGTGTCGTCAGGGCTTCATGTTCCAGCGCGAACTCGATCAGATGATCCCGCCTGAGCTGTGGAATACGGTTCCAGACTGACTTTGGCCGAGGCGAGATATCTGCCAAGGCATCCAAGCCACCTTCGACGTAACGATCATACCAGCGGTAGAATGT
>CANLZY010000150.1 GCA_947495685.1 uncultured Tropicimonas sp.
GCGCGGCTTGTAGTAGACGCTACCCCGGCTGATCCCCAGCACCTTGGCCTGACGACCGACACTGAGCGTCGCTGTGCGATCGATCATCTTTTTGCGCTCGGCAACAGACCCGCCTTTCCGAGCGCGCCGGACAAAAAATCGTTCTCCAGCGTCAGCTCTCCGATCTTCGCATGCCGGGTCTTCACGTCGATCACCGGTTCCGGCTCGGCCTTCGGCCCAACACCGAACACCCCGGTCCCGCCCTCAACAAGCTGATCACGCCACTGCTTGATCTGGTTGGGATGGAGGTCGAAATCCTGCGCCAGTTCGATCAGC
>CANLZY010000151.1 GCA_947495685.1 uncultured Tropicimonas sp.
AGGGCAATCGGGCGGATCAGGTTCTCGATGGCATTGGAGTCGATCTCGACGCGGCCGTCGCGAAGGAAGGTCTGCAGACCGCCCCATTGGCGGTGTATGCAGGTCAGCTTCCCGCCGAGGCGCGACTTGGCCGAGACACGCAGGCGCTGCGCCTGCAGCCAGTCACCGAACTCGGCGACAAAGGGTGCGCCAGACGCCTGACGGGCGGACAAACGCTGACCGGGCCCCATGCGCCGGCGATCCTGGAACCCCCGCGGTCGAAGACTTCCTTCAGCTTGCGGCGAGCATGGGCCCAACACTGGGCAACC
>CANLZY010000152.1 GCA_947495685.1 uncultured Tropicimonas sp.
CCGAGATAGCCCGCGTGGCATGACGTCTGTGGGGTAAGGGGAACTCACGCCTCAAGAGTGGGTAATGCAACAACGCCCATGTAATCCTCCCATTTTCACAATGAGGTGGGGTGACGCTGTTGCGCCATTGCTACCCCATAAAAATCGATGATCCATGATCCATGATCCATGATCCATGATCGGTTCGGCAGCTGTCAACTTTTTTTACCAATTTCGATACGAACACTAGCCGGCTGAGCGGCCCCACTTGAGTGGTCCAATCTGAAAGTTAGTGCATGGTTGGTCGTTGGTCCATCGGGACGATGGTT
>CANLZY010000153.1 GCA_947495685.1 uncultured Tropicimonas sp.
CCCAGAAATCGATCTTGCGGGCCGTCAATCCGTCATGCGACTTGCCCGAGTAATCCAGAGCAAGAGTGTCCGTTCCGGCCTCGCCGTGCACATTGCGTAGCTGGAACCCCAGCGTCAGATGGTCATCACCCTGGCTGCCACCGCCCTCAAACTCCTCGATCCCGGACCAGGTTGCTCCACTCCCGACGCCATCTTTTGCATCAAAGGTCAGACCGCCATCGATGTGACCGAAATGAAAGTGAAGGATATCCACGCCATCGCCACCGCGCACGGTGTCGCCGGTGCCGACGTTGGAGAAGTAGTCATC
>CANLZY010000154.1 GCA_947495685.1 uncultured Tropicimonas sp.
TGCCGGGCGGTGGATGAGTTCACAGACAAGACCACCGCCATCAACGAGATGTGGCAGACGGACTTCACCTACTTCAAGGTCATCGGTTGGGGCTGGTTCTACCTCAGCACGATCCTTGATGATTACAGCCGCTACATCATCGCCTGGAAGCTCTGCACAAATATGCGGGCCGAAGACGTGACCGACACGATTGAGTTGGCTCTTCAGGCATCTGGCTGCGATCAGGCTGTCGTTCGACACATGCCGCGCCTGCTCAGTGAGCGAGCCATTGAAGGCGCCATTGGTTCGAGCCCAATGGCGAGCGG
>CANLZY010000155.1 GCA_947495685.1 uncultured Tropicimonas sp.
GCGGAGCGTTTCGACCTTCAGCCGAACCAACTCTCGGCGTGGCGGCGGTTGGCGCAGCAGGGAAAGCTGGTTCTGCCGGCGCCGGAGGTCGAGGAGCCGGTCTTTGCGCCGTTGGTGGTGTGTGAGGTGGAGCCGGAGGAACCGCCCCGAGAGATGGTCCGTAGCGATGAAGGCATCCGGATCGTGGTTGGCGAGGTCAGGATCGAGTTGGCGTCCGACACGCCCGTCAGGCGTATCGCGGAGATCGTGCATGCGCTCGGTTCTCGGCCATGCTGATGCCATCGCAGGGCGTGCGGATCCTGGT
>CANLZY010000156.1 GCA_947495685.1 uncultured Tropicimonas sp.
CGGCAGGTTGGAGGGAATGATGATCGAGCCGCGCTCGTATCGCGGGGAGATGACCTCGAAGAGCAGCTCGGCGCCGGTCTTGCTGAGCGGCACGAAGCCCAGTTCATCCATTGCCCGGCAGGGCATGCTTGCATGCCTGAGAGGGGGTGATCCCCAGGTCCTGGCTGACCAACAGCTTTTGCAAGCGCTGCAGGCGTCGGTCGTCGACAGCCTCGATCCAGCGGTCGATCATCCGGCGTTCGCGTTCCATCGGTTCCGGTTCGCAGAGCCGCAGCAGATACTGCACATGGTCTTTGT
>CANLZY010000157.1 GCA_947495685.1 uncultured Tropicimonas sp.
CGCAATGCCCGGGAGGGGACCAGCAAGGTCAGTGGGCCATCTGCGCGGCGATAGGGAACCTGGACGGCCCGGGTCTTATGCCTCCTGCATAGGGTGGAAAAGTCCGGCACCGGCCAGTCCAGGCCGGCCAGCCGGAGCAGGCCCGCCACCATGCCAGCGGTCTGGCGCAGGGGAAGATTGGACAGGACCTTGATCGACAGGCAGACTTGGATGGCGACATCAGAGAAGACCGGTGGCCGTCCGGGGCGCCCCTCTCGCGGCGCCAGCCAAGCCATATCCTTGTCGACCCAGATC
>CANLZY010000158.1 GCA_947495685.1 uncultured Tropicimonas sp.
GTTCGACACATGCCGCGCCTGCTCAGTGAGCGAGCCATTGAAGGCGCCATTGGTTCGAGCCCAATGGCGAGCGGGTCCTGCTACATCTCTGGCGATCTGGCCATGTGGCTGGAAAATCAAAAGATGGACCACGTTCGCGGCGCGCCCTTCCATCCACAAACCCAGGGCAAGATCGGGCGCTGGCATCAGACGATGAAAAACCGGGTTCTGCTGGAAAACTGAGCGGCCCCACTTGAGTGGTCCAATCTGAAAGTTAGTGCATGGTTGGTCGTTGGTCCATCGGGACGATGGTTT
>CANLZY010000159.1 GCA_947495685.1 uncultured Tropicimonas sp.
AGAGATCTTGACCAGTTTTCGGATTGGGCGGCGCCTTGGCGCGCGTGCTTGCCATATAGCTGCCGCGTGCGAGGGCGAGTCGGCCGCAGGCCTGCACTCTTCCCTGTGATTTCAGCGTTTGTCTGTGCGGCGCTGACGCAGACGGAAACTCTCGCCGGTCATCTCCAGGATATGCACATGATGGGTCAGGCGGTCGTGAATGGCGCCCGTGAGGCGTTCCGAGCCGAAGACCTCGGTCCGGTCATCGAACGGCAGGTTGGAGGGAATGATGATCGAGC
>CANLZY010000160.1 GCA_947495685.1 uncultured Tropicimonas sp.
ATGCATGAGAGGGCGCATGCTGCTGGTCGGTTATTGCTTCGGCATCCGGCCGGAACGACGGCTCTGCGAGGAGGTGCGTCTGAACCTGGCCTATCGCTGGTTCTGCCGCCTCGAGCTGAACGACCGGGTGCCGGACCATTCCACATTCTCGAAGAACCGGCACGGCCGCTTCCGCGAGAGTGAACTGCTGCGCCATTTGTTCGAGACGACGGTGGCGCGGTGCATCAAGGAGGGTCTGGTCAGCGGCCAGCGCATGGCGATTGATGCGAGCCTGATC
>CANLZY010000161.1 GCA_947495685.1 uncultured Tropicimonas sp.
ACAGCGCCGGGATCAAGGTCCTCGGCGACGGCGCATGGCAGGCGCGCAAGCATGGGGTGCAGGGCCGACGCCCATCAACGAGACACTGCGTGCCACCCGTTACGACGGCCGCGCATTCTGGAAGCGCTGGACCGGATACCATGCCCGCAGCCGGATCGAGGCGAGGATGCGCTGCCTAGAGGCATTCTGGAGTTCCGCATCTGAACTGGTCCACCGTTATGTTTAGGGAACGGAGGACAGAGAATGGCGAACAAGCGGCATTGGAGGGCGTTCG
>CANLZY010000162.1 GCA_947495685.1 uncultured Tropicimonas sp.
GGGCGGTGGCAGCGAGAAGGAGTGAGCCGGGACCGTGGCCCCGGTGGGGCCGCGTAAGCCCGAAGCGAACGTCTTTTTCGCCGCTTGGTCCCCGTAATCGGAGCCGGTTGAGACCGAGGGTCCGCTTGAGGTGGGCGAAGAGCATCTCGACCTTCTTGCGCAGCTTCATCGAGAAGACGTATTGCGCGGTCTTCGCAATATCTCGGGCGACTTGCCGGGCATCTTCATGCTCTTCGCGGGTAATCTTGCGGGCATCCGCGTTCGG
>CANLZY010000163.1 GCA_947495685.1 uncultured Tropicimonas sp.
CTACAAGCCGCGCCCGGTGTCGGACGCCGATCTGAAGCTGATGCACCGGATCGACAAACTGCACATGGAATTTCCCTTCGCGGGCAGCCGGATGTTACAGGGCCCGTTGGTCCAGGAAGGGTTCAAAGTCGGGCGGCTGCACGTTGCCACGCCTCCTTTCGTGACATTGCTGCGCAATGCACTGCCGGGCAACGGATGAAGCGCATGGGCATCGAGGCACTGTATCGTAAGGCCAACACATCGAAACCGGCG
>CANLZY010000164.1 GCA_947495685.1 uncultured Tropicimonas sp.
CACCTCGCATTCCGACCCGGCCAGCCAGTGGACCGCTGCCCGTAAGGGCCCGGCATTCTTCAGCTATTCCGACAACTACCTGATCGACACGGATCACGGCGTCATCGTCGATGTCGAGGCGACCCGGTCAATCCGGCAAGCCGAGGTGGGGGCGACGAAGCTTGAGCTACCCCCCCGAAAACCGGACACTGACGCAAGCTACGATTTGTTGTCTGCCGATCTTCAACACGAAGGAGATCAGAGATGT
>CANLZY010000165.1 GCA_947495685.1 uncultured Tropicimonas sp.
CGTTCGTCCTGTGTCAGCTCGTTGTACAGCCAGTCATAGCCCCAGGCGAGCGCATCGGTGATCCGGAAGGCCCATTCGTCGGTATAGGCACGCGATGTGGTGCCCCTGGGGTCCCAGTCGGCGACGGCGAGGAGCCATTCCTTCGCCCGGTCCAGCAGCGCCTGATCGTCCAGCACGTGGCCGGCGACGGCCAGGTGGCGGATGGCGTAGATCGTCTCCTGGCAATCGATATAGCCCTGGCGCCA
>CANLZY010000166.1 GCA_947495685.1 uncultured Tropicimonas sp.
CCACCGGGGCCACGATCCCCTCATATGGCCAAGAAATCGTTGGCGACGGCCAGCTCCCCGATCTTGGCATGCAGGTCTTTGACCTGCTCTCCATCGACTTCAGGGACTTTCCGGCGACCTCTCTCGAACACGCCCGACGCGCCCTCGAGCAAGGCCCGTGTCCACTGGTGGATCATCGTGGGATGCACGCCGAACCGACTGGCCAACTCGCTGACCGTCTGCTCGCCCGTCACAGCCTCCAA
>CANLZY010000167.1 GCA_947495685.1 uncultured Tropicimonas sp.
GCTGCTCCTCTGACTTGGTCGGCACGAACTTCATGGTCGGCAGCATCAAAGCGGTGCAAATGGCCGCCGCATCATTCCGCTGCGTCACACCCGCAGCGTTGTCGATGGCGGGAGAGACATCCATCCCATTAAGTGGCGCTCGATGTGTGGCGGCATGGAGGTGTCGTGCCGTGGGCACCAGAGCGCCAATGGCGATCCCGCAAGGCCCAAACCAGCGGCGGTCTTTGGACTTCGTATCCGA
>CANLZY010000168.1 GCA_947495685.1 uncultured Tropicimonas sp.
TCGAACTGTTTTGCCTGTCCGCCCGAAGCTTGATCCGTGCATTCCGATTGTCGATCAGATCCTCGAAGACGACAAACGGGGTGTCAAAAGACAACGGCACACCGCCAAACGCATCCATGCCCGGCTTCGGGATGAACACGGCGTCTCCGGTGGGAGGACCATTGTCACCGACTGCGTGCAGGAGACGCAGCGCCGGACCCGCGAGGTCCTTGTGCCGTTGTCGCCTGCGCCGGG
>CANLZY010000169.1 GCA_947495685.1 uncultured Tropicimonas sp.
CGCCTCAATGGCTCGATAGCTGGACCCGTTCGTCGTGCGGTCGCGGGCGGCAGGTGGTTTGCTCATGCAGAGCGTCTAACGGAATGGATTCGCAAAGAGACTCCTCTACAGATCGAATTCTGCAACAACGCCCTGGCGCCGCCGCATTCGGACGCGGTCTTCATCAAGACCGGTCCTGCCGAGACGACCGAGGCGTTCTGCGATGGGCCGTTCGCCATGGTGCCGCCATCGGTA
>CANLZY010000170.1 GCA_947495685.1 uncultured Tropicimonas sp.
ACATCCATCATCTGTTCGGCCAGCAGCTTCTTGAGTTTGGCATTTTCAGCCTCAAGAGCTTTGAGCTTCTTGGCATCCGACACTTCCATGCCGCCGAACTTTCCACGCCATTTCTAGAAGGTCGCATCGCTCACGCCATGCTTGCGGAAAAGTTCCTGCGCCCCAAGCCCGGCTTGGTGTTCTTTCAGAATGCCGATGATCTGTTCTTCCGTGAACCTTGATCGCCTC
>CANLZY010000171.1 GCA_947495685.1 uncultured Tropicimonas sp.
GTGGTATCCGCTGCACCTTCGCCATGAAATTCGGCCCAGGTATCGCGATGCATTGACCGTTTCGTTCCGAGCGATGGCTCCGGCGCTCGACGGCTTCCACGGCTTGGCGTTCTTGCGCGGCGGGATGACAGCGTTGGCACCACGCGCTGAAATTGCGTCATGGCATTTGCGTGTGTCATGGGCTCCATCGGCGGTGACTGATCCGATGGCTTGCGGGCTCGATCTGG
>CANLZY010000172.1 GCA_947495685.1 uncultured Tropicimonas sp.
CAGCGACGCTTTGCATCGCCTGCCGGGCAGTGATTGGCGTCGGCCCTGCACCCCATGCTTGCGCGCCTGCCATGCGCCGTCGCCGAGGACCTTGATCCCGGTCCTGTCCGTTGACCGGCAGGGTTTTGCAATGCAATGCCCGGGAGGGGACCAGCAGGGTCAGCGGGCCATCTGCGCGGCGATAGGGAATCTGGACGGCCAGGGTCTTCTGCCTCCTGCATAGG
>CANLZY010000173.1 GCA_947495685.1 uncultured Tropicimonas sp.
AGGCGCCCTTGCCATCCATGCTGATCTTGATCTCGCGCGCGGCCAGCACCTTGATAAAGTCGGCCGAGGTGAACTGGCTGCCCTGATCCGTGTTGAAGATCTCGGGCGTGCCGTGACGTGCCAGCGCCTCCTCCACAGCTTGTATGCAAAAATCGGCTTCCAGCGTGATCGACACCCGCCATGCCAGGACACGCCGGGTGAACCAGTCCAGAACGGCGGCG
>CANLZY010000174.1 GCA_947495685.1 uncultured Tropicimonas sp.
AGACGTGGAAGCCTGCGAGTGCGGGAGCTATCGCCAGGAACGAAGCTGTAAACGCATCAAGTTACCTGGGCCGTACTTTATGGCGGCGATGGAGCGAATACCACCGCAGCAGCCGCGTCGAGATTTGAGCCGGCTCAGAAAACGATCCGGGGGATCGATTTCCCGGCGAAAGGATGCATTGTGTGAAATTGATGGGCCAGAGCCTCACGGCAAGGGACT
>CANLZY010000175.1 GCA_947495685.1 uncultured Tropicimonas sp.
CGGCGACTGGCTGCAGGCACAGCGCCCTCGCATCTCCTCCAAATCCCGCCTGGGCGAGAAACTCGCCTATATCCACCGCCACTGGGACGGGTTGCAGGCCTTCCTCCACGACGGTCGTGTCGAAATCGACTCCAACTGCGTCGAGAATTTGATCCGCCCAATTGCCCTGACGAGAAAGAATGCGCTCTTCGCCCCCTCTCAGCGATTGCAGACAATCGC
>CANLZY010000176.1 GCA_947495685.1 uncultured Tropicimonas sp.
CGCGCCACCGTCGTCTCGATCAAATGGCGCAGCAGCTCACTCTCGCGGACGCGGCCGTGCCGGTTCTTCGAGAATGTGGAATGGTCCGGCACTCGGTCGTTCAGCTCGAGGCGGCAGAACCAGCGATAGGCCAGGTTCAGATGCACCTCCTCGCAGAGCCGTCGTTCCGGCCGGATGCCGAAGCAATAACCGACCAGCAGCATGCGCCCTCTCATGCAT
>CANLZY010000177.1 GCA_947495685.1 uncultured Tropicimonas sp.
GCCTACCTGGTCGACGGCGCCAACATGATGAAGAACTTCGCCGGGATCGACCTCTACCAGCGGCCGTTCTTCCAGCATACCGGGGACTTCCCCCTCTATACCAAGCCCCCGAACACCCGGCGTTTCACCCTGGGCGACGATAGCACGATGGGCGACACGGCGTGCTTGAAGGTGGGATACAACCTTCGGCAACTGGCCGGTGTCACCGGCAACGGCGC
>CANLZY010000178.1 GCA_947495685.1 uncultured Tropicimonas sp.
CCGGTCTTCTCTGATGCCGCCATCCAAGTCTGCCTGTCGATCAAGGGTCTCCTCAAGCTCCCCCTGCGCCAGACCGCGGGGATGGTTAACCAGTCTGCTCCGGCTTGCGGGGCTGGACTGGCCAGTTCCGGATTTTCCCATCCTATGCAGGAGGCAGAAGACCCTGGCCGTCCAGATTCCCTATCGCCGCGCAGATGGCCCGCTGACCCTGCTGGTCC
>CANLZY010000179.1 GCA_947495685.1 uncultured Tropicimonas sp.
CATCTGAACTGGTCCACCGTTATGTTTAGGGAACGGAGGACAGAGAATGGCGAACAAGCGGCATTGGAGGGCGTTCGGCCATTGGTCCGAGGAATGCCCGGAACCCCGAGGAAATAGTTCAGAAGTTGCGGCAGGTTGAAGTACTTGTCGGGCAAGGCATGGCGCGTGTTGATGCGATCCGCGAGGTGCGCATCACGGAGCAGACCTATTACCGGTG
>CANLZY010000180.1 GCA_947495685.1 uncultured Tropicimonas sp.
CATAGGAATCTCCTCGATCATCCTGCCGAGAAAATTCTACTTCCGCATCCCCTCACTTTCGGGGGTGATTACCCTTTCAGTTGTTCCGTGCCCATTCCGCCGTACTTCTTCTTCCAGCGATAGTAGGTTTGCTCAGAAACGGCGATCTGTCTGATCGCATCAATTCGAGGCATCCCTTGCCCCATCAGAACTTCAACCTGCCGCAACTTAACGA
>CANLZY010000181.1 GCA_947495685.1 uncultured Tropicimonas sp.
GAGATCTCTGCCATCTCATGATGGGGAGTGCGTTTCGCAATGTGTGCTCAGAATTCGTTTCTCAGATCGTTGGGCGTCGAGATCTATGCGTCGGGGCACCGGCGGTGGCCGGATGACGTGAAGGCGCGGGCTGTTGTGGAGACACTGGAACCCGGCGCGACGGTGAATGCCGTGGCGGAGCGTTTCGACCTTCAGCCGAACCAACTCTCGGC
>CANLZY010000182.1 GCA_947495685.1 uncultured Tropicimonas sp.
ATGGCGGCGCGCGGGATCACCGATCTCGACAGTGTTCCCGGAGTCCTGTCCGGGATCACGCAGGCGATTGATGAAAATAGTCTGCGGCTGGGGTTTCGGTCCGACCTTGGCGAGATTGGGCAGACGGCTCTGCTTACGTCGCTGTCCGAATACTTCGATCACTCATTGCCAAGTCTGTTTGAACCGACAGCGGCCGAGATCCGCCGGTCCCT
>CANLZY010000183.1 GCA_947495685.1 uncultured Tropicimonas sp.
TCTTGCCATGGATCCGGCCACATCCGACATCCGTGCCGTGGAAGTCCCCCCCGGTCGCGAAGGCCGCTCTCATGGTTGGCGCGCAAACCACTGCCACGCAGTGGACAGCCCCGTGCTGCCGGACTTGCTCGACCAGATCCCGTCGGACGAGCGGATTGGAACGGTCACCGCCGACGGTGCCTGCGACACGCGCCGATGCCACAAAGCCAT
>CANLZY010000184.1 GCA_947495685.1 uncultured Tropicimonas sp.
GTCCGACACCGGGCGCGGCTTGTAGGAGACGCTACCCCGGCTGATCCCCAGCACCTTGGCCTGACGACCGACACTGACCGTCGCTGTGCGATCGATCATCTTTTTGCGCTCGGCAACAGACCCGCCTTTCCAAGCGCGCCGGACAAAAAATCGTTCTCCAGCGTCAGCTCTCCGATCTTCGCATGCAGGGTCTTCACGTCGATCACCGG
>CANLZY010000185.1 GCA_947495685.1 uncultured Tropicimonas sp.
TTCAGCGCGGCGATCACGAGAGTGGCGCGATCCAGACCATCCATGACGAGTTGGCCGAGGCCTTCAACATCAGCCTGAATCTCGACCGGCCGGACGGGATTGGTGTAATTGGCGCCATGCTCGGCCAGGTCTTCGCGATGGGCGGGCATATGGACGAGGCGCGGGGCGTGTTGGAGAAAGCTGCGGAGGGGTTTGCCAGAATCGGCAAC
>CANLZY010000186.1 GCA_947495685.1 uncultured Tropicimonas sp.
GGTGCAGTCGGTGCTGCAGGAAGATCCTTTCACCGGCACCGTGTTTGTTTTCCGGGCCAAGCGGGCCGACAGGTTGAAAATCCTCTTTTGGGAGTTCGCGCCGGTCCGCCGAAGGCGGCAAACTGTCCGGGGGACAGTTTGAGGCAAGAACGGGCGGAGCCCGCCGGGCTGGTTCCTCTCGGCGATGCAAGCATCGCCTGCCGGA
>CANLZY010000187.1 GCA_947495685.1 uncultured Tropicimonas sp.
GGGCAATCGCCGAGAGGGGGCGTGTTGGAAATGCGCCAGGCCAAGACCTTGCGGGTGTACCAGTCCATGATGGCGACCAGGTAGAGGAACCCGCGTCGCATTGGCAGGTAGGTGATGTCCGCCGCCCAGACCTGGTTCGGTCGAACCACCTGCAAGCCGCGCAGCAAACAGGGGTAAATCCTGTGCCCCTTCGCGGGCTTGCGG
>CANLZY010000188.1 GCA_947495685.1 uncultured Tropicimonas sp.
ACCATGTCCGCCTTAGGCTCGAAGCGGTCGGTTGCCGCAATGATGTTGAATAATAGCAATGCGTTACTATTGTTCTCTGTCTCTCGTTCGGCGACGCTACCGGGCCGCCAACTGACGGTGAGTCTATGACCATTGGCGTTCCACTGGCTCGATCCCAGCATTTCCTTCAGTGTCGAGACATCCATCATCTGTTCGGCCAGCAGC
>CANLZY010000189.1 GCA_947495685.1 uncultured Tropicimonas sp.
CGGGGTTTCAAGGAACTGCGTGTCGATCAGGCGCATCAAATCCAGGGTCGGATCGGTAAGCGGCGGCTCATGGTAAAACGAAGACCGTGAGATCGACAGCAACGCGCACTGTTTCCCGACAGATAGGTCTGGCAAGCCCGGTTCGATCATTTTCCGCCTCACGTGCCGGTCCAGGGTTCGAGCCAATCGGGGCTTTCGCGGC